>NZ_KI914621.1:0-18136 GCF_000520495.1 Arthrobacter sp. H14
GACCGTCCAGACGTCGCTCCAGGAACCGGGAACGCCATTTCCGAACCGTGGGCAGCGACAACTGCAACCGCCTGCTCACCTCCGAATTCGACACCCCCGTCGCGCACTCCAGCACGACTCTGGAACGTAGCGCCAGATCCTGCGCGGACTTACGCCTACGAACCCACCGCACCAACTGGTCACGTTCCGTATCGGAGAGTCTCACTTCGGCCAATGCCGGTCCTCGTTGCGCCATACTCCAGCCTACCAACAACTAGCAACGAACTAACGGCGCAACACACTAGCTCCTACTCGCCGGCAGGCGCTGCCTCCGTTGCGATGGGCCAGCTTTGCGACGGACCCAACAGTTCGACAGTTTGTGACAGCGGAACACCCGAGCCATCCCGGCGGCCATATTCGTTCGGCAACGCCCTGGAAACACCGTTCGAGGAGGAAGCCTTCGCCGGGCCATGTCCGGCCCAGGCGACGGTCAGCGCGTCTTCGCCCTTGAGGAAACGGTGAGCGCGGACTCCCGCAGTGGCCCGTCCCTTTGCCGGGAATTCGGAAAACTCCGTGACCTTCGCCGAGCCGGCTGACATGCCGGGCAGCACGGATGAGGCATTGGCAATGGTGACGACGACGGCGGAAGGGTCGTCTGCCTTGACCACGCCAAAGAAGAGCACCGAATCTTCAGCGGCGACCTTGACCCCGGCCATACCGCCCGCGGTGCGGCCCTGCGGCCGGACCAGACTGGCGGCGAAAGTGAGTAACTGGGCCTGTGCCGTAATGAACACGAGCTGGTCGTTTTCCCCCACGGCTGCCGCGCCCACAATCCTGTCTTTCGGCTTGAGCGCAATGATGTCCCAGTCGTCACGATTGAGCGGATATTCAGGGATGGCCCGTTTGACCACGCCCTGCTCCGTGCCCAAGGCAATGACCTGGTCCAACGGCACCAGCGAGACCAGGGATTCGCCCTTGAGCAGAGTGATGAATTCGTTGGAGGGCACGCCGCCGGTGAGATTCGGGAGTCCGGATGTTGCCGGCAGCACCGGCATATCCATCACCTGAACGCGCACCATCCGGCCCAGGGACGTGACTGCGGCAATTTCAGCCCGGGCCGTAGTGCCTATCAACGCTTTAAAGACGTCGTGCTTCGTCCGGGGTCCCGATTCCGCCAATGGATTCCGGTCCGAGGTCCGGGCCAGCTGCCCGGAAGTGGACAGGACGACCCAGCAGGGATCGTCTGCGATTTCCAGTGCCATAACGGGCTTGGCGCTCTTGCTTCCGATCGCCGGTGCCGACGCCGTGGCCGGTGCTGCGGCCTCCGCCTCCAGCAGGATGGTCCGGCGCTCCGTGGCATACTTATCGGCTACTTCTCCGAGTTCGTTGGAGACCAGGTCCCTCAGCAATTCCTCGGAGTTGAGGATCGTCTCCAGCGCCTCGATATCGCGCCGCAGCTCGTCCTGCTCCTTCTCAAGTTCGATCCGCGAGTATTTCGTCAGCTGCCGCAGACGGAGTTCAAGAATGTGGTTCGCCTGGATCTCCGTCAGGTCATAGATCGCCATCAGCCGTTCCCGTGCTGCGGCCACCTCATCGGAGGAGCGGATGATCTGGATAACTTCATCGATATCGACAATGGCGATCAGCAGACCCTCGACCAGGTGCAGGCGGTCCTTCTTCTTCGCCAGCCGGAAGGCGGTGCGCCGGCGGACAACACTGATCCGGTGGTCAACGTACACCTGCAGCAGTTCAACCAGCCCCAGGGTGCGCGGCTGCCCGTCAACGAGGCTGACGTTGTTGATGCCGAAGGAGTCTTCCATTGGCGAATACCGGTACAGCTGCTGCAACACCGCGGTCGGGTTGAAACCGTTCTTCAGCTCAATCACCAGCCGCAGCCCGTGCGTGCGGTCCGTCAGGTCGACGACGTCGGAAATTCCCTGAAGTTTTTTGGAGGTGACGGCGTCCTTGATCTTCTCGATCACTTTTTCCGGCCCGACGGCGTAGGGCAGCTCCGTGACCACCAAACCTGTCCGGCGGGCATTGAGCTGCTCAACCTCCACCTTGGCGCGCATCTTGAAGGATCCGCGCCCGGAAGCATAGGCGTCGCGGATACCGCTCAGTCCAACGATCTTGCCGCCGCCGGGAAGATCCGGACCCGGCACGAATTCCATCAGGTCGTCCAGGGTGGCGTCGGGGTTGGCAATCAGGTGCCTGGCGGCGGCGATGACTTCCCCGAGATTGTGTGGAGCCATATTGGTGGCCATGCCGACGGCGATACCGGAGGAGCCGTTGACCAGCAGGTTCGGATAGGCCGCTGGCAGGACCTCCGGCTGGGTGAGCTGGTTGTCGTAGTTCGGGACAAAGTCGACGACGTCTTCGCCCAAATGGTCTGTCAGCGCCAGAGCAGCGGCAGTGAGACGTGCCTCGGTATAGCGGGGCGCAGCCGGGCCGTCATCGAGGGAGCCAAAGTTTCCGTGTCCGTCAATCAACGGCAGCCGCATCGAGAAGGGCTGGGCCATCCGCACCATCGCGTCGTAGATGGCGGCGTCGCCGTGGGGGTGGAGCTTCCCCATCACTTCCCCGACGACCCTGGCCGACTTCACATGCCCGCGGTCCGGACGCAGGCCCATATCCGTCATCATGTACAGAATCCGCCGGTGCACCGGCTTGAGACCGTCACGGGCATCCGGAAGAGCGCGTGAATATATGACGGAATATGCGTACTCGAGGAACGAGCCCTCCATCTCGGAGGTGACGTCGATATCGACGATGTTTTCCGTGAAATCCTGGGGCGGTGCAGTCGCTCGGCGCCGGGCCATAGAGAAGTAAATCCTCGCTTCAAGGTGTAAAGGACAATAATCGCTAAGCTGAGTCTATGGCGGAACAGGGACATTACCCCGAATATTGGGAAGCCGACGTCGTGTTGCGCGACGGCGGAACCGCGCATTTGCGGCCCATCGGCCAGGCGGATGCCGCTGCAGTTCAGGCTTTCCACACGGCCCAGTCACAGAACTCTATTTATATGCGCTTCTTCACCTACAAGTCCAAACTCAGCAGCAAGGAGCTGAAGCGGTTTACCGAAATGGACTACAGGGACCGGGTGGCGTTCGCAATAGTCCGTGGGGCCGAAATCATCGGCATCGGCCGCTATGACCGCTTGGATGATCCGGCCGTGGCGGAGGTGGCGTTCAACATTTCCGACCACCATCAGGGCCGCGGGCTTGGCTCAATCCTGCTCGAGCACCTCACAGCCGCTGCCCGGGAGAACGGCATCCGGAAGTTTTCTGCCGAAGTCCTGCCCACGAACCGCAGGATGCTCGATGTCTTTTCGGATGCGGGGTATGAAGTCGAACGGCATTTCGACGACGGAGTGGTGGCACTGAGCTTTAACATCGATCCCACATCGCGGTCCAGGGCGGTCATGGAGTCACGCGAGCACCGGGCGGAGGCCAGAAGCATTGCCGAGCTGCTGTCCCCCTCCTCGGTTGCGGTCATAGGTGCCGGCCGCAGTGCAGGATCAGTGGGCCACCAATTGCTCGAGCACATTATCGAAGGCGGCTTCACCGGACCGGTTTACGCGGTCAATCCCGAATCCTTCGAGATCGGCGGGATGGTATCCCACGCCAAGGTGTCGGAGATCAAAGACCCGGTGGAGCTGGCCGTCATCGCCGTTCCCTATGAAGAAGTACCCACGGTGGTTTCCGAATGCGCAGCTGCCGGTGTCCGCGGTGTCCTCGTGGTCACCGCGGGATTTGCCGACGACGGCGAGCACGGCAGCGAGCGCCAGCGGGCTTTGGTCCGGGGAGCCAGAGCCAACGGAATGCGTGTCATCGGACCTGCCTCTCTGGGAATGATCAACACACTTCCGGAGGTATCGCTGAATGCTTCGATGGCTCCACAGTTGCCGCAGCGTGGCGGTTTCGGATTGTTCAGCCAGTCTGCCGCGGTTGGTGTCCTGCTGTATGCCGCCGCGAGCCGGCGCGGAATTGGAGTGTCCTCGTTCTTGTCGGCAGGCAACAGGGCGGATGTCTCCGGCAACGACCTGATGCAGCATTGGGAGGACGATCCGGATACTCGTGCGGCAGGGCTCTATCTCGAGTCGATCGGCAATCCCCGTAAGTTTTCCCGCATTGCCCGCCGGCTGTCCCGGCGTAAGCCCGTGATCGTCGCCAAATCCGATGTGATGGGGCTTCAACTGCCTCCCGGGCATCTGGTCCGCACCACGCAGGCTCCTCACGGGGCCTTGGATGCAATGCTGCGCCAGGCCGGGGTGATCAGGGTCACTACGAGCGAAGAACTGTCCGATATCGCCCAGATCGTGGTGAGCCAGCCGCTGCCGGCAGGTCCTTCGATAGCCGTTGTCAGCAATTCGCTCGCACTCGGAAAGGTGACGGTCGACGGCGCAGAATCCCACGACCTTGCCGTATCGCAGCTGGCCGCCGATCTTGATCTGGATACTGGAATGTCGGCGGCCCTGCCCCTTCTGCGGCGCCGACTGCTTGAGGTACTGCAACTGCCCAAGGTGGACGCCGCCGTCGTCGCACTGTTGCCCGCCCGCGGCGTCAGTGTGGAAAATATTGCAGCCGTCCTGCACGAATGTTCCGTGCAGGCCGGCAAGCCGGTAGTGGCAGCCTTCAGCGGGATACTGGATCCGTCAGTCCGGGCAGAGGGGCTTCTTGAAATTCCGGGCGCCCAATCGCCGGCGGAGGTGCAGCCCGAACCGTCTGCGGCGCTTTCGGAACCGTCCCAGGCGCTGCCTTCGGCCACTTCCGCATCCAACCCGTCCCAGGCACGCCAGCAAGGTCTGCCGTGCTACTCGACTCCCGGCAAGGCTGTTGCCGCGCTCGCCGCGGTCGTTCAATACGCCCAATGGGTCCAACGGGACCACGGCGAGTTCGTGGAACCGGATGGTATCGATACCGATGCCGCGGCGGCGCACGTGGACCGCCTGCAACAAAATGTCTCCGGCAGCGGTCTGTACCGGCTCAGCCAGGAGGAAGCCGCGGAATTGTTGAGCCACTACGGCATTCCAATTCTGCCCTCCGCACCCTTCCAGACGACGGAGGAGGCCATCGCTGCAGCTGACCAGCTGGGCTGGCCCGTCGCCATCAAGACCATGGATGAACACCTCCGGCATCGCCTCGATCTGGGCGGTGTACGGTTGAACATCACCGGACCGGAATCGCTGCGCAGCAATATAGACCAGATGCGGAAGATCCTCGAACCATATGGCACATTCGGGCTGGAAGTTCAGACCATGGCCAGAACCGGCCAAGCCTGCAGTCTGCGCGCTATTGAAGACCCCCTGCTCGGTCCGGTCGTTTCCTTCGGCCTGGCCGGTGATGCTGTCAATCTGCTCGACGACTGGTCACACCGCATTCCGCCGTTGACCAATGTCGACGTTGCTGACCTGGTTCGTGCGCCCCGGGCCGCCCGGAAACTCTTTGGCTACCAGGGGCTCCCACCGGTGCGGATCGAAGCCCTCGAGGACCTGGTTGCCCGGCTGTCGGTGCTGAAGGACGAGCATCCCGAACTGGCGTTGATGGAGTTCAATCCGGTGCTCGTCTCGGACACCGGACTCAATATTCTGAACGCGGACCTGCGCATTGGCAACCCCGCCCAACGCACCGACAGCGCCCGGCGTGCCATGCGGGGTTAGGGGAAGCCGCAAAGACCAAGCAGCCGCATCCGCTTGTGGATAAGTCCCGTCCCGTTATGACCTGCCTAGTCTTTCTGGGAAACTGAAATAATGAATCCTTCACCTGGAACCCAGCCGGACGAAGCGCAGCGACTGGACGGCTCGCTGCAGCGCGCCGGATTCTATCCACGCATGGTGGCCGACGTCGTCCACGATGCCCTTGACGGCCGGGAACCGCTGTCACACCTGGTTCATTTGGAAACCCATTTTGACCGCACCGAGGTTCACCGGCATATCACCGTTCTGGTGCTGACCGAGGACATGATGGTCATCACCCACGTCGACGATCAGCAGCTCGACGAAGCGGGGGATCAGGTTGTGGCGCAGATATCAACCGAATCCGTTCCTGTCACCCAGATCCGTTCTGTGGTGCTCAGTTACCTCTACGCACAGCCTCAGAATTATGAACCATCCGACGAGGCGCGGGAACTGACGCTGGCTATTGCCTGGTCGGGTGGGCAACGCATCGACATGGGACCGGCCAGCTGCGGAGATCCGCAGTGCGACGCCGATCATGGTTACACCGGCACCATCGCACAGGAGGACATCGTCCTGCGCGTCAGCGAGGAAGCCGATGGAGCTGACGCCGTGAAGAACGCCAAGTCGTTTGCCCGGGCGCTGCGCCGGGCGAATACCAGCCAGGCTCCGGCGGTACGGCAGGAACAGGCGCCGCTGGATCAGTCCCGCACCCGGCTGACCAACTTGGGCGGCCGCACCTCCCGCGGCCATCATCAGCGGTAGAGAATGAGCCATACCCGTGAACAAGTCCTGCCCGCCGCGCCAGGCTACGGGCGGAATTCGATAGCGGAAGTCTTCGTTAGCTCGGCCTCCGCGCTCGGCCTGCCGGGATACACGAATCATCTGCAGCTGCCATCGGCCGACCGGATTTGCGTGGTGCTGGTTGACGGACTCGGCAAGGCCCAACTCAAGGACCGCGGAGGCCACGCGCCGTTTTTGCGCCGCTCCATGGACGGTGCCCCAACACTGTCATCTGCTTTCCCCTCGACGACGGCGACGTCGCTGGCTTCGCTGGGCACCGGCTTAACCCCCGGCGAGCATGGCATGGTCGGCTTCGACGTGCTTGATCCGGACCAGGACAAGGTCGTCAACATGCTCGGCGGTTGGGATGCTAACGTCGATCCCGCACGCTGGCAGCCACACCCCACAATATTCGAGCGGATTGAAGCAGAGGTTCCGGTTGCCACCGTGAGCCTGCCGAAATTTGAATCGTCCGCAATGACACGGGCGGCACTGCGGGGCGGGTCATTCATTCCCGCGACATCCTCCCACGCGAAAACAGCGGCCGCCGCCGGCGCGATGGCAGATAATTCCCGCATGCTGATGTATCTGTACTTCAATGAGTTGGACCGTGCCGGACACCGGTACGGATTCCAATCGTCCGAATGGGAACACGAACTGGAGGAGCTGGACGGGGCGATGCGCCGACTCAGTTCGCAGCTTCCGCCGGGGACCCAGCTCCTGCTGACCGCCGACCACGGGATGGTCGATGTGCCCGAATCCCGCCGTTATGACTATGCGGCAAATCCACACCTGATTGACGGCGTCCGGCATACTGCCGGCGAACCGCGCATGGTGCATCTGTACCTTGAACCCGATGGCGGCGAAGGGCAACGCGAACGTTTGCTGGCCGCATGGCGGGAAGCCCACGGTCACGAGGCGTGGGTGATGACACGCGAAGAGGCGATCCGGTCAGGTTACTTCGGCGCAGCTGTGGATCCGAAGGTGGCCGGACGGATCGGCGACGTACTGATAGCGGCCCGGGAGCCGGTGGCGTTCTACGACACCCGGCGGGTCCGGCCCACGGCCTTGGAGGTAGTGGGGCAGCACGGTTCCCTGACCCGTGCTGAACGGGAGATACCCCTGGTGAATATTGAGGTTCCGGCCAACAAAGGACGTTCTGGAGCACGGAAGGCTGTACGTGGCTGAACTGATTTTCTTTTCCGGAACCATGGATTGCGGAAAGTCGGCGCTCGCGCTGCAGATGGACCATAATCACCGCGCCCGCAACCGCGGAGGTGTACTTTTCAGCTGTAAAGACCGGGCTGGAACGGCCGCTATCTCCAGCCGCCTGGGATTACAGACGGCGGCGGTTGAGGTTACCGGGAGTACTGATTTCCGGGCTGAAGTGGTTGACAGGCGTACCCGTGGGGAAAGAGTGGACTACCTCATCTGTGATGAGGCCCAGTTCTATAGTCCTGAACATGTCGAACAACTGGCCGGCCTTGTCGATGAAATGGACGTGGATGTCTTTGCTTTTGGCATCACGACGGATTTTAAAACGCAGCTCTTCCCGGGATCGCAGCGACTCATAGAGCTGGCGGACCGGGTCCAGGTCCTGCAGGTGGAAGCACTGTGCTGGTGCGGAAAACGGGCCACACACAACGCCCGCACCATCGATGGGGTGATGGTGGTCGAGGGAGATCAGATGGTGATCGGCAATGTCGGCGATGACGACATGGCCACAACGGATGACGATCCGCGCCAGGAAGTATTGTCCGGAGGAGGACTGGACAGTCTATTGGAAACGACGCCCGCTGTGGGCTATGAGACGCTCTGCCGCCGGCACTACATGCGTCGGACCACAACCCACCGCGCGAACATCATGGCTGAGGCAGATCAGTTGCTGCCCTTTGAACCTAAGTACTAGTCACCCTTTGTGCCGAAGACGATCTCGTCCCAGCTCGGCACACTGGATCGTTTAGGCTTAATCTGCTTCCTGTCCTGCTCGCTGTCGCCGGAGCGCTGCGCCTGGGAACCGGCGTCGGACGTCTTGTGCCGTTGATCCCGGGGAGTCGGCTGCTGCCGATCGTCCTGGAAGCTGTCCTCGTTGGCTGTATCCCTGTCCCGGCCCGGACGGACAGACCTGCTGTCCGACGACTCCGTCTGCTGTCGCGGTGACGCCGATATGGTGATTTCCCGCGTCTCCGTGCTGACCCCATCGTGGAGATGGTGTTCCTGTTCATCTTCACGGTAGTTCGGAGCAAGGCTGAGGCCAGGGAACGCGCCATCGTCCGATGTGGATTCGCTGTCATCGCCAGCGCCAGCCTGCGCCTCTTCGTTGCGCGGATGGGCCGCTGGAACTCCACCGCTGCTGAGCATCAGTGCGAGCGCATCATCGCCGTCCTCGTCCGAACCTATGCGCTGGCCCCTGCGTGATCTGAGGACATCCAGCAGGTTATCGGAATCGAGATTGTCCGCCGGCTTGTCGTCGTCGGCGTCATCCTTTTCGGCTTCAAAATCAAAGACCCGGTCGGCCACTGCCGAGAGGCGCCTGGCCGGCAAGGGCCCATCCATAGGCTCAAGTTCACTCAGGACCTGGGCCCAACGATTGCCGTTCTGTACGGTCTTCCGCAAAGGATTGAAGGTCCACTGAGCCGGCGGCTGCTCCCCGACACTGGCAGCTGCCTCTGAATCAGCATCAAAACGGGCCACCACGTTCCAGGATCCGTCCGGACGGCGCCAGGCATCCCATTCCACAGTGTTTGACTCGAAGCCGTAGGCCGTCAGGCGATGTGAAACCATCCCGCCCAGGGTTGCCGCGTTGTCGCCGAATGCGGAGCGGTATCCATCGTGGTGTGGCAGGGCAGTGGCTACTTCCACTTTTTGTGCCTGCTGGGCCATATAGTCGCGTTCAGCGCGGACAGGCCCTTCATAGCGTTCGATCCGGGCCAGATCCAGTCCGGATTCCCCGGCTACCTCCTGCGCCGTCGCACCTGCGCGGATGCGGGCCTGAATATCCCTGGGAGAGAGATTGATAACGGGTTCGCTGCCCCCGGTCGAAGCAGGCCTGGAAGGCACTTGGCGGGCCGAGCGGTGCGGCGCGCGGGAGGATGCAACCCGGAGCGCTTCATCGATGCGCAGGCGGTAGATTTCCCCGCCGGTGCCGCTCAGGAGCAGATGTTCACCACCATCATGGACACCCACCAGTCGTAGATCCTGCATGAATTACCCTCCGCCAGACATATACTCTTGAACGAAACTTTGCCACCGAATGTGGCGTTTTCCTACTAACGCGCCAGGCGTGGCGGGACACTTACTGCGCCGAGGGCACAAAAACCGGTCTGCAGACGTTATGTACGACGAGCCGGGTTCAGATCAGCTTGGGCCGGCCAACCGTGGAACCGCAATGACCGGAGCGTGAACGACAATCATGGCTACAGACTACGACGCGCCGCGCAAGGGCGAAGATGAAGACAGCGAAGACTCGATTGAAGAACTGAAGACGCACCGGACCAACAAACAGTCCTCCGCCGTTGATGAAGATGAAACGGACGCCGCCGAGGGTTTCGAGTTGCCGGGCGCCGACCTGTCCGGGGAGGAACTCCAGGTCCGGGTGCAGCCGGCCCAAGCCGACGAATTTACTTGTGCGTCATGCTTTCTGGTCCGTCACCGCTCGCAGATCGCAAGGGAGAAGGACGGGCTGTATTTCTGCAAGGATTGCGAGTCCTGACCATCACGCTTTCGCAGGAGTCTGCAGGGCAGCCGACAGCTGGTCCGGGTGCCGCGTCGAGGCCAGCCAATATGGCGTGGGGTCTGAATCGTCGGTAATCTCAATCCGCACCACCGGGCCCACCCAGCCGCGGATACACAGATACGCCAGACCGTGCAGTTGCGGTCCACGCTGTTCCGTGGCCTCGCTGTCCCGGAACGCCTCAACCATCCCGACATGCTGGCGGTCAATGGTGGCACGGCCGACCTGCAGCGTCCGTTCCGTGACAACGATGCGGGGTGTGGTCAGTATCAGCAGGACCGTCATCGTTATGGCAAGAATGATGGCCGCAACAACGCCGGCGGTGATACTGATCGGCGCGAAAATAAAGATCCCGGCTGCCGAGAGGCCCAGGACCACTATCCAGATCCACACGGCCGGCCAGAGTTTTTCCTGGAAGAGCGGTGCGGCCTTGGCTGGCGCCGGGGGAAGGGCGGAGGACGAATCTGACATGACCTCAGCTTTTCACTTTTGCCGCCCCTTTTCACCTCGCGGTGCCCGGGACGACGGCGGCCCCGCGCGTGAGGTGCCCGGAGACGCTAGAGTGATGAGCTGACGCAGCGGCGACAGCGGGAGAATTTGACGTGGAACCAACACAGGCAGCGGACAGCTTTGTCAATATTGAGCTCAAGCAGCTCGATCCGGATCTGGAGATCCCTTCCTATGCACATCCCGGCGATGCCGGTGCCGATCTCCGCACCAGGGTGGATGTCCACCTTGGCCCCGGAGAGCGCGTCCTTGTGCCTACCGGCGTCGCCGTGGCGCTGCCCGTCGGCTATGTGGCGCTGATCCATCCCCGCTCCGGGATCGCCACCAAACACGGGCTCACGATTGTGAATGCGCCAGGGACGGTGGACGCGGGCTATCGTGGCGAAATTTCCGTCACTCTGCTCAATACTGACCGGGCCGAACCCATCAGCCTGCGCCGCGGCGATAGAATTGCCCAAATGGTGATTCAACGTGTGGAGCAGGCAAGATTCCAGGTGGTGGAGGAGTTGCCGGACTCATTGCGGGGCGCCGGCGGCTTCGGTTCCACCGGCGGTTTCGGCAATGCTGCTGCACGCTGAACAGGGATTTCCAGTGGGTCAATCACCCAGTGTGCATTCGAAGAGGAGAGGAACCCAATCATGGCATTTGGGCGCCTGAAGAAGGGCAATCAGCAACGGGATGCGGAGGAGACCGGCACCCCTGACGAGGAGGTGGAGGAGAGCAGCACCGATCCCGTCGACGAGCAACCCCGCGGTCCCTACGACGAGGAGGATATCGAATCCAAGGACGGCTACGTCGACCTCGGTTCCATCCTTGTCACACCGCGCGAAGGACTGCAGCTGCGGCTGGAGGTCGAAGAACGCACCAAACGCGTTGTCGCCATCACGCTGGACTTGAACGGTTCCAGCCTGCAGTTGCAGGCATTCGCCGCTCCACGTTCGGAGGGGCTGTGGGATGAGATCCGCGGCCAGATTGGAACATCAGTAAGTTCGCAGGGCGGCACAATCGAAGAGATTGACGGGCGCTTCGGCGCTGAAATCGTCGCGAAGCTGCCGGCGCAGACAGCCGACGGCAAACGGGGATTCCGTGTTGCACGCTTCATCGGCGTGGACGGTCCACGCTGGTTCCTGCGCGGCGTCTTTGGCGGCGACGCTGCCCTGGACCGGGAGAAGGCCGCCGACCTGGAAGGGTTGTTCCGCTCCGTAGTGGTTATCCGCGGCGAGAGCCCGCTGCCCCCGCGGGAATTGCTGCCTCTGCGGCTGCCCAAGGATGCGGTCTCGGATGCGAAGGGCAACGTTCCGGCCGACAAGCCCGCTGAAGCTTCAGAGCCGGCCGACCGGTTCAAGCGCGGTCCTGAAATAACGCACATTGGCTAAGAGATCACGCGCCAAGTACCGGGGGACGATCGACTCGATTACCGTTCCACCGGCTGCCGCGGCGCCGTCATTTTCGGCCGTTGTGCTGGAGCATTCCGCGGCAGGGAATGCCGATGCCGCGCAGGCTGAAGTTCCCCCTGGCCCGTCATCCCGACGCAAGCCCTCCGGCCAACGCATCCGGCTGATCTGGATTGGCCAACGCCAGATCGCCGGCATTTCCGCCGGAACAGACCTTGAATTTGAAGGAATGGTCTCCCTGGTGGACGGAATCCCGACTATTTACAACCCGCGGTATGAAATCAACTGCCGGCAGGAGCGAACATGAGCAAGCCCGGTGAGGAAAACGGCGACCCGCAGCGGGATGAGAAGTCTTTTGCCGACGTCGCCGGTAACTACGCCGCGCAGTCGGGGATAGAACGGCGCGACGACGGTCAGATCGACGTGCTCAAGTCCGTCGGCGGAATCCGCGGACTTGTGGAGGGAATCCTTCCCGGGCTCGTGTTCCTGGTCCTGTTCACAGTAACCAGGCAGCTGCAGACAGCCCTCATCGCCTCCCTCGCCGCTGCGGCCGCTTTTACAGTCCTCCGCCTGATCCAGCGCACCACGGTTACCCAGGCATTCTCGGGGCTCATCGGCGTCGGAATCTGCGCCTGGGTGGCAAACAGCACCGGTGAGGCCGAAGACTTCTACGTCGTCGGCTTCATCACGAACAGCGCCTACATCGTCGGGATGCTGATCTCGATGGCCGTCAAGTGGCCGATAGCAGGACTGTTATTCGGGTTTATCCGTGGCGAAGGTCTGCACTGGCGCCAGGACCGCAGCCGGATCCGCGTCTACAACTTGGCTACGCTGATCATCATTACCGTGCTCGCACTGCGCCTGATCGTCCAGGTACCGCTGTATCTGATGGGTGAGTCCGGACTCGTGGCACTGGGCACGACCCGGCTGATCATGGGTGTCCCGCTCTACGCCCTGGGCTTGTGGGTCGCCTGGCTGATTTCGCGGCCAAAGGAGATCGTCGAGGCGCAGGAACGGCTCGATCATCACCATGGACCGGATGCCTCCTAGGAACCGCCGGGTCTACTGATCCTCGGTTGAGCGCTGGGGCACCAGCAGCTGGCGCAGTTCGTCTTCGGCGGCGATGGTCGTGATGAAGAATAATTCGTCCCCCGCCTCAATCACATCATCAGGGCTGGGGCTGATGGGGGCATCATCGCGAAGGATCGCCACCAGGGCCGAGTCCAGCGGCCACTCGATGGCGGCCACGGTTTTCCCCACCAGGGCGGCGTCGGCCGGCACGGTGAATTCGACCAGATTGGAAACGCCGGTCTGCAGGGTCAGGAGCCGGACCAGGTCGCCGATCTCCACCGCTTCCTCGACCAGCGCGGTCATCAATCGGGGCGTATTGACAGCTACATCCACGCCCCACGAATCGTCGAACATCCAGTCATTCTTCGGGTTGTTGACCCGACCAACGGTACGTCCCACACCGAATTCCGATTTGGCCAGCAGGGAGACCACAAGATTGACCTTGTCATCGCCGGTGGCGGAGACGACGACGTCGGCCTCCTCAAGCCGTGCGTTCTGCAGCGTTGAGAGTTCGCAGGCATCTCCAACCATCCATTCGACCTCCCCGAGTTCGCTGCGCGCGGCCAACTCGGGCTTCTGATCGATCAGCATCACATTGTGCCGGTGGGAAATGAGCTCGCGGGCAATCGAAGAACCAACACTGCCGGCTCCGATAATAACGACTTTCACTCTGACTCCTTGACCGGGGGCATCGACAGGATGCGGTTGATTTCGTCGCTGGTCTTGACCTCCATCATCATGTGCACAATGTCGCCCTGTTGATAGCTGGTGCCGGGACGGGGAAGGGTTCCTTCACCGAATCTGGTCAGGTAGGCCACCCGCGCTCCGGTTGCTTGCTCGATGGCGGTGAGGGGTTGGCCGATCCACCCTGCATCGAGATTGACTTCGCCGAGGATCAAGCGCCCCGAGGACTCGCGGAAGTCACCGGCGATGCTCTGCTCGGGCAGGATCCTGCGCAGCACCTGATCGGCGCTCCAGCGCACTGCTGCGACGGTGGGGATACCCAGCCGCTGGTATATCTCCGCACGGCCGGAATCGTAGATCCTCGCCACCACATGGGGGACGTGATACGTCTCGCGTGCCACCCGGGTGGCCAGGATGTTGGAATTGTCACCGCTGGAGACGGCGGCGAAGGCGTAAGCATGTTCGATGTCCGCGTGGCGCAGCGTATCCCGGTCAAAGCCGACCCCGGTTACGCGGTTGCCGGAAAAGGAGCTGCGCAGCCGGCGGAAGGCCCTCTCATCCTGGTCAATGATGGACACTGAATGCCCGGAATCGTCCAATGTATGGGCCAGGCTGGCGCCCACGCGTCCACAGCCCATGATCACAAAATGCGCCATTGAACCACTCCAATCCTCGGCTTTCCACCCGGGGCCGCCACATAGTGGAATGCACCGACTTTCCCGGTCCGTTGAGAGTCTAATCCCAACCCCGCCGGATCGTTACGCAGCCCACGGCCATGCAACCATGACATTACGCACCATAGGGGCTAGCGTTTAGGGCTGTGCTGACATTTTTCGACGCCGTCAAACGGGTGCTGGTGGGGAAGCCGTTTGGCAATGAGCGGTTGACCCGCAGACTGCTTCCCAAGCGGATCGCGCTGCCGGTCTTCGCCTCGGATGCGCTCTCCTCGGTGGCCTACGCCCCGGACGAGATCCTGCTGACCCTCGCTCTGGCCGGCGTCACAGCTGTGACTTTCTCACCGTGGGTCGGGCTCGCGGTGCTGGTCGTGCTGCTGGTGGTGATCGCCTCTTACCGGCAGAACGTCTACGCTTATCCCTCCGGCGGCGGTGACTACGAGATTGCCAGCACCAATCTCGGCCCATCAGCGGGAATCACGGTGGCGTCAGCCCTGCTCGTGGATTACGTACTGACTGTTGCGGTGTCTATATCCTCCGCTTCGCAGTACCTGGTCACGGCTATCCCGGCACTCGACGGCGGGCAGGTCTGGGCGGCGGCCATCGGCGTCGTACTGCTTGCATTGGCGAACCTGCGCGGGATCAAAGAGTCCGGCAAACTGCTGGCCCTTCCCAGCTACATCTTTATCGCGTCGATTCTCGGGTTGATCCTGGTCGGCTTTATCCAAGCCGTGACGGGCACCTTGGAGCAGGCACCGAGCGCCGAATTCGAAATCATACCCGAGTCCGCATTCGACAGCGGGCTGGTGGGCCTGGCCGGAGCACTGCTCGTGCTGCGGGCGTTCTCATCCGGGGCGGCGGCGCTGACGGGTGTCGAAGCAATCAGCAGCGGCGTACCCAGTTTCCGCCAGCCGAAGAGCAGGAACGCGGCAACCACCCTGTTGGTGCTGGGGGCCATCTCCGCTGCCATGCTGGCAGGAATTCTCTTCCTGGCCCAGGCGACGCAACTGCACGTCGTCGAGAATCCGGACGAACAGTTGCGCCTCGACGGTGAGCCCGTCCCCGGTTCCTACATCCAGCATCCGGCGATCAGCCAGCTCGCAGAGACCATTTTCAGTCCGGCATCACCATTCTTTTACGTGATCATCGCGGCAACGGCGGTGGTTCTCATACTGGCAGCGAACACGGCCTTCAAGACGTTCCCGGTGCTGGCATCGATACTGGCCCGGGACGGGTACCTGCCCAAGCAGCTGCGCACCCGCGGGGACCGGCTCACCTTCAGTAATGGTGTGCTGGCGCTCTCTGCGGCGGCCTTGGTACTGATCGTGGCCTTCGACGCGGATGTCACCAGGCTGATCCAGCTGTACATCGTCGGCGTCTTCGTCTCCTTCACCGCAAGCCAACTGGGCATGGTCCGGCACTGGAACCGCGAACTGACCAAGACCGCGGACCGGGCCAGGCGGTTCCGCATTATCAAGTCCCGCACCATTAACATGGTCGGTTTCTGCATGACCGCCGTTGTGCTGGTGGTGGTGCTGATTACCAAGTTCCAGTACGGCGCATGGATCGCAGTCCTCGCCATGGTGGTGTTGTTCCTCATCATGTACAGCATCCACCGCCACTATGAAAACGTTGCCCGTGAACTTGCAGTAGGGGAGGACCATTCGGCGCGTGCACTGCCGTCAAGGGTGCATGCCGTCATCCTTGTCTCCCACGTGCGCAAGCCGGTGATGCGGGCGCTGGCCTTTGCCCGGGCGTCGCGGCCCTCGAAGCTTGACGCCATTATTGTCGACGTCGATCCGGAGGAGACTCAACGAACCCTTTCGGACTGGCAGCGGCTGCAGATACCGGTCCCTATTACCGTTTTGGCATCCCCCTACCGCGAGACGACGACGCCGATTCTCGACTACATCAAAAACACCCGCCGCGATTCGCCGCGGGATCTGATCGTCGTCTATATTCCGGAGTATGTGGTGGGAAAGTGGTGGGAAAGTGGTGGGAACAGCTGGTGCACAACCAGACAGCGTTGCGGATAAAGACCCGCCTGCACTTTGAACCAGGTGTCATGGTTGCGAGCGTGCCGTGGCAGCTGTCTTCATCCGAGAACATTAAGAGATACCAGGACCTGGAATGAGCCCCTCTGATCAATCTGCCGCCACCACCAGCGCCGGCCCGTCTTCCCTGGAAGGGGAGCAGCTGACCGTTACGCTGGGGCCGGTCGCCCACGGCGGGCATTTCGTCGCCCGGCACGAGGGCAGGGTGATCTTCGTCCGGCACGGGCTTCCATCCGAGACCGTGAAAGTCCGCCTTACCGATGCGGATCCCGGGGCAAAATTCTGGCGTGCCGACGTCGTCGAGGTACTGGAGGCAGCCGCCGACCGTGTCGTACACCCTTGGCCGGAAGCAGACGCGCCGACGGCGGCCGCGGCGGGACGAATCCCGGTTGGCGGAGCGGAATTCGGCCACATCAGCCTTCCGCACCAGCGCCGGCTCAAGGGCGAAGTCCTGGCGGAACAACTGCACCGGCTGGCCGGCGTTGACCTCAGCACCGCCGTCGAAGCGGTCGAACCTCCCGGAACCGGCGAGGGGCTGGCCTGGCGAACCCGGGTGGCCTTCGCCGTCGACCCGCTGACCGGCAGGCTGGGGATGCATGCCCATCGCTCAACAGAAATCATCCCGGTGCAAAACATGCCGCTGGCGGTCGCGGCAATTAACGATCTCAGGCTGTGGGATGTTGACTACACCGGTATCGAACGGGTGGAAGTGGCGGCCCCGGCAAACGGTAGCCGGCCGCTGGTCCTGTTGATCCCGCAACAGCCCGCCCCAGCAGGCACCGTTGAGACCGTCCTGAAGCAACTGCCGGTGTCGGTATCCGTTGCACAATGGGAGCCCGACGGAGGTATCGGCGACGGTTCCGGCAGGTTGACCCGGCTGCGGGGCCGGGCCTGGGTCGCCGAGACTGCCTCAGGACACGAGTACCGGGTGACCGGGGACGGATTCTGGCAGGTCCACCGACGGGCACCCGAAGTACTGATCGATGCATTGCTGTCCGGCCTGAACCCCCGAAGCGGCGAAAATATAGCTGATTTGTACGCCGGAGCCGGGCTGTTTACCGCACCATTGGCGGCCGCTGTCGGAGAACGGGGCCGGCTGCTCTCCGTGGAGGGGTCCGCCGGAACCAGCCGGGACGCGCGGCGTAACCTGCATTCGTATCCGAACGTGGACATTCTGCAGGGCCGGGTTGAACGGATACTGCGCTCGCAAAGATCACGCTGGAACGGCATCGTCCTGGACCCACCACGGACGGGGGCAGGCAAAGCCGTCGTCCAGGAGCTGATCCGCTCGGAGCCGAGAGCCGTCGGATATGTTTCCTGCGATCCCGCTTCCTTTGCCCGGGATCTGGGTTACTTCCGGCGCTCTGGATGGAGGATGCACGACCTCCGGGCTTTCGACCTGTATCCCAATACGCACCACATGGAGACAGTGGCGGTTCTGGTGCCCGGCGAAAAGTAATAACTGAGAGCTGCGTCACCATCCCGGCGCAGACGTGCCGTCATCCAAGCGGCCGTGATGACGCGTGCGGTTAGGATGGGAGCAGTAGTTCCGGGGCTTCAGCGGCTGCGGCCGGCAAGGCATG
>NZ_KI914621.1:18236-27019 GCF_000520495.1 Arthrobacter sp. H14
AGGCATGCCTTGCCGCGGGCCGTTGACCTCGTGTCAAGGATGAAGTGCGGCGAGAGGAGCCCGACGATGGGCAATGTGGACAGTTTTGGTTCCAGGGGCAAGCTTGATGTGGCTGGTAGGGAGTATGAGGTTTTCCGGCTGGCTGCGGTTAAGGGTTCGGCGGGGCTTCCTTATAGCTTGAAGGTTTTGCTGGAGAATCTGCTTCGTACCGAGGATGGCAAGAACATCACGGCCGATCATGTGCGGGCTTTGGCTGGTTGGAATCCGGAGGCGGATCCGGATACGGAGATCCAGTTCACTCCGGCGCGGGTGTTGATGCAGGACTTTACGGGTGTTCCGTGTGTGGTTGATTTGGCGACGATGCGTGAGGCTGTGAAGGAGTTGGGCGGGGACCCGTCGCGGGTGAATCCTTTGGCCCCTGCGGAGTTGGTGATTGATCATTCGGTGCAGATTGATGTGTTTGGTTCGCCGGATGCGTTGGAGCGCAATATTGAGATGGAGTACCAGCGCAATGGTGAGCGGTACCAGTTTTTGCGGTGGGGCCAGGACGCGTTCAATGATTTCAAGGTGGTTCCTCCGGGGATGGGGATTGTCCATCAGGTGAATCTGGAGTATTTGGCGCGCACGGTGATGACGCGTGAGGTTGATGGTGTGTTGCGGGCGTATCCGGATACGTGTGTGGGCACTGATTCGCATACCACGATGGTCAATGGCCTGGGTGTGCTGGGTTGGGGTGTTGGCGGTATCGAGGCCGAGGCTGCGATGTTGGGCCAGCCGGTGTCGATGTTGATTCCGCGGGTGGTTGGTTTCAAGTTGACGGGGTCGATTCCGGCCGGGGCGACGGCGACGGATGTGGTGCTGACGATTACGGAGCAGCTGCGCAAGCATGGTGTGGTGGGTAAGTTCGTGGAGTTCTATGGTGAGGGTGTTGCTGAGGTTCCGTTGGCGAACCGGGCCACGATCGGGAATATGAGTCCGGAGTTCGGTTCGACGGCGGCGATTTTCCCGATTGATTCGGTGACGATTGATTATCTGCGGTTGACGGGCCGTTCGGCGGAGAATCTGGCTCTGGTGGAGGCGTACGCCAAGGAACAGGGCATGTGGCATGATCCGGGCAAGGAAGTGAAGTACTCGGAGTATCTGGAGTTGGATTTGTCCACGGTGGTGCCTTCGATTGCGGGGCCGAAGCGGCCGCAGGACCGGGTGGCGTTGACGAGTGCGAAGGCGCAGTTCCGTGATGATTTGAAGCATTACGTTGATCATGATGAGCATTACGGCACGGTCGATGAGGCGTCGGTGGAGTCGTTCCCGGCGTCGGATTCGCCGACGTTCACCCCGCATGAGCATCAGAGGGAGGAGGATCAGCCGCGGACGACGGTTTCGGCTGCTGCTTCGGCGCAGGGCCGTCCGTCGTCGCCGGTGCAGGTCCGCACCGATTATGGCGGCGAGTTTGAGCTCGATCATGGTGCGGTGTCGATCGCTTCGATCACCTCGTGCACGAATACGTCCAACCCGTCGGTGATGCTGGCCGCGGCGGTGCTGGCCCGGAACGCGGTCGATAAGGGCCTGGCGTCGAAGCCGTGGGTGAAGACCTCTGTTGCTCCGGGGTCGAAGGTTGTCACCGATTATTACGAGAAGTCGGGGCTGACCCCGTACCTGGAGAAGCTGGGCTTCTATCTGGTCGGCTATGGCTGCACGACGTGTATTGGTAACTCGGGCCCTTTGGCGGAGGAAATCTCTACCGCGATTGCCGATAATGATCTGGCGGTGACGTCGGTGCTCTCCGGTAACCGCAACTTCGAGGGCCGGATCAATCCGGATGTGAAGATGAACTACCTGGCCTCGCCGCCGCTGGTGGTCGCGTACGCGCTGGCCGGTTCGATGGACTTCGACTTCGATCATGAGCCGCTGGGCACCGATGCCGATGGGGCGGATGTTTTCCTGGCCGATATCTGGCCGGCCCCCTCGGAGGTGCAGCAGGTGATGGATGCCTCCATTGATGAGGAGATGTTCACCAACAGCTACGCGACGATCTTCGATGGCGATGACCGGTGGAAGGCGCTGCCGACACCGGAGGGCGACACCTTCGACTGGGCGGACGACTCCACCTATGTGCGGAAGCCACCGTATTTCGAGGGGATGGGCATCGACCCGGAACCCGTTGCCGATATTTCCGGTGCGAGGGTGCTGGCGATGCTGGGCGATTCGGTGACCACGGACCACATCAGTCCTGCCGGTTCGTTCAAGTCCGACAGTCCGGCCGGGCAGTACCTGTTGGAGAACGGGGTGGCGCGCAAGGACTTCAATTCCTACGGTTCACGCCGTGGTAACCACGAGGTGATGATCCGCGGCACGTTCGCGAACATCCGGTTGAAGAACCTGCTCCTGGACGGGGTCGAGGGTGGCTTCACCCGCGACTTCACCGCCGGTGGGGAGCAGTCGAGCATTTACGACGCCGCGCAGAACTACCAGGGCGCGGGCACCCCGCTGGTGGTGTTGGCCGGTAAGGAATACGGTTCCGGGTCCTCCCGCGACTGGGCGGCGAAGGGCACCGCCCTGCTCGGGGTCAAGGCCGTCATCGCCGAAAGCTTCGAGCGGATCCACCGCTCGAACCTGATCGGGATGGGCGTGTTGCCGCTGCAGTACCCGCAGGGCGAAAACGCCGCGAGCCTGGGCCTGGACGGCACCGAAACCTTCAACATTGAAGGAGTGACCGCGATGAACGATGGCGGCACCCCCGCCACGCTGAAGGTCACCGCCACCGCCGCGGACGGCTCCGAAACCAAAACCTTCGAAGCCGACCTCCGCATCGACACCCCGGGCGAAGCCGACTACTACCGCAACGGCGGCATCTTGCAATACGTCCTCCGCCAACTCGCAGCCGGGTCTGCGGCCTAGCAGGTCAAGCGAACGGGCCTCCGGAGCCGCCATCAAGGGCGGTCCGGAGGCCCTTCCTGTATCCAGCCGGACCCCGCAGGGCTGGACGGAACAGGCCGGCGGCATTTATTGTCCGGCGGGCGCGTTAGAGTTAAGAAGAGCCCAACACTGCTGCGTAACGTTGCCATAGTAGGTTTGCCATAGAGGAGGGACCGTATGGGACTACTGGAGACGATCAGTCATCCACAGGACCTCACGAAGCTAACCGAAGCACAACTGGACGCACTCAGCGGTGAAATCAGGCAATTCCTGATCACCAATGTCTCCCAGACTGGTGGCCACCTCGGCCCCAACCTTGGCGTTGTTGAACTGACTCTCGGCATCCACCGGGTCTTTGATTCACCCCGCGACAGCATCGTTTTCGATACCGGCCACCAGTCCTACGTGCACAAACTGGTCACCGGACGGCAGGATTTCTCCACCCTTCGCCAGCAGGGCGGCCTCTCCGGCTATCCTGCCCGTTCTGAATCGGTCCATGACGTCGTGGAAAGCTCGCATGCCTCGTCGTCGTTGTCCTGGGCCGACGGCATCTCCAGGGCACGTAAGCTTACCGGCGAGGTGGATCGCCATGTCGTTGCCGTCGTCGGTGACGGTGCACTGACCGGCGGTATGGCATGGGAGGCTATCAACAACATCGCCGCCGACAGGGACCGTCGGGTCGTGATCGTCGTCAATGACAACGGACGTTCCTATGCCCCCACAGTTGGCGGCTTCGCCGACCGGTTGGCGTCCATGCGTCCGGCGATCGACAAGGTGCGGACCCACCAAGCCTATGAGGGAACACTGGACTGGTGGAAGACGCGGCTGCAGGGTGGCGGTTCGGCCAGCCAGTTGATCTATAAGAGCCTGCACGCAGCCAAGAAGGGCATCAAGGACTGGTGGGCCCCGCAGGGCTTCTTCGAAGACCTCGGCATGAAATACATCGGTCCCGTCGATGGGCATAACCTTGAAGCGGTCGAGAACGCCCTGCAGAAGGCCAAGAACTACGGTGGACCGGTCATCGTGCATGCCATGACCGAAAAGGGCCGTGGCTATGCGCCTGCCCGGGCACACGAAGCAGACCAATTCCACGCGGTAGGCGTGATCGATCCCGAAACCGGCGCACCGGCCAAAACCGGCGGTGCCCAGTCCTGGACATCGGTCTTCGCCGCTGAAATCGCCGATATCGCCGATGAGCGGGAAGATATAGTCGGCGTAACTGGCGCCATGCTGATTCCGGTGGGACTGCACAAGTTCGCTGAACGGCATCCCGGGCGTGTCTTCGACGTCGGCATTGCCGAGCAGCATGCGCTGACCAGCGCCGCTGGCATGGCCTTTGGAGGCCTTCATCCAGTCGTGGCACTGTATGCCACGTTCCTGAACCGGGCTTTCGACCAACTCCTGATGGACGTCGCCCTGCATAAGGCCGGAGTGACCATCGTCCTCGACCGGGCCGGAGTGACCGGGCCCGACGGCGCCAGCCACCATGGCATGTGGGACTTGTCCCTGCTGCAGATAGTGCCTGGCCTGCATCTAAGCGCGCCGCGGGATGCTTCCCGGCTCCGGGAGGAACTGCGGGAAGCCGTCGCCATCAAGGACGCCCCGAGCGTGGTGCGGTATTCCAAGGGCAATGTCGGGCCGGAAGTCGCCGCCATTGAACGTCTCGACGATGGCGTCGACATCCTCGCGCGGCGGCCGGCCGGTTCCAGAGATAATGACGTCCTGATCGTCAGTGTGGGTGCGATGAGCGAACTTGCACTGGACATTTCCAACCGGCTCGGTGCCCAAGGCATCAGCTCGACCGTGGTTGACCCCCGCTGGGTGCTTCCGGTGCCCGGCTCCATCCTCGAAACCGCAGCGGCCCACCGGCTGGTCGTTGTTATTGAAGACGGCGTGCGCGCCGGGGGAGTCGGCTCCAGGATCCGGCAGGAAATGCGCAAAAAGGGCATCGACACCGCACTGAATGAAGTCGGTTTGCCGGTGGAATTCCTGGACCATGGCACCAGGGCCGAGGTCCTCGAACGCGTCGGATTGACGGCGCAGCAGGTGGCGCAGGATGTCGTGGCGCAGGTTCTGGGAACTAAAGTTCCCATTGCCCGGCCGCTGCCCTCCAACGTGGATTCAACCCACACTGGACAGCTCCCCAGGTTCCAGCCTTAGCAGATTATCCTGCGGAACCCGTCAGTACGGGGTGCCGGTTCTGCTTGTCGACCATCCGTTATTAACGAAAGCAGCGCCCCGCTTGGCTGCCGGCATCTGCCGGCCCAAGGCGGGGCGCTGCTTTCGTTGACTGTTGACGCTGCTGGGCCAATTACTCCTTGAAGTCCTTATCGCCCGGGTAGGCGGCTTTGTTCTTGGAGTCTTTATCGGCAGGCGAGTCGCCATTTGAGCGCTCAGCATCTTCGGCCATGGCGGCTTCACTGAACGGCACCTGATCAGGGGTGCTGGAAATTCCCCGCACCGGCCCCAAGCGGCGTTTCCGGAGCGGATCCCGCCGCAGGTCCATATACAGCGCCACACAAAGCCCGATAATGATCAGCACGAACGGAGTCGCAGCGAGAATAGTGAACGTCTGCAACGCAGGCAAACCACCAACAAACAACAGGACGGCGGCAACAGCCCCTGTCAGGATTGCCCACAGGATCACTAGTGGCTTCCAAGGTTCCTTACGGCCGTAAGAGGAAAGCGTACCCAATACGAGTGCTCCGGCGTCGGCGCCACTGACGAAGAAGATGGCTGTCAGGGCCATGACGAGTATGGCAGCGCCGATGAAGAAGGGATAGTTTTGCAACGCAGCAAAGAATCCTGCGGCCTCGTTACCTGCACCGGCGATATCCACGCCGTTACGCTGCAGATTAATACCGGCTCCGCCGAAGACCACGAACCAGAGCATGCTGACTGCCGTGGGGACCAGCAGCACGCCGAGGACGAATTCACGGATGGTCCTTCCGCGTGAAATTTTGGCAATGAAGGTGCCAACGAAGGGCGTCCAGGAGATCCACCAGGCCCAGTAGAAGATGGTCCAACTGGCCAGCCAATCCGTACCGCCGAATACTGCCGACTGAAAGCTCATTGGAACAAGACTGGAGAAGTATGCACCGATCGATTCAGGCAGCAGGTCCAGGATGAAAACGGTTGGTCCCACAACGAAGACGAACAGCAGCAGCACGAAAGCAAGGACCATATTGGTGTTGCTGAGCCACTTGATTCCCTTCGAAACGCCGCTTGCGGCAGAAAAGACAACACCAACGGTCAAGACGCAAATGATGATGATGGGCAACGCGGTACCCGGGTCATCTGCGAATTCCCCGGTACGAAGCAGGGTTAAACCGGCAGCAATCTGCAGTGCCCCCAAGCCGAGGGACGTGGCGGTGCCGAACTTGGTGCAAATGATCGCCAGGATATCGATCGGCTTTCCCCAGCCACGCCGTTCGATTCTGTCCTTGCCAAATATGGCTTGGAATGGTGCGCTCATCAGATTGCCCCGGCCCATCCGGAATGTGGAGTAGGCCAGTGCCAGTCCAACGACAGAGTAAATGGCCCAAGGATGCAGTCCCCAATGGAAGAATGTGTACGCCATTGCCGAACTGGCCGCCTCAGGGCTTCCGGCGGGGGCATCCACGAACGGCGGCGGAGAGGCCAAGTGGGTAACCGGTTCGTAAACGCCGAAGAACATCAAGCCGATGCCCATGCCGGCGCTGAACATCATGGCGACCCAGGACATGGTGGAAAACTCTGTACCCTCGCCTTCCTGTGCGAGCGGAATACGCCCGTACCGGCCGAATGCCAGCACAAGGGAGAAGACCACGAAGCCCGTGGCGGCCAGGATGAGCAGCCAACCGAACTTACCGGTGACCCAGCCCAAGGCCTGAGTGGCTGTTTCCCCGACTTCGGTGGTGAACGTGACACCTAGTATGCAAATGACCGTGATAATCCCGAAAGAGACACCGAAGACGACCTTGTCCACGGAGGCCCAGCCTTTGGCCGGAACTTTCTCCAAATTGTCGTGAACCTCCGGTTCGGAAGGCTCCTTTGATGTTCCGATACTCACTGTTACTCCTCGATAGTCGGGAAACCTCACTGGTATGAGTCGGCGGCAGCGGGAAGAACCTCATGTCTGGTTCCCGTGAGCAAACCTATGGTTAGTATAGTTGCCGCTATGACCGATGATATGAGAACCAACGAACCAGAATACTACACTCGTGGAGGTGACAACGGACAGACTCGTTTATCCGGGCACGGAGACCTGTCCAAGCTGGACAGTCTCGTCGCTGCATACGCTGAGTGCGATGAGGCAAATTCCACGGTCAGTGTCGCCATGGCAATGGGAGGACTGCCGGCCGATATTGTAAGAACATTGAGCAGTGTGCAGAACGACTTGTTCGATATTCAGGCCGATTTGACTGTGCCAACCGACTCGGATACCGCCAAAGTCAGGATCGTGCAGGGTCATATCGACCGGCTGGAACGGGCCATCGACCATTATGGCCAAGATGCGCCGGATCTTAGCGGCATGGTGCTTCCCGGTGGAACGGTGGCATCCGCACTGCTCTCTCAATCCCGCACCGTAGCTCGACGGGCGGAACGGGCTCTTTGGGCTGCTGTGGAGGATCATCCCCAGACTGTAAATCCGATGACCGCCCGGTACATGAACCGATTGTCATCCCTGCTGTTCGTCCTGGCACGTGGTGCCAATGCCGAACACGGCGATGTGACGTGGGCACCCGGAGTGTCCGTGGCGCCGGCTCACACCGATAGCGAAACGGACGCGGTGTTGTGAGCGCATTCCGACGGCTTGGCAATTCGGGACTGACTGTTTCGACGGTGGGACTGGGGTGCAATAACCTGGGCCGGACCGGTACCCCTACGGAAAACGCCCGCGGCGCAACAACCTTGGTCAACGCCGCTGTCGACGCCGGTATTACATTCTTCGACGTAGCGGACAGCTATGGCAAAACTGCCGGGCTCAGCGAGGAACTCCTTGGCAAAGGGCTGGGAAAAAACCGTGACGACGTCGTGGTCGCCACGAAATTCGGTATGGATTTAAGTGGCGCCAATGGCGCGGACTGGAATGCGCGCGGCTCCCGGCGCTACATCGTCAAGGCGGCGGAGGCATCACTGCGGCGGCTGAATACAGAGTGGATAGACCTGTATCAGTTCCACACGCCGGATCCCGAAACTCCCATTGATGAGACGCTTGCCGCCTTGGATGACCTGGTCACCAGTGGCAAAGTCCGCTACATCGGACATTCAAACCGGACGGGCTGGCAGATTGAAAGTCCGCTACATCGGACATTCAAACCGGACGGGCTGGCAGATTGCGGAGGCGGAATTCACCGCCCGCATGGGCGGTTATACCCGATTCATTTCCGCCCAGAATCACTACAACCTGCTTGATCGGCGGGCTGAACTCGAAGTGATCCCGGCAGCGGAGGCCTATGGTTTGGGAGTGCTTCCATACTTCCCGCTGGCCAATGGTCTGCTCACCGGCAAGTACCAGGATGGGAAGGCTCCGGCGGGAAGCCGGCTGTCACACTCCCGCAGGAATCTGCTCGAAGCGGCCGATTGGGAGCAACTGGGACAGTTCAGCTCGTTCGCCGCGGAACGGAATTTAAGCGAGGTGGAGGTTGCGTTCTCCTGGCTCGCGGCCCAGCCTGCCGTCGCAAGTGTCATCGCCGGCGCGACAATACCGGAGCAGGTGAAGATGAACGTGGAAGCTGCATCCTGGCAGCCGGACGAGCAGGACCTGGAAGAGCTGGGCAGGATCTTTCCACGGACACCGAAAACCGCCCTTTTCTAACCGGCGCTGCACTATTGTCATGATGTGGCAGTTCCGGCTCAGACCGTACGACGGCGGGCGGCGACGG
>NZ_KI914621.1:27119-40338 GCF_000520495.1 Arthrobacter sp. H14
TTGGCCGCTGCCCGCCGTCGTCCATCACGGTTTGGAGGCGACGCCCGGTTCCAGGAAGCGCTTCCCATTGACCCGCTCCGAGGCACCGGTGCGGTCGAGGTACGGTGTGATGCCGCCCAGATGCAGCGGCCATCCGGCGCCGAGGATCATGCAGAGGTCGATGTCCTGGGCGGCCGCTACCACGCCTTCGTCGAGCATTCGCCCGATTTCGTCTGCCAAGGCATCCTGGGTGCGCTGCAGCACCTCTTCCGGGCTGGACGGCGACGTGCCGCGCTCCAGCAGAACCAGCGTGGAGTCCGGAACATATAGGGTTCCGTCTTCCTCCTTCTCCCAGAGTCCCTTAACGCCGGTATCAATCAGTTTCTGTTGGTTTTGCGAAACATGGAAACGATCACCGAAGGCCGCGTGCAAAGACTCCTGCACATGCTGGCCAACGGGGAGCCCCACGAGGGCGAGCAGTTTGAACGGAGAAAGTGGCAGGCCCATGGGACGCAGGGCGTTGTCCGCAGTCTCCGCGTCGGTGCCTTCATCGAAAACTTTGGTGATTTCACCGAACATCCGGCCGAGGACGCGGTTGACGACAAAGGCGGCCGCGTCCTTGACCAATACCGCGTTCTTTTTCAAGTTTCGCGCGACTTCGAAGGCTGTGGCGAGCACCTCCTCGCCGGTATCCGGGGCGCGGACAATTTCCAGCAGCGGCATGACGGCAACAGGGTTGAAGAAGTGGAAACCGATGAGCCGTTCCGGATGCTTCAGATCTTCAGCCATGGCGGTGACCGACAATGAAGAGGTGTTGGTGGCGAGGATGCATTCCCGGGAGACAACGTCCTCGACTTCGGCGAAGACCTGCTTCTTGACCGAGAGTTCCTCAAAAACCGCCTCGATGACGAAGTCGGCGTCCGCGAATTCGGACTTGTCCACCGAACCTGTGACCAGCGACTTCGCCTGGTCGGCGGCGTCGGCGGAGATGCGTTTCTTTTGCAGCAGCTTATCGATCTCGCCGTGCACGTACTGCACGCCCTTGTTAACGCGTTCCTGGTCGATATCTGTTATCACGATCGGGATGCGCAACTGGCGGGCGAACAGCAGCGCCAGTTGGCTTGCCATCAGGCCAGCGCCGACAATACCGACCTTGTTGACCGGCCGGGCCAGCGCCTTATCCGGCGCGCCGGCGGGACGTTTGGCACGTTTCTGGACAAGGTCGAGGAACGCGTAGACCGTCGCACGGAACTCGTTCGTCTGCATCAGGTCAGCCAATGCGAGATCTTCCTGCTCCGCCGACTCAGCCTGGGTCCAGTTCTTTCCGGCCTCGAACAGATCCAGCGCGCGGGCAGGAGCCGGGGCGGCATTCGACGTCTTGGCTTCGACAAAGGCCCTGCCCCGGGCAACTGCGGCATCCCAATCGCCGCCGGTGCCGCTATGGTCCTTGCGTCGTTGTTCAACCGCGCCGGTGGTGTCAGTGTCGCCGGCTATGACCCGGCCCGCCCATGCCAGGGACTGTTCCAGGAATTCGTCCGGTTCAAAGAGGACATTAGCGATGCCCACCTCGTATGCGGCCGCGCCGGAAAGCGTGCGGTTCTGGTTCAAGGCGTTCTCGATCAGAACTTTGACTGCATTTTCCGGCCCGACCAGGCGCGGCAGCAGGTAGATTCCGCCCCAGCCGGGAACGAGGCCGAGGTACGTTTCCGGCAGTGCCAGCGCGCCAGCTGCAGAGGACACCGTCCGGTAATTGGCATTTAAGGCAACCTCCAGCCCGCCTCCCAAAGCAACACCGTTGATGAAGGCAAAGCTTGGGACTCCCATGTTTCCCAGCAAGCCGAACACGTAGTGCCCCAGCCTCGCCATCTGGACGCCGTGCTCGCGTTCAGTGATGGATTTGACGGCTGAAAGGTCGGCGCCGGCGACAAAGAAGTTTGGCTTTCCGGTAATGCCGACTCCGGCCAGTCCGCCGGCGGCCGCCCGCTGCTGAAGCCCCTCAAGGGTTTTGCCGAGCTCAACGAGGGTCGAGGGCCCCAACGTCGTGGGCCGCTTGGGATCCAGGTCATTATCGAGAGTGATGAGGGCGAGTTTTCCCGCTCCGTTGGGCAGGTCAACATCCTTTACGTGGGAATGCGTAACGATTTCCCCGCCGAAGGCATCGGCAAGGGTCTGGAAGTCCTGGGCGCTCATGCGTTCTCCTCCGCTGTCACCAGACGATAGATCGGTCCGGCGTCGTGTTTTGTTGTGGTTGCGCGGGTGGTGCAGATCATCTCAGAGCCATGTTACTCATTAGTAACTTCTTCGGGCAAAACCGCAAAGTGACTGCTATGGGCCGCTTTCGGCGACCGGGCCGTCGTCGGGCTTCTTCTCTCCCTTTACCGGCAGCGGGGCAGGGTCGAGGAAGGCGTCAGTGATGGCAGCAGCGGTCATTTCGATCTGCCAGTTCCGTGCCCCGAGGGACCGAAGCCTTTCGGCGATAGCACCGGCGTTGATCGGTTGCGGGGGACGCCACGCCAGCCGCCGGAGGGTGTCCGGTGTTAAAAGGTTTTCCACCGGCATCTCGAGGGTACCCGCCATGGTGGCCAGGCGTGCCTTGGCCGTGGAAAGGCGGGCGGCGGCCACAGGATCCCGATCCGGCCAGACGCGTGGGGGAGGAGGAGTGTTGGTTACCAGATGCAGGGGCGGCAGGTTCTCGGCCCGGGCCGCGCCTTCGATGCACCGCAGCCAGCGCGGCGCCTCCCGTTTGGCGGCGCGGCCGTGGAAACCATTTGTTGCCAGCAGTTGTGGAACGGTCGTTGGCATGGCCTTTGCCGCCGCGACGATGGCCGAATCGGGGATCAATCGTCCCGGCGCTACATCGCGCTTCCGGGCCAGCTGTTCACGTTCGAGCCAGAGCCGGCGCACCGCCTCGAGTTGGCGCCGGTCGCGGATCTGGTGCATTCCCGAGGTTCGCCGCCAGGGATCAACGCGCGGCTCAGATACACCTGCCTCCCGGATGGCTTCGAATTCCTCTTCGGCGAAGGTCAACTTCCCCGATTTCGACAGAACGTTGCCCAATTCGTGGCGCAGCTCTATCAGTACTTCCACATCCAAAGCGGCGTATCCCAGCCACGATTGCGGCAACGGCCGGGTGGACCAATCCACCGCTGAATGCTCCTTGGCCAGGCCAAAGCCCAGCAAATTCCCGATCACCGCTGCCAGTCCGACGCGGGGCAGCCCGGCCAAGCGGGCGGCGAGCTCGGTATCGAACAGCTTGTCAGGCCACATGCCCAGTTCCGACAGGCAGGGCAGGTCCTGACTTGCCGCATGCAGGATCCACTCGACCCCGGAAAGTGCCTCGTCGATTATTTTCAAATCATCGAACGGTTCCGGATCTATCAGCCACGTTCGGGCGCCCTCACGCCGGATCTGCACCAGGAATGCCCGTTGTCCATAACGGAACCCGGAGGCTCGTTCCGCATCCACCGCTGCCGGGCCGGTTCCGGATGCCAGCGCGACGGCGGCCCGCTGCAGACCCTCGGCAGTGGAGATGACAAGCGGAACGCCTTCGCGGGGTTCGGTGAGCGCCGTGACTTCGTTCTGCGGCTCCGCTGACTCATCTGGGGTCGCGGGTGTAGGTCCGTCCGGGTTCTGCGAAGTCATGATCCCCCCACCTTATCCAGAGTTCGCACCGGCGTGCAGTCTTCAGCTCCGACGGCGGTGTCCCAAGGGTGTGACGCCCTCCGGCAGCGGCGGCAGGCCGGCAAAGGTGCAGACCATGTCGGACCATGCCTCCAGATGTGACTGTACATCCGCGGTCGACGGCGTCCAGGAGGCCCGCAACTCAATGTCAATGGAGTCGTCCCGTTCGGCCAGCGTGCCGTATGTCTCGGAGAGAATCCGTGTCGCTGTTCCTCCAGCGGACTGGTAGGGTGCCCGATGAGCTTCAAGAGCCTCGACAAGCCAAGTCCACGCCACGGACCCGAGCAGTTGGTCATTGCCGATGTCCGGTTCAAGCTCGGCCCGGATATAAGTGACGATCCGGAAGGTGCCGTCCCAAATCTCGGAGCCCTCCGGATCATGGAGCAGGATGAACCGGCCACTTGCCAGTTCCGTGTCCGTATGGTCGGATGATGCAGCTATTGCCGGACCATGGACAGGCCTTCGCGCCGTGGAGCCGGTGGTGGCGAATACCTCGGCGCCGAGGGCAACGGCGAAGGGTGCAAGCCTCGATGGTGCCGGCAACTCTTCCAAGTGCAGCTCGGGGCGGCACTGGGCCTTCCGGAGGCTTGACAGTGCTGTCAGGAAATCAGGGGGAACCTGCGAGAGGTCGCCAATCGCGCTCACCTTGGCAGATTATGCTCTGCCTACGACAAAATTGTTCAGGCGCGCCGATCAGCGATATATCGATTCGGTGACGTCCGCCTACCGTTGGTATCCGGACATTTCCCGCCGCAAGGCGGCAATAAAGGTCTCGATGTCCTCTTCGGTCGTATCAAACGAACACATCCAGCGCACCTCGCCGGTGGCCGGGTTCCAGTCGTAGAACCTGAACAACTCCCGCAGGCGGTCAGCAACACCTTTCGGAAGAACCGCGAAGACGGCGTTCGCCTGCGTCGGCTGGGTCGCCTTGACGCCATCGAGCGCGTCAACAGCCTCCCGCAGGCGGACGGCCATGGCGTTTGAGTGACTCGCCGAACGGATCCATAGATCGCCGTCGAGCAGTGCGATCAGCTGGGCCGAGAGAAAGCGCATTTTCGAAGCCAACTGCATATTGAGCTTGCGGAGGAAAGGCAGGCCGGAACAGGCTTCCGGATTCAGCACGACGACGCACTCGCCAAAGAGCAGCCCGTTCTTTGTTCCGCCGAAGGACAATACGTCGACACCGGCGTCGCGGGTGAAAGTCCGCAGCGGGACGCCAAGGTAGGCCGCCGCATTGGCGATCCTGGCCCCATCCATATGGAGTGACATGCCGCGTGCGTGGACATGGTCGGCGATCGCCCTGACCTCCTCGACCGTGTAAGTCGTTCCCAGTTCCGTGCTCTGAGTAATCGACACGGCTAACGGTTGGGCCCGGTGCTCGTCGCCCCAGCCCCAGGCCTGTTCGTCGATCAGCTCCGGGGTGAGCTTGCCGTCGGGGGTGGAAACCTGGAGCAACTTGATGCCCGCGACCCGCTCCGGCGCACCATTCTCATCCGTATTGATATGCGCTGTGGTGGCGCAGACGACTGCGCCCCAGCGGGGGAGCAGGGACTGCAGGCTGAGCACGTTGGCGCCCGTTCCGTTAAACACCGGGAATGCTTCCACGCCATCGCCGAAGTGGGACGCCATAACGTCCTGCAGGCGGTCAGTGTATTGGTCTGCGCCATAGGCCGGCTGATGGCCGCCGTTGGCGGCGGCAAGCGCCTGGAGGATTTCCGGGTGTACACCGGAATAGTTATCCGAAGCGAAGCCTCGGACACCGGCGTCGTGCAGTTGCATGGGGGAGTTCACAATAGTTTCAGTCACCATTCCAGTATCACGCATTCGCCAGCGGCACTGATCAATTGTTGAGCGGGATGCGCGTTCCGTTGGCCGTGGCGGCGTCCACGGTCATGAATTCCACGAAGGCTTCCCCGAGTTGGCGCACGTCTGTGTAGCCGGCGAAGGCCCGTTCCGGGTCCGCCTCCCGCATAGTGTCGTCGACGAGTGCCTTGATGATGAAGGCAGCAGCGGCAGCGCGTTGCGGCTCGGGATCCTCTTTGCGGCCCGATTGTGCACGCCGGAACCCATCGGCGACGGCCATGGTCCACGCCTCTGCCGCAGCTTTGGCAGCGGAGTAGTTGGCGCCCGACGCCGTTGGCTTTGCCGCCGCCGTCGAGGAGACGATTGCCATCCTCCCGGCATCGGAGGCCAGTAAGTCCGGATAGAACGTTCGGCTGGTATTGCGCAGGGTGGTGAACACGTGGCTGTGCAGGTAGTCCCAGTCTTCGTCGCTCTGGCCGGGAATTCCTTCACCGCCGCGCCACCCGCCGACAAGGTGGATCAGCCCGTCGATGGGACCGGAATCATTGTGGAGCTGCGCGGCAAATGAGTCGACCTCTTCGGCGTCGGACAAATTGCAAACATAACCCGTAACCCCTTCCGCCACAGCGCTAAGCCGGTGCAGCCGGTCGGGATTGGTTCCCACTGCGATGACCGAGGCGCCTGCTTCGCTCAACGCCGCCGCCGTGGCAGCGCCGGAGGGGCTGGTCGCCCCGGCAATCAGGACCGTGGGGTTATGTGCCAGTACTGTCACGCAATGTCCTTCGTCGTGCCGGTGATGCCGGCGGTGGATTCAATCACTTCCTTCATCTTACGGTTCAACGCCTCATAGAACATGGACAGCGGGAACTCGTCATCGAGAACCTGGTCGGTCAGCCCCCGCGGCGGACCATCGAGTGGCAGAGAGTCCGGTCGCTTCGCCCAAACGGAAGCCGGATTGGGCGTCAACGTTCCGGTGATCATTTCATAAGCTGCCAACCAGTGTGCCGTTTTGGGACGGTCTATGGAGCGCCAGTAGAGATCTTCAATCTGCTGGCCAAGGGCAATAACAACGTTGGGCACTTCATCCCAATAAATGGTCATTTTCCCGTCCGTCCAGTGCAGGACGTGGTGCTGGTGCATCCAGGCGAACAACAACTGCCCGCCCAGACCGTCGTAGTTGCGCACCCGGTTTCCGGTAATGGCAAAACGGAAAATCCGGTCGAAGATGACGGCGTACTGCACCCGCTTCGCATACTCCCGGGTTTCGTCTGTGGCCTGACTGTCATGCTCGAGACGGACCGACTCACGGAAGGCTGTCAGGTCGCACCGCAGCTCTTCCAGGGAGTAGAGGAAGTAGGGCATGCGTTGTTTGATCATGAAGGGGTCGAAGGGCAGGTCGCCGCGCATGTGGGTGCGGTCATGAATCAGATCCCACATGACGAACGTCTTCTCCATCGTCGACTGGTCCTCCAGCAGCAGCGCCGCATCATCCGGAAGTTCGAGTGAAGTGATCTCCGCCGCTGCACGCACGACCTTGCGGAAACGGGCAGCCTCACGGTCTGCAAAGATGGCGCCCCAGTTGAACTTCGGCGTCTGGCGCACCGCAACCGTCTCCGGGAACAGCACAGCCGAATTCGTGTCGTAGCCGGAAGTGAAATCGAGGAAGCGGATCGGGACAAACAGCTTGTTGGAGTAACTGCCTTCTTCCAGTTCGGAGATGAATTCCGGCCAGATAACCTCCACCAGCACGGCCTCAATCAGCCGTTCGGAACTGCCGTTCTGGGTATACATCGGGAAGACGACCAGGTGCTTGAGGCCGTCGGTGCGGTTTAGCTGCGGTTGGAAGGCCGTAAGCGAATCGAGAAAATCGGGTTCGGGAAATCCGGTGTCTGCCCAGCGCCGGAAATCTGTGACCAGGGCCGAGAGGTAATGCTCGTCGTGGCTGAAAGCAGGAGCGAGTTCCTGGATGCCGGAGATGATGTCCTGCACACAGGTCGCAGCCTGCACGTGGTCCGTCCGTTCGGGTACGGATCCGTCCTTAATCTGCAATGACTGAAGCGTTGCCGCCGCAGTTTTAATCCGCTGCCAAGCAGGGTGTTCAGCAGGATTTTCCGGGCCGGCGCCGGACGGACTCATTACCGGAGTGGTTTCAGTCATCGTTGACTCGCTTTCTCATCGCAGGGTGAAAAACCGTAGGTTTCAAGGGTCTGCTCGAAGCGTATCAAAGAATCAGTGTTACTTATCTAAAAGTAACTCCAAAGTAAGTAACTCTTGTGCTCAAGGGCCGTTTGCTCCAGTCCGTGAACAGTACTTGATGAGTTTGGCCTAGTTGGCCGGGGTATCCCCGCCGACGGAATCATCGGTTACCAGCCGCATGGATACCGAGTTGATGCAATAGCGCTGGTCAGTCGGTGTGTCGTAGCCTTCGCCTTCGAAGACGTGGCCGAGATGGGAATCACACTGACCGCAGCGCACCTCGATACGCTCCATGCCCATGGCACGGTCGCGGATGTAACGGACGCGTTCTTCGGCTAAGGGAGCAAAAAAGGATGGCCAGCCACAGTGCGAGTCAAATTTTTCGTTACTGGTAAAGAGTTCGGCGCCACAGGCACGGCACTGATAAACGCCCTTGGTATGGCTGTTCCAGTATTCGCCGGTGAAAGGTCGTTCGGTGCCTGCCTGGCGCAGGACAGCGAACTCTTCAGGAGTCAGTTCCTCACGCCACTGTTCGTCGGTCCTCTGGACCGGTGTCTGCTGTAGGTACGATTTCGAGTTCTGGTTCGTGTCCATGCCGTGTATAACGCTCACGAGTCCCCGATGTATCCCGATCCTGAGTAGAGATGCAACACAGGAAGTCCCAACTCGTCCTGGGCTTTGCTGGCCCAATCGGTATGGAAGGTATCTTCCACAGCATGCGGCCGGGTAATGACAATTGCTTCCCTGGCATCAAGCTCATGTACTTTGTCCACCAGTGCCTGCACGGCATTTGCGCCGACGACATGGCCCTCGGCGTTGATTCCGGCCGTGCGGAGTGCCTCAAGCGAAACTTTCAGGGTCGCATCGGCCTTGAGCCGGCTCTTGTCCGCATCAGGTTGTTTGGCGGCGAGGTCACGGAAGGCTTGGCCAATGTTCAGTAAACTCACTTGATCGAGGAAATCCACGATCAGGTGCCGCTCCGTGTCTGAAGGAACGAGCAAAATGAAACGCCGATCAGCCCCGGCGTGGAAAGATTCCAGATTACGGACGTCGGCCTCGACCAGCGGTTCTTCTGTCAACACAACAATGGAATCAGTCATGGGCATAGCCTAATGCCTGATGGGGCGTTCGCCGAAGGTCCTCGACGCGCACGGGCCGGCCAGCCAGAATGGAATCATGCTACGTATGTTGTCGTTCCTGGGGGGCCCCCGGGATACGCCGTCGTCATTACCCGGACAGTCGCATGGGGGGAGCAGCAATGCATGGAAACTTCTTAGCTCCGGTGCAGCGATTGGCGCCGGTTTAACGTCCGTGGTCCTGGCCGGTTCTTCGGTGCTGGCAACCTATTTCGCCCGCAGAGTGGTTACACCTGTGCGGTTCCGCGAAGAAGACTTATTCATTTTGGCGGTTGCCGGAATGGAGGACGAGCGCCGCGTGGTTCTGCCGGCGAACGAGGACACCACGGTGGAAGGAACATACTCGCTGTACTTCGACGGCGGGAGGGGCCACGCCCGGATCGGGAAAATCCGTTCCTACGCACCGGGCGAGGATACTGTCCTCCGGGATGTGGAGGAGGTGTACAGCGGCGATCTCACCACGGCCGTTCGTGGCTGGTGGAGCGGAGCTGTGTATCCGCATCCCTCGTACCTGGGACTGGACTGGGCGGAAGCTTATGTCCCGGTTGACGGCGGCAGCGCGCCGGCCTGGCTGATTCCTTCATCCAAGGACGGCACCTCCCGGACGTGGGCGATCATGGTCCACGGCCGCGGCGTGACCCGAACCGAGGGTTTGCGGGCCGCCCGAACGACGGCAGAGATTGGTCTGACGAGCCTGCTGATTTCCTATCGGAACGACGGCGAGGCGCCGGCCGCGGATGACGGTCGCTATGGTCTCGGCATGACCGAGTGGCGCGACGTCGAGGCCGCCATGGAGTATGCATTTACGAAAGGGGCCAGGGACGTAGTCCTTTTTGGCTGGTCGATGGGAGGAGCAATCAGCCTGCAGACGGCGGATTTGTCGAGGCACAAGCATCTGATCCGCGCCCTTGTGTTGGACGGTCCGGTCATCAACTGGATCGATGTGCTGGCGCATCAGGCCAAACTGAACTACATCCCCGTGGCGGTCGGCCGACTGGGACAACTGCTCTTGACCCATCCATGGGGCCGCTCGCTGACTGGTCTCGGTGCTCCAGTGAATCTGAAAAGCATGAACTGGGTGGAGCGGTCGGATCAACTCGATACACCAACGCTGATCATACACAGCAGCGCCGACGAGTTCGTGCCCTCCGGCCCTTCAAGACAGCTGGCACGCAACAATCCCGGTCTCGTCAGCTTCGTCGAGTTTCCGGCGGGCCGGCACACCAAGGAATGGAACGTCGATCCGCAACGATGGGACCGGACAGTCCAGAACTGGTTGGCGCCGCTGCTGGCCAGCCAGGACTTTCCGCAACCTAGGTTGCGGTCTGAACCTCCGAAACCTTCCGCTTAATCCGTCCCAACATGGCCGACATTCCCCGCATACGCAGGGGTGTGATGGCCCGGGTGAGTCCCAGCCGGTCGGGGACATCTTCGGGCACGGCGAGGATTTCTTCCGGGCTCAGCCCGTCCAGTCCTTCCGCCAGCACGGCTGCGAAACCCCGCGTCGTGGGCGTCTCCGGCGGTGCGGAGAAAAACAGATGAACGATCCGTTTCGGCTCTTCTTGGAGTTCGACGGCGAGGAACAGGGGAGTCTGGCATTCCACGACCTGTTCAAGCAGTTCAGGATGATCGGCCAGACGCCCGGGCAGTTGCGGCAGATCCCGGGAGAATTCGAGCAGCAGTTGCAACCGGTCCGGTTCCTCGAGGGCCTGAAAGTCCTCGATGATTTCCGCCAGCTGTGGAGGGAGTTCGGTGGCGGTCTCAGTCATTTAGGTGCTTCTCCTGGAGCTTCGCCTTTTACGATCGGAACCCGCACGGCATTGCCCCACTCAGTCCAGGAACCGTCGTAGTTCCGCACATTCTCAAAACCGAGGAGGTGCGTCAGCACGAACCAGGTGTGACTTGAACGTTCGCCGATGCGGCAGTAGGCAACGACGTCGTCACCATCCTTGAGGCCGGCGTCGTTGTGGTATATGTCCTCCAGCTGTGTCCGGTCCTTGAACGTTCCGTCTTCAGCCGCTGCCCTGCCCCAAGGGACGGATGCGGCGCTGGGAATATGACCGCCGCGCAGGGCTCCTTCTTCGGGGTAGGCCGGCATGGTGGTCCGGACTCCGGAATATTCTTCGGGCGAGCGAACATCTATCAGCGGCTTGCCAAAATGCGCCAGAACGTCGTCCTTGAAGGCGCGAACCGGTGCATCGTTGCGTTCTATAACGGGATACTCGGACTTCTCCACCTGCGTAGTGACGGTTGAAATTTCGCGACCCTCGGCTATCCACTTGTCCCGGCCGCCGTCGAGAAGCCGGACGTCTTGATGTCCGAACAGCGTGAAGACCCACAAAGCGTAGGCCGCCCACCAGTTGCTTTTGTCTCCGTAAATGATGACGGTGCTGTCGCGGCTGATGCCTTTGACGGACATCAGAGCGGCGAATCCTTCACCGTCCACGTAGTCGCGGGTATCGGCATCATTCAGGTCCGTGTGCCAGTCGACCTTGACGGCGCCGGGGATGTGTCCGGTTTCATAAAGCAGGATATCCTCATCCGATTCGACCACCACGAGGTCGTCGTCGCCGAGATGATCCGCCAGCCACTCAGTGCTGACCAGCCGCTCGGGGTGCGCGTATGCGGCAAACTTATCGTTGGTTTCTGCAGAAACTGGCACAGTTGTAGCCTTCCGGTTGATAACAGGTCCTCTCTCAAGCCTAACGATGATGCCGGCCCAAAACTTCCAACCGGGTCGTCGAGGGCCGCAAAATAGCGGCGAAGGACGGCGCGCCCTTGGCGTATCGTGGCGGTGTCACAAATTTTCACCGTGCCCGGCGGGCGCAGAACAGAATGGAACAGCGTCTTGGCAACTATTGAGAATCTGACAACGCGTACGCCGAGCGTTTCCGTGGATGAGTTGTTGGACGGCTTCTATCCATCACCACGGTTTGCCGGTGTTTCCTTCTCCAGTTACCGGCCGGACCCTGCCCAGCCTTCCCAGGCGCATGCGGTGAAGGAACTGGAGAAGTTTGCCGACACGGTAGCCCAGCCTGAACCGTCCGGATTCCGAAAATTGTTTGGCGCCAAGAAGCCGGATGGCCCCTCGGGGGTGTACCTTGACGGCGGGTTCGGTGTGGGAAAGACACACCTTCTTGCATCACTCTGGCATGCCTCTCCCGGGCGGAAGGCGTTCGGCACGTTCGTTGAATACACGAATCTGGTCGGCGCGCTGTCGTTCCGGAAAACTGTCGATTCGCTCAGCAATTACGAGCTCGTGTGCATTGATGAGTTCGAGCTGGACGATCCCGGTGACACCGTCCTTATGTCGCGTTTCATGCGCGAATTGGCCGATGCCGGCGTCAAGCTGGCGGCGACCTCGAACACTTTGCCTGGCTCTCTAGGAGAAGGCCGGTTCGCCGCAGTGGACTTCCAACGGGAAATCCAGGTGCTTGCGGATCAGTTTGAAGTTATCCGGATCGATGGCGAGGACTACCGGCACCGTGGTTTGGCTGAAGCACCGGAACCACTTGAAGAAGACGAGCTCGAAGCGGGTATAGAGGAACACTTCGCGGATGACACGGTGGCTCTGGACGACTTCCCTGAACTGCTGCGTCATCTGTCCGGTGTACATCCGAGCCGGTACCGCCAAATGCTCGACGGCATCGATGCGGTGGCCTGGCGGAATGTACGCACCATCGAGGAGCAGTCAGTTGCTCTGCGGTTCGTGGTCCTGGCGGATCGGCTGTACGACAAGGACGTGCCCATTATCGCCAGTGGCGTCCCGTTCGACCGGTTGTTCACAGAAGAAATGATGGCCGGCGGTTACATGAAGAAGTACCACCGCGCGGTGTCCCGGCTGACTGCCCTGGTCCGAGAGGGCCAGAAGGGCGAAGCCTCCTAGCCGATTCCGTTGCCTTGGAGCAGGCGGTTAACGGGAAAGCGCTGGTGCTGCCTAACGGCAGGACCAGCGCTTTCTTGACTTTCTTAGGTCTTATGGGCCGGGGACCGGACCGGAAGTTCCGTCGGTGGAATCACCACGGTTGGCGTTTTTCTCCACGAAACCTGAGGCTTTTTCCCGGACTCCGTCGATTTTTCCGGCATATTTGCCGCCCGACTTACGGTCCGCGAAATCACCTGCTTTTTGGATGCCCTTTTGGATCTTGCCCTCATGCTGTCCAATGAGGTCCGTGGCTTTGCCCTTCAGCCCGGAGGCCTTGCCTTTGAAGCCGTCAAAAACAGACACGGACACCTCCCTTCGTTCCAGGGAGCCAATTTGCTCCCTCCCGCAACTATCTTATGCCCGCCACCGGCACCAGCCAAGGGCGCGTCCCACTTACTCAGCGGCAAAGGCTGAATACTCGCACAGAGGCGGAACGGCCCGACGGCGATTATTGTGGCCGCCGAATGTGCTGTGGGAGAATCACGGAAGCCACTCAGGC
>NZ_KI914621.1:40438-52772 GCF_000520495.1 Arthrobacter sp. H14
AAGCCACTCAGGCCCCCGGACGAGGCTCGCCGTACCCGGACAGCGACAAGACGGCGTCAGGAGTGATCGGTATGGCATGGATAATTCTGGTGGTCTCCGGTGTCCTGGAGGCCGTCTGGGCAACAGCGCTGGGCAAATCCGAAGGGCTAAGCAAACTGGGCCCTTCGGTTGTGTTTGTCGTTGGGCTGATACTAAGCATGGCCGGGCTCGCCTGGGCAATGAGAACGCTGCCCGTCGGCACCTCATACGCGGTATGGGTCGGAATCGGAGCGGTGTTAACTGTTGCGTACGCAATGATTTTTGATGGCGAACCGGCATCGGTCGTCAAGGTCCTGCTACTGCTGGGAATCGTCGGCTGCGTTATCGGCCTAAAAGTTATTCACTAACGGGCATAGAAAAAGCAGCCCCGGTCCGGAGCTGCTTTTTCTATTTGGTGGGCGATACTGGGATCGAACCAGTGACCTCTTCCGTGTCAGGGAAGCGCGCTACCGCTGCGCCAATCGCCCATAATGCATACCGAGGTGGGGACGGGATTCGAACCCGCGTACGCGGCTTTGCAGGCCGCTGCCTCGCCTCTCGGCCACCCCACCGTGTACGTAATAACCTCTGAATTGAAGTTCTTCAATCACCGAAACCGATTACGCCCAACAGTGACCTGCGAGCGGACGACGGGATTCGAACCCGCGACCCTCACCTTGGCAAGGTGATGCTCTACCACTGAGCCACGTCCGCATGGGGAACACATACGAAATCCGCATAAAATCCGGGGGATTCGAAGCGATGTTTTCTTCGTGTTCCTGCGAGTAAAAACTCTATAGGACGAGTTCCTATTCATCAAATCGGGCTTCCGAATGCCTTATTTTCGGGGTTTCCACGCAGATTCCATTCGATTTTGGTTCTGCTGGTCGTGTTCCGATAGCATTTAGAGCATCGGCGGAATGTCAGGCTATTGGCTGGCGTTCTCCGCTCTCCCGCAAGGGGGCGATTGGCGCAGTGGTAGCGCGCTTCGTTCACACCGAAGAGGTCACTGGTTCGAACCCAGTATCGCCCACCAAAGAAAGGCCTGGTCAGAGGCACATTGAGGGGTCAGAGACAGGCCGCGTGCAACAGTCGTGCAACTCAAACACAGCCCTTAGGGCTGGTATCCAGGTCCTCATCAGCGAGCTGGACCGCAACGGAAATCCCCGGCGTATGGTCTCCGTAAAAGAGCTTCAAAGGTTGCTCGAAGCCACTAAATAAGGCCGGTATTTTTGTCGTTATTGCACGATAGTTGCACGCCGGGGTAACCGGACTAAACAGCAGTAGACCCCCGGGGCACTTTGGACAGTTGCCGGGGGTCTACCTGTTCTGGCGCTGGGAGTCAATCAGTCCGACTGGAACCTTGACTTCCCATCGTTCCCCGTCCGGCCAGCTTCGTAAGACCGGGGGGTGACGTTGACGCCAAATCTTTATCCCACTCTCAGCGTCGCCTCGTAGTGGTGCAGCCGTCCGTTGACGATCCACGGTTCCACATCGCCTTGTACCGAGAGACTGCGCCCGCGCCACTTGACCTGTCCGGTGGGGGTGAGCAGGTCCCCGCCGTATGAGCCCATCATCATCCGGTAGTAGGCCGTCAGCGGGGGCGCGCCGTACTTCACGGACTCGCTGGAGCTGACCGGGTTCACCTGCGCCGGAAAGGGGCCGGAATCCACGGTGGGCAACGGATTACCTTTGGCGTCCCTGCCGCCTCCGGTGACGACGATGACCTTGTCCTTGTAGATCATCGTGCGGTCTTCCGGTACCGATTGAGGACGAAAGTTTCAGCCAATGTCCAGCCGGTGAAGGCTCCCTTCACACTGACCTCCCCGGCCCGGATATCCAACTGTTCAGGGTTGGCGATCAGCCGGGCCGTCGCCGTCGTGATGACGGCGGCAACATCATCGGCGGGCACTCCCCCGGTGAAACCTTTGCCGCGGGTGTATGCCTGCGCCATAGCCGTGACGATCAGGATGTGTTGGTCAGCCATTGCCACAAGCTCGGGGTTGTAACCCTGACCGAGGAAGTCGGCTACCCGCTTCCCAGGGGAGTCAGGTAAAGGCTCCGGTGTAGGTTCGGGGTCCGGTGTAGGTTCGGGGGTTACTTCCACGACGGTTGCCGTGGATTCGCTACTACTGGCGGCGGCTGTCCAGGCGTAGGCCGTCGTGGCGGTGTCCGGGGTGTCGCCGTCGAAGATGCCCAATGAATCCGGTGCTGCCATGACTGACGCCCTGACGCCGGTCACGTCGAACGTGCCCGTTGTGAGGTTGTAGAGCCGTAGCAGGTAGGGACCGCTGGCCGGGGCCGTAATGGTGGCCGTCACGGTGCTGTATGCGGAGCTGGAGGCCGGGAACAGCATTTCAACACTGTTCCCCGTCGTCGGGTTCGGGTTGATCTGCCCCGTTGTGGAGACCAGTCCTACAAACATTTTCGGCGCGGTGTTGAACAGTTTGCCCTCAACCCAAACAGTGACCTTCTCGCCGGCGGCCAACGTCACTTCCGTGTGCGGCGCGGTGTTCGGTACGCCGGACGTGTTGCCCGTCGTGACGTGCAGGCCGGACATGGGGTTGCCTGCCGCGTCGGTGCCTGCCACTTTGGCGAGGAAACCGCCCTTGATACTCCAGACGGCCGTGGCGGCCCCGTCAGTGAAACGGGGCCGCCTTACCAGGTTGGTTGTCACCACTGGATTAGACCACCGGGGCGGCGGTTAGGATGACGACGCCCTCAGGGTGGAGCAGGCCGAGGTCGTAGCGGGTGACGACGCGGATAGCCTGCTGATCGTATTCAGCGAACCGCTCCGAGAGGACAGTCACCGAGGGGGCGATATCGCGGACGACGGCGACCTGTGACATATCCGCCAGGACCGCTTTACCGGCGGCCAGCTTATTGGTCACGGTGACAGGGATACCGAACAGCCGGTACGTGGTGCCCGTCGTGATATCGGATTCGAGCAGGTACTTGCCCGAAGTGTCCTTGAGCTTGCGGATAGTGAAGAAATCAGCACCGGACATAAGCCAACGGTTCGGGGTGACTTCCGCAGCAGCAGCGAGGGCCAGTGCGTCGAGGAACGAATCCGCGTCCGTAGCACCCAGGACAGCGGCCTGTGTGCCCGCCTGCTTAGTGATGCCGGTAACGGTTTTCAGTGTCCCGTCGCCGATCAGCAGGGCCGTGTCGAGCTTGTCGGCCACGTCCTTGACGATGCGGGCCTTGAGGACAGCATCCAGACCGATATTGGATTGGCGGGCCATTTCGTTGCTGAACTTGGTCAGCGCCTTGATGGACTTACGGTCGGAGGGCATGAGGTTTATTTCACCGAACGTAACTTCAGAGTCCGGGATCAGCTCATTCTCAGCGACCCATGACGGATCAGTGGACCCGGTGAGGGTGGGGATTTTCAGCGGCTCGGAGGAATCGAAGATGCGGGGGCCGGATGCGAGGACCACGGAAGCGGCCTCTAGTGGCTGGACGAGAATAGAGGCGACCTGCTCCTGTATGAGGGTCTGGCCGCTGACGGTATCGAGGGTCATGATATGTGGCTCCTAAAGACGGTGAATGGTGTTTTCACGTCTGGAGCCTGTCCAGCAACGCTAGAGGGAGCCAGTCCCTACCCTTTATGGTAGCCGATACCGGCGGTACTAGGTAGATATTCAAGATTCCTTGAATAACGAATCTGTCAATAGCGTGACATGTCGGTAATGGACAAGGGGCTATTACCGGATTCGGTAATGGGCAACTGTGTCCTTGAAGGCCACGGTTGGTCGCTCCCACGCGTGCGCGGGCGCAAACTTGAAGCCCGCCGAATTTTGCGAGTTCGCAAAATCGCTCCCACGCGTGCGCGGGCGCAAGCCGAAAACCACGGTAGTGCATCACACTACCGTGGTCGCTCCCACGTCAGTTGTGGAGTTGAAGACCACACCTGCCGGCCCTTCGAGAGGGCCGAACCTGGTTCAGGTGTCGCCGGAAGCGACAGGTGCCCGCGGGCGTTGCCGCTCAAAGTTCGGAATTTCCGAACTTTCATCTAGCGTCGCGTAATCCCGAGCTTTTGGCTTGATCTCGATCTCCATGGCATCTCGATCTTTTCGGTCTTGCCGCCGCTCAAAGTGCGGAAATTCCGCACTTTCATCTAGCACACGATGGCGTGGGGTTTCTTCTTTGGTCCCTCTGGCTTCTCCCGCTTGCCGTCCGGGTCCATCTGGTCCGCGATTCGTTCCAGTGCCTTGCGTATCGCGTGAATGTCATTTTCAAGATTCATCATCTTCCCCTTAGTTCGCTCGTGACCGGAGGATTCCGGCGAGGTCTACGCTACTGGTGGAACCGGATGTTCCCTGCCCTACGTCGCCGCGTGGCTTCCTGTTGGCAAGGTGTGGTTTGCGGGCCAGTAGCTCATCCACAGCCGCCGTGAGCGTTTCGGCGTCCTCCAGGTGGCCCGGATCGTATGGCAGGTCGGTAGGGTCCGCCAGGCGCCCCGTAGCGGTCACCAGGGCCGTGTGGAGCCGTGCGGCGAGGTCGTCGGCGGTCTTGGCCTTCACGCGGTTGTCGGCGTTTTCCTTCCGCAGCTTTTCGACGTATTCACGCGGGAAGGTTTCCGGCTCGGTCTCTTCCTCCGTGGTTTCTTCCTGCTCCGGTTCGGCTGGTTCAGGTGTACGGTTCCGTACACCTTGCAGATCATCGGTGGTCTCTTCGGTGGTCTCTTCGGTTTCGGTGCTCATGCTGCATCTACTTTCTGTCCGTGGCCTGCTGTAGCGCGGGCCAGTCGTCTGGTGTATTTCGTGGATTCGATGTTGCTGGAGACGGTGGGGATGGGGGTGCACGCGCAGCCCTTATGTGTTGGCATCCGGTGTTCCTTGGGCCAGACCCGGCCTTCCCGCCACCACCAGTTACAGAGCTGGCAGGCGTCACCCTCCATGGACCGTACCCATCCGGTTGTCAACGGGCTTGCGGCGATGCCTTCGGAGAATTGCCGGGCCGCTGCCTCCATCGGCTCCGTCTTAGCGATCCTCTCCAGCTGCATCACCGTGTCCTTTTGTGATTCGGTGATCGTGAACATGGCCCTTGCCAGCCGCTCAATATCGTCAGCGGCGGTGACTGTGATGGCGCCGGGAACAACAACCTGCCCGGTAGCGGCGGTGAGGAAACCGGAGAGGGCAAGTTCCGCCGTGGCGCGGCCCTGCTGATTAGCCAGGGCCACAGTCTGCGCGGCAAGGTCTAGGAAGTCCGCCACGGTGATACGCCCATCCAGGACTGCCTCCCACAGCTGGAGGATGATCTTCCCCGTCCTCAGGCCAAGAGCTTTGATGAGATCCTCGTAGCTCATCCCAGCAGTCCTTTCAGGTCAGTTCCGGCGAGGTCCAGGGCCTCCGTGCGCCTCGCTTCGCGGATCGTGCGGATTTCATCGTCCGTGTATCCGAGCCGGTCCAACACCGTGGATGCCGGGAGCAGGCCGGCGGTGAACAGTTTCACGGCGGCGTCGGCTTCCTGCGCTATGGACCGGGTGGATGTGTCGGCCCACTTCACGCGTACGTCGATGCCCAGTGGGTCCAGCCCGGTGCGGACAGCGATCATGAGCCGGGCCACGTCCTCCCATCCCCGCCCGAACTGTGCCTGGCGGGCGTCGGCACGCGCCGCGAGGGACGACTCCGAGGCGCGCATCGAATCCGCAGAGGTGGGGGCGTCCGTGAGCGTCCCAAGGTAATGCGCGGGCAGGGCGGACACGGCCATGATCTGCCCCAGCAGGACGCGGGTGGAAGCCTCATAGGCTGACAGGTCAGCCGCCGGGAGTTGCCCGAACTTCGTTTCCGGTGCCTCCGAAACCATCATCCGGCGGTCTTCGGAAATCGGATTGACCGAGTTGCCGTCCTCGTCCTCCTCAAGTTCCAGGCCGGTTGCCCAGCGCCGGGGGCGTGCGAAGTACTCGGAACTGACCAGCATGTCGGCCAGCAGCTTATTCAAGGCGTCCACCAGCGGGATCAGGTCCTGCATTTCGGAGACCCCGTCATCGAGGAGCCGGTCACTGTTCTGCAACGCGACCACCGGGGGGATGCCCAAGGGGTTTTCGACTACTTCCACTGTGGCGAACTGCCCGAATGTTGCCGCTCCAACATTGTTGGCCCGCAGCCGGGTGATCGTGTCCGCCTCATAGAGCACGGCTTCGGTGGTCTTATCGGTCTCCCACCGTTTCACCGCCGCGACGATACGCCGGGTGCCAGGGTCACGGAGTACAGCGACCTGACGGGCGGACTCCACGGACACGTGGGGTTCCCCGGCGGCATTCGCCCAAACAATCACGTAGCTGGTACCCAAGGTGAGGGCTTCGCGGTGCGCGACGTTGGCGAGCTGGTCCATGTCGTTGCTCAACCAGTCCTGCCACAGTTCGGCATCCGGGACGCCGTTACGTTGGAAGCCGGTAACCCTCAGCCGCTCCGCGAGGGCCGTAACCGACAGGCGCGGGATGTTGGAGCACATCCGCCCGAACCGGGAGCCCAGAGCCGTCCTGGCCTCCGGTGCGAGGAACGCCAGGGCTTGCTCCCCGGCATAATACTTATCCAACAGTGTGTAGCGGGCCGCGGGTGCGTCCAACTTCTGCAACAGAGTGTTCAACAGCTCATTCATATTTTCTCCTTAGAAAGCCGCAACACGGCGGCGTTTAGTGGTGTTGGTGTGGAATTGGGCGCGGTCCACGGCGGCAATCGTCGCCACGGCGGCGTCAATCTTTTTCCTGGAAACGCGCTTGTCTTTCGTAATGACCGTCCCTTGCGGTGTCACCTGAGCCACGCAGTTCGTGAAGTGCGTCATCAAACGGGTGTCCCCGTCATGGCTGATACCCTCCGTGGCGATGAGCTGATACATGCGGTCCGTTGCCGGCCCCATCCGGGTACGCCGGGACGTGTCCCATTCAAGGATTCTTTTAGGCCCGTACTTGGCTGCCCACTGCTCCATTTCGGAGCGCCATCCCCACGGATCGCAGGCCATATCAACGACGTCGAACGACTCGAAAGCCATCTCGACGTGTGCGCTGACTTCCTCCCGCGGTACGCGCCATTTCGTGTCGCCGGGATTCTCCCAGACACCGATGACGAAAACGTAGGGGTCCGGTTCGACCGTGCAAGCAATCAACGCCGTACTGTCGCCACTGCTGGAGCCGTCGAATCCAAGCGTGATCCGGGTCCGGTCCGGGACGGTGCGCGCATAGTCGGCCAGGGCCTCGAACTGTCCGAACTCCAGCCAAGAATCCACGCCCTTGGACCAGAGGCCCATCCGCAACTGCCGGAACGCCGGTTCCCGCAACGTCTTGCGCGCCGCCAGCAACCCATCCTCAGACAGGAACGGCTTAGCGCAGACCATCGCCGGGTTACCGGCCCGCCAGGCGTGGCGGTCATCCGAACCAGCACCCTCAGGGGAAGCGAACTCGAGGAGGAAAAATGCCGGGTCCTCCCCAGACCTTCCCAGCTTGACCAGGTCCCACATGATTGAATCCTCAGACGTGCCCGGCGTCGAAATGGCCAGCGTCAACGATTGCGGCCGCTTGCCCGATGCTGAGGTGATTGCCTCCCACACTTCGCGGGTGACGACGTGCAGCTCGTCAACGACGATGAGGGTTGCATCCCAGGAGTTCAGGGCGTCAGGTTCAGCAGGTAGCGGCGTCAGCGTGGAATCCGTATGTGGAACATAAACGCGGTCACTGAACACCTGCACACGCTCCGCAAGCTCAGGATTTAGGGCGATCATGCGCTTAGCCTGATTCACCGTCACATTCGCCTGCCGCTGATCCGACGCGACTACCAGGACCTCCGCCGAAAACTGGCCGACAAACATCTCAGCAACCGCCAGCATTGCCGCCAGACTCGTTTTTCCGTTACCTCTCGGGCAAGAGACGACGCCATTACGAATACCAGCCGCAAAAGCTCCCCGGATGATCGCCTGCTGAAAGTCCTGCAGCTCCACAGGATCACCGGCACCATGCCCACGCGGGACGATCAGATACTCGTGAACGAACCGTATACGCCGCTCTGCCGCGTCCGCAGGGTAGGAACTGAAATCCAGTGGCTCAGCCGTAATCGCGGCCTTAGGACCGGCTACCACGGCTCCACCAGCCCATGTCCAGGAATAACCGCCGGACTGTTATTGAAACTTTGCCTTCGGCGCGGGATCGGGCGCGGATCGCTTACCCCTTCTCCCCCCTTTGTCAAGTGGCGTCCGGATGGTGAGACGGGGGCAGGCTGCTCCGGCCTTTCTTCGCTGGTGCGTTGTCCGGATCCGGGCCGTGCCTGTCCGGCGAGGACATTGCAGTCACCACAGAGCACCCTCACGTCCTGCAAGCGGATGGGTTTCCCGGCGGCTTTCCGTTCCCACGCGGCTGGGGTGTGGTCGGTTTGGAGGTTGCTGGTAGCACCACACCAGAGGCAGAACGGTTGCAGTCGGCGTGCCCGTTCGGAGAGGTCCCTCCAGGCGGTGTCATACTCCGCTGCCTTGCGCTTGGCGTTGGGCTTCGGTGCTGGCTTGGGTCGGTGCTCAGCACACCGTTGCTTATCACTGAGTTCGTTGCAGTCGATGCAGGGTTTGAGGGTGCTCATTGTTCTTGCCCTGCGAGGTCGTGGATGACTGAGGACAGGACGGCTTGGCCAACGTCGGACCGCAGCTCATCCCCGAGCTGGTCGTAGACGGAGAGGATGGCGAAGATCAGCGGTACCACTCTGCCCGCATCCATGCTCTCGGTGAGGATCGCATTGATGCCCTCATTGTCGGTTTTGCCGTAGTGGATGATGAGGGACGCGGCCCGGCGGTGGTCGGCGGACAGGTCTTGGATACTTTGCTTGCTCATGATGCTTCCTTTGCTTGGATTTTGTTGCAGTCTTCGCAGAGGTCGGGCCTCGGCGTGACCGGGTGGGACTGGCAGGGATTATGTTGTGCTGGAGGGATGGATTTCTTTTTAGGTGAATCCTGTTTTTCACCTAAGTTGAAGCCGGGTAGTTCTTCGTGTTTTATTTCAGGTGTCGGGTTACACCCGACTACCTGAAAAGAATTAACATCGGTACCGATCTCTACCGATCCACCGATGTTGACTGAATGGTAGAAAAATCCGCCTCCTCTGCCGGTGTTTTTTTCGGCCCGGATGAGTCCTTGCCGGAGTGCTTCGTCGATGGCTTTGGCGGTGTCTTTGTCGTCGCCGGGGATCGCGGTTTTGATCCCGGTCTTGGAGGTTCCGGGCGAGGTTTTGAGGAAGTCGAGGACGGCATGGACTTTCCCCGCCGTCCTGGTGTCTTTCCGGTTCCCGCCTCCGATGCTCAGGCGCCGGGTTGTTCCGTCGTAGTTGAGCAGCGTCTCGGGCACGTCCACGTCCCTGCCGATGGCTTTGAAGTAGCGCGGCGATATCGGTTCCTCTGATTCGTCGTCCCGGATGAGTGTCCACATGGCGTCGTTGCTGGCAAGTAGTGCTGAGTCGCCGCGGGCGCGTTCCTGCCCGTGCCCTGTGTGGTGGACGATCAGCGATTCGGTGGCGAACATTTCGGACATGAATTCATCCCATGCGGTGAGGAATTTTCCTGCTTCCCGGTTCTCATCCAGACCGAGCGCGTCGAGGACCGGGCGGAGGTTGTCGAGGATGACAACTTCGGAGCCCTCAATTTTCCGTGCCCATTTGGTTCTCGTCGCTGGGTCGAGGATGTTGAACGCTGAGAGTTGGCCGCGCAGGCACAGCACTTCGATCAGGTGCTGGTTTTTGATGCCCTGGTCGTCGAGCCACGCACCGAGCTGCCGTTCGGTCATTTCGGTGTCGATGAGCAGGACCCCGTTCTCGTGCACGTATTGGGCGTCGGCCAACAGCGGCTGATATCTGCCGAGGAAGGGGTCTCCATCGACGAGGGAGCGGAGCAGGTTGCCGATGAGGGTTGTTTTCCCTGCCTTGTATGCGGCGGAGCAGAGGACGCGCCCGTTGACGGGCCAGAGGCCTTCGATCCGCCATGCCTCCTCTTGGTTGGCGGCGTTGGCGATGAACGCATCGAGCGGAATGGGTGTCGGCGGGGTGAATTGTCCGGCCTGTTCGGCGGCAATGATTTGTTTGGCCGCGTCGCGGTTGCGGATATCCTGCGCCTTGTTGGCTATGTCGCCCTTGTTGACGATCGCCGCGTATTCGTCGGGACTGATACCGGGTATGGCGTCGCCGGTTTCGAGGGCGGTGAGTATCCAGTCCGCGATCTGTTCGAGTGTCGCCTCAGGTAGGGAGTCCTTGCCGGACGCTTGGGAAGCCTGGGAGACCATTTGACCGTGAGTGTCGTGGTATTGCTTGGCCGCCTCGGCGCTGAGCTGGTCGCGGCGCTTGTCCAGGGTGGCGCGGCGGGCGCTGGCGTAGCCGGCGGTCACGAGATCACGTCATGGGTTATGCTGGGGGTGGATCGCCTGCCCGGATGATCTTTTGCCGCCTGGTTCCCCGCCGGGCGGCTTCTCTTTTCCGTGTTCATGCGCTGGCTGCAGGGATGGCGCTGAACAGGTTGTCGAGTTCATCGAGGTTGACGCGGATGATGCGGGGTCCGACGCGGTAGCCGGTGAGGCGTCCGTCGGTGATGTAGCGGCGGAGTGTGCGTGTGGAGATGTGCGCGTAGTCGGCGGCTTCGGTCAGGGAAGCGTACCTTGGCGGTGTTCTTTTGGTGGGCATTGGAGCCTCCGGGACAGTGTGTTTCTACTGTCGCGGCTCCAAGGGAGTTGGACTGGTCCGGACCCTGCCTGCCCTTGTGATGCGAATTGGTGCCTTCACAACATGCGGTTCTTGGTTTCCCCTTGTTTCGCCGTCGGACTCGGCTGCAAGGCTACCTGTTGTGACATAGAATACCACACGTGTAATTTACGTGCGTGTCGTTATCCTTTGGCGAGTTCAGATAGACGGGCGGCTATCGCCTTGTCCCTGCCGTCGGCGGCGTGCTGATAGCGTAGTGCGGCCTGCGGGGTGGAGTGCCCGAGCCTTGCCATCAGCTCGGCGAGGGTGGCACCGGTGGACGCCGCCAGGACGGCTCCGGTGTGCCGGAGGTCGTGCCATCTAAGGTCATCCCTCCCTGCAGCCTTACGGGCCTTATAAAACGACTTGTAGAGGGTCGCCGGTGCCAGGTGCCCGCCGGTGACCGTGGGGAAGAGCAGGCCGTCCCGGCCCGGTGCGGCGAACCTGGCGCGGTGATCCTCCAGGAACGTACTCAGGTGCGGCGGAATGTTCACGTCCCGGATACCGGCCTCGGACTTCGGCCTGCCGATGACCACAGCGCCGTTGACTCTGACGACGCCGCGGCGAACGTGGAGCACATTGTTTTTCAGGTCCATGTCCGCCCGCCGCAATTCGGTCAGTTCACCGAAGCGGAGTCCACACCACGCGGCCAGCAATGTTAGTGCCCGGTATTTATCCGGCATCGCCGCAACCAGCTCGGTGATCTGCTCAACGGTCGCGGGTTTGATCCGGTGTACCCTTTTGGCGTTCCCCGCGCCGCGGATATGGCACGGATTCGCGGCGATGAGTTCATCCTCGACGGCCCCGGCGAGGATGGTTCTCAGGAGGCCGTACGCGTGGCTGCGAAGCGTCGGCGTGGACGTTCCCATGGTGGAGTGCCATTCGCGTACAAACGGGCCTGTGATGGCCTTGAGCGGGACCGTGGCGAACGTGGGCAGAATCCGGGTTTGCAGCAGCCAGTTGTAGTGCGCTCTGGTCCGCGGCGCGAGGGTCCGCTCTCTTAGCCAGGTGTCCGCGTAATCCCCGAAAGTCCGAGCTGTTTTCCTAACCGGACGCGGCGTCCATTCGTCGTTTTGGATTTTCCGGCGGACGCCTGCGAGCCACCCTTCCGCATCTTCGCGGGTTTCGAAAGTGGAGGGTGCAGTGTGCTTGGTGAGGTCCGGTCCGGTGTAGGTGGCCTGGAACCGTTTGGAGGGTAGTTTTCGGATCGCTCCGAAGCTTCGGCGGTGGCGTTTTGGCATCAGCTTTTCCCCTTATTCGTGCAACTATCGTGCAATAAGATTGCCATTTTGTGACCGCTTGTGTCCAGACGTGTCAGGCGATACTGTGTGATGAAGGCGCAGGTCAGCAGCGGTTTAGCCGCAGAAATCCGGGGAAGTGGAAAACATGCCAAAATCAGATTCGAACCCAGTATCGCCCACCCACTTGATTCTTATGCTGCGGGACGGCGGATTCAGCGCCGGAGTTAGATAACCGCCCGCGCAAATTGACACCCGCTCTCCGGTGCCCTGTATTGGTTGCCTTAGGCCCTTGTCTTATGCCTGCAGCGGGACAAAGATTGGACGCACCATTGGCGAGGACTTTTCATCGAAAAGTCCGGCATACCTGTGTGCT
>NZ_KI914621.1:52872-56400 GCF_000520495.1 Arthrobacter sp. H14
CATCGAAAAGTCCGGCATACCTGTGTGCTGACCCACAAGCCGTAAGGAACTGTGATGAGCGAAACGAAGGATGTGGATTCAGGCGCGGCAAAAGGGGAGCCTGGTGAGGCGGGGAATTCCAGATACCCGGTGAAGGAGTCACCGGCTTTACCAAGGAGCAGATCATCAGCGACATCCTTGACCAATATGAAAGCCACCTGCATTTCCTCCATCTGCAGCGCGAGCACCGGGCGGCGGCAGGCAGTCCGGACGAAATTCCGCACTCCACAACGGATCCCGGATAATAGAAGCCCGGATCGACGCCGGAAGCGCCGGCCGTTCCATGGCAACCTTCCAGAGCAATCTCAATTCATAGGAGGAACTCAGTGACTGCACCTGCATCATTGTTCATCGACGGCGCGTGGGCTCCGTCAAGCACCGGCGAGACCCGCGAAGTCCGTTGCCCGGCCGATGGCGAGCTGATCGATACGGTCTCGGAGGCCTCCCCCGAGGATGTCCACCGGGCCATCGCCGCCGCGCGTGCCTCCTTTGACACCGGTCCGTGGCGCTACCTGCCGGCGGCCGAGCGCGGCGATGTGCTCCTCCGAACCGCGGCTATCCTTCGCGAGCGCAGCGACGAATTTGCGACGGCGGAATCCAAGGACACCGGCAAGCGTTTTGTCGAAAGCAAAATCGGTATGGAAGACATCGCCAGCTGCTTTACCTACTTCGGAAAACTGGCCGGGCAGGACGCCGGACGAATGGTCGACGCCGGAAGCCCCGACGTCGTCAGCCGGATCATCTATGAACCTGTGGGAGTCTGCGGTCTAATTGCACCTTGGAATTACCCGCTGTTGCAGGCGTCCTGGAAGGTTGCTCCTGCCTTGGCCGCGGGGAACTCCTTCATCCTCAAGCCGAGTGAATTGACGCCGCATACGTCCATGCTGCTGATGGACGTGCTGACCGAGGCGGGGGTCCCCGCGGGGGTGGCCAATCTGGTCCTGGGAGCCGGTGCCGTGGCCGGTGCTCCGCTGTCCGAGCACCGTGATATCGACATGGTTTCATTCACCGGTGGGCTGGTCACGGGACGACGTATTGCGGCCAGTGCTGCTCCAACCGTGAAGAAAATCGCCCTTGAGCTGGGCGGGAAGAATCCCAACGTCATCTTTGCCGACGCTGATTTCGATGCCGCCGTCGATAATGCGCTCAATGGCGGGTTCGTGGATTCCGGGCAGGTGTGCTCTGCGGGAGCCCGCATCATTGTCGAAGAATCCATCCACGACAAGTTCGTGGATGCGCTCGTGGAGCGGGCACGGAACATAAAACTTGGCGGACCCTTCGACGACACGGCAGAGTCGGGCCCGCTTATTTCCGCCGAGCACCGGGACAAAGTCACCGAGTACGTCCGCAAAGGGATCGCCGAAGGCGCGGAGCTCCGGTGCGGAGGCGCGTGGGGAGAAGGAGAGCTCAAGAACGGCTACTATTACCTGCCCACTGTGCTCGATAATGTGCGTCGCGGCATGTCCGTCGTCGTTGATGAAGGATTTGGGCCGATTGTCACGGTGGAGACCTTCCGCAGCGAAGATGAGGCCGTCGAAACGGCCAACGATACGGACTATGGGCTCGCCGGGGCTGTGTGGACCCAGGACGCAGGGAAAAGCCAGCGCGTCGCCCAGCGGCTGCGACACGGCACGATCTGGATCAACGACTACCACCCCTACCTGCCGCAGGCGGAATGGGGCGGTTTCGGCCACTCGGGATTCGGCCGTGAACTTGGGCAGATGGGCCTGGGCGAATACCAGGAAGCGAAGCATATTTATCACAATCTTCGCCCCGCCGTCACGGGATGGTTCCCGGCGAAATAGCATCAGCACCGGCCGGCGGCCGGGCAACAGGTACGACGGCAATGGACCACGACAAGGAGTGGATGTCTGATGAGCGGAACGGAATTTGACTACGTGGTTATCGGCGGCGGGTCGGCCGGCGCTGCCGTGGCGGCACGGTTGAGTGAGGACCCCAATGTTGAAGTCGCGTTGGTTGAGGCCGGTCCCTCCGACCTGGGCGATGACGTGATTTTGCGCGTTACCCGGTGGATGGAACTGCTCGAATCGGGCTATGACTGGGATTACCCCATCGAGCCGCAGGAGAATGGCAACTCCTTCATGCGGCATGCGCGGGCAAAGGTCCTGGGCGGCTGCTCGTCACACAACTCCTGTATCGCCTTCTGGGCGCCCCGGGAAGACCTGGACGATTGGGAAAAGATGGGAGCTGCGGGCTGGGGATCGGAAGCGACCTACCCGTTGTTCCAACAGCTGGAAAACAACGACCAGGACGGCGACCACCATGGCCATGACGGCCCCGTCCGGATCAGGCAGATTCCCGATGCCGACCCTTGCGGCGTCGCCCTGCTGGACGCCTGCGGGAGCACCGGAATTCCACGCGTTCAGTTCAACGACGGCGTTACAGTCACCAACGGAGCGAACTTCTTCCAAATCAACGTACGGGAAGATGGCGTGCGCTCGTCGTCGTCGGTTTCCTACCTGCATCCAGTTCTGGACCGGCCGAATCTGACGTTGATGACGGGCAGCCGAGCCAAGAAGCTGAATTTCGACGACGACAACAGGTGCACCGGCGTCGATGTCGAGGATGCGGATATGTTCCACACGACGAGCGTTTCGGCACGCCAGGAGGTCATTGTCTCGGCAGGCGCGATCGATTCCCCCAAGCTGCTGATGCTGTCGGGTATCGGGCCGGCGGAGCATCTGGAAGAGGTCGGTATCCAGGTACGGGTGGATTCACCAGGGGTTGGTTCCCATCTGCAGGACCATCCCGAAGGCGTGATTCAGTGGGAAGCGAAACAACCCATGGTCACCGAATCGACGCAGTGGTGGGAAATCGGCATCTTCACCACGACAGAGGAGGGGCTGGACCGTCCGGACCTTATGTTCCACTACGGTTCGGTGCCTTTCGACATGCACACCGTGCGGTGGGGGTATCCGAGCACCGAAAACGGCTTCTGCCTCACACCCAATGTGACCCATGCACGTTCCCGCGGAACTGTCCGGCTGCGCACCATGGATTACCGCGACAAGCCGCTCGTGGACCCGAAATATTTCACCGATCCCCACGATATGCGGGTCATGGTTGCCGGTATTAAACTGGCGCGGAAAATCGTCTCGCAGCCCGGGATGTCCGAATGGGCGGGGGAGGAGCTGTACCCGGGCCAGGAGGTGCAGACGGACGAGCAGATCCAGGAGTACATCAGCAAGACCCACAACACCGTTTATCACCCCGCCGGCACTGTCCGGATAGGGGCGTCCGACGACGACGCCTCACCGCTGGATCCCGAGCTTCGGGTCAAGGGCGTCACCGGACTGCGCGTGGCCGATGCTTCCGTCATGCCTGAGCTGACCACGGTAAATCCAAACATCACAACCATGATGATCGGGGAAAAGTGTGCCCGGATGTTGAAGTCAGCGCGTGTTGGCAGCTAGGGAAGCGTGACAACGCAGGACGTTGAGTGCACCGGCGGGCGGGTTAACGAGCCGA
>NZ_KI914621.1:56500-80817 GCF_000520495.1 Arthrobacter sp. H14
CAGCCGATTAAAAAATGTCGGTGCGCGGTGCCAAACTGGAATCATGACTGAACCAGCATTGGCCGAGAGCACAGCACAATATGGCCGGATGTACCGCCGCTCGTTGACGGAACCCGTCTCGGTACCGTCCATTACGACTGTGATTTCCCAGCAGCCGCATGGTCTCGACGGCTGGTTTGGGCACATGGCCGCCACCAGCCTTGCCAATGATGCCCGGTTGCCCGGTGCTTTGGGCAACCCGGCCGAGATGCGCACGCTGCTGCGGGATGCTTGCCAGGCCTCGGAACTGTTCCGGGATTCGGCGGCCCTAAGAGGCGACAGGGTGCACACATACTGCGAGCAGGTGGCCCTTCGGGCAATGGGGCGTGACCACCGGATGGCCGAAGCCCGTGATGAGCTTGCCCGGAACGGCGAGGAAAAGTTCGCGGCCAGGTTCGATGAATGGTGGGAGCACTACCAGGTTGAACCGATTGCCGCGGAAATTACGGTGTGGAACCACAGCGTTGGCTACGCCGGAACTCTCGACCTGGTCGCCCGCGTGGGAGGCCGCGTCTGCCTCATTGATTACAAGACCAAAGGCACCGACCGTGACGGCCTGGTCAAGTCAATGGATGACAAGGTGGTTATGCAGCTGGTCGCTGGAATGAAAGCCGAAGAATCACTGGTCGACGCCGCCCAGGGGCAGTGGGAGCCGTGGCAATACGGAGAAAGCCCGCTGCTGCTGGGCGTGGCCGTTGGCGAGACCGAAGTCCGTCCCATGCGGGCCAACCCAGAGGTGCTGAAGTATCACTGGTATAAGTTCTGTGCACTGCGCCGGGTATGGGAAACGGCAGCCCACAGCGCCGAGGCCGGACGCGCCCTGCTGCCGATCGGCCCGCCACCTTCCCGAAGGTCCGACGCTGATGCGGTCCCGGCTTCCACTGGTACTGCCCCATAACGAGCTGTCACTAAACTTGGTTATGCTGGCCGCAGTGCCAGCCGCCCTTTATCTGCCTGCCCCAGCGCGGAAAGCGAGAAAAGTCCGATGGCAATCCTGAGCATTCGCCTCATTGGAGACCCGGTGCTCCGGACCCAGTCCGAGCCGGTGATGGATTTCGGAGCCGGGCTCCGGAAGCTCATAGCCGCCATGGAAGAGACCATGCACGACGTCGATGGTGCTGGCTTGGCGGCTCCACAAGTGGGCGTGAATCTGCGCATCTTTACATACTCTGCAGGTGGAGAAAGCGGCCATGTTGTGAATCCTGTCCTTGAAATCGGAGACCAGGACCAGGAAGGTTCGGAAGGATGTTTGTCGGTTCCAGGCCTGGGGTTTCCCACACCGCGCAAGGAATGGGCACGGGTCACCGGGCAAAACCAGGATGGAGAACCGGTGACGATCGAAGGCATGGGCGTGCTGGCGCGTGCCCTTCAACATGAGACTGATCACCTGAACGGGATTCTCTACATAAACCGGCTCATCGGCGACGAGCGCAGGGAAGCCATGCGTGCCATCCGCGACCGTGGATATGAAGGCCTGTCGGCGTCCACGCGCCAGCAACGGGAACGGAACGTCGGAAGCAGTTTCCGGGTGAATTCATGAGGCTCATCTTTGCGGGCACGCCCGCCGTGGCGGTGCCGTCTTTGGATGCAGTCGTCGCCGCCGGACATGAAGTTGTGGCGGTCCTGACCCGTCCGGATGCCCCGGTCGGACGCCGCCGGGTACTGACACCTTCACCTGTTGCCCAGCGTGCCGGCGAACTGGATATTGAGATTGTCCACGCCTCCAAAATCAATGCGGAGATTACAGACAAGCTGGCTTCCTATGACGCAGAGACAGCAGCGATCGTCGCCTATGGGGCACTGATTCCAGCGGCCGCACTGGCCATACCAACCCATGGTTGGATCAACCTGCATTTTTCGCTGCTCCCGGCCTGGCGCGGCGCCGCGCCCGTTCAGCATGCCATTATCCATGGAGACGAAATCACGGGAGCCTCGACATTCCGGTTGGAAACCGGGCTGGACACTGGCCCTGTTTTCGGCCGGCTGACCGAGGAGATACGGCCCGGCGATACATCCGGAATTTTGCTGGAACGGCTGTCGCACAGTGGGGCGGTGCTCCTGCAACAGACACTTTCCGCGCTGGAGTCTGGAACTGCGGCGCCCGTTCCTCAGTCGGGAGAAGTGTCGATGGCGCCAAAGCTTACGATTGAGGATGCGCGGATCGACTGGAAGCAGCCTGCATTGGCTGTCGACCGGAGAATCAGGGGCGTATCACCCGAACCAGGTGCCTGGACGACCCTCGACGGCCAACGGTTCAAATTGGGGCCTGTGTCGCTTGAGCCCGGTGTCGACAGCCCCGGCCCCGGCCGGATCCGTTTGGCGGCCGACAAGAAAAGCGTTGTGGCCGGTACAGGCTCGCATAATGTACGGCTGCATACTGTGCAGCCGGCAGGCAGGAAATCCATGGCCGCTGCCGACTGGATGCGGGGAATGGATCACCAGGAAGATGTGGTGTTTGTATGAGCCCGAGAGATGAAGAGCGGGGCCCCCGTCGCCATGGCGTCGATGGTGGAAAGCCGCAACGGCGGAATGCCAAGGGCAGAGAGCGGAACAGGCCGGCTGCCTCAAGCCATACGCAATCGGCGCCGTCGCAACGGACGAGGAAGGCCGATCCCGCACGGCTTGCGGCATTCGAAGTTCTTCGCGCCGTTGCGGAGGAAGACGCTTATGCAAATCTTGTTCTCCCCACCCGCATCCGGGAGAACCGTCTGGACAAGCGCGGAGCCGGTTTTGCCACCGAACTCGCCTATGGCGCGCTTCGTGGTCAGGGCACATATGACGCCATCCTCGCCGAATGCGTTGACAGGCCGTTGGTGAAGCTGGATCCCGCCATCCTTGACGCCTTGCGGATCGGCGCACATCAACTGCTGGCCATGCGGGTGCCTCCGCATGCCGCCCTGGACCAAACAGTGGGCCTGGCCAGAGCCGTCATAGGTGCCGGGCCGGCCACGCTCATCAATGCCGTTTTACGGCGGGTTACTGCCAAGGACCTCCCCGGCTGGCTGGATCAGATCACGTCAGCAGTAGCGGATCCGACCAAGTCATCGGCCCTGCGGCACAGTCATCCGGAATGGGTGGTGCGTGCGCTGCGGCAGTCATTGGTGGTGCACGGGCGTGATGCAGCGGAGATCGAGCAGCTCCTCGCCGCCAACAATGCAGCGCCCGTGGTTAATCTTGTCGCGCTGCCCGGGATCGGCGATCTTACCGAAGCACTGGAGGCGGGCGGCCGCCCCGGCACGCTCGTCGAGGGCTCGGCCCTGTACTCCGAGGGAGATGTGGGGCGCCTGTCCAGCGTCCGTGACGGCACTACCCGCGTCCAGGATGCCGGGTCCCAGCTTGTGGCCAGGGCACTGACCGTGGCCTCGACGGCGCAGTCCGGTGATCCCCGGGCAGATGGGAGCCAAGCGGGCAACGGCGATGGGCCCAACGCGGGCGACGACAATTCCGGCAGGACCGGCGAAAGATGGCTGGATCTATGTGCCGGACCGGGTGGCAAAGCGGCGCTGCTGGCGTCCCTGGCGGCACAGCGGGGTGCAACACTGCTGGCAAATGAACCCGCGCCGCACCGGGCGAAACTCGTCCGCCAGGCCTTGTCGCCGATTCCGGCGGCCACCTGGGACGTCCGCGTGGAGGACGGCCGGAGCATAGGCGAGGAGTTTCCGGAATATTTCGATCGTATCCTGGTGGACGCTCCGTGCACCGGGCTGGGGGCACTGCGCCGCCGGCCCGAAGCCCGGTGGCGCCGTAAGCCCTCGGACCTGGCGGATCTGGGTCCGCTCCAGCGGGGCCTTCTGCAGGCAGCCCTCGATGCCGCCCGCCGGGGCGGAATTGTCGCTTACGCGACCTGTTCCCCGCACCCGGCTGAAACCACCGCCGTCGTCACCGACGTTCTGAACAAACGGGACGACGCCGAACTCATTGACGCGGGCACGACGCTGGACAAGGCAAGCCTGTCGGGAGAGCTCAATGCCGGAGCCGGCATGACCGCACAACTGTGGCCGCACATTCACCAGACCGACGCTATGTTCCTGGCGCTGATCCGGAAAACCTAGTTAAAGAGCCGGTAAGACCGCCAAGAGAGGGCAGTATGCGCACCTGTTGCATCAATCCAAGTATTCTTTCCGCTGATTTCGTCAATCTCGAGGCGGAGCTGGCGCGGGTCAGCGCAGCGGACGCTGTGCATGTTGACGTGATGGACAACCACTTTGTCCCCAACCTGACCATAGGTCTTCCGGTGGTGGAGAGGATCCAGCAGGTTTCCTCACGCCCGCTGGATGCGCATTTGATGATTTCAGAAGTTGACCGGTGGGCTCCGTCCTTCGCCGAGGCCGGACTCGAATCGGTGACCTTTCACCTTGAGGCGTCCGCCGCTCCAGTGAAGCTGGCCAGGGAGTTGCGGGCGCGGGGGAGCAAGGCAGGGATGGCGTTGCGGCCGGCGACTCCGGTCGAGTCATGCCTGGATATGCTTCCCGAATTGGATCTGTTACTCCTTATGACTGTCGAGCCCGGCTTCGGCGGTCAGGAGTTCCTGGACATCATGTTGCCCAAAATCCGGAAGGCCAGGGCGGCTGTGGATGGTGCAGGAGTCGACGTCGCCATCCAGGTGGATGGCGGTATCAACGGGGAAACCATCGGCAGAGCGGCGGAGGCGGGTGCGAACATTTTCGTGGCCGGTTCGGCAGTTTACGGCGCCGAAGACCCGAACACCGCCGTCGAACAGCTCCGCGAAGCGGCCCAACGGGCGCACAACGGCCCTGATATGGAATAATCAAATTCGTACACGTGCTCCGGGGTCGGTGTAAGTCCGAACCGGCGGTTATAGTCCGCGACCCGTTTGATGTCCGATGCCAGTTTTCCCACCGGGAAGCAGCGGAGACAGAGAGCGGTTGAACTGGTGAAATTCCGGTACCGACAGTTAAAGTCTGGATGGGAGAAGCACGTACAGCGTTGCCCGCAACGCGTAGGTCCCTGTCGGGGCTTCCGCACTGCAGTGCCGCAACAGCTGTCGTGACCCCGGAGCCGCCGAAGCGGACGAGGGGAAGGAACGCCAGATGTCGGAGTGTCGACGGCGGCCCGATGAGGCCATGTCCTCCGGACGGACCATGGCATGAAACTCCAAGGCGTGGAAACATACCAGAGCCGGAGTTTCAGCGACCCGGAGCGCCAGGCCATGACGGTTGCCCTGGAGCTCGCTTCCCGTGGAGTCCGGGGCGCAAATCCGCTCGTTGGAGCAGTCATTCTGGACTCTGCAGGCACGGTGCTCGGGACCGGATACCACAGGGGTGCAGGCACTCCTCATGCTGAACGGGACGCCATTGCCGACGCCGGGAAACGTGGCAGCAAAATCGAGGGTGCGACGATGGTCGTCACGCTTGAGCCCTGTAACCATACCGGACGGACTTTGCCGTGCACGGAAGCCGTAATCGAGGCCGGGATCGCCCGGATTATCTATGCCGTTCATGACATCAGCCACACTGCCTCGGGTGGGTCGGAGACTCTGCGGAACGCCGGAATCGAAGTTGAGTCCGGCCTGCTGGAGGACGAAGCGGCCAGCCTGAACCGGAGGTGGTTCGACGCCGTTGCCACCGCCAGACCATTCACTACGTTGCGGATGGCACAAACCCTGGATGCGCAGATCGCCGCATCGGATGGCACCAGCCAATGGATATCCGGCGCGGAATCACGCCGCGACAGCCACCAGTTACGGGCACGGGTCGATGCGATCCTGGTTGGCACCGGAACAGTGCTCGCGGACGACCCCAGACTGACCGCTAGGGACCAGGATGGAGCGCTGGCGGCTTCCCAGCCGCTGCGCGTGGTGATGGGGCATCGGGATGTTCCGGCTGGCGCAGCTGTCCGCGATGAGGGCGGTGGCGGATTTGTGCACTACAACAGCCATGACCCGCGCCTCGTTGGGATCGAGCTTCATGCGCGCGGCGTGCGCCACCTGATGATCGAGGGCGGATCGAAGGTCTCCAGCGCGTTCCTGGCGGAGGGGCTGGTCGACGAAATCATTGTTTACCTTGCGCCGACGTTTCTCGGCCGGGGAATTCCTGCCCTGGAGGATCTCGGCATCACCTCATTGAGCCAGGCGCAGCATTGGGAATGGGACCCCGTCGGGCGTGGATGTGCGGTACCACTGGGCCGCGATCTGCGGCTGCAGCTGGAACCGGCAAAGCAGTAGAGCGGATAGAGAGAAATCATGTTTACCGGAATTATCGCAGAGCAGGGCAGGGTCGTTGAGGTCAATGTTGATCCGGCCAAGGACAGCGCAGTGCTGGTGCTGCAGGCCCCGCAGAGCAGTAAGGACCTCAGCATTGGTGGCTCCATCGCGGTCAATGGAGTCTGCCTTACTGCAACGGGAATCGAAGCAGGAATGCTGTACGTGGATGTCATGGGGGAAACTCTCAAGCGCTCCACGACGGGTGGTTTGAAGCCCGGCGACAGCGTAAATCTCGAGCGCTGCGTGCAGGCCGGAGAGCGGCTTGATGGCCACGTCGTCCAGGGGCACGTTGATGGTGTCGGGACACTGATCGAGCGGGAACGGCAGGCGCAGTGGGAACGTCTGCGTTTTGCCGTACCGCAGAATCTCGCCAAGTACATTGCGGAAAAAGGTTCCATTGCTGTCGATGGAGTCTCACTGACAGTTACCGCCGTCAGCGATGCGGCTGAAGGAACTCCATGGTTCGAGGTCGGGCTCATTCCAACCACCCTGACCGAGACGGGACTCGGAGCCAAAGAAGAAGGATCACCGGTCAATATTGAAGTTGACGTCCTGGCCAAGTACACCGAACGGTTGCTGGCCTTCGACGGGAGAAGGCAGCAATCATGAACATCACAGAAGCCCGCAATAGGCCCGGTCTCGACTCCATCGAGGATGCCATTGCCGCCATTGCCGCCGGCAGGCCGGTGCTGGTGGTCGATAACGAGGACCGAGAGAACGAGGGCGACATCATTTTTGCGGCGCAGTTCGCAACCCGGGAATTGATGGGCTGGACCATCCGGCACAGCTCCGGCGTCGTCTGCGTACCGATGACCGGAGAGCGGGCGGAACTGCTGCAGCTGCCAGCCATGGTTGAGGTGAACCAGGATGCCAAGGGCACCGCATACACGGTTTCCTGTGATGCGGCTGCCGGAGTGACCACCGGAATCAGCGCCGGCGACCGTGCCCGCACCGCGGCCGTGCTCGCATCGGCGTCGTCGAGTGCCGCAGACCTGCACCGGCCAGGGCATATTTTCCCCCTTCGTGCGGTTGAAGGTGGTGTGCTTACACGTCCCGGACACACTGAAGCGGCGGTGGATCTTTGCCGTCTGGCAGGATGCCAGCCGGTTGGTGTGATTGCGGAAGTTGTGCACGATGATGGTGAGATGATGCGGCTGGAAGGTCTGCGCCGGTTCGGACGGGAGCAGGACTGCCTGCTGATTTCGATCGAGGACCTCGCCGCTTTCCGGCGCCGGTCCGAAAGCGGCCGTTTTGGAACACCCGTTGCCGCAGGGGAAAGGAACAATCATGACTGAATCCAGGACTTTGGATCCGGTGGCGGCACTTCCTCCCGTCAGCGGTGGGCCGGAAGTCGAACTGCCGACGGCGTTCGGCAGTTTCCGTGCCCGTGCCTGGACGGACAACGGTAGCGGGATCGAGCATTTGAGTGTATCGGCCGAAGGCAAAAGCGATGACGCTCCATTGGTCCGGCTGCACTCGGAATGCCTCACCGGAGACGTGATGGGATCGTACCGTTGTGACTGCGGTGAGCAGTTGGACATGGCACTGAAGCTGATCCAGGAACAGGGTGGAACACTGATTTACCTGCGTGGCCATGAGGGCCGCGGCATTGGCCTGGCGAACAAGCTTCGGGCCTACGCGCTGCAGGAGGCAGGTGCGGACACCGTCGAGGCCAACGAGCAGCTCGGACTTCCGGTGGATGCCAGGAACTATCAGGCCGCCGCGCATATCCTTGCCGAACTTGGTCACTTCCACATCCGTTTGCTCAGCAACAATCCGGACAAGCTTTCCCGGCTGCTGGAGTATGGAATCGCAGTGCAGGAGATGGTGCCCACACAGGTGCCGGCCCGGGTCCAGAATGAACGGTATCTACTGACCAAACGGGACCGGATGAACCACAAACTGTCGCTGTTGACCGAACTGGACGACGAGCTCAGCGCCGAACTTGAAGCGGCCGCCGGGGCGGACTACGACACCGAACTGCCAGACCGTCCCGAAAACGGCGCGGAAACAACCAAGGGAGCACTATGAGCGGCCACGGGGCCCCGGCCATTGACCTGAAGAACGACGACGGCGCATCCCGGCTGAAGCTGGCCATCGTTGCCTCCAGCTGGCACACCACCATCATGGACGGGCTGCTGGACGGCGCCCGGCGTGCCGCGGAAGAAGCGGGGGTCAGCGAGCCGACTGTCCTGCGGGTGCCGGGGAGCTTTGAACTTCCGGTCGCGGCCGCACGGCTGGCACCGCACTTCGACGCCGTCGTCGCCCTCGGCGTCGTTATCCGCGGTGGAACGCCTCACTTCGAGTATGTCTGCCAGGCCGCCACCGATGGACTGACCGACGTCACTGTCCGGACCGGGACACCGGTCGGCTTCGGCGTGCTGACCTGCGACGACGAACAGCAGGGCATTGACAGGGCCGGTCTGCCCGGGTCGAAAGAAGACAAGGGCCATGAAGCAACGACGGCGGCACTTGCGGCCGCGTTGACGATGGCGCCGTGGGAAATGTCATAACCGGTAGCGCAAATCCGCCCGGGAGGAAGGCACCCGGTACGCTGGAAGATGTGAAAAACTTCGAGACGCTCTTCGCCGAACTCAGCGAAAAAGCCGGAAGCCGTCCGGACGGTTCGCGCACCGTCGCTGAACTCGATTCAGGGGTGCACGGCATCGGCAAGAAAGTCGTCGAGGAGGCCGCCGAGGTCTGGATGGCCGCGGAGTACGAGTCGGACGAGGCCGCGGCGGAGGAAATTTCCCAGCTGCTGTATCACCTGCAGGTATTAATGATCTCCAAAGGTCTCACGCTCGAGGACGTCTATAAGCATCTGTAGGGAGCGGACGCGCCAGGCGATCCGTTCCCGCTGCCGACGATTCCGACGGACCATCGACTGAAAGATTTCACTATGCTGCGAGTAGCTGTTCCCAACAAGGGATCCCTGTCCGAAGCCGCCTCCGCTCTACTGTCCGAATCCGGGTACCGCCAACGGCGCGACAGCCGTGAGCTCGTGCTCGTGGACCCGGAAAACGACATTGAATTCTTCTTCCTCCGCCCCCGGGATATTGCGGTGTACGTCGGTGGCGGAACCCTCGACGTCGGAATCACCGGCCGCGACCTCCTGCTCGACGCCGAAGTGAATGCCGTGGAGCTCATGAACCTGGGCTTCGCGGGCTCGACCTTCCGGTTTGCCGGTCCAGTGGGCGAGTTCAGCGACCTGTCCCAGCTGAACGGCCGCCGCATCGCCACCAGTTACGACGGATTGCTCCGCCGGTACCTCGCCGACCGGGACATCGACGCTTCCGTCGTCCGGTTGGATGGAGCGGTCGAATCGGCCGTCCGGCTTGGTGTGGCGGATGCCGTGGCCGACGTCGTCTCCACTGGAACCACCTTGCGGGCGTCCGGGCTGGAGACGTTCGGCGACCCCATTCTGTACTCCGAGGCCGTGTTGATTGGACGTTCCGAATCGGAACAGCCTGCCGGTCTGGACGTGCTGCAGCGCCGGATCCAGGGCGTGCTGGTGGCACAGCAATACGTGATGATGGACTACGACGTGCATGTTGACCTGGCCGACGCCGCCTGCAACATGACCCCCGGTCTGGAATCGCCGACGGTGTCGCCGCTGCGCGACCGCCAGTGGGTTGCGGTGCGTTCCATGGTGCGCAGGCAGGACACGAATAAGATCATGGATGACCTGTATGAACTCGGCGCGCGGGCCATTCTGGTCAGCAGTATCCACGCCTGCCGTATCTAGGAAGGCAGCGACGTGAGCGTAGCCATTAGAGTCATTCCCTGCCTGGACGTTGATGCCGGACGGGTGGTCAAGGGCATCAATTTCGCCGGACTGCGGGATGCGGGCGATCCGGTGGAGCTGGCGCACCGTTATGATTCGGCCGGTGCCGACGAGCTGACATTCCTGGACGTCACGGCTTCGTCCAGCGACCGGGAAACGACCTTCGACATGGTGGCCCGTACAGCGGAAGAGGTCTTCATCCCCCTGACTGTTGGCGGAGGCGTGCGGGGTGTAGCCGAAGTCGACCGGCTGCTCCGTTGCGGTGCGGACAAGGCGTCCATCAACACAGCGGCCGTTAACCGTCCCGAGGTGATCGACGAAATCACCTCGCACTTCGGCGCGCAGGTGCTGGTCCTGTCGCTGGACGCCCGCCGGGCGCCGGGGATGACGCCGTCGGGCTTCGAGGTCACCACGCACGGCGGACGCAGGGGCACCGGGATAGACGCGGTTGCTTGGGCACACGAAGCCGCAGAACGCGGCGTCGGCGAAATACTCCTGAATTCGATTGATGCAGATGGAACCAAGGACGGCTTCGACCTTGAGATGATCCGGGCGGTCCGCGCGGCGGTCAGAGTCCCATTGATCGCTTCGGGCGGGGCAGGGGAGCCAGCGCACTTTCCGCCGGCGGTCCAGGCCGGCGCGGACGCGGTGCTGGCAGCATCGATTTTCCACTTCGGACCGGTCAGCGCCCTCGCGGAAGTGAAAAAGGCGATTGCCGAGGCTGGATACCCGGTCCGCTAATGACCGATTTCGGCGCTGTCCAGCAGCGCCACCGCGTCCGGCTCACCTTCGACGGTGACCAACGCGTGCTTCGTCCGTCCGTGGGCGTGCATCAGCAATTCGCCAGGTTCACCCACGATGGCCACCGAGACGGGTGCCCGCTTGGCCACATGCCTGGGACCGGAAGGACGGACCAGGATAATGCCGAGATCCACGCCGCGGTAGAGGATGGCGGCCCGCTTGACGAGTTCGTCCCATAATGCCGACGAATATTCCTCGTCCAGTGCCCGCGGAGCCCAGCGTTTCGTTGCGCGCCGGACGTCCTCGGTGTGGACGAAATATTCGATCAAGTTCACGTTCTTGTCTACGATCGGCAGCTTCATCGGCGATAGGGCGGAAGGGCCGGATCGGAACTTCTCCACCAGCTTCGTATATTCGGCACGGATGCTGGACGCCTCAGCCAGCTTCCGCGTTGCCTTGTCACTGACTTTGGACAGCGGCTTTGCGACCAAACCCAATGCGACGGCGGCACGGTGTTCGCGGAGATAGAGATGCGCCGCCAGATGCTGCGTCTGCCAACCTTCACAGAGCGTGGCCGAACCCGGTCCGGCCGCCAGCAGTGTTTCGGCCAGGACTTCCCGGGACGGTTCAACGAAGTGCATCACTGCTGAAACTAGCATGCAATCGCTCCAATTGCCCGAAATGAACCAGAGACTTGCTCCGGATCGGCTCTGCACGGACTGGGTGAGTGACTTCCGGCCGCAGAAATGGAACACCAGGCTGCTGGCACTAGAATCGAAGGGATGTCTGATTCCCCACCGCCCCTTGCCTCCAAGCACCCACTGATTGATGCGGACGGCCGGCTGGCTTTTGAACTGAAAAAGGACGCTTCCGGACTAGTGGCAGCAGTCATTCAACAATTCGATACCGGCGACGTATTGATGCTTGGATGGATGGACGAGGAAGCCCTGCGCCGCACGCTCACCAGCGGCAGAGTCACTTTTTACTCCCGCTCCCGGCAAGAGTACTGGCGCAAAGGCGACACCTCCGGCCATGTTCAGTGGGTGAAATCCGCCGCACTGGATTGCGACGGCGACGCTCTGTTGATCCGCGTCGACCAGGTCGGTGCCGCCTGCCACACCGGCACACGGACATGTTTTGACGGACGGGACCTTCGCGCCGCCGTCGGACCGATCGAAGGAACGGACTAAATGCACGATCTGGGAGTCATCAGCCCGACCCTGGAGGAATTCCGGGAGCTGGCCAGCGAGCACAGGGTTATCCCCGTCACCATGAAGGTCCTCGCTGATGCCCACACACCGATCGGTTTGTACCGGAAGCTGGCGCAGGGCCAGCCCGGAACATTCCTGATGGAGTCGGCGGCCAGCGGCGGCGTCTGGTCCCGCTATTCCTTCATCGGCGCTGACTCACGCGCCACCCTGACCACCAAGGATGGCCAGGCGCATTGGCTCGGAGAACCTCCGGTGGGGGTTCCGCTCGAGGGCAATCCGGTGGACGCGGTACGGGACACCATCAAAGCCTTGCAGACAGAACGGTTTGCAGGATTGCCACCCTTCACTTCCGGCCTGGTCGGTTTCCTCGGCTGGGAAGTCGTCCGGCATTGGGAACGGCTGACGAGTCCGCCGGAGGACGATCTGAACCTTCCGGAGATGGCCATGTGCCTGGTCACGGATATGGCCGTTCACGACAATACCGATGGATCTGTCCTGCTGATCGCCAATGCCATCAACTATGACGACACCTCCCAGCGCGTCGACGAAGCCTGGCACGACGCCGCCGGCCGGCTGAATTCCATGCTGGACAGGATGACCACCGGCGACGGCGAGCGGGTGTCCGTGATGACTCCCGGTCCGCAGGACAGCAGTGAGCTGATGCCGCTGGTGCAGGAGCGGTGGCAGGAGGAGCGCTACCTCGCGGCGATTGAACGCGGCAAGGAAGCCATTGTCGACGGCGACGTCTTCCAGGTTGTGATCTCCAGGCGGTTCGAACTCGAATGCCGTTCCTCGCCGCTGGACGTGTACCGGGTGCTTCGGCAGACCAACCCCAGTCCCTATATGTACATCTTCTCGCTGCAGGACGCTGACGGCCGCCGGTATTCCGTGGTCGGATCCTCCCCGGAAGCGCTGGTGACCGTCACCGGGGAAGAGGTCATTACGCATCCAATTGCCGGTTCACGTCCGCGCGGGAAGACCATCGAGGCGGACCGGGAACTGGCCGAGGACCTGCTTGCCGACGAAAAGGAACGGGCCGAGCATCTGATGCTGGTCGACCTTGCCCGCAACGACATCTCGCGGGTCTGCAAACCGGGCTCCGTCGATGTCAGTCAGTTCATGGAGATTGAACGCTTCAGCCACATCATGCACCTGGTCTCGACCGTCGTCGGGAAGCTCTCCTCCACGGCAACCGCCTACGATGTGCTCGCGGCGACGTTCCCCGCAGGAACGCTTTCCGGCGCGCCGAAACCACGTGCCCTGCAACTGATCGACGAGCTCGAACCCCACCGCCGCGGCGTCTATGGCGGGGTTGTGGGCTACCTTGATTTCGCCGGCGATATGGATATGGCCATCGCCATCCGCTCGCTCCTGCTGCGCGAAGGCCGGGCCTACGTGCAGGCCGGCGGGGGCATCGTCGCAGATTCCGTGTTGGCGGACGAGGCAACGGAATCGGTCAACAAGGCCGCTGCTCCCTTGCGTGCTGCCTGGTTGTCGGAACGGCTTGAGCCGGTGCAGAGGAACGACGCCGGAACATCCCCAAGAGCCGTGGGTGGACAGGAGCAACAAGGATGAGCGCCGCCAACGCCCCGGCATGGAGCCGCAAGGGTCGAGTTGTCCTGTTGACAATAGTCAGTGCGGCCATCGTCTTTGCTTCGACAACGCAGACCTGGCTGAGGGTGGATCTGCCTGAACAAGCGGTGCCGACGCCTGATCTCACCATCGCCGGCAGCGAGGCGGCCACGGCCGTGACGGCGCTCGCATTGGTTTCCTTGGCCGGAGCCCTGGCCTCAACGATCGCCGGCCGGATAGCGCGTCTGGCTATCGCGGTGATCATCCTCGCGGCCGCGGCCGGAATCATCGCCTCGGCACTCAGCGTGGTGGCGAATCCGAGGGCCTCGTCCGAAGGGCAGGTCGCAGACGCGATCGGCATTATCGGCAGCTCCGCCCAAACATCCGTCACCGTTTTCCCGGCGATTGCGGTCGCTGGAGGCGTGCTGCTGGCTATCAGCGCCGTCGTGATCGTACTTGCCGGTCGTTACTGGGGCCGCAGCAAGCGCTTTGACACTGACGCTTCGTCCTCCGCAGGGGCAAGTAGCGCAGCGGCTGGCATGTCTGCACAAGGTCCGCCGGCCGCTGCAGGCGGTTCCACAGTGAAGACGGATGCGGAGAAGCGGCATGAACGGGATGGCTTCGCGCCGGTTTCAGACCCGGCGCGGCCCGGGGAGCCGGGCACCCCAAACGAAGCGGACGAAGAGCCCGCGGACGAGATTGAGAGTTGGGACCAGCTAAGCCGTGGCAAGGACCCAACGGGATAAAAGCTCATAAACTCCACAGCGCCGGTAACAGGGCAGTCAACCGCTGCAAGTAATGGCAGAATGGACGAAGGCACAAATACGTTAGGGAGATTCACCATGGGCGCCAACGCCACCGTCAACACTTCTGAATCAGCTGAAGCCCGCGCCGCCGCCGAGGCGGAGCGCCACGCGGAACCCGTCGGTCACGGCAATAGTCCTGCCGCCTGGACGCTGGTGGCCATTGTGCTGTTCGGGTCGGCTATTTCCTGCGTGGCCTTTGCCCTCGCAAGTGCGCTGTGGTTCTGGATCGGCGTCGTCGTGATGGGCATCGGGCTGCTCGTTGGATTGATCATGCGCAAGGTCGGCTACGGCGTCGGCGGTCATAAACTCAAGAACAACGGACACTGAGCGTGAGCGTTCTCGACGACATCATTGTTGGGGTCAAAGAGGACCTGCAGGACCGTAAATCGGCTGTCAGCACGTTGCAGCTGCGGGATATGGCCGCCGCAACGGCCCCCGCACTGGACGCTTTTGCAGCCCTCGGAGGCAACGACGCGCCCCGGGCACACCTGCGGGTAATTGCCGAAGTTAAGCGCAAGAGCCCCTCCAAAGGCGATTTGGCCCATATCGCGGATCCGTCGGTGCTGGCGCGCAGCTACGCAGACGGCGGAGCGGCCGTCATCAGTGTGCTCACCGAACAGCGCCGGTTCGGCGGTTCGCTGCAGGACCTGGATGTTGTCCGATCCAGTGTGCAGGTGCCGCTGTTGCGTAAAGACTTCACCGTCGATGCCTACCAGGTGCTGGAAGCCCGCGCCCATGGGGCGGACTTGATCCTGTTGATCGTTGCGGCCTTGTCCGACGCGCAGTTGACGGAACTGATGGGATTGAGCCATGAACTCGGCATGAACGTGCTGGTTGAGGTTCACACGGTTGAGGAAGTTGAACGTGCCGTTGCCGCCAACGCCCGTATTATCGGCGTCAACGTCCGCAACCTGAAAACCCTCGACATCGACCGGTCGGTCTTCGCTTCCCTGGCCGAAACCATCCCCGCCGGTTCGCTGATCGTTGCCGAATCGGGGGTCCGGGATGTGGCCGACGTCGAACATTTCGCGTCGCTTGGAGCCAACGCGATTTTGGTCGGCGAGGCACTGGTCCGGAACAACAATCCCCAAGAGGCCATCGAGACATTCAGCCGCGCCGGCGCCGCAGTTATCGCCAACCGATAGCAGCGCCGCCGCAAGAAGCCCGTCGGGTGCAGCCGCCGCAGCGGTGCAGTGCCCGCCTTTCGAAACCTAGAAGGTGCATCAATGACTGACAAACCGCAGCCACCGCAGCGGACGGCGGAGACCGCCACCGATCCGGAAAGGACCAGGAAAGTTGCCGCAGCCGGTGACAGCACGGCGGCCGGGACCGACGACAGCCAGACGCAAGGCACCGGGGCGGAAGGGGCGGAAGCGTTCCTTGAAGGCCGGGAGTCGCTGCGGGGAGCCACAGGTCCCTACTTCGGCGCTTATGGCGGGCGTTGGATGCCTGAATCACTGATTGCCGCCCTCGACGAGCTCGAGGACACTTTCGAGAAAGCGTGTGCAGACCCGGACTTCGTCGCCGAGGTCGCGGATTTGAACCGCAATTACTCTGGACGGCCGTCCCTGCTGACCGAAGCGAAGCGATTCAGCGAACACGCCTGCGGCGCCCGCATCTTCCTTAAGCGTGAGGACCTGAACCATACGGGGTCGCACAAGATCAACAACGTGCTGGGGCAGGCACTGCTGGCCAAGCGGATGGGCAAGACCCGGCTGATTGCCGAAACCGGTGCCGGTCAGCATGGCGTGGCCAGCGCGACGGCGGCCGCCCTGATGGGAATGGAATGCGTCGTCTACATGGGGGCGGAGGACACCCGCCGCCAGGCGCTGAACGTTGCCCGGATGGAACTGCTCGGAGCCAAAGTCATTCCGGTCGCGCATGGCTCACAGACACTGAAAGATGCCATTAACGAAGCGCTGCGCGACTGGGTCGCCAACGTGGACCATACCCACTATCTGCTTGGCACCGCTGCCGGAGCACATCCGTTTCCAGCGATGGTCCGGTTCTTCCACGAGGTCATCGGCGACGAAGCACGCGGGCAGATCCTGGAACAGACCGGTGCCCTGCCGGATGCAGTCTGCGCCTGTATCGGCGGCGGCTCCAACGCCATCGGGATATTCCATGCCTTCCTCGACGACAAGGACGTCGAAATCTTCGGGTTCGAGGCCGGCGGCGACGGTGTCGAAACCGGACGCCACGCTGCCAGCATTACCCTGGGCCGCCCCGGCGTCCTTCACGGTGCCCGCTCTTACCTAATGCAGGATGAAGACGGCCAGACCGTTGAATCGCACTCCATCTCCGCCGGATTGGACTACCCCGGGGTGGGTCCGGAACATTCCTACCTCGCCGATATCGGCAGGGTCACGTATGAACCCATTACCGACGCCGAAGCGATGGATTCCTTCCAGCTGCTGTGCCGTACGGAAGGGATTATCCCGGCGATCGAGTCGGCGCACGCCCTCGCTGGTGCACTGAAAGTTGCCCGGCGCTGGGACGAGGCCGGCCACACCGGTGCCGGACGTCCCGTCAATGAAGCAATCATCATCGTCAACCTCTCCGGCCGGGGTGATAAGGACGTCGCCACGGCCGCGGAATGGTTTGACCTCCTGGAGACTGAAAAAGTGGATTCCAAAACCGTGACCGAAGGGGAAGACAAATGAGCGGCGCCGTCGACAGCGGGCAGACCAGCAAATCTGCAGCGGCCATCGACCGCGCACGTAACGCCGGACGGTCGGCCCTGATCGGATATCTGCCCGCAGGTTATCCGGACGTCGCCAGGTCAATTGATGCCGCCGTCGCCCTTGCCGACAACGGCGTGGACCTGATCGAGATCGGCGTTCCGTATTCGGATCCGGTAATGGACGGTCCGGTTATCCAGGACGCCACAGTGGAGGCACTCGCCAACGGGTTCAGGGTAAGCCAGCTCTTCGACGTCGTCGCAGGAATTACCGCACGGACGGATGTTCCGGTCGTCGTCATGACGTACTGGAACCCGGTGATGCGCCTCGGAGTGGACGAATTCGCCCGCAGGCTGGCAGAGGCCGGGGGAGCGGGCCTGATCACGCCCGACCTTATTCCCGACGAAGCCGCCGAATGGATGGAGGTCTCGGACAAGTACGGCCTGGACCGGATCTTCCTGGTCGCGCCTTCCTCCTCACCGGAGCGGCTGCACCGCACGGTCGAAGCCAGCCGCGGCTTTGTCTACGCGGTTTCCATTATGGGAGTGACCGGCGCACGCAGCAAGGTCAGCAGCGCCGCCCATAAGGTCGTTGACGACACGCATGCGGCAGGAGCCAAGCGGGTCTGTGTCGGCCTTGGTGTTTCCACCGCCGAACATGTCCGTGAAATCGCCGCCTATGCCGACGGCGTCATCGTGGGAACCGCCTTGGTGGCGGCCCTGCGCGACGGCGGGGTCGGCGCCGTCGGACAGCTTGCCAAAGAACTGAGCGCTGGACTGGCATAATGCAAGCTGGACAAGCACGTCCTTAACCCGGATCACCATATCCGCCAGCAATTGCGATACCCGCACCACAGGAAGCTAACTAATGCGAACTGCCGTTGACGCGGTCACCCAACTGCCCATGAGCATCCCCAGTCCCGACTGGAGTGGCTTCAACATTGGGCCGTTGACCATACATGCGTACGCATTGTGCATCCTGGCCGGTATCGCGGCGGCCCTTTGGCTGACGTCCGTGCGGTGGCAGCGCCGCGGCGGCCCCGAAGACGCCATCTGGGATATCGCTATCTGGGCCGTGCCGTTCGGCATTATCGGTGGGCGGCTGTACCACGTGTTCTCCTCGCCCGACGCGTACTTCGGTGAGGACGGCAACCTGTGGCTGATCCCGCAGATCTGGCTCGGCGGGCTGGGAATCTGGGGCGCCGTCGTACTGGGCGTTGTGGGTGCCTGGATTGGCTGCCGGCGGTCCGGAGTCAAACTGACGGCCTTCATGGATGCCGCTGCGCCCGGTTTGCTGCTGGCGCAGGCCATCGGCAGGTGGGGCAACTGGTTCAATCAGGAGCTCTATGGTGGACCCACCACACTGCCGTGGGGACTGGAGATCGACGCCGACAACCCCGACTTCCCCGCCGGGTTGCCCGCCGATACGCTGTTCCACCCCACGTTTCTCTACGAATCGCTGTGGAACCTGGCGGGCGTGGCACTGCTGCTCCTGCTCGACCGGCGTTTCAAGTTCCGCCTCGGGCGCCTGTTCTGGCTGTACGCCGCTTATTACACCCTCGGCCGGGTTTGGATTGAAGCAATGAGGATTGACGACGCCGAACTCATCTTCGGCGTCCGGCTCAACGTGTGGACAAGCATCATTGTCTTCGTCGTGGCCGTCATCGTCTTCATAGTGCTCGGACGGCGGATGAAGGACAGCGGTGTGTCACATTCCGTGTACCTGCCCGGACGCGAGCCTAAACCCGAAACGGACGAATCTGGAGCAGAAACATCGGAACCTGAAGGTACGGTGGATGCCGGCTCCGGGGACAAGGACGCGGCCGACGCGCACGCCGCCACGGATGCATCCGACAAGAGCCCGCAAGGCAGTAATGTCGATGATGAAGGCAGCACCGAACATGACGGACATGCTAAAGTCTCTGATACCCGAAGTGATGCACAAGACACTTCAACGCTCGATCACCCTAACGAGCGGAATTCATAGGCCCGCCACTACCACCTGGCAGGACTCGACCACGTAGACGTGGTAAATGGCAAGGCTCTCCGCCGTGGCCCGGGAATGACCCGCCCGTCGCGGAAGCGTAACTAAAATGTTGCCCGGTTTCCGGAACTATCAGGGCCGACTTGCCATAGTATTTCAGTACAAATCACGCATGTCTGTATCGAACAGACGTGTGTGGGGCCAAAGTTGTCCCCTCCACCAGCTCCATCTGAAGGGGGAAGGACACCAGTCATGACTTCTGTACCGTTCAACGCCAATTCGTCGGCCGCACCATCGCCGTTCGGGCGCTTCGCAGCCATTCCCGAATCCACCGGCCTGTACTCTCCAGAGAACGAAAAAGACGCCTGTGGGCTTGCCGTCATTGCCACGCTCCGTGGAGAGCCTGGCCATGACATCGTTGATGCCGCCCTGACCGCCTTGCGCAATCTGGAACACCGCGGTGCGGTGGGAGCCGATGAGGGAACCGGTGACGGTGCAGGACTTTTGACTCAGGTCCCGGACGAGTTCTTCCGCGCGGTGGCAGGTTTCGAGCTCCCGCCGGCCGGCCGGTACGCCGTCGGCACGGCCTTCCTCCCGACTGAGCGCACCGAAGGTGAAACGGCCAAGGAAGGTGTCGAAGCCCTGGCCATGGAAGAGGATCTGGTTGTGCTCGGATGGCGCAAGGTGCCGGTCGTCGCCGACCTCGTTGGCGCCATGGCGCGCGCCTGTATGCCCAACTTCGTACAGGTCTTCCTCGCCCCGGCACCAGGTGCAGCAGAAGGGAATCTGGATGCAAAGGCCTTCCGGGTCCGCAAACGCGCGCAGAACAAGTACGGCGTCTACTTCCCATCGCTGTCCTCCAAGACGATCGTATACAAGGGAATGCTGACCACGGCCCAGCTGGAGCCGTTCTACCCGGACCTCTCGGACCCGCGGTTCAAGACCAAGCTCGGGATCGTCCATTCGCGCTTCTCGACCAACACCTTCCCGTCGTGGCCGCTGGCCCAGCCATTCCGCACCATTGCCCACAACGGAGAAATCAACACCGTCAAGGGCAACCGGAACTGGATGCGCGCCCGGCAGTCCCAGCTGGCGAGTCCGCTGCTCGGAGACATACCCGAAGAGTTGTACCCCATCTGTACTCCCGGGGCCTCCGACTCGGCATCCTTCGACGAGGTGGCCGAGCTATTGACGCTCTCCGGCCGGCCGATCACGCACGCCATCATGATGATGATTCCGGAGGCATGGGAAAACCACGCGACGATGGACCCAGCGCGGCGTGCGTTCTACCAGTACCACTCGATGCTGATGGAGCCGTGGGACGGCCCTGCCGCGGTCTCCTTTACGGACGGAAAGCTTGTCGGCGCCACCCTGGACCGCAATGGGCTGAGGCCCGGGCGTTACTGGGTTACAGAGGACGGCCTGGTCATTTTCGCCTCGGAAGTTGGAGTCCTCAATGTCGACCCCGCGAGAGTGGTGAAGAAGGGCAGGGTTTCCCCCGGCAAGATGATCCTCGTCGATACCGATGCCGGACGCATCATCGACGACCAGGAAGTCAAAACCGAGGTCGCCGCCGCAAACCCCTGGGCACAGTGGGTGAAGGAAAATATGGTCAGCCTCGGCGACCTGCCCGAGCGCGAACACGTGGTGCACACCGCCGCCTCGATCAACCGCCGGCAGCGGACGTTTGGCTACACCCAGGAGGAACTGCGTATCCTGCTCGGACCCATGGCGAAGACGGGCGCGGAGCCGCTGGGGGCGATGGGCTCCGACACCCCGGTGGCGGTGCTGTCAAAGCGCCCACGGCTGCTGTTCGACTACTTCGTGCAGTCCTTTGCGCAGGTCACCAATCCGCCGCTGGATTCCATCCGCGAGGAACTCGTCACATCGATGCACACGGCCATCGGGCCGGACGGAAACCTGCTTAGCCAGGGACAGGTGCACGCCAAACAGGTGGAACTCACGTTCCCCGTCATCAATAACGACGAGCTTGCCAAAATCGCCAATCTTGAAACCGACGATGGCGGCAGGGCAGCCATGCGCATCCGTGGCCTCTACCGGCCAGAAGGCGGTGCGGCTTCGCTGCGCGCCAGATTGGCGGAAATCTGCGAGACGGTCTCCGCGGCGATGAACCGTGGCGTGCAGCACGTAGTGATCTCGGACCGTGAATCCAACGCCCAGTGGGCTCCCATCCCGTCCCTGTTGCTGCTGTCCGCGGTGCATCATCACCTGCTGCGCAGCGCCAACCGGACCAAAACTTCGCTCGTCGTTGAGGCCGGCGACGTCCGCGAGGTGCACCATGTGGCTGCCCTGATCGGCTACGGCGCGTCCGCCGTCAACCCGTACCTGGCGATGGAAAGCTGCGAGGAACTGGTCCGCAACGGCGAAGTCGAAGGCGTAACTGAGTCCCAGGCTGTCGAGAACCTGATCAAGGGACTCGGCAAGGGGGTGCAGAAAATCATGTCCAAGATGGGTATCTCCACCGTCGCCTCCTACTGCGGCGCGCAGACCTTCGAGGCGCTGGGCTTGTCCCAGGAGGTAGTGGATGAATTCTTCGCCGGCACCGTTTCCCAGCTCGGTGGAGTGGGTCTGGAAGTCATCGCCGCCGAGACCGCTGCCCGCCATGCCACTGCCTACCCGGACGACGGCGTGGAACAGGCCCACCGGGCGCTCGAAAACGGTGGCGAGTACCAATGGCGCCGTGAAGGACCGCCGCACTTGTTCAATCCGGAAACGGTGTTCCGCCTCCAGCACGCCACCCGTGAGCGCCGGTACGACATTTTTAAGGCCTACACCCGGGGCGTCGATGACCAGTCCAAGGACTTGATGACCCTTCGCGGTCTGCTGAAGTTCAATGCGGGCGACCGCCAACCAGTGCCGTTGGAGGAAGTCGAACCGGTGTCGGAGGTCGTCAAGCGCTTTTCCACCGGTGCGATGAGCTACGGATCGATCTCCCAGGAAGCCCACGAAACTCTGGCGATTGCCATGAACCGGCTCGGCGCAAAATCCAATACCGGTGAAGGCGGCGAGGACGTGGACCGGCTGCTGGATCCGGAGCGCCGATCGGCGATCAAGCAGGTCGCCTCCGGCCGGTTCGGTGTGACCAGCCTGTACCTGACCAACGCCGATGACCTCCAGATCAAGATGGCACAGGGGGCAAAGCCCGGCGAGGGCGGCCAGCTGATGAGCCAGAAGGTCTACCCGTGGGTGGCAACAACCCGTCATTCCACCCCCGGAGTGGCACTGATTTCGCCCCCGCCACACCACGACATTTACTCCATCGAGGATCTGGCGCAGCTGATCTACGATCTCAAGCGGTCCAACCCCTCGGCGCGCGTCCATGTGAAGCTGGTCTCCGAAGTGGGGATCGGCACCGTGGCGGCCGGCGTGACCAAGGCAAAGGCCGACGTCGTACTGGTTTCCGGGCACGACGGCGGGACCGGAGCCAGCCCGCTGAACTCGCTGAAACACGCCGGTGCTCCCTGGGAACTGGGTCTGGCCGAAACGCAACAGACGCTGATGCTCAACGGGCTGCGCGACCGGGTGGTTGTCCAGGTCGACGGGCAGCTGAAAACCGGCCGCGACGTCGTGATCGCAGCCTTGCTGGGCGGCGAAGAATTCGGCTTTGCCACCGCGCCCCTGGTGGTTTCGGGTTGCATCATGATGCGCGTCTGCCACCTCGACACCTGCCCGGTGGGTGTAGCTACGCAAAACCCACTGCTGCGCCAACGGTTCAGCGGCAAGCCGGAATTCGTGATTAACTTCTTCGAGTTCCTGGCCGAGGAGGTCCGCGAAATCCTCGCCGAACTGGGATTCCGGAGCCTGGAAGAGGCCATCGGCCGAGTCGAATGTCTCGACACCAAGGAAGCGAAGGACCATTGGAAGGCCGATGGACTCGACCTTGACCCGATCCTGCACGGAATGGAGTTCGACGACGACGCCCCGCGCCGGAATCTGGTGCGCCAGGATCACAACCTGGACAAGCACTTTGACCAGCAGCTGATCACGCTCAGTGCCGAGGCCCTGACCGACCGGGCACCGGTGAAGATTTCCCTCGACATCCTCAATACCGACCGGTCGGTGGGAACCATGCTGGGGCACGAGGTGACCAAGCGCTTCGGTATTTCGGAGCTGGCGCCTGGAACCATCGATGTCACGCTTACCGGACAGGCCGGCCAATCACTCGGTGCGTTCCTGCCGGCCGGCATCACGCTGCGGCTGTTCGGAGACTCCAACGACTATGTAGGCAAGGGACTGTCCGGTGGTCGCATCACCGTCCAGCCGGACCGCCGCAATCCCTTCCCCGCAGACCGGAATGTGATCGCCGGAAATGTCATCGGCTACGGCGCGACGAGCGGGGAGATGTTCCTGCGTGGACAAGTAGGCGAACGGTTCCTGGTCCGGAATTCCGGTGCGACGGCGGTGGCTGAAGGTATCGGCGACCACGGTTGTGAGTACATGACCGGCGGTCAGGCACTGATTCTGGGCAGGACCGGACGCAACTTCGGCGCCGGTATGTCCGGCGGCACAGCATTTGTGCTGGACCTTGAAACCACCCGGCTGAACAAACAAAGCTTCGACGCCGGCGAGTTGCTGCTGCTCGAGCCTGACGCAGAGGACGTGGACATCGTGCACCAGTTGCTGGTCGAGCATGTCGAAGAGACCGGATCCACTTCGGGAAGCCAAGACCGGATCCACTTCGGGAAGCCATCTGCTTTCGGACTTTGAATCAACCATCGGCAGGATCACCAAGGTGCTGCCACGCAATTTTGCCGCTGTTCTGCAGACCCGCGCGGAGGCCATCGAAGAGGGGCTGGACCCCGACGGCGATGAAGTGTGGAACCGGATTCTGGAGGTAACCGGTGGCTGATCCACGGGGTTTCATGAAAGTAACCGAGCGCGAAACGCAGCCACGCCGGCCCGTTCCCGTGCGGATCATGGACTGGAAAGAAGTCCACGAAGCACAGGAAAGCGGAACCCTGCGGCGCCAAGCCGGCCGTTGCATGGACTGCGGAATTCCGTTCTGCCACCAGGGATGCCCGCTGGGCAATCTCATTCCTGAGTGGAATGACCTGGTCCGCAGGGGCAAGGGCGAAGAGGCGATCGAGCGCCTGCACGCCACGAACAATTTTCCCGAATTCACCGGCCGGCTGTGCCCCGCTCCCTGCGAGTCCTCCTGTGTGCTGGGCATTAACCAGCCTGCGGTCACGATCAAGCAGGTCGAAGTCTCGATTATTGATGACGCGTTCGAGAACGGCTGGGTGGATACCCACGAGC
>NZ_KI914621.1:80917-83128 GCF_000520495.1 Arthrobacter sp. H14
TTCCGGACCGGCAGGCCTTGCCGCCGCGCAGCAGCTCACCCGGGTGGGCCACACGGTAGCGGTATACGAGCGGGACGACCGCATCGGTGGACTGCTTCGGTACGGGATTCCGGACTTCAAGATGGAGAAGGAGCACATCGACCGGCGGTTGCGGCAAATGCGGGAGGAAGGCACCCGCTTCCGTGCCGGCATCGACATTGGCACGGACATTACTTGGAGCGAACTGCGGCGCCGCTATGACGCCGTCGTTATTGCCACCGGAGCCACGGTGCCACGGGACCTGCCGATCCCCGGACGGGACTTGAACGGCGTGCATTTCGCGATGGATTACCTCGTCCAGTCGAACCGGGTGGTGGCCGGTGAAGAAGTACCGGACCAGATCAACGCCAAGGACAAGCACGTGGTGATTCTGGGCGGCGGCGATACCGGAGCCGACTGCCTGGGCACGGCACACCGGCATCAGGCGGCCTCGGTAACGACGCTCGCCATCGGCAAGCAGCCAGCGCCGGAGCGTGCACCGCATCAGCCTTGGCCTACATTCCCGACGCTGTTCGAGGTTGCCTCCGCCCATGAAGAAGGTGGAGAGCGGACGTATCTCGCCTCCACCGTCGAATTCCTGGGCGAAGACGGCGTACTCAAGGCCATCAAGGTTGCCGAGACCGAGTTCGTTGATGGCCGGCGGGTGCCGAAAGCGGGTACCGAGCGCGAAATCCCCGCCGACCTGGTGTTCCTGTCGCTTGGCTTCACCGGACCGGAATCCGAAGAACTCGCCGCACAAGTCGATGCTGCCTTCGACGAACGTGGCAATGTAGAACGTGACGGTTATTACATGACAACCACCGACGGCGTTTTCGCCGCCGGAGACGCTGGCCGAGGGCAGTCCCTGATTGTCTGGGCCATCGCGGAAGGCCGTGCGTGCGCGGCTGCCGTGGATAAGTACTTGATGGGCAGCACCCGGCTGCCTGCACCGGTTTCACCGACGGATCAATCCATCTCCGCGCTGTAGAGACGGCCGTCGCCAACTAATCAACAGATGACTACTAGGCTAGGTATATGAGACGCGCAAAAATTGTTGCTACATTCGGTCCGGCTATTGCCAGTTATGAGAACACCCTGGCGGTACTCGAAGCAGGGGTCGACGTTGCCCGCATGAATATGAGCCACGGGGACCACTCGGTTCACGACGGCACGTATGAGAACGTCCGCAAGGCCGCGGACCACCTCGGCAAGGCTGTTGGCATCATGGCCGACCTGCAGGGACCTAAGATCCGCCTTGGACGGTTCGCCAACGGTCCGCACACTTTGGCCGTCGGAGACAGGTTCGTGATCACGACCGAGGACGTCGAGGGCACGGCCGGGATTTGCTCGACAACCTTCAAGGGCTTGCCCGAGGATGTCCAGGCCGGGGACCCGATCCTGATCGATGACGGCAAGGTCGGCCTTCGCGCCGTTGCCATTGAGGGACCCCGGGTCATCACCGAAGTCGAGGTCGCCGGAACAGTTTCCAACAACAAGGGAATCAATCTTCCCGGTGTGGCCGTCAACGTGCCGGCACTGAGCGATAAAGACGAGGACGATCTGCGCTGGGCGATCCGCCGTGGCGTGGATCTTGTCGCACTGTCGTTTGTCCGCGACGCCGTCGATATCAAGCGTGTCCACGAGATCATGGATGAGGAAGGCCGCCGGACGCCGGTGATCGCCAAAATCGAGAAGCCGCAGGCAGTGGACCACCTCGAGGAAATCATCGACTCCTTCGACGCCATCATGGTCGCCCGCGGGGACCTCGGCGTCGAACTTCCACTGGAGGAAGTGCCGCTGGTGCAGAAACGGGCCATTGAAATGGCACGCCGGTGGGCCAAGCCGGTCATCGTGGCCACGCAGGTCCTCGAATCTATGATCGACAGCCCCCGTCCGACCCGCGCAGAAGCTTCGGACTGCGCCAACGCCGTTCTCGACGGCGCGGATGCCGTAATGCTTTCGGGTGAAACCAGTGTGGGGGAGTACCCCATCGAAACCGTGCAGACCATGGCCCGGATCATCGAGGCAACCGAAGCGGACGGCCTGGAACGCATTCCTCCGCTCGGCAGCTCCCCGAAAACCCGCGGCGGCGCCATCACCCGCGCATCGGTCGAAATCGCCAACCAGTTGGACGCAAAGTACATTTGCACGTTCACCCAGTCTGGCGACTCGGCACGGCGGCTGTCCCGCCTG
>NZ_KI914621.1:83228-98158 GCF_000520495.1 Arthrobacter sp. H14
GCGACTCGGCACGGCGGCTGTCCCGCCTGCGCCCGCTCAAGCCGGTATTCGCGTTCACCCCGGTGGAGGCGGTGCGCTGTCAGCTCGCGTTGACCTGGGGAATCCAGCCGCTGCTGGTCGACTTCGTCACGCACACCGACGCCATGACCGCGCAGGTCGACAAGACGCTCTTCACCCAGGGTCTGGTCCAGCGCGACGACCTGGTGGTCATTGCGGCCGGTTCGCCTCCAGGACAAGCGGGTTCGACCAACTCGTTGAAGGTCCACAAGGTTGGAGATGTGACTGACGCAGGCATGCTGCCCGAGGGCTCCGAGCGCCAGAGCGTCAAGGAAAAGGTCGGACCCTGGCCACAGGATGAGAAGAAGCGGAAGTAAACTCCCGCCTCAACAATTTTCGGCAAAGGTGGCCTGCGGATAGTTCCGCAGGCCACCTTTGCCGCTTAATTCACCTGGTTGATGATGGTTTCGGCAACCTCACGCATGCTGAGCCGGCGGTCCATCGAGGTCTTCTGGATCCAGCGGAACGCTTCCGGCTCCGTCAGGCCCATCTTCGTGGTCAACAGGCTCTTGGCGCGTTCAACGAGCTTGCGGGTCGCGAACTGCTCCTGCAGGTCCGACACCTCGGACTCGAGCGCCTTAATTTCCTCGTGGCGTGACAGCGCGATTTCGATCGCCGGGACCAGGTCCGACGGCGTAAATGGTTTAACGACGTACGCCATGGCGCCGGCATCACGGGCACGTTCGACCAGTTCCTTCTGGCTGAAAGCGGTGAGCAGCACGACCGGGGCGATCCTGGCCTTAACGATCTGCTCGGCGGCGGTGATGCCGTCCATCACCGGCATCTTGACATCCATCAGGACAAGATCCGGACGGTGCTCCTTGGCCAGCTCCACGGCCCGTTCACCATTGTCGGCTTCGGCAACGACGTCGTAGCCCTCACCACGGAGAATCTCGACAATGTCCAGGCGGATCAAAGTCTCGTCCTCAGCCACAATCACTCGACGTGCGGGGGTGGACTCGGCTTGCTCAGACACTAGGGGCTCCTCGGATGCGGAAAATCAACGGAATTGTGAACCGGTATTGTCGCCGGTTCACGGAAACAGCCTATCGGCATGTACAGTAGTTTCGCGCACTCGGTGACGCAGCGAACTGACGCTGAAGGATCCGGGCCGGCCCGAATGGCGGAATTGGCAGACGCGCTGCACTCAAAATGCAGTACCGAAAGGTGTGTGGGTTCAAGTCCCACTTCGGGCACCAAATTTTGGCGGGATCCAGGTTCGATACCATCAAAGTATGATTGGTCTCATTTCCCGCGATCCGGCAGCGGATGATCGCCTGTGAGCAATGCAAAAATTCTCGTGGTTGATGATGATCCCGACATCCGGGACCTCGTCGCGCTGAAACTTTCCAGTGCCGGACATGAGATTCTGACGGCCGACGACGGTGCAGAAGCCTTGGAGCTCGCCACGGGACAGCACTTTGACGCTATCGTGCTGGATGTGATGATGCCCGGGATTTCCGGAATCGACGTAGTCAAGTCGCTGCGTGGTTCGGAACCGGCCATCCAGACCCCTATCCTTCTGCTGACGGCGAGGAATCAGGAGCGCGACATTGAAGCCGGTTTTGCGGCCGGTGCCGACGACTACGTTGTGAAGCCGTTCAGTCCACGGGAGCTGCAGACCAGGGTGAATGTCCTGATCACTCGTAGCCGGTATTGATCTAAATAGGTTCTTTAGGCACTACGCATCCAAGGCTGCCAGGTGCATTATCAGATCATCATTGGAACGATTTGCCGCTGGCGGCGGGAGAAGATGAAGTGATGGACCACGCTGAAGGACCAAGCACCAGTAGCGAAATCGAAAATATTCTAACGATTCAGCTTTTCATCACCGTCCGGAAGGGATCTCACCCAGGAGGCCGTTTCGCGCGGTGATTTAAAGAGCAGCAATGCCGGAGATCCGGCACTTGGCGATGCTGCATCAGCAGCCATGGCACGCATGCGGGCGCGTCTGCGGCTGAAGGATTTGAAGTGCCAGAGCAGTATTGAATCGCGGGAGAATGTATTGCGGAACGATTCAACGTTGCCATTGCAGATTTCTTTCTTATCCCGGTTTCGCGCAAACGTCCGGACCAGCAGGCGCCCAAACGAGAGCCAGCGGGGATAATCGAGACAAATGATCAGCTGGACCGACTCCAAGGGAATATCCACCCAGCTTGAGTAGGCAGAATCGAGAATCCAGCGCCTTCCGGCACAGATGCCGGCTATGCGGCTGCGCTGGACCTCCAGCGGTACCTGCACCCATCCGGGTTCCCAGGTCAGATCGTCCACCCAATGCCTGGGCAAGCCGGTCTTCTCGCCAAGGTCCCGGCACAAGGTCGATTTCCCCGAGCCTGTGACGCCGTAGATGAGGATGCGCTCCGCCGTCAGCATCGGCCGGATCCCTTAGCGCTTGTCCCGGAGGAGGTTGGTGATCCGGGCCGTCGAGAGGCGGCGCCCGTCGTCGTCGGTCATCACGATTTCATGCGTGGTGAGTGTCCGGCCCAGATGAATGGCCGTCGCCGTGCCGGTAACAGTGCCGGAGGAAACTGCGCGGTGATGAGTGGCACCGATCTCGATTCCCAACGCCTGACGGTGCCGTCCGGCGTGAACTCCCGCGGCGAAGGATCCCAGGGTCTCGGCGAGGACCATGTGAGCACCACCATGCAGGATTCCGGCTACCTGTGTGTTGCCTTGGACGGGCATGGTTCCGACCGTCCGCTCGGCGGAGATTTCCACAAACGTGATGCCCATCCTGGCCACGAGGGCGCCGACTCCGTGTGGGCTGAGCCACTCATGCATGTCCGCCGGCACACCGGCGTCGATCAGTTCCTGCTTGAAGCTGTTGGTAACGGCCGGTGCAGCTTCCTCGCGGGTGAAATTGTCGGTCATGAGAACTAGGCTGGCACCTGTGACTGAAACTACCAAACCCGCCGGACCGCCGGCCGAAAAGACCATCTCCGGCACCGGCACGGCAACCGCGGAACGCAACCGACTAATCGTTATCGACGGCCATTCCATGGCGTTCCGGGCGTTTTATGCCCTCCCGGCCGAAAACTTTTCCACTTCGACCGGCCAGCACACCAATGCAGTGTTCGGCTTTACCTCGATGCTGATCAACCTCATCAGGGACGAGAGGCCAACCCATCTTGCTGTTGCGTTCGACCTCGATACACCGACATTCCGGACGGTGGAGTATACGGAGTACAAGGCCGGCCGGAACAAGACGCCTCAGGAGTTTTTCGGCCAGATCGACCTGATTATCAAGGTGATGGAAGCGCTGCGGATTCCGACGATCTCGCTGGACGGCTACGAGGCGGATGACATCCTCGCCACGCTGGCAGAACAGGGCACCGCTGCGGATTTCGACGTTATGGTCGTCACCGGAGACCGGGACGCATTCCAACTGGTCAATGACAACGTCACTGTCCTCTATCCCCGCAAGGGCGTCACTGACCTGCCCCGGATGGACGCTGCGGCAATTGAAGAGAAATATCTGGTTCCGCCCGCGCTCTATTCCGATCTTGCCGCCCTGGTGGGGGAAACGGCTGATAACCTTCCCGGCGTTCCCGGTGTCGGACCAAAGACGGCTGCCAAGTGGATTAAGCTCTACGGCGGTCTGGACGGTATCTGGGAGAACCTCGATTCCATTAAAGGCAAGGTCGGAGAAGCGCTCCGTGAGCATGTCGACGAGGTGAAGCGGAACAGGCGCCTCAACCGGCTGCTGGGAGATCTGGAACTGCCGATCGCGCTGGAGAAGTTGACGGCGTCGCACCCGGACCGCGAAGCGGTGGAGGACCTGTTCGATGCACTGCAGTTCGATGTCCTGCGCAAGCGGTTGTTCGACCTCTATGGGGAGGAAGAAGCAGCCGCTAACGAAGAAGAGCAGCTGACACCCGAATTCACTGTGCTGAGCAGCGCCGGGGAGGTCAACGAATGGTTCGACTCCACGAAATTGCACAACACAGCAATCTCTCCCGTGCTCCAGGTAATCGCAAACGGCGGGAACGACGTCGTCGGGCTGGGTCTTGTTTCCTCCGAAACAGCCGCTTATATCGCCCTTGAGGAGCTCGATGCGGCTGCCGAACAGGAGCTGGCGCAGTGGCTTGCTCACTTGGATGCTCCGAAAATCGTCCATGACTTCAAGGTCCTCTATAAGGCCCTGGCCCAGCGCGGACTCAAACTGGCGGGAGTCGTCGACGATACGGTGCTCTCCGGCTATTTGGTGCAACCCGACCGGCGAAACTATGAGCTGGCAGACCTGAGCCAATATCACCTCCGTGTTTCGCTGAGCGATCCGGCGGCGGGCAGCGATGCCCAGCTTCAGCTGGACCTGGACAACGGTGATACGACGTCCAGGGATGCGGTTCTGAAGGCTGCTGTCATTCACCGCCTCAGCGAGTATCTCAGTGCGCAGCTCGTTGCCCGCGGCGGTGGGGAACTGTTGTCCGGTCTGGAGCTGCCGCTGGCCCGGGTGTTGGCGGACATGGAACTGACTGGAATCGCCGTCTCGGTTGAGCGGCTCGATACTCTCCTCAGCGACTTCACGGCGACGATCGACGCAGCACAGTCCGCGGCGTTCGAGATCATCGGCAAGGAGATTAATCTGGGTTCCCCGAAGCAGCTCCAGACGGTGCTGTTCGACGAGCTCGGATTGCCCAAGACGAAGAAAATCAAGACCGGCTACTCCACGGATGCGGATGCTCTGAACGATCTCATCATCAAGAGCGGACACCCGTTCCTGCACGAGTTGCTGGCCTACCGGGATGCAACGAAACTGCGACAGACCGTTGAAGGCCTCAAAAAAGCCGTTGACCACGACGGGCGGGTGCACACTACCTACCTGCAGACTGTCGCGGCCACCGGAAGGCTGTCCTCAACAAACCCCAATCTGCAAAACATTCCGATCCGCAGCGAAGCCGGGCGGCGGATCCGCGAAGTGTTCATGGTGGGAACATCTGGCGGAACTCCATATGAGACATTGTTGACTGCGGATTATTCACAGATCGAAATGCGGATTATGGCGCACCTTTCCGGTGATGAGGCGCTCATCCAGGCCTTCAAGGAAGGCGAAGATCTGCACCGCTTCGTTGGTGCGCGGATTTTCAACGTCGACCCGGCGGACGTCACCTCGGAAATGCGTTCAAAGGTCAAGGCCATGTCCTACGGACTGGTGTACGGGTTGAGCTCCTTCGGCCTATCCAAGCAGCTTGGCGTGCCGGTGGACGAGGCACGGACAATGATGAACGACTACTTTGAACGGTTCGGGGCCGTGCGCGACTACCTGCGCGGTGTGGTGGACCAGGCAAGGGTCGACGGTTATACCTGCACTATCGAGGGACGTCGCCGCTATCTTCCGGATCTTTCAAGCGACAACCGCCAGCTGCGGGAGATGGCCGAACGGGCAGCGCTGAATGCCCCGATCCAAGGCTCGGCAGCGGACATTATCAAAAAGGCCATGCTCGGCGTCGACCGTGCCTTGGCCTCCGGAGGATTGCGTTCGCGGATGCTGCTCCAGGTCCATGACGAACTCCTGCTCGAAGTGGCACCGGGAGAAAGGGAAGTCGTGGAACAGCTCATGATTGAGGAAATGGCCGCGGCGGCGACGCTGTCGGTGCCCTTGGACGTGCAGGTGGGAGCCGGCGCCTCCTGGCATGAGGCAGGCCACTGATGATGTTCCAGGAGAACAGCCAGAGCAACTACAAGACCGAGCCCTTTGACCCGGCACTGGACGGCGACGTTCCGGATGCGAGGACGGCCAAGTGGTTCCAAGCCGTGTCCTTCGGTTTTCACGACGGCACTCCGGACAATGAATACCTGGCGAAAATCGTGGAATCCTACCGCGCTGATGACAGGGTCCTGACCGGGGCGTACGTGCCGAACCCGCCGGGGACCGCCTGGGACGCCGATATGCCGGTGGCAACGTACGCCACGATGGTCAACACGATGAACGTCGGCGGCGGCAGGCTGCTGCCCACCCACCTCGTCACGGCGGTAACAGTGCGGCCCACGCACCGACGTCGTGGTCTGCTGCGCCGGATGATCACAGAGGACCTGTCGGCAGCGAAGTCAGCGGGACTGGCTATGGCGGCGTTGACCGCCTCCGAAGCGACCATCTATGGCCGGTTCGGATTCGGTGCCGCCACTTTCACCCGCAGCGTCGAGATCGACACGCGGGAGAGGTTTGGCATTGCTGCACCGGTCAGCGGAATGGTCGAGGTGGCCGATCCAGAGGTGCTGCTCAACATTGCGCCCCGGGTGTTCGACCAATTCCACCGGCGGACCACCGGTTCTATGGGACGGCAGGACGCGTACCGGCACCGCATCTCAGGACAATGGAGCGAGCAGAAGCCGGAACCTGACAAGTCAGTACGTACGGCGCTGCGCTACGACGACGGTGGTGAAGTGGACGGCTATGTCTCATATAAGTTCGCTGGCTGGGACACTCAACCGTTCACGATGAAGGTCATCGACCTCGTGGCGGGGACCGATGACGCCTACCTGGCGCTGTGGCAATACCTTGGCTCCATCGATCTGGTCGAACGGATCAAATTCCCGCTGGCCGCCATGGAGGACCCGCTGCCCTGGGCGATGTCAGACCGCCGCGGTTACACGGTCACCGGTGACGAAGACGTGCTGTGGCTTCGGGTACTCGACCCGGTGAAAGCCTTGGAAGCGCGGAGCTACAAGACGGACGGGACCCTCACTATGAAGCTCACCGATCCGCTGGGTTGGGTCGACGGAACCTACCGGCTTCACGTCAGGGGAGGAGAAGCCACGGTGGAGACAATAGGCAATCACGGAATTGCCGACGTCGAACTCACTGTGAACGCGCTGGGATCCCTGTATCTGGGCGGTGTCAGTGCCCTGACGCTCGCCGCTGCAGGAGAGATCCGGTCCAGCGGGGGGAGTTTGAAGATGCTGGACGACATGTTCGCCCGGCCGGAGACTCCGTACTGCATCACGCACTTTTAAAGCGCTTTGACCCTTGTTGTCAAATGCGACTAGACTTGCAAAGTGCGACTCACGCGCGCCCTCCAGCTGTAAGCACGTCGGCTGGATACAACTATAAGCATTCAGTACCGCCGTCCTTGTTCCGCATAGACGGTGTGCCTGATCCGATCATCAATCCACAACGGAGCCCCTACTACATGACCATCACCACCACCGAGAAGCCAGGTACCCCACAGGTCGCTGTGAACGACATTGGTACCGCTGAGGACTTCCTCGCCGCCATCGACGAAACCATCAAGTACTTCAACGACGGAGACTTGGTCGAAGGCACCGTCGTCAAGGTCGATCGCGATGAAGTTCTGCTCGACATCGGCTACAAGACCGAGGGTGTCATCCCTTCCCGCGAGCTTTCCATCAAGCACGATGTCGACCCCGGAGACGTTGTCTCCGTCGGTGACGAGGTCGAGGCCCTGGTCCTGACCAAGGAAGACAAAGAAGGCCGCCTGATCCTGTCCAAGAAGCGCGCTCAGTACGAGCGTGCCTGGGGCGATATCGAGAAGGTCAAGGAAGAGGACGGCGTCGTTACCGGAACCGTCATCGAGGTCGTCAAGGGCGGTCTCATCCTCGACATCGGGCTGCGCGGCTTCCTGCCGGCTTCCCTGGTGGAAATGCGCCGTGTCCGCGATCTGGCTCCGTACATTGGCCAGCAGATCGAAGCCAAGATCATCGAGCTGGACAAGAACCGCAACAACGTTGTGCTTTCCCGCCGTGCATGGCTGGAGCAGACCCAGTCCGAGGTTCGTTCCACGTTCCTCAACAAGCTGGAAAAGGGCCAGGTGCGCCCCGGTGTTGTCTCCTCCATCGTCAACTTTGGTGCCTTCGTGGACCTGGGTGGCGTCGATGGTCTGGTTCACGTTTCCGAGCTGTCCTGGAAGCACATCGACCACCCGTCCGAGGTCGTCGAGGTTGGCCAGGAAGTCACCGTTGAGGTGCTCGAGGTCGACCTGGACCGCGAACGCGTCTCCCTGTCGCTGAAGGCCACCCAGGAAGATCCTTGGCAGACCTTCGCCCGCACTCACGCCCTGGGTCAGGTCGTGCCGGGTAAGGTCACCAAGCTGGTTCCGTTCGGTGCATTTGTGCGCGTCGAAGACGGCATCGAGGGCCTGGTCCACATTTCCGAGCTGGCCGTGCGCCACGTGGAACTGGCCGAACAGGTTGTCTCCGTTGGCGACGAGCTGTTTGTCAAGGTCATCGACATCGATCTGGAACGCCGCCGCATCTCGCTGTCCCTCAAGCAGGCCAACGAAGGTGTCGACCCGGATTCCACCGAGTTCGATCCTGCGCTGTACGGTATGGCCGCCGAGTACGACGACGCCGGCAATTACAAGTACCCCGAGGGCTTCGACCCGGAGACCAACGAATGGCTCGAGGGCTACGAGGACCAGCGTGGGGTGTGGGAGCAGCAGTACGCTGACGCCCAGTCACGTTGGGAAGCTCACAAGAAGCAGGTTGCCGAGCAGTCTGCCGAGGATGTGGAGGAAACTTCCGAAGCACCCGAGAGCAACGCCTCCAGCTACTCCTCCGAGGCACCTGCCGAGGATTCCGGCACGCTTGCATCGGATGAGGCTCTCGCCGCACTGCGCGAGAAACTTACGGGCAACTAAATCTGCGGTGGTCGAGCTAATCGATTCCAGCAGTAGCTGATTGAGCAAAGGACCTCCACCACCAGGTGGGGGTCCTTTGCATTTTCCCGGAAGGATCCATGAAGGAACAGTTCATCGACACAGGTCAGGGGACCGGAGTCAGTACCTCAACCCTGCTGCCGCTTGTCCACGACCGGGATAAGTTCGAGGCCACCATCGGCAGTTCCAGCGATCCGGTGGATGCTGTTGTCTACCACCTCTTCCTTGGGGCGTTGGACAAGGCTGAAAAGGCGCTTGATAAGGCCGTGAAGAAAGGCCCCGGCCCCGGAGATTTCCGCCTGCGCGCTCTTGCGGCGGACATTCAGGCCGAACGGGGAGACTACCCTCAGGCCAAGGCCATGTACCGGCATCTCCTTGATGAAGCGTCCGGTGGCAAACGGGAAGCTGATTTGCAGCACCATCTGGGAAAAGTGTTTTTCGCAGAGAAGGATTACACCACAGCGGCTTCATGTTTTGCGGCCGCGCTCCGGCTGCACCGGATAAGCCAGGAGTCCGAGGCGAACATCAAGGCATCGGCGGCTGCGCTCCGCCACGCCGAGGAGAATGCGCGTCGTGGGTCCACGCTAACGCCGCAGTAGCAGGCCATTAAAGAGCCACCGCAGCGGCAATCAGCTGAGGTCAGTCCAGCGGCAGCCGCTGGGTTCCGGCCGGGAGCGGCCGCCAGTCAGTGAGGCCAGCCGGTGCGGGAACCCGGCTGCCGGTTCTCCAGCCGGCAGAGCAACCGTCAATTCCACCCCGCTGACCGAGTAGTCATTGGACACTATCTGGATACCGTCAGCCCGCAGCTCGTTCTCCAACCGTCCCGCTTGGTCATGAGCAAGTTCAATGGTGAACAGTTGCATGAGCCGTCGTTGCACCAGCGGGGCGGTCTGCAGCGCTGAGGAGACGGAATCCGAGTAGGCTCTGACGAGCCCGCCCGCCCCGAGGAGGATTCCCCCAAAGTAGCGCACGACGACGGCACAAACATCGCTCAGATCAGCGACTCCGGCGGCAGTCCCGCGGCGTACCAATGCCTCCAGCATGGGAGCCCCGGCAGTTCCGGATGGCTCGCCATCGTCATTTGAGCGCTGAACTGTTCGATCTGCTCCAATGATGAAGGCGCTGCAGTGGTGGCGGGCGTCATGGAATTCCTTACGCAAATCCGCGACCAGACTACGGGCATCGTCTTCCGTTTCCACCCTGCGCAACACCGTAATGAAGCGGGATCGCTTGACCTCCAGTTCGTTCCGGTGCTCCGCGGATAACGTACTGTACTGGTCAGATCCGCTGCCTTGCCCGTCGGAATTCACCATTCCACTCTATCGAGCCCGGCTGTCTATGATGGCAGCATGCTCTCAATCGGACTCACCGGCGGGATCGCTTCGGGTAAATCCGCCATCGCCCGGAGACTCGCCGAACTGGGTGCCGACCTGATCGATGCCGATGTTCTGGCAAGGGAAGTGGTTGAGCCGGGCACATCCGGGCTTAATCAGGTGGTGGAGGCCTTTGGCCCTGAGATTTTGGACGGCAAGGGCGCTCTCGACCGGGCTGCCCTCAGCCGCATCGTCTTCGATGACAAGGCCGCGCGGGAAAGGCTGAATGCCATTGTTCATCCACAAGTCAGATCGGCAGCCTCCCGCCGTATTGCCGCGGCAGCACACGACGCCATAATCGTCCAGGATATTCCGCTTCTCGTGGAAACGGCTCAACAATCCCACTTTCATCTGGTGATTGTGGTCGAGGCTCCCGAAGATATCCGGGTGGAACGTATGGTTTCGGACCGGAATATGGCGGAGACCCAGGCCAGAGCAAGGATCAGGGCGCAGGCCACCGACCAACAGCGGCTTGAGGCGGCCGACGTCGTCATAGATAATGCCGGCGATCTTCCGGATTCCCTCGCAACTGTCGATGAATTGTGGCAGCAGCGCCTGGTTCCCTTCGAAGCGAATCTCAGGAGCAGGAGTCCAGCGGCGCGGACAGGGCCCGCTGTACTGTCCGAATACGATCCCTCCTGGCCGGCTGCCGCCCGGAGGATCGGCGCAAGACTGCACCGGGCAGGGGGAGACGCAGTGCGCTCCGTGGAGCACATCGGTTCCACCGCTATCGCCGGGATGCCGGCCAAAGACGTCCTGGATCTGCAGGTGACGGTCGCGGACCTCGCCGATGCCGACGGCTTCGCCGACGCATTCGCCGAAGCCGGTTTTCCGGCTGCCGGGGGAGAGTGGCTGGACAACCCGAAACCCTGCGATCCGGATCCTGAGCACTGGCGCAAACGCTTCCACCGGAACAGCGATCCTGGAAGACCGGCGAATATCCATGTCCGGAAGGAGGGATCCCCGGGCCCGGCCTTTGCCCTCGCATTCCGCAACTGGCTTCGCGCAGATGCGGATGCCGCCGCGGAGTATGCCGCGGAAAAACACAGACTGGCCGCCGCGCATGCCATGGATGCGTCGACCGGAGAATATGCCGAAGCCAAGGAAGAGTGGTTCACCGGGCGGGCTTACCCAAGGCTGGTTGAGTGGGCCGGGGAAAATCCAGACCGCGTCCGCTAGGACGATGACGCCTGGTTCCGCATGCCGCGGAGCCGGTTCCTTGCTCTGAATATAAAGCGGACGCTGGCTGTCCCCAATAAGCGGTAGCGTTAACCCATGAGTCTTGCGCAGGACATCAAGCGGGTTGTTGCCCCCTTTCAAGTGATAAGTGAGTTCAAGCCGGCCGGTGATCAGCCGGCGGCCATCGCCGAACTGACCGAGCGTGTGCAGGCCGGCGAGAAGGACACGGTGCTGCTTGGTGCCACCGGTACAGGAAAATCCGCGACGACGGCATGGCTGGTTGAGCAGATCCAGCGTCCAACGCTGGTGATGGTCCAGAACAAAACCCTCGCGGCCCAGCTGGCCAACGAATTCCGCGAACTGCTGCCGAACAACGCCGTCGAGTATTTCGTTTCCTACTACGACTACTACCAGCCGGAAGCCTATGTGGCGCAGACGGACACCTTTATCGAGAAGGACTCGTCCGTCAATGAGGAAGTTGAGCGGCTGCGCCACTCGGCCACGAACGCGCTGCTGACCCGCAGGGACGTTATCGTCGTCGCAACGGTCTCTTGCATCTATGGTCTGGGCACGCCGGAAGAGTACGTCGCAGGAATGGTCACCTTGCGCAAGGGCGAGCAGCTGAACCGGGACGATCTGCTGCGGAAGTTCGTCAGCATGCAGTACTCCCGCAACGACATGGATTTCCACCGCGGCACCTTCAGGGTCCGCGGAGACACCGTGGAAATCATCCCGATGTATGAGGAGCTCGCGCTGAGGATCGAGTTTTTCGGGGACGAGATCGAAAATATCTACACTCTTCATCCGCTCACCGGCGACATCGTCCGTGAGGAAGAAGAGATGTACGTGTTTCCCGCATCGCACTATGTGGCCGGCCCCGAGCGGCTGAACCGCGCCATTACGTCCATCGAGGACGAACTGCGTCACCGTCTTGAGGAACTGGAAGGTCAAAATAAACTCGTCGAGGCGCAGCGGCTCCGGATGCGGACGACGTATGACCTCGAAATGATGCTGCAGATGGGCTTCTGCAACGGAATCGAGAATTACTCCCGCCATATCGATGGCCGGTCCGCGGGATCCGCCCCACATTGCCTGCTGGACTACTTTCCGGACGACTTCCTGCTGGTGATTGACGAGTCGCACGTGACCGTTCCACAGATCGGGGCGATGTATGAAGGGGACATGTCCCGTAAGAGGAATCTTGTGGACTACGGTTTCCGGCTTCCTTCCGCTATGGACAACAGACCGCTGAAATGGAACGAGTTCCAGGAACGCATCGGACAAACGGTTTACCTGTCCGCCACACCCGGTAAGTATGAACTGGGCAAGGCAGACGGATACGTGCAGCAGATCATCCGCCCAACGGGTCTGGTGGATCCGGAGGTGATCGTGAAGCCCACCAAGGGCCAGATCGATGACCTGCTGGACGAAATCCAGATCCGCGTGGACAGTAATGAACGGGTGCTGGTCACCACGCTGACCAAACGGATGGCGGAGGATCTGACGAGTTACCTGATGGAACATGGGGTAAAGGTGGAGTATCTGCACTCGGATGTGGATACGTTGCGGCGCGTTGAACTGCTCCGCGAGCTCCGGCTCGGCAGGTTCGATGTGCTGGTCGGGATCAACCTTCTGCGTGAGGGCCTGGACCTGCCGGAAGTGTCCCTTGTCAGCATCCTCGACGCTGACAAGGAAGGTTTCCTCCGCTCTTCGACGTCGCTCATCCAGACCATTGGACGTGCCGCCCGTAACGTCTCCGGCCAAGTGCACATGTATGCGGACAAGATCACGGACTCAATGGAACGGGCCATTGACGAAACCAACCGGCGTCGCGCCATCCAGGTTGAATTCAACAGAGAAAACGGGGTCGACCCGCAGCCGCTGCGCAAGAAGATCGCCGACATCACGGATTCTCTTGCGCGCGAGGATGCCGATACGCAGGTGCTGCTGGAGGCGGCATCGGCGGCGAAGAGTTCCAAGAAGGGCCGGGACAAACCGCGGTCCGGCAAAGGTGGACTTGCGTCGGCGCCGGCCGAGGATCTGGCGGATCTAATCTCCCAGATGACTGATCAGATGCATTCGGCAGCTTCCGAGCTGCAGTTCGAACTCGCGGCGCGGCTGCGCGACGAAATCGGAGACTTGAAAAAGGAACTGCGCCAAATGCAGGCCGCCGGACACGCCTAACCTTGCCGGACAGTTGTTCAGGTTTCCGACCGGCCCGTCGTTCGGTAGACTCTAAGGTCGTAGGGGAGTATCCCAAGCGCTACGGACGTCAACACGCAAGGCACTGAAGCCTCGCCGGGCGTAGCGGCTGCCGGCATCTGAGGGCGGGACAGCGGAGAGACTTACGGTTCTCGTCATCCCTGAAAGGTTTTTGATGCCCGAATTACCCGTCGCCTTCGAAATAGGAACGTTCGTTGTCCTCATTTCGATACTGATCTTTGACCTGGTTCTGGTCGCCCGCCGGCCACACGAGCCATCGATGAAGGAAGCCGGTCTGTGGGTCGGCTTCTATGTGACTCTTGCCCTTATCTTCGCCGCGCTGATGTTTTTCTTCACCGGCCCCGAATTCGGCGGTCAGTTCGTTGCAGGCTGGATTACTGAGTACAGCCTCAGCATCGATAATCTGTTCGTCTTCATCATCATCATGGCGCGTTTCTCGGTGCCTCGAAAGTACCAGCAGGAAGTGCTGATGGTGGGCATCATTATTGCCTTGATTCTGCGCGGTATTTTCATCCTGGTCGGTGCCGCGGTTATTGAAAACTTCAGCTGGGTGTTTTACATCTTTGGCGCGTTCCTGCTGTACACGGCCTACAAGCAGGCCACTGATTCCGGCGAGGATGAAGAGGACGGCAGCGACAACGCCCTGATCCGGAAACTTCGCAAGGTTCTCCCGCTTTCGGAGGAGTACGACGGCGGCAAAATCCGTACCGTGGTCGACGGCAAGAAAGTCTTCACGCCGATGATCATCGTGTTCGTGACGATCGGTATGACGGACCTGCTGTTCGCAGTGGATTCAATCCCGGCCATCTTCGGTCTGACCCAAAGTGCCTTCATCGTCTTCACCGCGAACATTTTCGCACTGATGGGCCTGCGCCAGCTGTACTTCCTGCTGGGCGGATTGATGACGCGGCTGATCTACCTCAAACACGCCTTGTCCATTATCCTCGCGTTTATTGGCGTGAAGCTGGTCTTCCATGCCATGCATGTCAACGAGCTGCCGTTCATCAATAACGGCAATCACATCACCTGGGTGCCGGAAATCGGTACGTTCGTCTCGCTTGCCGTCATCGTGGCGACCATTGTCATCGCCACTGCCGCGAGCCTGTTGAGCCCCAAGGCACGGGCCATTAAGGCTGCGGAAGAGCTGGAGAAAGACGCCGAATGGGACCGCGGAGAGCGGACCGATGAGGAAGGCGACACCGCTCGCAGCGAGGACAATACCGCCCACGAGGTGAGGAAGTCGCGGACTAAGGACTAGGCTCATGGCATGAGCCATGGTGGGACGGTTCCCGACCGGAGCGGGCTTCAGCGGCGCACAGTCCGTGTGCTTTCAGCCGCTCAGCTGCTATCCGGTGTTGGCACCGGTGCGAGCCTTGCGATCGGATCGCTGCTGGCCGTCCAGCTGGCGGGATCAGAAGCCTGGGCAGGATCGGTGACGACGGCGATGACGTTGTCCGCCGCCGCTTCCGCAATTCCGCTTGCC
>NZ_KI914621.1:98258-101221 GCF_000520495.1 Arthrobacter sp. H14
TCTAGCCGGAATGTTGGCAGCTATGGCCGGCGCCCTGTTGGTCGTAGCCTCAACGGTCCTCGGTTCGCTGACCGTCCTGCTGACCGGAACGGCTTTGATAGGTGTTGGCGCCGCTGCGAATCTGCAGGCCAGGTTCGCAGCGGTGGATCTGGCCGGTTCAGCACACCGCGGACGCGACCTTTCCATCGTCGTCTGGGCCATTACGGTTGGGGCGGTAGCCGGACCGAATCTCATCGAGCCAGGAGCCGTCGTCGGCAGGTGGCTGGGTTTGCCGGAAATCGCCGGCCCGTTTGTTATCGCTGCAGGCGCACTGGCCGTAGCGTCAATGCTGCTGGGTTTTGGACTGCGCCCGGACCCATTGCTCACGGCAAGGGTCTGGGAGGATGAAGACCGTGTGCGCGGAAAATCCGGTTCAGCAGCGCCAGCGGCAGGACGAACGTCGCTGCGGGCGGGACTTGGCGCCGTCCGGGCTTCCAGGCCGGCGCGGCTGGCATTTGGCGCCATCGTCGCGGCACACGCTGTGATGGTCGCCGTGATGTCGATGACTCCACTTCACCTTCAGCAGCTCGGCGCAGCCCATGAAAGCACGGGCAGTGTGGAGGGGGCAGCCGGTGCAGCGGAGACCGGGACGGCCATTCTTGCCACGGATGAGTTTGCCATTATTGGTTTCACGATCTCGCTTCACATTGCCGGCATGTATGCGTTGTCGCCGGTTATGGGGTCGTTGGCCGACAGATTTGGACGCCGGCGCACCATGCTGCTGGGGCAGATCCTGCTGGTGGTCGCTGCCGCCTTGGCCGGTTTCGGCTACCAGAGTCAATGGACAGTGGCGGCAGGACTGGTTGCGTTGGGGCTTGGCTGGTCCGCCGTGACAATTGCCGGTTCCACCCTGCTGGCCGAAAGCGTAGCGCCAGACCAAAAGGTCGTTGTCCAGGGTTTGTCCGACATGATGATGAGCGCAGCGGGAGCGGTGGGAGGAGCGGTGTCCGGTGTCATTTTGAGCCTGATTGGATTTACTGGATTGACACTGGTGTCCGGTGCGTTGGCCGCCTTCGTCGGTTTCCTCGTCGTGGCCGCACTCCTCCGGCGGCGAGTCTCCGTCACTGATTACGCAGTTTGACCGACTAAAAAACTCCGCCGTGCGAACGCCAACTACACCCGCTCAGCTCTCTCCTGGCGGCATAGGTTGAGCAATCGGGCGAAGACAGCCGCCCCGTCCTGCCGCAGCCCATCGTGATGGTAATCGCCCGTTTCCCAAATCCGTAGTCCTGCCACTCTGCCGGCAGTCTGCAGTGAGAGTTCATGGGCCACGAAAATATCGTCCAGGTAGACGGCGGCCGCTGCGGGAACTTCGTTACGGGCAAGCTGGTCCAAGTCGTACAGCTGTCCCCAGTCGTCAATCTTCGACACCTTGTCGGCCACGGCAGCCAAGGGAATCAATGCCGGATCTTCTTCGAAGTACCACGGATGGATCATTTCTCCGGTAAACAACAACGGATCAGCCGCAGTGTTGAAATCCGGCCGCTCTGCGAGCACGCGATCGGCCGCCCACCCCGTTGCTCGACCTTGGGAGTAGATGGACTCGTGCATCACGGCGTAGAGCGGATTCGCCGCATAACTGACAACGGAGCCAACCTGCTCCAGAAATCCATCGGAGAGCCTTTTTCCATCCACAGTGGTCACGAAGGGGTCTTCGAGAAGAAAATGCAGCTGGTGTACGCGTGAATTGCCACCGAGTAAATTGCCGAGCATTTGAAACCTATGCACGGTCAAGCGTTCTCCGGTGGGCAGGTATTCAGGAACAGCCAGGAGGTGTTCGGCTACCTGCCGCGCCATCTCCCGGTCCTGCGGATACCAACCGTAGAATTCCTCGTTCCGGGCTTTTACCCGTGTGTATGTGGCCCGATAGACATCCTCAATTGACCCGGTGACCGGTCCGAGACCGCCGGTGATCAAAGCCTCGCGCAGGCTCCCGGGAGCGGTTGAAAGATAGCTCAGCGCACAAAAGCCTCCGAAACTTTGTCCAAGAATGCTCCATTGCTCGACGCCGAGACGCCGGCGGATGAGCTCCGCGTCAGCAACGATGGAGTCGGCCCGGAAATGACGTAGGTAATTGGCCTGCTCACGCGTCCCGCCGCGGAGCGGAAGCGTCTGCCGGTTGATGGGAGCTGAGCGGCCGGTGCCACGCTGGTCGAGAAGCAGGACCCGGAACGTCTTGAGCGCCTCTTCCAGCCAGCCACCCAGCTCGAGTGGGCGGTTTGCCGCCATTCCGGGACCGCCCTGGAAGAAGACCAGCCATGGCGCTGGATCCGGATCCGCTCCCTTTTCAACCTTCGCCGGAGAGGCAATTTCGCGTGCGTGGATTTCAAGCTGTTCGCCAGCAGGATTGTCATGGTCGAGCGGAACTTCGAAGACGTGGTCGGTCAGCCGCATACCGGTTCGCTCTACGGAACCGAGGACGCGGTGGGAAGAAGGGGAGGCCATTATTTGAGCATATCCGCCTTCAACGGGCGCTAAGTCCGAAGCGGTCCCACGTCGGTCACCCGCACCGCGGCAGTACCCAGTTCGTCCGATTCCGCCAAATCCACTTCGGCGCTGATTCCCCAGTCACGGTCTCCGGCAGGGTCGTCGAAAATCTGCCGCAGTTTCCAGCTGCTTGAACCCTCTTCAATCATCAACAAGGCAGGGCCCCGTGCACCGGGGCCCGTTCCCAGTTCTTCGTATTCGTCCCAATACAGGTCCATCGCAGCGGCCCACCGGTCGGCATTCCAACCGGCGTCCTGGTCGAGTTCACCCAGCGCATCGACGTCATCCAATGCCGCCAATTCGACCCTGCGGAACATCTCGTTGCGCACCATGACACGGAAGGCACGCACATTGGTGGTGACTCCTGGCGGTTCCGGCGGCCGGGCGCCCAGTTCCTCCGGTCGTGCCTGTCCTGCGGGAGCGGCGACGGCTGCTGC
>NZ_KI914621.1:101321-112133 GCF_000520495.1 Arthrobacter sp. H14
CCCGCGGGTGCCGCTCCAGACGTCAGTTGCTCCCACTCGTCCAGGAGGCTGGAGTCTACCTGGCGGACCAGTTCACCAAGCCAGGCAATTATGTCTTCCAGGTCTTCCCTCAGCGCTTCAACGGGAACAGTCTGGCGCAACGCCTTATAGCCGTCGGCCAGATAGCGCAGCACAATGCCCTCGGAGCGTGAGAGCTGATAGAAAGCGACGAATTCACCGAAGTTCATTGCGCGTTCGTACATATCCCGGATGACAGATTTGGGCGAGAGTTCGAAATCCGCGACCCACGGTGCACCTTGGCGGTACACATCGAAGGTCTGGTGGAGCAGGTCGGCCAGCGGCTGGGGATAGCTCACCTCGTCCAGCAGTGCCATTCTTTCCTCATATTCGATGCCTTCGGCCTTCATCGAGGCAACCGCTTCGCCGCGGGCCTTGGACTCTTGAGCCCGCAGGACCTGGCGGGGTTTCTCGAGGATGGCCTCGATTGCCGAGACGACGTCGAGGGCATAGCCGGGTGATTCCGGATCGAACAGCTCCAGGCTGGCCAGCGCGAAAGGCGACAATGGCTGGTTCAGCGCGAAATTTGCCTGCAGGTGCATGGTCAGGCGGACACGTCGTCCCGAAGGCTCGGGGTCCGGTATCCGTTCCACGATGCCGGCAGTCAGGAGTTCACGGTAAATGCCGAGTGCCTTGCGAATCAGCCGCAGCTGGACCGGGCGGGATTCGTGATTCTCCGTCAGCAGCCGGTGGGCCGCCGGGAACGGATCGCCGGGCCGTTCCAGCAAGTTCAACAACATCGAGTGCGTGACCGTGAAACTCGACGTCAGAGGTTCCGGAGCCGATTCGACCAGCCGTTCAAAGGTCGGCTTGCCCCACGAAACGAAACCCGACTGAGGCTTCTTCTTCACGACCTGCCGCAGTTTCTTCTGGTCTTCCCCGAATTTCGCCTTTGCCTTGGCCATCGCCTTGGCGTTTTCGACGACATGCTCGGGAGCCTGGACGACGACGGTGCCTGCGGTGTCGTATCCCGCACGGCCCGCCCGGCCGGCAATCTGGTGAAACTCCCGGGCGCTGAGCAGGCGGGTGCGGACGCCGTCGTACTTGCTTAATGCTGTCAGCAGCACCGTGCGGATGGGGACGTTGATGCCGACGCCGAGGGTATCCGTTCCGCAGATCACCTTAAGCAGGCCGGCCTGGGCGAGTTGCTCGACGAGCCGCCGGTATTTGGGCAGCATCCCGGCATGGTGCACGCCGATGCCATGACGCACCAGCCGGCTCAGGGTCTTGCCGAATCCCGCGGCGAAACGGAATCCGCCAATGAGCTCGGCGATCCTGTCCTTTTCCTCACGGGTGCAGACGTTGATACTCATCAGGTTCTGCGCCCGTTCTATCGCTTCCACCTGGCTGAAGTGCACCACATAGATCGGCACCTGCTTGGTGGAGAGCAATTCCTCGAGCGATTCGTGGATTGGCGTTTCGACGTAGTAATAGTGCAACGGGATGGGCCGCTCGGCTGAGCTGACCGTCACCGTCGGCAGTCCGGTGCGGGTGGTCAGCTCGTCTTCGAAACGGCTGACATCGCCAAGGGTTGCCGACATGATGAGGAACCGGGCCTGGGGCAGTTCCAGCAGTGGGACCTGCCAGGCCCAGCCACGCTGCGGATCGGAGTAGAAGTGGAATTCGTCCATGATGACGGTTCCGAGTGCGGCGTCGGCGCCCTCGCGCAGCGCGATATTGGCGAGGATTTCGGCGGTGCAGCAAATGATGGGCGCATCCTGGTTCACACCGGAGTCGCCGGTGATCATCCCGACGTTCCCGGCGCCGAATATCTCGCACAGGGCAAAGAACTTTTCGGAGACCAGGGCCTTGATGGGCGCTGTGTAATAGCTGCGCTGCCCGGCGGACATGGCATCGAAATGCGCCGCCACGGCCACCAGGGATTTCCCTGAACCCGTTGGCGTTGCCAGGATGACGTTGGATCCGGAGACGAGCTCCATGACTGCCTCGTCCTGGGCAGGGTAGAGCTTGAGGCCGCGGCTCTCGCTCCATTCCAGGAAGGAGGTATAGACGTCATCGGGTGTGGGCAGTGTCCCCACGCTGGCGGAAGGCACACTTTCAGCTAAGTTCATCTATTACAGAGTATCCGTCCACTGGCGACAAAGTTCTGCGCCGGTGGGAAACAGGACACCGGCGGGCGGCGGCGGGCCGGAGAACGGTGCGGACCGAGGTGCAGAGTAGGGTGGAGCCATGAGATGGGATCCGGACCGGTACGCTATGTTCGGCGACTACCGTGACCGTCCGTTCTTCGATCTGACCGGCCGGATCGCCGCGGCAGCACCGCGCCGGGTCGTGGATCTGGGCTGCGGACCGGGCAATCTGACTGTTACGCTGGCCAATCGCTGGCCACGCGCGGAGGTACTCGGCATCGACGCATCGCCGGACATGATCGAACGCGCGGAGGCTGCGCACGACACGGCAAATGTGCACTTCCAGCGCGCCGATGTCCGGGAATGGGACGCAACAGGGGCCGACGTCGTCGTTTCCAATGCCCTGCTGCAATGGGTGCCGGGACATCAGGAACTGCTGGCCAAATGGCTCGATCAGCTCGCACCTGGAGGTTGGCTGGCATTTCAGGTACCCGGCAATTTTGATTCCCCCTCCCACGCACTAATGCGAAGCCTCGCTTCCTCCCCGCGGTGGCAGTCCAAACTGGGGTCGGTGCTGCGCCACAACGACGCCGTCGACGGGCCAGGGGAGTATCTGCAGTTAATGCTCGACGCCGGCTGCCGGGCCGACGCTTGGGAGACGACTTATCTGCAGTTGCTGGACGGGGATAATCCTGTGCTGGACTGGGTGCGGGGCACCGGACTTCGACCTGTGCTGGATGTCCTGAGCGCGGAAGACGCCGGCGACTTCGAGGCGGAGTACGGCTCCGCGTTGCAGGAAGCCTACCCGCCGGGCGAACACGGTACGGTGTTCCCATTCCGGCGGATTTTCTGCGTCGGGCGGAAGAAACCGTGAACCGCACTATCAGTTGAAACAGTCGCGTCGAAGCCGCGGCCACCAGGCCGCGCGGAGGAGGCATAGATGAACGACCTTGAAGAGATGCCCGAAGACTGGCAGCGGGCACTTGTCCTGATGGCACACCCTGACGACCCTGAATATGGTGCCGGTGCTGCGGTGGCTGAATGGACGGCTCAGGGCAAGGAGGTTGCCTATACTTTGGCGAGCAAGGGGGAGGCCGGCATCGAGGGAATGCCGCCGGCTGAATCTGCCCATGTCCGGGCGGAGGAGCAGCAGCGGGCATGTTCGCACGTTGGAGTGGATAACCTGCGTTTCCTGGATTATCCGGACGGCCGGATCGAAGAAGGCCTCCAGCTGCGCCGCGACCTCGCACGCGAGATCCGCCGCTCGAAGCCGCAGTTGGTGATCACGCTCAACCACCATGAGACGTGGGGACCGGGGGCTTGGAACAGCGCCGATCACAGGGCTGTCGGCCGGTCGGTTCTGGATGCAGCTGCCGACGCCTCGAACGGTTGGATCTTCGAGGAGCTCAGTGATGAGGGTTTCGCGCCTTGGGACGGCGTCCAGTGGGTGGCAGTGCTCTCTATGCGGCCGACTCACTATCTTGAGGTCTCCGGGGAGAGCTTGGAGCGGGCCGTCAGTTCACTTGCCGAGCACAAGCGGTACCTGGAGGCGTTGAGCCCGGGCCCTGTCCGCGAGCAGGCGCAGCGCCAAGTGGAGATGGTGACCGGCGGACCCGGGGCGAAGCACCACCGTGTCGGTTTTGAACTTTACAGTTTCTGAGCGATTCAGGTCCTGAGCCGGCGGGCGGTTACCAGCCGCGTTCTTTCCACTCCTGCAGGTGCGGCCGTTCGGCGCCGAGGGTCGTTTCCGCACCGTGGCCGGGGTGGACCACGGTATCGTCATCGAGCACGTCGAAAACCCGGGTGACGACGTCGTTATAGAGCGACTCGAAGCGTTCCGGATCCTGCTGTGTGTTGCCCAGGCCGCCGGGGAAGAGTGAGTCACCGCTGAACAAGTGCGCGGGGCCGTGCGGATCCCGGTAGAGGTACGCCACCGACCCTGGTGTATGCCCACGCAGTTTGATGGCCTCCAACGTAAAACCGTCAAATTCGCCCAGATCGCCATGCTCGAGCAGGACATCGGTTGGAACAGGCAGCTCGGGGGCGTCCTCGCTGCCCGCGGCGGTGCGGGCCTGTGTTACCTGGTGGACCTTTCCGAGTGCCTGCACATGGTCGTGATGGCTATGCGTCGTGGCGATCAGGACCAGATGTGCAGCGGGGGAGTCCTTTTTGCCCGATTCGATCAGCTCCAGGACGGAATCCGCCTCGTTCGCTGCATCGATGAGCGCCTGGGCACCTGATGACTTTGACGTCAGCAGGTAGACGTTGTTGTCCATCGGCGCGACGGAAATGCTACGGATAGTGATTTCAGCCAAGTCATACATTCCACCAGCATAACCGCCTCACTACCGCCGATTGCGTGGGGCAACAACATACTTTGCAGACGCAGGTTCCTACTGCCGTCCCTGCATGCCACAATTTGTCTGAACATGCCTCTACAGGAAGCGGAACGCAATGAGTATGGGCACCGACGGAAATCCCGGTGAACTTGACTGGCTCGTGGTCGACGAATCCTCCGCCATCCCGCCTTATGAGCAGATCCGGCGGCAGATCGCCGAAGCGGTGCACAGCGGCAGACTCGTCGTCGGCACCAAGCTCCCATCCGTGCGGGCACTCGCGTCCCGGCTCGGCCTCGCCGTCAATACTGTCGCCCGTTCCTACCGTGAACTGGAACAGGCAAAGCTCGTCGAGACGCGCTCGCGGGCGGGCACGGTTGTTGCTGCGGGAACAGATCAGGACCGGCTTCGGTTAGCACAAGCGGCGGCGGCCTACGCCGACGTCGTCCGAAGCCAAGGTGCAAGCCCCGCCGAGGCGGTTGCAATGCTGAACGCGGCGATGGACGCAGCAAATTTTCGATTAGAGTGAGTGCGTGCCAAAAGCTATGACAGTGCCGGCTCCGGCTGGCCCCCAATCCTATTCCGCCACCGACCTGTCCCGCCTGGTCGTTAAGGGCGCCCGGGAACACAACCTCCAGAATGTGGACCTTGATCTGCCCAGGGACGCCATCATCGTCTTCACCGGGTTGTCTGGATCAGGCAAGTCCTCCCTGGCCTTCGATACCATTTTCGCCGAAGGCCAACGGCGCTATGTCGAGTCGTTGTCCGCCTACGCCCGGCAGTTCCTCGGCCAAGTGGATAAACCCGACGTCGACTTCATCGAGGGACTGTCGCCTGCAGTATCGATCGATCAGAAGTCGACGAGCAAGAATCCACGTTCGACTGTCGGCACCATCACCGAAATTTATGACTACATGCGGCTGCTCTGGGCACGCGTGGGACGGCCGTACTGTCCGGTCTGCGGTGAGCCCGTCACCCGGCAGACGCCACAGCAGATCGTCGACCAGCTGCTCGAGCTCCCTGAAGGAACCCGTTTCCAGGTGCTGGCTCCGGTGGTCCGCGGACGGAAGGGCGAGTTCGTCGACCTATTCGCCGAGCTTTCCTCCAAGGGCTACTCCCGCGCACGGGTGGACGGCAAAACGATCCAGCTGTCAGAGCCGCCGTCGCTGGGCAAGCAGTTCAAACACACCATTGAAGTGGTGGTCGACCGTCTGGTCAGCAAGGACGGTATCCGACAGCGGCTGACGGACTCCGTGGAGACTGCCCTTGGTCTCGCAGAGGGCCGCCTGCTCGTCGACTTCGTGGATCTGGATGACGATGATCCGGGCCGGATCCGGCCGTTCTCCGAGAACCTCGCCTGCCCGAATGAGCATCCGCTCGCCATCGACGAGATCGAGCCAAGGTCGTTCTCCTTCAATAACCCCTTTGGGGCCTGCCCCGTCTGTACCGGCCTTGGCTCCAGGCTTGAGGTCGACGAGGATCTGGTGGTTCCCAACCCGGATATGTCCCTCGCCGAAGGGGCCATCGCGCCCTGGGCCCTGGGTACGGCAACGCTGCAGTATTGGACCCGGCTGTTGACCGGACTGTCCAAGGAGCTCGACTTTTCCGTGGACGTTCCATGGCACAAGCTTCCGGAGCCAGTGCGGCAGGCCGTGTTGTACGGCAAGGACCACAAGGTGGTTGTGCAGTATCGCAACAGGTTCGGGCGAGAGCGTAAGTACAGCACCGGCTTCGAAGGCGCGGTGCAGTACATCCAGCGGAAGCACCTGGAAACAGAGTCCGACCATGCACGGGACCGCTACGAGCAGTACATGCGTGAAATTCCCTGCCCGGAATGCGGCGGTGCCCGACTGAACCCTGCCTCGCTGTCGGTCCTGATTGACGGCAAGTCAATTGCCGAAGTGGCAGCAATGCCGATGCGGGATTGCGCAGCATTCCTCAATGACCTTTCCCTGACGGACCGTGAAGCGCACATCGCCCATCAGGTGCTCATCGAGATCCAGGCCCGGCTGAGGTTCCTGCTCGACGTCGGTCTCGACTACCTCAACCTGGAGCGCGCCGCGGGCACGCTGTCCGGCGGCGAGGCACAGCGCATCCGCCTGGCGACGCAGATCGGCTCCGGCCTGGTCGGGGTCCTCTACGTGCTGGACGAGCCCTCCATCGGCCTGCACCAGCGGGACAACCGTCGCTTGATTGAGACGCTGACCCGGCTTCGCGATCTGGGCAATACGCTGATCGTCGTCGAACATGACGAGGATACGATCAATCAGGCGGACTGGATCGTCGATATTGGACCCGGCGCCGGCGAGCACGGCGGCCAGGTGGTGCACTCCGGTTCCTACGAGGACCTGCTGACAAATGAGCGGTCCCTGACCGGCGACTATCTCTCCGGCCGGAAGCAGATCGCCATTCCGGCGAAGCGGCGCAAGGTCGACAAGAGCCGCCAGCTCAAGGTCATCGGAGCGCGCGAGCACAACCTGAAGAATGTCGATGCCACCTTCCCGCTGGGAGTGTTCACCGCGGTGACCGGCGTCAGCGGCTCCGGAAAATCCACCCTCGTCAATGACATTCTCTATAAGTCGCTGGCGAACAAGCTCAACGGGGCAAAGCAGGTGGCCGGGCGGCACAAGAAGATCGACGGGCTGGAACACCTGGACAAGATCATCCATGTCGACCAGAGCCCGATTGGCCGCACGCCGCGGTCGAACCCGGCCACCTACACCGGTGTCTTCGACAACATCCGCAAACTGTTCGCGGAAACCACCGAGGCGAAGGTGCGCGGCTACCTGCCGGGCCGCTTCTCCTTCAACGTCAAAGGCGGCCGCTGTGAAGCATGCTCCGGCGACGGCACCCTGAAGATCGAGATGAACTTCCTGCCCGACGTTTATGTGCCCTGCGAGGTATGCCACGGTGCGCGTTACAACCGGGAGACCCTGGAGGTTCACTACAAGGGCAAGACGATTGCGGATGTGCTCGGCATGTCGATCGAGGAGGGAGCCGAGTTCTTCGCCGCCTTCACCCCGATTGCCCGGCACCTGCGCACGCTTGTCGACGTCGGACTCGGTTACGTCCGGCTGGGTCAGCCTGCCACCACGCTCTCCGGCGGTGAAGCACAGCGCGTCAAGCTGGCGAGTGAATTGCAGAAGCGGTCGAACGGGCGCAGCATCTATGTCCTGGATGAGCCGACGACGGGCCTGCATTTCGAGGACATCCGAAAGCTGCTGATGGTCCTGCAGGGTCTTGTCGACAAGGGAAACACCGTCATCACCATCGAGCACAATCTCGACGTCGTTAAGAGCGCCGATTGGGTCGTGGACCTGGGGCCCGACGGCGGATCCGGCGGCGGGAAAATCGTTGCGACCGGGACCCCGGAGAAGGTCGCTTCCTCCCCGGACAGCCACACCGGAACCTTCCTCGCCGAGGTCCTCGGCTGATATATTCCCGGGACGGCATGCTGGTTTCGCCGCTGCTGAAGGATCGTGAGAAACTAAGCCGTCAGGAAAGACGGGGTGCAAGGAGGCGGCGTGGCGTTTTACGATCTGTCGCGCTCTTCCACCCGGGGTCTGCTGGCTTCGCTCTGCCGTCCCACGATTGAAGGTCTGGAAAACTTCCCGGCCGACGGCCCGGTGATCGTTGCTCCGAACCATCTCTCGTTTCTGGACAGCGTCATTGTCCAAGCCTTGATGCCGCGGAAAGTAGCATTCTTTGCCAAGGCGGAATATTTTACGTCCAAGGGTCCAAAGGGTGTGCTGTGGCGCTGGTTCTTTAATGGCGTCGGCTCCGTTCCAGTGGAGCGCGGCGAACAGGCGGCCAGCGTGGCTGCGCTGAAAACCGCGCTCGGAATCCTGGAGAACGGTGATGCTTTCGGGATTTATCCCGAAGGGACCCGTTCCCGTGACGGCCGGTTGTACCGGGGACGCACCGGAGTCGGCTGGCTCGCGCTGACAACGGGCGCGCCCGTTCTTCCGGTGGGTTTGATCGGCACCGAAAAACTGCAGCCGGCGGACAAAATGATGATCAAGCCGCAGCACTTCACCATGAGGATCGGGCAGCCGCTGTACTTCGACAAGCTCGGCCTGGACCATTCGTTGCCCGCCCGGCGTTCGACCACCGACCAGATTATGGAAGAGATCGCTGCCTTGACCGGACAGGAACGGGCGGCGACGTACAACCAGAGCAAGTCTGCCGGCTGACTGCCTGTTCCGCGGGGGAATCAACGTTCCGGCGCCGGTTTTATTAGGATGGAATAGTGGCAGATCCAGTCAGTTACCGCCCTTCAACGGGCGAAATCCCGACTAACCCGGGTGTGTACCGCTTCCGTGATGAGCACGGGCGGGTCATCTACGTGGGCAAGGCCAAAAACCTGCGGTCGCGGCTCAATTCATACTTCGCCAGTCCTCAAGGGCTGATGCCCAAGACGCGCGCCATGGTCTTCAGCGCCGCGAGTGTCGAATGGACGGTGGTGGGCAGCGAACTTGAGGCGCTGCAGCTGGAATTTACCTGGATCAAGGAATTCAACCCACGGTTCAACATCGCCTTCCGGGACGATAAGTCCTATCCCTATCTGGCAGTCACGATGGGTGAGAAGTTCCCCCGGGTCCAGGTGATGCGCGGTGACCGGCAGCGCGGAACACGTTATTTCGGCCCCTACAGCCAGGTTTGGGCCATCCGCGAGACGGTGGACACGCTGCTGCGGGTCTTTCCCGTCCGGACATGCAGCAATGGTGTCTTCAACCGTGCACAGCGCAGCGGCCGGCCCTGCCTTTTGGGCTACATCGATAAGTGTTCGGCGCCCTGCGTGGGCCGTATTTCCCCGGAGGACCATCAGGCGCTGGCAGCGGAATTCTGCGCCTTCATGTCCGGACAGGCCAAGCAGTTCATCAGCAGCCTGGAAAAGCAGATGGCCGCAGCCGTCGCCGAATTGGACTATGAGCGGGCGGCCACCTTGCGGGATGACCTCGCGGCTCTGCGCAAGGTGTTCGAGCGGAACGTGGTCGTCCTCTCCGAGGAAACAGATGCGGACATATTCGCGCTCAGCGGTGATGAGCTTGAAGCGGCGGTCCAGGTATTCCATGTCCGCGGCGGCCGCATCCGCGGGCAGCGCGGCTGGGTGGTCGAGAAGGTCGAGGACGCGAGCGACGCCGACCTCATCGAGCACCTGATCCAGCAGGTCTACGGGGAAGCGACCGCCGCCAGCCACAAGATACCCCGCCAGATCCTGGTCCCTGAGCAACCGGCGAATGCTCCCGAACTGGAACAGTGGCTGCAGGGGTTGCGCGGCTCCAAAGTCGCCGTCCGGGTGCCGCAGCGTGGCGACAAGGCCGCCCTGCTGAGGACCGTCCACGAGAACGCCGAACAGGCGCTGCGGCTGCACAAGTCCAGGCGCGCGGGGGATTTGACCACCCGCTCGGCCGCCCTGCAGGAGCTTCAGGAGGCCCTCGAGGTTCCGCTCCCACTGATGCGCATCGAGTGCTTTGACATTTCCCACGTATCCGGAACCAACGTCGTCGCGTCCATGGTCGTCGTCGAAGACGGTCTGCCGAAGAAATCCGATTACCGGAAATTCTCCATTACCGGTGATGCGGCGCGTGACGATACGTCGGCCATGTACGACGTCATCAGCAGGCGCTTCCGGAACTATCTCTGGGAGAAAGACGCCGTCGCCGAGGTGGCCGCCGGGAGCAAGGGGGACGACGGCGGAGCATCGCCTTCCGCCGGCAGCGTACCGATGGGTGAAGAGGCAGCCCAGCAGGCGGGCATCCGGATGGACACGACGACGGCGGCCCCCAGGGCGAAGTTCGCCTACCCACCGAATCTGGTGGTGGTCGACGGCGGCCAGCCGCAGGTCGCCGCTGCGGCCCGGGCGCTCGAGGATCTGAACATTGACGACGTCTATGTCATCGGATTGGCCAAACGGCTGGAGGAAGTATGGGTTCCGCACAGCGATTTTCCCGTCATCCTCCCAAGAGCTTCCCAGGCGCTGTTCCTGCTGCAGCGCGTGCGGGATGAGGCGCACCGGTTTGCCATCACATTCCACCGGCAGAAGCGCGGCAAGTCGATGACGGTTTCCGCCCTCGACGCCGTCGCCGGCCTTGGTCCCGCAAAGCGCAAGGCACTGCTGAAGCACTTCGGCTCCGTCAAGAAGATTAAACAGGCCGATCTCGAGCAGTTGCAGGACGCTCCAGGTATTGGACCTGCGCTCGCGGAGACCATCCACCAACAGCTGGGTGCCGCCTCCGAAACCGCCGTGAACATGACGACAGGTGAAATCGTCGAACCCTGAGGGTGGGCAACGTTCGACCGCCGCTGCCGAACGGCTAGGCTTGGTG
>NZ_KI914621.1:112233-175106 GCF_000520495.1 Arthrobacter sp. H14
CCGCCGCTGCCGAACGGCTAGGCTTGGTGAGGAATAGTGATGAGAGGCGCCGCGGGATTTTCCCGCCGGGTGCAAACAGGATGGGGAGAATGACGCAGACTGAGAGCCTGACGCCGGTAAAACCTGCGGAGTCGGAACTGCTGGTGGTAACCGGAATGTCCGGAGCGGGGCGCAGCACGGCGGCCAATGCTCTGGAGGATCATGGCTGGTATGTCGTGGAGAACCTGCCGCCCCAGATGTTGGCCACGCTGACCGATCTGGTATCGCGGATGCCCCAGTCGATACCCAAGCTCGCCGTCGTCGTCGATGTGCGCAGCAAGGCGCTCTTCAGCGACATCCGTGATTCGCTTGCCGGCCTGACAGCCAGCGGAGTTACCTTCCGGGTGCTGTTCCTGGACGCGAGTGACGACGTGCTGGTGCGCCGTTTCGAGCAGGGGCGCCGCCCGCATCCACTGCAGGGCGATGGAAGAATCCTGGACGGCATCGCCGCCGAACGTGAGATTCTGCGCGAGTTGAAAGATTCCTCCGCCATGGTGGTGGACACGACGGATTTGAACGTCCATGAACTCGCCACCGCCATTACGGAATATTTCTCCGCCACCGGACCGGTGGTCCTGCGGCTGAACGTGATGAGCTTCGGCTTCAAGTATGGATTGCCGGTGGATGCCAATTTCGTGGCCGACGTCCGGTTCATTCCGAACCCGCATTGGGTTCCGCGGCTGCGTCCCCATACCGGGCTGGACAAGGAGGTCAGCGACTTCGTCCTTGTCGATTCCGGCGCGGAGGAGTTCGTTGACCGCTATGTCCATGCACTTGAACCTGTCCTGACCGGTTACCGCCGCGAAAACAAGCACTATGCGACGATCGCGATTGGCTGCACCGGAGGCAAGCACCGCTCGGTTGCCGTCAGCACTGAGATCGCCAAGCGGCTGGCGCAACTTCCGCGGGTCACCGTTACGACCAGCCACCGGGACCTGGGGCGCGAGTAGTGGCGATTCGTACTGGACCGCTGCCCATAGTGCCGGTGGCGCCGTCGTCGGCTCCCACCCCGCAGCACAAGGAAAACGACCCCGCCGTCGTCGCCCTTGGCGGTGGCCATGGCCTGTCCGCTTCGCTTTCGGCCCTGCGCCTGCTGACCTCGGATCTGACTGCCGTCGTCACGGTGGCCGACGACGGTGGCTCCTCCGGACGCCTGCGCCAGGAACTTGGGGTGCTGCCGCCCGGGGATCTGCGGATGGCACTGTCCGCGCTCTGTGATGACACGGACTGGGGGAGGACTTGGCGCGACGTCATGCAGCACCGGTTCCAGCCGGACGTGTCGCGGGCTGGAACGCTCAACGGACATGCAATGGGCAACCTGCTCATTGTGACCCTTTGGGAGTTGCTGGGCGACCCCGTGGCCGGCCTCCAGTGGGCCGGCGCGCTGCTCGGAGCGCGGGGCCGGGTCCTGCCGATGGCGAGCGTACCGCTGACCATCGAGGGTGAGGTTCCTACAACTTTCCCTTCGGGCGAAACCGGACTGGATACCGTTACCGGGCAGGCCTCGCTGGCCGTGGCCGGCAGCGTGGAAAACGTGCGATTGATTCCGGATGACGCGCCGGCCTGTGTCGACGCGCTCAACGCGATTGAACTGTCCGACTGGGTCATACTCGGGCCGGGCTCCTGGTACACCTCGGTGCTGCCTCACTTACTGCTGCCCGAACTGCGGGAGGCGCTGTGCCGCACTCCGGCCCGGCGTTGCTTGACCATGAATCTCTCGGTCCACACCAAGGAAACTTCCGGAATGAGCGCGGCCGACCACCTGAAGGTGATCTCCCGCTATGCTCCGGAGTTCGGTGTGGATGTAGTCTTGGCTGATCCTAGGGCGATTGAAGATTACGCCGAGTTCGAACGTGCAGCCGCAATGATTGGTGCCGAGGTGGTCTTGGGTAAAGTAGGTGCGTCGGACGGACGTCCGGTGCATGACCCACTCCGTCTGGCGGCGGCCTACCACGATATTTTTGGGGACAGTTAGGATGGTCCGATGGCGTTGACTGCTGCAGTCAAAGAAGAGCTTTCCCACCTGGAAGTGAAGAAATCGTCGGTCCGCAAGGCCGAGGTTTCAGCAATGCTCCGGTTCGCCGGTGGGTTGCACATTATTTCCGGACGGATTGTCATTGAGGCGGAGGTGGACCTCGCTTCGACGGCGAGGCGCCTGCGCACGGCGATCGGCGAGGTTTACGGGCATAACAGCGAGATCATCGTTGTCTCCGGCGGCGGGCTGCGCCGGGGCAACCGTTATGTGGTGCGGGTGGTGCGGGACGGTGAATCCCTGGCCCGGCAGACCGGGTTGCTGGACGCCCGGGGCAGACCGGTACGTGGGCTGCCCTCCGTCGTCGTCAATGGCTCCACTGCGGACGCCGAAGCCGTCTGGCGCGGTGCCTTCCTGGCACACGGTTCGCTGACCGAACCCGGGCGGTCCTCCTCGATGGAAGTGACCTGCCCCGGCCCCGAATCGGCACTTGCGCTGGTCGGATCAGCCCGCCGGCTCAGCATTGGCGCCAAGGCCCGTGAAGTACGAGGCGTGGACCGGGTCGTGATCCGCGACGGCGACACCATCGCGGCCTTGCTGACCAGGATGGGCGCTCATGAGACCCTGCTGGTTTGGGAAGAGCGGCGGATGCGCAAGGAAGTGCGTGCCACTGCCAACAGGCTCGCAAACTTCGACGACGCCAATCTGCGGCGTTCCGCCCAAGCCGCTGTTGCCGCCGGTGCCCGGGTGGAGCGGGCTCTGGAGATCCTGGGCGAGGACGTCCCGGATCACCTCAAGTACGCCGGTGAACTCCGGGTGGCGCACAAGCAGGCAAGCCTCGACGAACTCGGGCGGCTCGCCGATCCGGTTATGACGAAGGACGCTATTGCGGGACGGATTAGAAGGTTGCTGGCTATGGCCGACAAGCGGGCCATCGAGCTTGGTATTCCGGGGACCGAGGCGAATGTGACCGCAGAGATGCTTGAAGAGTAGGTGCGTGCCTAGGATAGGACTAGTGCCGCATTAGGCCGTCCTCCGCGCGCACCGGGAAACCGGCTGCCCGCAAAGACGGCCGGCACAGGTTTCTGGATGGAGATGCCATCCAGATCAGATAAGTGAAAAGGTGGAGGATTTCGTGAGCGAGTACACACTTCCCGATTTGCCCTACGATTACGCAGCACTCGAGCCGCACATCTCGGCCCGGATCATGGAGCTGCATCACGACAAGCACCACGCAACCTACGTCAAGGGCGCCAACAGCGCCCTTGAACAGTTGGCGGAGGCGCGGGAGAAGGGCGACTACGCCAATATCCCGCGGTTGTCCAAGGATCTGGCGTTCCACACCGGTGGCCACATCAACCACTCCGTGTTCTGGAACAACATGTCCCCGGACGGTGGCGACAAGCCTGAGGGCGACCTGGCCGCAGCCATTGACGACACCTTCGGTTCCTTCGACAAGTTCCGCGATCACTTCACCGCCGCGGCGCTGAGCCTGCAGGGATCCGGCTGGGCGTTCCTCGCCTGGGAACCGCTCGGAAAGCGCCTCGTCATCGAGCAGCTCTACGATCAGCAGGGCAACGTGGCTGTCGGGACGACTCCGCTGCTGATGCTGGACATGTGGGAGCACGCCTTCTACCTGGATTACGTGAATGTTAAGGCTGATTACGTCAAGGCGTTCTGGAATATCGTCAACTGGGCCGACGTCGCCCGTCGTTTTGAAGGCGCACGCAACAATGCCTCCAGCCTGATCACCCTCTAGCAGCACCCTTAGCGGCCCGCCCGTGCGATGCCGCCTGGGATAAGGCCACGGAAAGTCCGCCGTCGAACGCGGCGGCGGCTTTCCACCGGTCTCCGGCTGACCGCACGGCCAAGTGTGAGCGGCTTAGAGAAGTTGAAACTGCGTACGACTATGAAGGAGCAAGAAACAAGTGACTACTCGTGTTGGAATCAACGGTTTCGGTCGTATCGGCCGCAATTATTTCCGTGCGGCACTGGAGCAGGGGGCGGACATCGAGATTGCCGCCGTTAATGACCTGACCAGCCCGGAAGCTCTGGCCCACCTGCTCAAGTACGACAGTGTCACCGGCCGTCTCAAGGTCAGTGTCGAGGTCAAGGACGGCGACCTGGTGGTCGACGGCAAGATCATTAAGGTTCTCGCCGAAAAAGACCCCGCCAACCTGCCGTGGAAGGATCTCGGCGTCGATATCGTCGTAGAGTCCACCGGCTTCTTCACCAAGGCCGGCGATGCGCGCAAGCACTTGGACGCCGGCGCGAAGAAGGTGCTGATTTCGGCCCCCGCTTCGGACGAGGACCTGACTGTGGTCCTGGGTGTAAATGACGATCAGTATGACTCCGAGAAGCACCACATCGTCTCGAACGCCTCCTGCACCACCAACTGCCTCGGCCCGCTGGCCAAGGTGCTCAATGACAGCTTTGGCATCCAGCGCGGCCTGATGACCACTGTGCACGCCTACACCGCAGACCAGAATCTGCAGGACGGCCCGCACAAGGACATGCGCCGTGCCCGTGCCGCCGCCGTCAACCTGGTGCCCACCTCCACCGGTGCAGCCAAGGCCATCGGCCTGGTGCTGCCGGAGCTGAAGGGCAAGCTGGACGGCTACGCCATCCGCGTCCCCATCCCTACCGGCTCGGTCACCGACCTGACTGTGACCCTCGACCGCGAGGTCACCGAGGAAGAGGTCAACGCCGCCTACAAGGCCGCAGCCGACAATGGTGCGCTGAAGGGCTACCTCAGCTACACCGAGGACCCACTGGTTTCATCCGACATCACCACCGATCCGGCGTCGTGCATTTTCGATTCCGGCCTGACCAAGGTGATTGGCGACCAGGTCAAGGTCGTTGGCTGGTACGACAACGAATGGGGTTACTCCAACCGCCTCGTTGATTTGACCGAAATCGTCGCTGAAAAGCTTTCCTGACGGCGCGCGGAATGGCTGCACTTACCCTCGACGAACTGATTGCCGAAGGAGTCCAGGGCAAGCACGTCCTGGTCCGGTCGGACCTGAACGTGCCGCTCGACGGCTCCGGCGCGTCCAAGCAGGTGACCGACGACGGGCGCATCCGTGCCTCGTTGCCGGTCCTGCAGAAGCTCTGCGACGCCGGTGCCCGCGTCATCGTGATGGCGCACCTGGGCCGGCCCAAGGGCGAACCGGATCCGCAGTATTCGCTCAAACCGGCTGCTGACCGGCTCGCCGAACTCGCCTCCTTCAAAGTCGAGCTGGCTGCGGACACGGTCGGCGAAAGCGCACGCGCCAAGGCGGCGGAACTATCCGAAGGCAACGTCCTGGTACTCGAGAACGTTCGTTTCGACGCACGGGAAACGAGCAAGGACGACGCCGAGCGCGGCGCCATGGCGGACGAGCTGGCTGCCCTCACAACCCAGGACGGCGCCTCCGGCGCATATGTGGACGATGCCTTCGGCGCCGTACACCGCAAACATGCGAGTGTTTTCGATATCGCCAAGCGGCTGCCCGCATACCAGGGAGATCTGGTGCGCACCGAGCTGGACGTGCTGGACAAGCTGACCAAGGATCCCGATCGTCCCTATGTCGTTGTCCTGGGCGGTTCCAAAGTCTCCGACAAACTGGCCGTGATCGACAATATGATGGCCCAGGCGGACTACCTGCTGATCGGCGGTGGCATGGTGTTCACCTTCCTGGCAGCGCAGGGCCACAACGTGGGTTCCAGTCTCCTGGAGGAGGACCAGCTCGACACGGTAAAGGGCTACCTCGACGCTGCCGCCGGTTCGAACTGTGAATTCGTTCTGCCCACCGACATCGAGGTTGCCTCCGGGTTTGCCGCCGATGCCGAACACGCCACGGTGGCGGCGGAGTCGATCGAACAGAGCGATTTCGGATCATCCGGGATCGGCCTGGACATCGGTCCTGCCTCGGCAGAGGCCTTTGCCGGCTACATCAAGTCGGCCCGCACCGTTTTCTGGAACGGGCCGATGGGGGTATTCGAATTCGACGCCTTTGCCGGCGGCACGAAGACCGTCGCCCAGGCGCTGACCGAGACCCAGGGATTCACCGTCGTCGGAGGCGGCGACTCGGCGGCAGCTGTGCGAAGCCTCGGTTTCGAGGATAGCCAGTTCGGCCATATTTCCACCGGCGGTGGCGCCAGCCTTGAATACCTGGAGGGCAAGGAACTGCCCGGACTGACCGCACTTGAGAGCTAGTGGCGGTGCTGTGATCCTGCACAGCGACCGCAATATACATCCGCGCCAAACACGACACTTCGGAGAGCTATGACGACCTCGACCAACGGCAAGTACGACCGGACACCGCTGATCGCCGGGAACTGGAAGATGAACCTGGATCATGTTCAGGGCATCACCATGCTGCAAAAACTGGCCTGGACCCTCAGCGACGCCAAGCACGACTACAGCCGGGTCGAGGTGGCCGTGTTCCCGCCCTTTACGGACCTGCGGTCGGTGCAAACCCTCGTGCACGGCGACGAACTCGAAATCGGCTACGGCGGACAGGATCTCTCCGATCAGGACTCCGGCGCCTACACCGGTGACATCTCCGGGCAATTCCTCGCCAAGCTCGGCTGCAAGTATGCCCTTGTCGGCCACAGCGAACGGCGCACTGTCCACGGTGAATCCGACGAGCTGCTGAAGGCCAAAGTCCAGGCGGCCTACCGCCATGGACTCACCCCCGTGCTGTGCGTCGGCGAGGGCCTGGACGTCCGCCAGGCGGGCAAGCACGTCGAGCACAGCCTCGAACAGCTGCGCGCAGCCGTGGCGGAGCTGCCAGCCGCGCAGGCTGCCGGGATCGTGGTGGCATACGAGCCGGTCTGGGCCATCGGGACCGGGGAAGTTGCGGGTCCGGAGGACGCTCAGGAAATGTGTGCGGCCCTGCGCGCTGAGCTGGAGAAGCTGTATGACGAAGGTGTTGCCGCCAAGGTGCGGCTGCTGTACGGCGGATCCGTTAAGGGCGCCAACGCGGCCTCGATTCTGCAGCAGCGGGATGTCGATGGTGTGCTGGTCGGTGGTGCCAGCCTGGACCCGGCAGAATTTGCTAGTATTGTCAGGTTCGAGCAGCATCTTGTGACCGGCTGACGTCCGGCTGGCGCGGCTCGACCCGATTTACTTTTTATCATCAACGCTGAAAGGCAGTTGTGGACGCTCTACACATCATCCTGCAGATTCTCCTCGGGCTCACGAGCCTGTTGCTGACTCTGCTGATCCTGCTCCACAAGGGCCGCGGCGGTGGCATGTCGGATATGTTCGGCGGCGGCATGACATCGAGCCTCGGCTCATCCGGCGTCGCTGAGCGGAACCTGAACCGCTTCACCGTCGCCCTGGGCATCACCTGGGGCCTGGTGATCATTGCCCTCGGACTGGTGATGCGGTTCTCCGGCGACTCATAGGTCCGCTGGTCCCCGGCGGCGCCGGGGTGTTTGAACTGAATGAAGATATAAGAGGCCGCCGGCGGTTACGGAACCGCCAGCGGCCTCTGCTTATGCAAGTGAAGCTACTGTTCCACACTCTCCGAGATCATCAACTGTTCTGGAATCTGCGCGGCAGCGTCCTGGTCGATCAGCCACAGCGTCTTTGACCGGCCGGCCGCCCCTGCTGCCGGCACCTGGACAGGCGCAGCGCCCGCCAACGCCAGTCCCACCGCTCCAGCCTTGTCATTTCCGGCCACGGCGATCCATACCTCATCCGCTGAATTGATCGCCTCCAGAGTCAGCGACACCCGCAACGGGGGTGGCTTAGGCGAATTCTCGACTCCAACGACCGTCTGGTTGCGGGTACGGACGCCTTCCATGTCGGGGAAGAGGGAGGCGATGTGAGCATCCGGGCCTACCCCCAGCAGGAGTACATCGAACTGCGGCAACCGTGCAGCACGATTGGAAACGTCACGGTCCACCGCGCGATCCGGTGCGGAACCGGGCTCCGTCCCTGTGCTGCCCTCGGCCGACCGTTCGTGGGCTGCTTCCAGCGCAAGCTCCGCCGCGTAGGCATCGGCCGCCGCATGGACATCCTCAAACTCGTCAGCGGATCCGAACGGGTGGATCCGAAGCCGGTCGACGCCGACCCGCCCCAGCAATGCTTCCTCGGCCTGCACAGCATTCCGCTCGGCATCGCCGCCGGGAAGGAACCGTTCGTCGCCCCACCAGAAGTTCACCCGGGCCCAGTCAACATCGCCGACGTTGTCCGCTGCGGCGATGGAGGCCAGGATCGAAATCCCCAGGGTGCCACCGGTGAGGACAACGGTGGCTTCGCCGCGCCGGCGCTGCACCAAGGCCAGTCGGTCGATAAGCCGGCCGGCGGCAGCACTGCTCAAACCATCGAAGTCGCTGTGGATTTTTACCCTGGGGGATGCACTCATGCTGAAACGGTCTCCTCACTGGCTGACCCTGGTCCGTCAGGCCGGGCACCGGCCAACGCACGGTTCAGTCCTTCTGTTATCACTTCTCCGAAAACTTCATCGGGGTCCAGCCGGCGCAGTTCCTCCGCCAAGCAGGCCTGGAGCGTGCGGCGGGGCAGGGCAATCCGCTGGACAGGTTGGCCCGGCTGATTCAGGGTGGCGACGGTCAGATTCGGACGGACCAGCTCAATATCGCCGCCCTTCCGCTCAAGCAGGACCCTGCGGATCCCGGTGCCAGCGGGATCGTCAATGATCTTGACGGGGGAATCCAGCGCCATTGTCAACCAGGAAGCCAACAGCAAGGTGCTGGGGGAGTCCGTGGCGCCTTCCACCGTAATCCGGGTGACCGGTTCAGCTGAAACGTGGTCCATCACCGCAGCCAGCTGGATACGCCAGTTGGTGAGGCGGGTCCAGGCGAGATCGGTGTCGCCTGCTACGTAGGTTCCGCTGATGTGCTTCAACGCCGCACGCGGATCAGGTTCGTTGGCCGAATCCGTGATCCGGCGGTGCGCAATCCGTCCGATGGAGCTGTTAGCGGCTGATTCGGGAATACCATGCGGCCACCAGGCAACGATTGGCGCATCGGGCAGCAGCAACGCCGAGACCACTGATTCACTTTCGACCGCCAATGACCCCTGCCCGCGCAGGACCACCACCTCCGAGGCTCCGGCGTCACCACCGACCCGGATCTGGGCATCCAGGCGGGTTTCCTGGTCAGTATCGCCACCGGCCAGCACGATGATCCGGCACGGGTGCTCCCGGCTGGCGGCATTGGCTGCCTCTATGGCCTCTTCCTCATAACCCGAGCGGGTTATCACCACCAGCGTCAAGACCCGGCCGAGGGCAACCACACCGCCGAGCTCGCGCATTGTCATGATTTCCTTGGAAACCTGCGACGTCGTTGTACCGGGCAGATCAACAATCACGGCCGCCTCCAGGATCGTCCATCACGGGCAAGCAGCTCAGCCGCGGCCGGTGGTCCCCAACTTCCGGGTTTATACGCCTCGGGCTGTTCACCGTGCTCGCTCCAGTACTGTTCAAAGGGGTCCAGGATCTTCCACGACAACTCGACCTCCTGATGCCGCGGGAACAACGGTGGTTCCCCCAGCAGCACATCGAGGATCAGGCGTTCATAGGCCTCAGGACTGGATTCAGTAAACGCATGTCCGTAGCCGAAGTCCATGGTCACATCCCGGACCTCCATCTGGGTTCCGGGAACCTTCGAGCCGAAACGGATGGTCGCTCCCTCATCGGGCTGGACCCGGATAACGACGGCGTTCTGGCCGAAGTCGTCTTCATCGTGATGCGGGAACAACATGTTGGGGGCCCGTTTGAAGACGACGGCGATCTCCGTCACCCGCCGGCCAAGCCGCTTGCCGGTACGCAGGTAGAACGGGACACCGCTCCAGCGGCGGGTGTTGATGTCCAGGCGCAGCGCGGCGTAGGTTTCGGTGATCGAAGACTGGGGGATATCGTCCTCTTCGAGGTACCCCTTCACTTCCTGGCCGCCCTGCAGGCCGCCGGCATACTGGCCTAGTGCCGAGTGGGCGCCGAGGTCTTCCGGGAGCTTCACGGCGGCCAGTACCTTCTCCTTCTCCGCCCGCAGATCGCCGGCATCGAAGGTGATAGGTTCTTCCATTGCCGTCAGGGCAAGAAGCTGAAGCAAGTGGTTCTGGATGACATCGCGGGCCGCGCCGACGCCGTCGTAATACCCCGCACGGCCACCGATGCCAATATCCTCCGCCATGGTGATTTGGACGTGGTCGACGTAGTTCGAATTCCAGAGCGGTTCAAACAACTGGTTGGCGAAGCGCAGCGCCAGTATGTTCTGGACCGTTTCCTTCCCCAGATAGTGGTCGATGCGGAAGACGGAATCCGGCGCGAATACGGACTCGACGATTTCGTTGAGCTCCCGGGCGGATTCCAGGTCATGACCGAACGGCTTTTCGATGACGACGCGGCGCCAGGTGCCCTCTTCGGCATTGGCCAGCCCGTGCTGTGACAGTTGCTGGCAAACCTGCTCGAACTTGTTCGGAGGAATGGACAGGTAGAACGCGTGATTGCCTTGGGTTCCGCGCTGCTCGTCCAGTTGGCCGACGGTTTTCTTCAGCCGGTCGAACGCGTCGTCGTTGTCGAATTCACCCTGAACAAAACGGATACCTTCGGCCAGCTGGCTCCAGACATCTTCGCTGAAAGGGGTGCGTGCGTATTGCTGCACCGCCTCCTTCACCTGGGCAGCGAATTCTTCGTCATCCCAGTCCCGGCGTGCAAAGCCGACGAGGGCGAAACTGGGAGGCAACAGGCCGCGGTTGGCCAGGTCATAGATAGCCGGCATCAGCTTCTTGCGGGCGAGGTCGCCGGTTACGCCGAAAAGCACCAGCGAGGAAGGGCCTGCGATCCGGTTAAGCCGCCGGTCCCTCGGATCCCGCAGGGGATTCCTGTGCCGGGTGGATTCACTCGTGGGCATCAGTCACATTCCGCCGCTGGTGTTGAGGAAGGCCACTGCGTCCATGAGCTGCTTCGTGCCCGCAGCGCGGTCCGTCAGGTGCAGGCGCAGTACCGGCCGGCCATGGTCAGCCAGGACCTGGGCATCTCCAGCCGCCTGCGCCGAAATCAGTTCACCGAAGCTGAAGGGCCGGTCCGGAATGGACAGATCCTCGTCTGCGGCCGCCGTCACCTGGAGGTAGACGCCCACTGCGGGTCCACCTTTATGGAACTGCCCGGTTGAGTGCAGGAACCGTGGTCCCCATCCGAATGTGACGGGCCGGCCGGTGATGCGCGCCAGTGGATCCCGGACCCGGGACAGCGACTCATAGGCAATGCGGTCAAAGTACGCCTGCACGCTGAGATATCCATCCGATGGCAGCTGCTCTATCAGGGCGCGCAGCGCATCGTCCACGCTGGCGGCATTGCCGAGCATCGTTTGGTCGGCACGGACCTCGATGGCGCCGTCGGTGAAGTTTGCCGGCGCCTGCTCAGGGCGGTTGTCCAGCAGCCCGCGTGCGGCGTCCTTGGCTGCTTCGACATCCGGTTGGTCGAAGGGATTGATCCCCAGCAGGCGGCCGGCGACGACCGTGCCATACTCCCAGGCCAACAATTGGCTGCCCAAGCTGCCCGACACTGCAATCTGATTGTCCTTGAGTTCCACGTGGGCATCCTGGCCGACGAGCCGCACCACCAGGATGTCCGACGCATCCGATGACACCTCAGGCGAATCCGGTTCGGCGACGACCGGAAGGACACCGGTGCCCAGCTTTCCCGTCGATTCGGCGACGAGCTGTTCGGCCCAATCCGCGAAACCAACCATCGAGGATCCCTCGTCAACGATGACGATCTTGTTGCGCAGCGGCTCAGTTCCGCCGAGGGCAGCCCCCAGCACCAGACCAATGTTGCCGTCGTCGTCGTCCCGCAGCATTTCCGAGGCCTCCTCGGCCTCATCGAGCAGCGCTTCAATATCGACGCCGGCCAGTCCGGAGGGAACCAGGCCGAAAGCGGTCAGCGCCGAATACCTGCCACCGACATTCGGATCGGCGTTGAAGACCTCGCGGTAACCGGCCTTCCTGGAGTCGGAATCCATCGGCGAACCCGGGTCCGTCACGACAATGATGCGCCGGGCTGCATCCAGTCCGGCATCATTGAACGCCTTCTCGAAGGTCCGCCGGATCGAATCCGTTTCCAGCGTCGAGCCGGACTTGGAAGAGACCACGATGGCGGTCTGCTCCAAGTTGTCTTCCAAAGCATGGCGTACCTGCTCCGGGTCGGTACTGTCCAAAACGGCCAGTTCGACGCCGGCGGTCCGGGTGATGACTTCCGGCGCCAAGGAGGATCCGCCCATCCCTGCCAAGGCGATACGCGTGACGCCTTCGGCTTTGAGTTCGTCCCGCAGCTGAAGGATCCGCGGCACCAGCGGCCGTGAGGTCTCCGCCAACTCCACCCATCCGAGCCGTTGTGACGCTTCCGCCTCGGCGTCCTTACCCCACAGCGTCGCGTCCTTCGCGGTGATGCGGGAGGCGACGTGGTCCTCCACCAGGGCACTTATATGCCGATCAATGGCCTGGCGGGCGGCGGCCGCCGCGTCAATGGAGAGCGAACTCATGGCTGACAAATCCTCCTGCTTGTTGATCGAACACTGCCTGGCGCTACTGCTTGCCGGAGCTCCCGGCATTATCGAGCGCGGCCTGGACGGTGTCCAGCAGCTGGCTCCAGCTCTTGACGAACTTATCCACGCCTTCGGTTTCCAGCAGCCCGACGACGTCGTTGTAGGAAATGCCCAGCTTTTCCAGGTCATTCAACACGGCATTGGCTTCGTCGTACGTGCCGGTGACGGTGTCGCCGGTCACCTCGGCATGATCTGCCGCCGCCTCCAGGGTCTTCTCCGGCATCGTATTGACGACGTTCGGCGCAACCAGATCGGTCACGTACATCGTGTCTGGGTACGCCGGATCCTTCACGCCGGTTGAGGCCCACAGCGGACGCTGCTGGCGGGCTCCGGCGTCGGCGAGGGTCTTCCACCGTTCGGTACTGAACTGCTGTTCGTAGACCTGGTAGGCCAGCCGGGCATTGGCCACTCCAGCCTTGCCTTTCAGCGCCTTCGCTTCGTCGGTGCCGATGGCGTCGAGGCGCGTATCCACTTCGGAATCGACGCGGGAGACAAAGAAGGAAGCGACCGAATGGATCTTGGACAGGTCCTTGCCGGCTTCCTTCGCCCGCTCCATTCCGAGCATGAAGGCATTGATGACTTCCCGGTACCGATCCAGCGAAAAGATCAGCGTGACGTTGACGCTGATGCCCTCGGCCAGGGTCGCCGCAATCGGCTCAAGGCCGGCTTCGGTGGCCGGAATCTTGATGTGCACGTTGTTGCGGTTAACTTTCCGGGACAGCTGCTGCGCCACTTCGGCCGTCTTCGCCGCATCATCGGACAGGCGCGGATCAACCTCAATGGAGACCCGGCCGTCAACACCGTCGGTGCGTTCGGCAATCGGCGCAAAAAGGTCGCATGCCTCGGTCACATCGCGGGTGGTGATTTCGAATACCGCGGTTTCGACGTCGGCGCCCGATGCGGCCAGTTCGGAGACCTGCTCCGCGTAGGACTCACCGTCAGAAAGAGCTGACGCGAAAATACTCGGGTTGGTGGTGATTCCGACGACGTTCCGCTCGTCCATCAGCTTCTGGAGGTTTCCGGAGGCGAGGAGTTCCCGGGACAGGTCGTCGAGCCAGATGGACACGCCTGCGTCGGCGAGCTGACTGGTCGGCTTTGATTGGGAGCTGGTTGTCTGTGTCATGACTGATTCTCCTTAATGAAGAGGGTTCGGCGTGCTACTGGAGGTCGCCGGTGGTTGAAGATTGTGCTCCGGAGGCCGCGCCGGTGGAACGGTTGAGAGGGCCGGGCCCGGACTGTGCTGCCTCGAGTGACTCGCGGGCGGCAGCGACGACGGCGTCCGCGGTGATCTCGAACTCGCGGAACAACGTCTTGTAGTCGGCTGAGGCACCGAAGTGTTCCAACGAGACCGAGCGGCCGGAATCGCCGATCAGATCGCGCCAGCCCTGGGCGACGCCCGCCTCAACGGAGACCCGGGCACGTACACCGGAAGGCAGGACGCTCTCGCGGTATTGCTCGTCCTGCTGGTCGAACCACTCAAGGCAGGGCATCGACACCACACGGGTGGGTACGCCATCGGTCTGCAGCGCTTCCCGGGCCTGAACCGCCAACTGGACCTCGGATCCGGTGCCGATCAGGATCACCTGGGCATCACCGCCGTCGGCCTCGGCCAGGACATAACCGCCCTTGGCAACGCCGTCGGCGGAAGCGAAGGTGCTTCCCGACGCCGCGCCGGTGCCGCGCTCATAGGTGGGAATGTTCTGCCGGGTGAGTACAATTCCCGCCGGGTTATTGGTGTTTTCCAGAATGGTGCGCCAGGCGACAGCGACTTCGTTGGCGTCGCCGGGACGGACGACGTCGAGTCCGGGGATGGCGCGCAGCGAGGCCAATTGTTCGACTGGCTGGTGCGTCGGGCCATCCTCGCCCAGACCGATGGAATCGTGCGTCCAGACGTAGACCGCGGGAACGCCCATCAGAGCGCCCAGGCGGATCGCCGGCCGCTGGTAGTCGCTGAAGATCAGGAACGTCCCGGAGAATGCACGGGTGCTTGAATGCATCACGATGCCGTTGACGATCGCTGCGGCGGCGTGCTCGCGGATGCCGAAGTGCAGTACCCGTCCGTACGGACCACCGGACCACATATCGGTCTGCCGCGACTCGGGGATGAACGACGGCGATCCTTCGATCGTCGTATTGTTCGACTCCGCCAGATCGGCCGATCCGCCCCATAGCTCCGGCAGCACCGGCCCGATCGAGCCTAGCACCTTGCCCGACGCCTTGCGGGTGGAGACATCCTCCCCAGCAGGGAAGGAGGGCAACTTGTCCGTCCAGCCTTCAGGGAGTTCGCGAGCGGAGATACGCTGCAGCAGCTGATTCTCCTCCGGATGCGCATCCTTCCATCCGGAGAAGCTCTTTTCCCACTCCGCACGTTCTTCCTTGCCACGCTGCACCACCTGGCGGGCGTGCTCAAGAACTTCGGAGTCAACCTGGAACTGCTGCTCCGGGTCGAAGCCCAGCTCCTTCTTCACAGCGGCGACTTCATCAGCGCCGAGGGCGGAGCCGTGTACCTTGCCGGTGTTCTGCTTGTTGGGGGCAGGCCACCCGATAATGGTCCGAAGGGCAATGATCGAGGGCTTGGAGGTTTCCTGCTTTGCAGCCTTTAATGCGCCATAGAGCTCCGCGACGTCCTCGACGTACTCGCCGGTCTTGGTCCAGTCCACGCGCTGGACATGCCAGCCGTAGGCCTCGTAGCGTTTGAGCACATCCTCGGAGAAGGAGACGTCGGTGTCGTCCTCGATGGAGATGTGGTTCTGGTCGTACAGGACCACCATGTTGCCCAGCTCCTGGTGGCCGGCCAGCGACGAAGCCTCCGAGGTCACGCCTTCTTGGAGATCGCCGTCGGAAGCAACGACCCAGATGGTGTGGTCGAACGGGCTTTCCCCTGTGGCGGCCTCCGGGTCCATCATTCCGCGCATGCGGCGCTGGGCATAAGCAAAACCGACCGAGGTCGCCAATCCCTGTCCCAGGGGGCCGGTGGTGACTTCGACGCCGGCAGTGTGGCGGTACTCCGGGTGGCCGGGGGTTTTCGAACCCCAGGTCCGCAGTTCCTGCAGGTCCTCAATCTCCAGTCCATAGCCGGAGAGGTACAACTGGATGTAGAGGGTGAGCGAGGTGTGTCCAGGGGAGAGGACGAAGCGGTCCCGTCCGGTCCATTCCGGATCCGACGGGTCGTGCCGCATCATTTTCTGGAAGATCATGTAAGCGGCCGGAGCCAGGCTCATTGCGGTTCCGGGATGCCCGTTTCCAACCTTCTCCACGGCATCTGCCGCCAGAACACGAACGGTATCCACTGCGCGCTGGTCCAGATCAGACCAATGAAGTTCTTCTTCCATATGTGGCACGTTTACCGAGCCCCTCTCTCTACTGTCGCTCAGCGGAAGCGGCCCTGACCGGTGCTCCGGAATGTGGACTATTCCACTGGCCGTCCGCGGTTGAAACTTTGATAAGTTGCCTTGCTCTTAGCTCGCTTTCAACCTTAGTCGCATTCACCTGCACCCTGCCCGTTCGTGTCGTCATGAGGATTGTTCGCCAGCTGCGGAAAAACGTTTCTACACGGCGTAGTAAGATTGTTTCCGGAGCGGAACGGGAATCGACTGGCCGACTGCTCCAGTAGGTATGATGGATACGGAAACCGAGTGCCGTCATGGTTGCCTTTACACTCGGACATTGATCAGACAGAACAGAGTGATTACCCCGTGCGAACCCAGGATGCGCCCGTAATTGCCGCTTCTGAGGGCGGCAAATCCAGGTGGAGCCGCAAGGCCAAGGCGTATCTGGCATTGACGAAACCCCGGGTTATCGAGCTGCTGCTGGTCACCACCTTACCGACCATGATTTTTGCCCAGCGCGGGTTCCCTGACCTGATGCTGATTCTGGCCACTTTGGTTGGCGGAGCCTTCGCCGCGGGCAGTGCCGGCGCCTTTAATTGTTACATCGACCGCGACATCGACAAGCTGATGCACCGCACCGAGAAGCGGCCGCTGGTGACCGGTGCCGTGAGTCCGCGCGAAGCATTCATCTTCGCCACAGTGCTCGGCGTCGCAGCGATTGCCATCCTCTGGTTTGGGGCCAACCCCCTCGCTGCCTGGCTGGGCATCGCCGCGATCTTCCTTTACGTAGTTGTATATTCGATGATCCTGAAGCGGCGGACCTCGCAGAACATCGTCTGGGGCGGAACCGCCGGTTGCATGCCGGTGCTGATCGGCTGGGCGGCCGCGACCAACGAGTTGGCATGGCCGGCGTTCATCCTGTTCATGATCATTTTCCTCTGGACTCCGCCGCATTACTGGCCGCTGTCCATGCGCTACAGCGACGACTACAACAAGGCACACGTGCCAATGCTTGGGGCGATCGCCGGCGCCAAGGTCGTTTCGGTGCAGATCGTGCTGTATGCCTGGGCCATGGTGGCATGCTCCCTGCTGCTCATCCCCGTGGGTGGGGCAGGCTGGACCTATACGATCGTTGCCGTCCTGAGCGGTTTCTGGTTCCTGTATGAATCGCACCGCCTGCATTTTCATGCCCAGCGCGGCACCACGACAGGCAAGGGCGCCATGAAGGTTTTCCATGGATCAATCAGCTACCTGACGCTGGTGTTCCTTGCCCTCGCCGTCGATCCCTTCATCGGATCCCCGCTCTTCTGACAGCAACCTCCCCAGCTTTCCGACAGCACACCGGTCCGCAGCCTTGTGGACTCTCTTGGTGAACGCCCGCCAGGCACATAGGTTAAGAGGCATGGGCGATGCGAACGTGCAGGATCCGACCGACGGCGGAAGCGGCGGGCTGCTGCGGCAGCTGGCTCAAGCGAACGGCGTAAGTACAACATTCCAGGGCTGGGATGGAACCGGGCAGAATGTCGCCGCACAGACCCTGCGTAAAGTTCTGGCCGCGCTCGGCGTGGCGGCCGAAACAGATGAAGACGTCCACGCCGCCCTGGATGAAGGTGAACTGGCGCCATGGCGGAGGTTGCTGCCTCCCGTCGTCGTCCGTCAGCAGGGACAACCACATCAAGTCGCGGTGCACAAGCCGCGGGGGGCCACCGCGCAGCTGTGGATTGTTGGCGAAGACGGCTCCCGGCACGAGGTTTCCTGGGCCGATGTCCCGGCAGAGCGGCATTCAGTCGATGGGGTCCACATCGAGCGTCACTTGGCGGAGCTGCCGGCCGGTCTGCCACTCGGCTGGCACACCCTGCACGCCCAATGCGGAGCAGAGCAGGCACAGTGCACCCTGGTTATTTCACCACAGCAGTTGACGACGACGGCGCAATTGGCAGGGGAGCGCGGCTGGGGTCTGATGGCGCAACTGTATTCGGTGCGCTCATCACGCTCCTGGGGGGATTGGAGATCTGGCCGACCTGGCCGACCTTGCCGCCATTTCCGGTGCCGGACATGGCGCCGGTTTCGTTCTGGTCAATCCATTGCACGCGGCCGAACCAGCGCCGCCGGTTGAGCCTTCACCGTATCTGCCGACAAGCCGTCGGTTCTTTAACCCGCTGTATATCCGGGTGGAGGACATACCCGAGTACGGATATTTGACGGGCGGTCCGAGGAAGCGGATTGAGGAACTGGCCGGACGACTGCGCGGAGCGAACCAGAACGCGGACATGTTGGACCGGGATTCAACCTATGCTGCAAAGCTCGAGGCGTTGGAGCTCATCTATCAGGTGGGTCGTGGTGCGGCCAGGCAGCAACAGCTCGACGCCTTTTGCACCGGCCAAGGGCAGGGCTTGGAGGATTTCGCGCTGTGGTGCGCCATGACGGAGGAAGCCGGGGCCGGCGCGACGCGTAACGACAACGCGGCGCGTCCGGGCGGCGGCTACGTGCTGGAGCAGCGTGGCCGGTTGGCCGGCAGAATCGACTTTCACAAATGGCTGCAGTGGATCTGCGATCAGCAGCTTGAAACTGTGCAGAGTGCAGCGAAGAAGGCAGGAATGGGCATCGGCGTGATGCACGACCTCGCAGTCGGCGTCCAAAGCCGCGGAGCAGATGCCTGGGTGCTGCAGGATGTCCTTGCTTCCGGTGTCAGTGTGGGCGCGCCACCGGACATGTTCAACCAGCAGGGCCAGGATTGGGCTCAGCCGCCTTGGCATCCCGCCCGCCTCGCTGCCTCCGGGTACGCCGCCTACCGGGACATGCTGCGCACTATCCTCCGCCATGCCGGCGGCATCCGGATCGACCACATTCTCGGCCTTTTCCGGCTCTGGTGGATTCCCGACGGCGCCGCCCCGGGTGAGGGCGCGTACGTTCACTACGATCATGAGGCGCTGATTGGCATTCTCGCACTCGAAGCTCAGCGGGCGGACGCCGTCGTCGTTGGCGAGGATCTGGGCACCTTTGAACCGTGGGTGCAGGATTATCTGGCCGAACGGGGAATTCTGGGTACTTCGATCCTGTGGTTCGAACAGTCCGAGGAAGGTCCGCTGGCCCCTGAGCAGTACCGGCAGGCTTGCCTGACCAGCGTCAACACTCACGACCTGCCCCCGACGGCGGGATATCTGGCGGGTGAACACGTGGATCTGCGTGAGTCTTTGGGGCTCTTGAACCGTCCGGCAGCGGAAGAACGTGCTGACGACGCCGCCACTCAAGAAGCCGTGCTGGCCCTGGCCCGGGAGCGGGGCCTGCTGCCCAAATCCACGCAGTTGCCAACCGCCGACGCTGGTAGTCGCAAAGCCAGCGACGAGGTGCAACGGACGGTGGAGGCACTGTATGCCTTGATCGCCCAGACACCGTCGGCTCTGATTGGCGTGGCCTTAGTCGACGCAGTCGGGGAGCGGCGTACGCAGAACCAGCCGGGAACCAGTGACGAGTATCCGAACTGGCGCATTCCGCTTGCCGGCCCGGACGGACAGGTTGTCCTGATCGACGACCTGCCCCATAATGAGAGGTTCCTGTCTCTGGTTCAGGTCCTGCAGCCGGATCGATGAATCGATTCTCCCGCCGCGCAGGAGGACCGAACCATCAGGACACGTGGTCACGCCAGCTGTGCTCGGGGGCGTAACCGAGGACGCGCCTGGCCTTATCGATCGATAGCAGCGTCTCGTGCTCGCCTACGTCCTTGACGATGTCAACGTCACCGAACACTTCGGCGGCGAGACCGGCACTTGACCGGCTCATCACGGTGTCAGCGGCCGCAATAATGAATCTGTCGAAGCCCGGCTGACCGTTTTTCAGCGAGCGCAGGACCGCCTGCGCCCCGTCCCGGCCGTCGATGTAACCCCACAGATTCCACTTGCGCAACATGGGATCGCTGTCGAATGAAGGAAATTCTGCATAATCTTCCGGATCCATCACATTGGAAAACCGCAGGGCGGTGATGCTCAAGGCGGGATCCCAACGCGTGAACTGGATGGCCATCTGTTCTTCGAGGTGCTTCACCAGCGAGTAGGTGCTCTCGGGGCGGGCGGGGTATTCCTCGTCCACCGGAATGTAGGGCGGGTCGGTGTCGAACGGTAAACCCAGCACCGTTTCACTGGAGGCGTAGACGATTCTCTTAATTCCGGCCCGCCGGGCTGCCTGGAAGACGTGGTAGGTCGACAGCATATTGTTCTGGAACGTGGCGGCGTCGGGAAGTATCGCAGGTGCCGGAATAGCGGCCAAATGCACGACGGCGTCGAATCCGTCATGCAGGTCGTTGATCCCCATCAGGGCGTCCGAGACCTGGCCATAGTCGGTGAATTCCACCCGCGCGAAGCCTGGCCCGCGGTCCCCGGCACGGTCGAGATTGACCACTGAATGCCCTTCATTGCGCAGTCGCTCCACCACGCTCCTGCCGAGCTTGCCGTTTCCACCGGTGACAACAACCTTCATCGAATTCTCCTTCAGCCGAAATTAGGATCACAAACCCCTCCATCAGTACCCGCCCCGGCACGAGCCGTCAATGTGCCGGACCACGCCGGACCTGCTCCGGACCCCGGGAATGGCAGGCGCGGCGCTAGCATGGGCGGATGGACTTCACCGGTGTCATTGCCTATCCCGTCACCCCCTTTACCGCCAGCGGGGAGGTGAACCTCAACGAGTTGCGGCGGATGATCTCGTCCCTGGCAGCATCCAGCGTCGACGCCATCACCGTTCTGGGCAGTTCCGGCAGCTTCGCTTATTTGGACCGTGAGGAGCGGGCCGCCGTCGTCGGGGCAGCAGTTGAGGAGGCCGCAGCGGTGAACCCCGCGCTGCCTGTCTATGCGGGCGTCAGCGCCGTCGCCACCCGCGAAATCCTTGCATCGGCGGCCGACGCCGAGGACGCAGGGGTTGCCGGCCTGGTCGTTTCGGCTGTGTCCTATGTGCCGCTGACCATCGAGGAAGTGGCCACCCAGTCGCGCACTCTCGCAGAGCGGACTGATCTGCCCATCTGCCTGTACAACAATCCCTCCACAACGCAGTTCGACTTTCCGGTTGAGCTCGTGGCCGAGCTCGCTACCGTCGCTAATATCGTGGCGTTGAAAGATCCGGGCACCAGCCGTGAAGCTTACGACGAGCGCCTGGCCGCGCTGCGGGAAGTCACTCCGCGGGAGTTTTCGCTCGGGATGAGCGGCGACACCTCCATCGTGGACAACGCCGTCGCGGCCGATGCCTGGCATTCGGGGCCGGCCGCCCTGCTTCCCGAACAGTATGTGCGGCTCCGGGGCGCCCTGGTCGCGGACGATGCGGCCGGGTTCTCGTCCTGCCGGGAGGTCCTGACGCCGGTGATCCATGCCTTGGCGGCGCAGCGCAAACTGAGCAGCCTGCACTCGCTGGCCCGTGCCTGCGGGTGGGATGCCGGCGATCCGAGGCTGCCACTGCTGCCCGTGCCGGGAAGCCAGCAGCGTGAACTCGCCCGGCTTATCGACCTGCTGGACTGACCTGTTCCGTCCTTTCGGGCCGCGGAATGCCACGGTCGTAGCCCTGGTCGATGGCGTTGGTTGCCGCCGCAACGAGTAAGGATGCGCCGAGCATGTGCAGCGCCACCAAGGCGACGGGAAGCCCGGTGAAGTGCTGGATGTAGCCCACCAGCCCCTGGAGCAGGACGACGACGGCGAGGATCACCATGGCGCGGCGCAGGTGGCGGCTGTGGTGGCGCCGGTAGACGAGCACCAACGCTACGATGGTTGCTGCAACCAGCAGGTACACCGGAAGTACGTGCACGCGGGTCATCAGGTCTGAATTCAGCCCATTGCGCGGTGCATCGGCATCGCCGGCGTGGGGGCCGGACCCGGTAACGATGACGCCGAGCGCAACGGCCAGTCCGGTGAGGATGCCGATGGCGGCGAGCAGTTGGCGGACCGTCTTAGAAGTGGGGGCGCTGGCCGTCGTCGTCGCGCCATGGACCTTCGACGCCGGGGCGTTGACTTTTGATCCGGCGGTGCCGGTGGCAACCGGGTTGCCGCCGTCGTCGGGAAACGGCCGTGCCCGGTTGACCAGGAGCGTGGCCAGCGCGACCAATGCCATCGATACGATGAAATGCCAGCCGACGACCCACGGGTTTAGCTGGGTCAGCACGGTAATGCCGCCGATCAGCGCCTGCGCCGGAATTCCGGCCAGCAGGGCGACGGCCAGGAAGAAAAGGTCCCGGCGGTCACGGCGCATGTTCCAGAGGGCGGCCATCATGGCGAAGGCGATAACGGTCAGGACAAAGGTGAGCATCCGGTTACCGAATTCGATCACACCGTGGATGCCCATCTCTGGTGTATTGACCAACGACTCGGCAGTGCAGCGCGGCCAGGTCGGGCATCCCAGGCCGGAGGCGGTCAGCCGGACGGCGCCGCCGGTCACCACGATCATGATCTGCGACACCAGCGAGGCGATCGCGAGTCCGCGCACAGCCGGCGTAACGGAGCCGGGGAGTTTAGAGCTCCAGCGTCGCACTCCTTGTTGCCGGGTTTGCACTGTCGGATCAGGTGTCATAGGTCAGCTCCATTTAAACCATCGGGAGGCGGCCAAGCCGGCCACTGCCGTCCAGCCGGCCAGCACCAGGAGGGCGAAGAAATTGAAGTCTCCGGCCAGCATGGCGTCGCGCAGAGCGTCGCCCAGGGCGCCGGAGGGAAGTACTTGTACGACGGCGGCCAACTCACCGGGCAGCGCGGCCGCCGGAATGACGATGCCTCCGCCGGCAGCCAGCAGAATCCACAGCAGGTTGGTGATGGCCAGGGTCGCTTCGGGACGGACCGTACCGGCCACCAGCAGGCCCAGCGCGGTGAAGGCGGCGGCGCCGAGTACCAGCATCAGCAGCGCGGCCGGAATTCCAGCCGGCTCCGGCCGCCAGCCCAAAAACGCAGCCACCGTGCCGATCACCAGCACCTGCAGGGCGAGCACCGCGATCACGGCTGCCGCCTTGCCGGCGATGAGTCCGGTACGGCCCAGGGGAGTGGTGGACAGGAAGCGAAGCACGCCGTAACGGCGGTCGAATCCGGTGGCAATCCCTTGGCCGGTGAATGCCGTCGACATGGCACACAGCGCCAGGACCCCCGGGGTGGCAATGTTGATCCGGCTGTCTCCAGCCCCTTCCAGCACCAAAGAATCCAGCAGCGGAGTAACAACCAGGCCGATAAGCGCCAGCAGCGGCAGGACGATGGCCAGAATCAGTTGTTCGCCATTGCGGAGCATCGACATCGTTTCGTAGCCGCTCTGCAGGGCGACGCGTTTCGCGAGTGAAGCCGGTGCGCTCATCGTCGTTCCTTTCCGGAGACCTCGAGAAAGACGTCTTCCAGGCTCCGCGGTGATAGCTGCAGCGCGGTCGGCATTACCCCGGCGGCGTCCCAAGCCGTGGCCAGCGCAGCTAGATCCGCAGCCGTCACGGGTCCGGTAACGGTGTAGCTGCCCGGGCGGGTCTCGATGGCGGACAGTCCGCTGGGAACCATGGTTTCCAGGTCCAGTCCCGGCGTCGCTTCGAAGGTCAGGACCCGCCCGGTTCCAGCCGAGCGCTTCGAGTTAATTAATTCAGGTACGGTGCCCTCGGTCACTGTCCTGCCGGCGTCGATAATGTAGACGTAGTCGGCCAGCCGTTGGGCGTCGTCGAGCAAATGCGTGGTGAGGACGATTCCCAGTCCTTCATCGCGGAGTTCGCGGACCAGGTCGAAGACGATCACCCGTGACTGCGGGTCGAGGCCGGCGCTGGGCTCATCCAGGAACAGCACCTCGGGATTACCCACCAACGACGCCGCCATCGCCAGCCGCTGCTTCTGGCCGCCGGAAAGCCGGCGGATCGAGGTGCCGGCGAATGAATCGATACCCAGCCGCTCGACCAGGCCATCAACGCTGCGCGGATTCCGGTACATCCCGGCCACATGGCGCAGCAAGGGGATGGGACGGGCCGACGGCGGCAGACCGCCGTCCTGCAGCATCACACCCACGCGGGCGCGCAAGGAGGGTGTGGGACGGCCGGGGTCCCCGTCCAGCAGCCGGATGGTGCCGCCGTCGCGCTTGAGCAGACCTTGGGCACACTCTATGGTGGTGGTTTTGCCAGCACCATTGGCGCCGAGCAAGGCGGTGACCTGACCGCGGAACGCTTTGAGGTTGATCCCATCCAGGACGCGCACCATTTTTCCTTCAAGTGCGGGCACCGGGCCGAAGTCCTTAATCAGCCCATCGATCTGCAGGCAGGGGGAGTCGGAGCGGAGCACCCGACCATTCTACGTGACGTAGTATCTCCGCGCCCGCGCCATTCTGCGGCACTGTGCGAAGGCTCACCTTACTGGAACGGGGGACTAAATTACGTCATGATTGTGTTGTGTATTCCGTGAGCCATTCTTCATCCGGGCCCGTCGGGTCCGAGGAAACCGAAGAACGCACCAGGGACAAGGTCCTCGGTGCGGTGCTCGAACACGGCCCGGTGAGCGCGGCCGTACTGGGTGAAATTCTCGGATTCACCCCCGCCGCAGTGCGCAGGCATCTGGATGCGTTGTCACGGGACGGCCTCATCGAGGTCAAACTCGTAAGCAAGGCTACTGGAGCAGGCCGGCCCTCGCGGCGTTATGTTCTGACCAAGCGTGGACAACAGCATCTCGGCAATGATTATCTCGACATTGCACGCGACGCGTTGACGCAGTTGACCCGGATTGCCGGACCAGCCGCCGTCGAGGATTTTGCCCGGCGGCGTTACGCTGAAATGGAAGAGCGCTACCGGCCAATCGTCGATGCGGCCGGCAGCGGGGTTGAAGCCCGTACGCGGGCACTTGCCGAAGCTCTGTCGCAGGACCGCTACTCGGCGTCGTCGACCACCGTCCCGGCTCCGAAGGGAAGCGGAACACGCGAAGGTCTAGGCAGTGTGCAGCTGTGCCAGGGCCATTGCCCGGTTCAGGATCTGGCCGCCGAATTCCCCATTTTCTGTGAAACGGAAACCCAAGTTTTTGCCCGTCTGATTGGAGTCGATGTGCGGCGTTTGTCCACATTGGCCAGTGGCGGACATGTTTGTACGACCCACGTTCCAACGGGTCGGGCAAGTACCAATCCAGCGCAGTAAGCGTTGGCCAACCCCCAAAAAGGAAGGCCGTGATGACGGAACAAACAGTCCGCGACACTGATATTCCGAATCCAGTCATTAGCGACATTCTGGAGAAGAACCCGGAGCTTGAGGGCATCGGCAGCTACGAGTACGGCTGGGCCGACTCTGACGTGGCCGGCGCCACCGCGCGCCGTGGCCTGAGCGAGGAAGTCGTCCGCGACATCTCCGCGAAGAAGGACGAGCCCGAGTGGATGCTCAACATGCGGCTCAAGGGCCTGAAGTACTTCGACCGCAAGCCGATGCCGACGTGGGGCGCAGACCTCTCCGGCATCGACTTCGACAACATCAAGTATTTCGTCCGGTCAACCGAGAAGCAGGCGCAGACCTGGGATGATCTCCCGGAAGACATTAAGAACACCTATGAAAAGCTGGGCATCCCCGAAGCGGAGCGCAGCCGGTTGGTCTCAGGTGTTGCTGCCCAGTACGAGTCCGAGGTTGTCTACCACCAGCTCCGCGAAGATCTGGAAGCCCAGGGTGTCATCTTCCTGGACACCGATACCGCGCTACGCGAGCACCCGGAGATCTTCCAGGAATACTTCGGCACCATCATCCCCGTCGGCGACAACAAATTCGCTTCACTGAACTCGGCCGTATGGTCGGGCGGTTCATTCGTCTACGTCCCCAAGGGCGTGCACGTGGAGATTCCGCTGCAGGCCTACTTCCGGATCAACACCGAGAACATGGGCCAGTTCGAGCGCACGCTGATCATTGCCGATGAGGACTCCTACGTCCACTACATCGAGGGTTGCACGGCTCCGATCTACACCTCGGACTCACTGCACTCAGCCGTTGTGGAGATCATCTGCAAGAAGGGCTCCCGCGTCCGTTACACGACCATCCAGAACTGGTCGAACAACGTGTACAACCTGGTGACCAAGCGTGCGATCGCCGAAGAAGGCGCCACCATGGAGTGGATCGACGGCAACATCGGTTCCAAGGTCACCATGAAGTACCCGGCCGTCTACCTGGTCGGCGAGCACGCCAAGGGCGAGACGCTCTCGGTTGCCTTTGCCGGCGAGGGCCAGCACCAGGACACCGGATCCAAGATGGTCCACATCGCCCCGAACACGAAGTCCTCCATCATCTCCAAGTCGGTGGCACGCGGCGGTGGCCGTGCGGCCTACCGCGGACTGGTGCAGGTACGTGAAGGTGCCGAGCATTCCGCCAACACCGTCCGCTGCGACGCCCTGCTGGTGGATACGATTTCGCGTTCGGATACTTACCCCTACGTCGACATCCGCGAGGACGACGTCACGATGGGCCACGAGGCAACTGTCTCCCGCGTCAGCGAAGAGCAGCTGTTCTACCTGCAGTCCCGCGGCATGCCCGAGGACGAGGCCATGGCCATGATCGTGCGCGGCTTCATCGAGCCCATCGCCCGCGAACTGCCGATGGAATACGCCCTCGAGCTGAACCGCCTCATTGAACTCCAGATGGAAGGAGCCGTCGGTTAATGACTAACGACACAGCGCAACCCGTAACAAACGAAAAAGCACGCATCGGAGCGCCCGGTCAAGCCATCGTCGGCATGAATGAGGAAGGTGAAAACCTCTCCACGGACAACGTCAGCACCGAGCAGCACGGCGCCAAAGCCCATTCACATGGCGGCGGAGCCGGCGTCTCGGACAGCTCACGCGCCGGACGGCTGACCTCCTACAACCTGTCCGACTTCCCGGCCCTTACCGGCCGCGAAGAGGATTGGCGCTTCACCCCACTGAACCGGCTTGCCGGTCTTCACACCGACGAACTGACCGGCCCGGCGCCGACGGTTCAGGTTGAGAAGCCGGACGCTGTCCGCGTGGAGACCGTGGGACGCGACGACGCCCGCATCGGCGTTGCCGCCATCCCCGACGACCGGGTATCGGCATCAGCCTGGGCCTCCTTCAAGGAAGCCACGGTGGTGACCATCCCGTCCGAGTTGGAAGTGGACTCGGAAATCACCGTGACACTGACCGGCGCAGGGATGGATCCGGCAGCCTCGCACGTACTGATCCAGGCTGAAAAGTTCTCCAGGTCAGTCGTCGTCCTTGACCACCGCGGTTCCGCCGTCGTGGCCGAGAACGTGGAAATGGACATCCAGGATGGCGCCCAGCTGACCGTGGTCAGCATTCAGGACTGGGACGACGAAACCGTCCACGCCAGTGCCCAGCAGGCGAAGATCGGGCGCGACGCCAAGCTCAAGCACGTCATCGTCAGCCTCGGCGGCGACGTGGTGCGGGTGACGCCGTCGTCCCGTTTTGCGGGCCCGGGCGGGGACGTGGAGATGTTCGGTCTCTACTTTGCCGACGCCGGCCAGCATTTTGAGCAACGGTTGTTCGTGGACCATGCGGTTCCGAACTGCAAGTCGCGCGTTTCCTACAAGGGTGCGCTGCAGGGCCAGGATGCCCGCACCGTATGGGTCGGCGATGTGCTGATCCGCAAGGAAGCCGAAGGCACGGACACCTACGAAGTGAACCGCAACTTGGTGCTTTCCGACGGCGCACGCGCGGACTCGGTTCCCAACCTGGAGATCGAAACCGGACTGATCGAAGGTGCCGGCCACGCCAGCACCACCGGCCGGTTCGACGACGAGCAGCTTTTCTACCTGCAGTCCCGGGGAATCCCCGAGGACGTCGCCCGTCGTCTGGTGGTCCGAGGCTTCCTGAACGAAATCATCCAGCAGATCCGCGTTCCAGCTCTGGAGGAACGGCTTCAGGCCGCCGTCGAGCGTGAACTCGAGGCGGGGGATTACTGATGCCGGCAGGGCAGTTGGTCTGCAAGGAACAGGATCTGCAGGTCAATGCCGCACTGCGGGTGTTGGTGCACGGTTACCCGGTGGTTGTCGTCCGTGATTCAGACGGCGAAGTCCACGCCTTGGGCGATACCTGCTCGCATGCGGATATCTCGCTTGCTGAGGGCGACGTCGAAGACTGCGCAATCGAGTGCTGGGGGCACGGCAGCCAGTTCGACCTGCGCACCGGCGAGCCGCTGAGCCCGCCGGCCTTCGAACCCGTTCCGGTGTTCGCGCTGGCCATTGACGATTCAAACGTATTCGTGGACGTCACCACGGTGATCAACGGGGCGAAGGCCCCCGACGAAGCTTTACTAAAGAAAGCCGCTGCTAAAAGCGCGAAGGAGAACTAAGAGCAATGTCTACTCTTGAGATTCGGGACCTGCACGTCAGTATTGAGACGGAGCAGGGAACCAAGCAGATCCTCAAAGGTGTGAACCTCACCGTGAACACCGGCGAGACACACGCCATCATGGGCCCCAACGGCTCCGGCAAGTCCACCCTGGCATCGACCATCGCCGGGCACCCGCGGTACAACGTGGACAGCGGTTCCATCACCCTTGACGGTGACGATGTGCTGGCCATGACCGTTGACCAGCGTGCCCGCGCTGGACTCTTCCTGGCCATGCAGTACCCGGTCGAGGTCCCCGGCGTGACCATGACCAACTTCCTGCGCACCGCCAAGACCGCGATCGACGGCGAAGCACCCAAACTGCGGACCTGGACCAAGGACGTCAAGGCGGCCATGGCCCAACTGCGGATCGAAGAGGACTTCGCCTCGCGTAACGTCAACGAAGGCTTCTCCGGCGGCGAGAAGAAGCGGATTGAGATCCTTCAGATGGAACTCTTCAAGCCCCGCTTCGCTATCCTCGATGAGACGGACTCCGGCCTCGACGTCGACGCGCTCAAGGTTGTCTCCGAGGGCGTCAACCGCGCCCAGGGGGCAGGCAACATGGGTACCCTTCTCATCACCCACTACACGCGGATCCTGCGCTACATCAAGCCGGACTTCGTCCACGTCTTCATCGACGGCCGTGTTGCCGAAGAGGGTGGCCCTGAGCTGGCCGACCGGCTGGAAGACGAAGGCTACGACCGGTTTGATGCGTCCGACGCTGTCACCGCGTAGCATTTAGATACTTACAACCCCCGGAACCAGGAGGGCGAAAATGGCTGAAGTACAAGCAGCACAGACCAGCCTTGAGGACGTCGAAGAGGCGCTCAAAGATGTGATTGACCCCGAGTTGGGCGTCAACGTCGTCGACCTTGGCCTGATCTACGGCATCACATATGCCGAAGATGGCGCCTTGCTGATCGACATGACCCTGACGACCGCGGCCTGCCCGCTGCAGGACGTCCTGGAAGAGCAGATCGCCCAGTGCCTTGACGGCGTCGTCGATGAATGGCGCCTGAACTGGGTCTGGATGCCGCCGTGGGGTCCGGAACGGATCACCGAGGACGGCCGCGACCAGATGCGTGCCCTCGGGTTCAACATCTAGTTGCACCCTTTGCAGGGCTGAAGGCCGGTGTTTTTTGAACACCGGCCTTCAGCATTTAAGCAGTTAGGATTCCGGCTTGGCACCTGCATCTGCGGTTTGCTTGGGGTGCTTCTCTCCGAGCCCCCGGGCCGAAAGCGCCTCACCGGTCTGCCGTGCGTAGGCGACGGCGTTGATGATCACCGGCATCAGCAGGGCACGTGGACTGCGCTCCAGGCCGCGGGCTTTGGCTGCATCGCGCACGTCCACTGCCGAGCCGAGCAGGTAGGGGATACTGCGCACCATCAGTGACAGCGTCAGGCCGAACCGCTCGGGGTCGGCCCCCAGGAACCGGAAGGGCTTGGCTGCGGAGACCATGCCATCGAGCAGCCGCTGGCCGGTGGTGGTCAGTGTCAGCAGCCGGGCAGCCAGTACGCAGGTCAGGATGTCCAGTACGACGACGGCGGCCACCTCCAGCCCGTTCGCCCACCACTGGAACGCGCCGAGCACCAGCAAAACCGGTGCCATAGCCCGGAACGGGCGCAATACAGTACCGGCGCCAAGGCCGGCGAGGAGCCCCGCCGCGAGCACCAGTGCGAGGACGACGAGGGTCACTTCCAGTTGCCGCAGTCCCAGCACAAGGGCCGACAACACTACGACGGCGGTGAACTTCAGCCACAACGGTGCCCGGTGCAGAAGCGACTGACCCGGTACATAAGCACCGAGCAGGTGGGCATGGCCGCGCATTAGTGTTGCACTCCGCCGGACGCCAGCTTCCGGTAGAAGCCGATGGCCGCCTCCGGGCCGCCGTCGTAGGCCACCTTTCCGTCGTCGATGACCAGTATCCGGTCGGCTCTGGCGGCGAGGTCAAGGTCGTGTGTGGAGAAAATCAGTTGCTGCGGCAGTTCCTCCAGAAGCCTGCCGATTCGGATTCCATTGCGCAGATCCAACAGCGTCGTCGGCTCGTCGGCCACCAGGATCTCCGGAGACACGGCCAGGACGGTGGCCAGCGCCAAGAGCTGGCGTTCACCGCCCGAGAGGTCATAGATACTCTGGTCGGCAAGCTCCAGCAGGCCGAAATCCGCCAGCACCCGTTCCGCAGCAGCGTGACGGCTGGACCTGTCCCGAACGCCGGCCCGCAGCGACAGCTCTACGTCCTCCCGGCCTGTCGGCATCACCAGCTGGGACAAGGGATCAGTGAAGACGAATCCCACCCGGCGGCGTACCTTGGAGCCCTGGCTCCGCGTGCTCAGCCCATTGACTGTCACTTCGCCGCGGCTCGGGACGATCAGCCCATTGATCAGTCTGAGCAGAGTGGACTTGCCGGACCCGTTGGCGCCGATGACGGCGATCCGCGGCTCGTTCAGCCGGAGATCGATGCCGGAGAGCAGTTGCTTCCGGTCCTGCCCTGGGACGGGGACGGAAACCGAAACGCCGTCGAAGGAAACCAGGCTCACGCGCCGGTACGGTCCAACAACCGGGGGAATGCCCTGTAGACGGTCAGGACCATCGCCGCTGCGACCAGGTTCTTGATGACATCTCCGGGCAGGAACACAATGTCGGCCAGGACAGCGGTGCGAAGATCCAGGTTCAGGTTAACCATCATCCCCGCGATACCCAGTGGGTGGATGACCAGGAGGGAAGCGGTCATGCAGGCCAGGAAGACCAGTAGATAGCGCATCCGCCGCGCCCGCTTTAGAACTGCTCCCGCGAGCCAGCCTGCCACCGCGGCGGCCAGCGGGAAGGCGATCAGGTACCCGGCCGAGGGACCTGCCAGCACACCCAACCCGCCGCTGAAGCCGGCGAAGATTGGCAGACCGGCGAGTCCGGCAGCCAGGTAGAGCCCGATGGCGGCAGCGCCGCGGCCCGGGCCGAGGATCACACCGGTGAGCATTACGGCCAGCGTTTGCAGGGTGATCGGCACACCTACTGCCCCGATCGGTACGGCAGGCATTAAGGCGAATGCAGCCGTCAGGGCGGCGAAAACCGCAATCAGCGACAGATCTGTGGCATTCCATGAGCGACTGCCGTGCTGAACCGGATGATTGGCACCATCGTGAACGGATTGAGTCCGGCTGCTGTGAATGGGGTTTGGCATGGGTGTTCCTTGCTGTTCGACGCTGTAGTGATCCGACAATGTCTAACCGTGTCCCTAAAGAGAATAGCGTCGCCACGCGAGGTTGCAATTGTAGAAGTACTACAAAGTCATCTGCGTCGGTTCCACGGGGGCCCCTTCATACTATGTTTGCTGGTTAAACTCATCCCGGTAGAATGGAAAGGTTGCTCATGGCCCTGAACAAGGGACTCAACGCCCGATATTGTCTGTGAAAGGCCCCTTTGTGATTACCGTCTCCAACCTCGAGCTGCGCGCCGGCGCACGATTGCTGATGGACGGGGTGTCATTCCGCATCGACAAAGGGGACAAGATTGGCCTGGTCGGCCGCAACGGCGCCGGTAAAACCACCCTGACCCGCGTGCTCGCCGGGGAGAGTGTTCCCGCCGCTGGCAATGTCTCCGGTTCCGGCGAGATCGGCTACCTGCCACAGGACCCGCGCACCGGAAATCTTGAGCAGCTGGCCCGTGACCGGATCCTTTCCGCCCGGGACCTCGACGTCGTCACCCGGAAACTGCGCCAAACCGAGGCGGAAATGGCCAGCGACGATCCCGCCGTCCGGGACAAAGCGATGGGCCGGTACGACCGGATCGAAAGCCAGTTCCTCAGCAGTGGGGGATATGCCGCCGAGGCTGAGGCCGGAGCCATTGCTTCCAATCTTTCACTGCCCGAGCGGATCCTGGAACAGCCGCTGAAAACCCTGTCCGGTGGTCAACGACGCCGTGTGGAACTCGCGCGCATCCTGTTCTCCGGTGCCGACACCATGCTTCTCGATGAGCCGACCAACCACCTGGACGCGGACTCCATCGTCTGGCTGCGTGACTTCCTCAAGGCTCACCAGGGTGGTCTGATCGTGATCAGCCACGATGTTGAACTGATGGAAAGCACCGTCAACAAGGTGTTCTACCTCGACGCGAACCGCTCCGTGATCGATATCTACAACATGAACTGGAAGCGTTACCAGCTCCAGCGCGAGACCGATGAACGGGCCCGACGGCGGGAACGGGCCAATGCGGAGAAGAAGGCCGGCGTCCTGATGGACCAGGCGAACAAGATGCGTGCAAAAGCCTCCAAGGCCACCGCGGCGCAGAATATGGCCAAGCGCGCCGAACGGCTGCTCAGCGGACTCGACGACGTTCGGGCGCAGGATCGAGTGGCCGCGCTGCGCTTCCCCGACCCATCGCCCTGCGGCAAGACCCCGCTCACCGCGGAGGGCCTGAGCAAATCCTACGGCTCACTGGAAATTTTTACCGATGTCACCCTCGCCGTTGACCGCGGTTCGAAGGTCGTCATACTCGGACTCAACGGCGCGGGCAAAACCACTCTGCTGCGGATGCTCGGCGGGGTCGAGGATCCGGATACCGGTGAGGTTGTTCCCGGCCATGGCCTGAAGATCGGATACTACGCTCAGGAGCATGAGACGCTGGACACCGGCCGCACTGTATTGGAAAACATGCGCTCGGCCGCACCGGATTTGAAGGATGCCGAGGTGCGTAATGTGCTCGGATCATTCCTCTTCTCCGGCGATGACGTGGACAAACTCGCAGGGGTGCTCTCCGGTGGGGAGAAAACCCGGCTGGCGCTGGCCACGATCGTGGCATCCTCGGCCAATGTGCTGCTGCTGGATGAGCCGACCAACAACCTGGACCCGGCAAGCCGGCAGGAAATACTGGGGGCACTGCGCAATTACTCCGGCGCCGTCGTCCTGGTCTCGCACGATGAGGGTGCCGTTGAGGCGCTGAACCCGGAACGGGTGGTGCTGCTGCCGGACGGCATCGAGGACCACTGGAATGCCGAGTACCAGGACCTTGTCAGCCTGGCGTAGGAGCCGCGGCCACGACGACGGCGGTCAGTGGTACCCCTGCGCGTCGAGCAGGGCGTCCTCTTCCTGTTCGGCGGTGGGTTTCCGGTTCTCCCGGGCTCCGCGGCCGTTCCGGTCACTGAGCGGCACATCGACCATCGTCTCCTGGCGGGCGGCGTACCCGTAGCCAACAAACAGCAGCGCACCAAAGGCGAACCACTGCATCGAGTAGGACAAGTGCGGCCCGGTGTCGATATCGGGCTTGCCCAGCGCCACAGGCGTCCTCGCGGCAGCCGGGTCCTCGCTTGCCATCAGCCCGTAGGCGTCTGTGTAGACGGGATAGTCCAGGATCCCGGTGAACTTATCGAGGTTGATGGAGGCGAGCTGCCCCTTGGGTGCACCACGGTCGAGTTGCGGTTCCGCCGGTTTCAGCCGCGCCGTGACCTCCACAGTGCCCTCTGCGGGCTGCGGCACGACGTCGGGCCGGCCGGCGGTATCATTTCCGATCGGCAGCCAGCCGCGGTTGATAATGACGGTGGAACCGTTCTCCAGGCGCAACGGCACCAGCACCTCATAGCCGGGGCGGCCATTCAGCGGCCGGTTGCGCACCACTCGTTGGTTCTCGGTGTCGTACGTTCCCTCAAGGGTTACCGGTGTCCATTCCCGTGCCGGATCAAATTCCTTGAAGTATTGGCGGGCCTGCGCGAAGTCCAAGGGCTCAGCGTCGTAATTACCTTCGATCTTCTCGACCTCGGCCACAGCCTCATTCCGCCGGTCCATTTGCCACATGCCCAGGGCCACACAGGCCAGCGAGAGGATGATGACAAGTGCGAACCACCCCAACCATTTGGGGGTGAAGAGGAATCGGTACACGTCGTGAGCTACCCTTCCTCATGCTTCAAAGGCAGGGTTTCTTTCCAAAGGCCGCGCAACTGCAGGTAGTCCTGGAGCCAGTCGACATGTTCGTCGCAGGCCACCCAGATTTTCCGCCGGTCGGGAGTGTGGATTTTGGGATTGTTCCACAGCAGCTGCCAGCCAGCCGTGTTGCGGCAGGCCTTGCGGGAGCAGGTCGTCCGTTCCGGCCCCTGCGTCTGGGGGCCGCCGGAGAGCGAGTCGAGAAAGCTCATAATGTGTGGCGGTGCTCCTGCCCGTCGTGCTGTTCCGTATGCTCTGGTTCTATCCAAGGTGGTTCTGGTGCTGCTTCTTCTGCTTCTTCTTCTTCCGGGGCGGGCGGCACGTCGTCGTCGACAACTTCGCCTTCCACCACGCCGTCCGTGTCCTCTCCGCTGTCACGGTCGCTGCTGGACGACGCGTCGCCCGCGGCGTCCGTACTGCCAGCCTCCAGTTCGCGCGCCGGCGGCGCCTCCAGCAGAGAATCGCTGTGCTGCAGCTTGCTGGTGTCACTGCCGCCGTTGGCAATGATGACAGCGAAGTAGGGCAGGAGAACCGCGCCGGCGATAAACGCCCACTGCAACCAACCACTGGTAAAGAACACCAGGATCAGGCATACCACGCGGATACCCATGGAGACCGAGTACTTGATCATCCGCGTGCGCATCTCGTCTGTGTGGGGCACCCGTGCATCGGTGATGCTGTGAACGTCGGGATCTCGTTCAGTCTTACCGTGTGGTCTTCTGCTCATCACGCTCCAAAGGGGGACCTTCCAATTCTCTCACTGCCGGCGTCGTAGTTAAAGTCGACGGCGTCCGGCGGCTAGGATCTTGGGGATAACCCACGAAGTCAATCCCGGAGGTATGGAATGCAGGATGGTCAGCAGGAAAGCGGAAACACCGGACGGAGCGTCTTGGTCACCGGGGGGAACCGTGGGATCGGTCTGGCGATTGCCAAGGCGTTCGCGGAGGCCGGGGACAGGGTTGCCATCACTTACCGCAGCGGAGACGTTCCCGAGGGCTTCCTCGGCGTCAAGGCCGACGTGACCGACGCTGCCTCGGTCGACGCCGCGTTCACCGAGGTTGAGCAGGCGCACGGGCCGGTCGAGGTGCTGGTGGCCAATGCAGGCATCACCAAGGACACCTTGTTGCTGCGGATGAGCGAAGACGACTTCTCCAGCGTGGTGGATACTAACCTCACCGGCGCCTTCCGCGTGATTAAGCGCGCCAGCAAGGGTATGATCCGGCTTCGCAAGGGCCGCGTGGTGCTGATTTCCTCGGTCGTCGGCCTCTATGGTTCGCCCGGCCAGATCAACTATGCCGCCTCGAAATCCGGCATGATCGGCATGGCCCGCTCGCTGACCAGGGAATTGGGATCACGCAATATCACAGCCAACGTGGTTGCTCCTGGGTTCATCAACACCGAAATGACGGCGGCACTGCCCGAAGACACGCAGAAGACCTACCTCTCCTCGATCCCGGCCGGACGCTTCGCCGAAACGGAAGAAGTCGCCAAGGTAGTCCGATGGGTCGCAAGCGACGAGGCAGCCTACATCTCCGGTGCGGTCATCCCGGTCGACGGTGGACTCGGGATGGGTCACTAAGAGTTTGTGCGTTTCCTACAACGTATTCCGGCCGCAAGGGCTGGCATGATGGTTGGCAGACTCAGACGGTTGACGGATATCTACAAGAAGGGCTTTTATGGGCAAGCTTGATGGCAAGACAGCAGTTGTGACCGGTTCCTCGCGCGGGATCGGTGCCGAGGTGGCAACCCTGCTGGCAGGTGAGGGTGCCGCCGTCGTCGTCAATTACCGGCAAAAGGCTCCGCGGGCCAACAAAGTTGTGGCTGCTGTTGAAGAAGCCGGTGGCAAGGCTGTCGCTGTCGGTGCGGATCTGACGCAAGCCGAGGGTGTCGACTCCCTGATCGGTGCAGCGCTGGAGAACTTTGGCGGCCTGGATGTCCTGGTATTGAATGCCTCCGGCGGGATGGAAACCGGTATGGGGGAGGACTACGCGCTCAAGCTCAACCGTGACGCGCAGGTCAACACCCTCAACGCCGCCATCGAGCATATGCCCGCCGGCTCGCGCGTGGTCTTCGTGACCAGCCACCAGGCACACTTCATCAACACCGTTCCCACCATGCCTGAATACGAGCCGGTGGCCAGGAGCAAGCGTGCCGGCGAGGACGCATTGCGTGAACTCGTTCCCGCCTTGGAGGAAAAGGGCATCTCGTTCATCGTCGTCTCCGGCGACATGATCGAGGGGACCGTCACCTCGCGGCTGCTTGACCGCTCAAGCCCCGGCGCAATCGAAGCACGGCGCCAGGAGGCGGGCCGGCTGTACTCGGTCGAGGAGTTCGCCGCCGAGGTTGCCAAAGCCGTCACGATGGAAGCCGAAACGGGCCATACCGAATACGTTGGGGGAGCGGACTACTTCGCGAAATAGAGGAGGGCCTTGGCCCGTCCCATTTTGGGGCGTTCAGTCTGTCTTGCCGAGGCCGCCCCAGATGACGGCGCACACTCCGAACAACATCCCGTGCCGCTGGTTTCCCCGCCAGTTCAAGGTGACAGAATTGCCGCTCTTCTCGATGACGGTGGCTGTCCACCGGCGGAACAGCCGCCCGGGCTCCAGCAGACTTGCACGACTGAGGGAGGAGTAGGGCAACCATCTCCCCGCATGTCGCTCGGCGAGTTCGACGGCGCGATCAAACGTAACCGCGGCGCGCTGAAAGCGTGGGTTCTCGCTGTCATCCAAGGGACCGTGCGGGATGGTGCCGGCGGGCAGGATGAGGATGCCGTTCCGGTTGACCCATATTTGGACTCTCCGGCCATCGCTGGTCGCGTCCCCGGTGACCAGCAGACACACGTCATCCTCTTCGGGAAGCCCCTCCGCCGGAGCCAACGGAGTTGCATGAGCAGCGGGATTTGTGTCGGCCGGGGCTACGGCGTCTCCTCCGGCCGAGGCTCCCGGCTGATCCTTAGCATGCGGGTCATGGGCTCTCCTGTTGGCAGCAGCGACGGCCTGCATAACGGCTGCGCGCAGTCCATCCGCACACAATCGGGGCCCCTCAACGACAACCACTTCACGGTCGAGCTGGACAACCGAGCGGACACCGACCTGCTCTCCCAAGAAGTCCGCCAGGTCGTCGTGATCGGGGCGAACGAGCAGCTTGACCTCATCGTCCCATGTCACCAGCCAGCCGTGCTTGTCGATCTCAGGGTCGTCCTCGGCCTCAACGGAGATCCAATCCGCCAACTCGGCCGGCCGAACCGGTCTGTCCTCCTCGGCGATGCACGGCACCAGAAGTCCAAGACGCTCAACGACATCAGCGGTGTGAAGAGTACAGTTACGCCTCCTCAGTAGATGTTGCACCATTATTCCCATTACCCCCATGTGGTTACTGAGCTGAAATTGCCGCAGCTGGCGGCGGCAGGGCCGCAGAGTCGGCCTGAGTGCTCTCAGAGTACCGGCGCTTTGATCCACCGACTGGATTATCATGGTCCGATTGGCGTGGTGCGGTGCCTACCGGGCGTAGTCGACCCCGGCAATTGCCGCCGCGACATCGAGCTGCGGGATGTTGATCTCTGCGTCGGCGGCCTTCCGGAGAGCTGGTTTGGCGTTGTAGGCAATACCAAACCCGGAAACCGCCAGCATATCCAGGTCGTTCGCACCGTCCCCGATGGCTATGGTGTGTTCCAGCGGAACATCCGACTGCCGTGCCCAACGCCGCAGTGCTTCGGCCTTGGCTACGCGGTCCGTGACGGCGCCGAGGACCTTTCCGGTCAGCTTGCCGCCGTCGACCTCCAGCAGGTTCGCCTGCGCGAAGTCCAGACCCAGCTCCTCCGCCAGCGGATCGAGGATTTGGCTGAAGCCTCCGGAGACGACGGCGACGACGTGCCCGCCCGCCGCGAAGGACGCGATCAGCCTCCTGGCCCCGGGGGAGAGCCGGACTGCGGCCCGCACTTCGTCGACAACTGTCGCCGGCAGGCCCTCCAGTGTGGCAACCCGCGCATGCAGGCTGGCGGCGAAATCGAGCTCGCCGCGCATCGCGGCCTCCGTCACCGCAGCGACCTCCTCCTCAACACCGGCATGGGCGGCGAGGAGTTCGATGACTTCCTGCTGAATGAGTGTGGAATCCACGTCCATAATTAACAGCTTTCGCTTTGCTTCCCTCAGGGAACGGGGAACGACGGCGGTGTACGTGTTGACCGCGGATGTTCCGTTTGCTCCGGCGGGAACCACGGCGTCCGCCAGCGCGCGGCGCAGAACTGCCGGGCCGCCGTCGTACTCAATCTCCAAGGTCCGCACAACATAGTCCCCGCGGTCCGCCAGGCTTTCCGTCAACAACCGTGCGCCAGCGGAGCCTAGTGCGAGGTCGACGGAACCGAGAAACTCCGCCGGAAGGGCTTCGCCATAGCTTACGGCGCTGAACAGTTCACTCATACGTGTGCCGGGTCCGATCTTGATTGAGGCAGCATCCAATCGCCGCGCAGGGGAATCTCCATGCTATCGGCGTAGCGTTTAGCCAATCCAACCGCTTTTAGCCTAGTGTCTAGTCCTATGAGTGACGTTCTCGAATTGGCTTCTGTCAGCGTAATACGCGGCGGCAAGGCGCTTCTGGACAGTATTGACTGGCAGGTCAAAGAAGGTGAACGTTGGGTTGTCCTCGGCCCCAACGGCGCTGGCAAAACGACCCTCCTGCAGATTGCCGGCGCACGCATGCACCCCACGAAAGGCGTCGCCGGAATCCTCGAGGAAGTCCTCGGCGCGGTGGACGTTTTTGAGCTGCGGCCCCGGATCGGACTCGCTTCCGCGGCGCTCGCCACACAGATTCCCGGGCATGAAACGGTCCTCAACGTCATCGTCACTGCCGCCTACGGCGTGACCGGACGCTGGCGCGAGGACTATGACCGGATGGACGAGGGGCGTGCCCGTCAACTGGCTGAAGACTGGGGCGTCTCAGATCTGGCAAACCGCACCTTCGCTTCCCTGAGCGAGGGCGAACGCAAGCGGGTGCAGATTGCCCGGGCGCTGATGACCGACCCCGAACTGCTGCTGCTTGACGAGCCGGCGGCCGGCCTGGATCTGGGCGGACGCGAAGACCTGCTCCAGCGGCTGAGCGCCCTCGCTGGCGATGACGAATCACCCGCCATTGTGCTGGTGACGCATCACCTTGAGGAAGTTCCCGCCGGTTTCACCCACGCGATGCTCCTGCGTGAAGGCGGCGTCGTCGCTGCGGGACCGTTGCACGACGTGCTGACCAGCGAGCACCTCAGCACCACCTTCGGGCTGGAGCTGGACGTTCACGTCGATGCCGGCCGCTTCACTGCTACGGCAGCGTCGCGGACAGGTGCTGCCGGCAGTGGGTCCGCTCGGGCCGCACTGTTGTAGCGCGGATTCGGATATACCAAATCTATGGAAATTCTGAGCGATTTCTTTGTCCTGATCACAAATTTGTGGGAAGTTTTCACCGGCCTCATCGACGCCTACGACATTGACTTCCTACGCACGGGAATTATCCTCCTTGCCGGCCTCTGGGCAGGCACCATCAACGCGATCGTCGGCTCAGGAACGCTGGTCTCATTCCCGGTCCTGGTTGCGCTTGGCTATGCCCCCGTCGTGGCTACGATCAGCAACGCCATGGGACAGATAGCGGGCCATGCCACGGCCGCCTATGGTTACCGACGCGAACTTAAGGGCCTCGGCCGGACACTGGCAAAACTCCTTCCAGCCTCCGTGCTTGGCGGCATCACTGGCGCGGCGCTGCTGCTTAATCTGCCGGACTACGTTTTTGCAATCGTCGCCCCGATCCTGATTGTGGTGTCGCTCGGATTCGTTGTTTTCCAGCCAAAGCTGCAACGCTGGGTCCGGCGGCGTGCCGAGCGAAAAGCCGCTGCTTCGCCGTCGGAACCTTCCACCGGCAAGCACCCTTTCGCGTTGATATTGCTCATTTATTTTGCCGGCGTCTACGGCGGCTACTTTGTTGCAGCCCAGGGCATACTTGTGGTTGGGATTCTAGGTATTTTCCTCGCCGGAACCATGCAGAACGCCAACGCCATGAAGAATGTCCTGGTCCTGTCGGTGAACATGATCGCGGCGGTCTCCTACATGATTTTCGCCTTCGAGCGCATCGACTGGGTGGTGGTCCTGCTGATTGCTGTCAGTTCAATGATCGGCGGTTATACGGGAGCCAAAGTCGGACGGCGGCTTTCGCCGGTGTTACTGCGCTCGGTTATCGTCGTCCTCGGCCTCGTCGCACTCGGTGTAATGATCGCCAACCTCATCAACGGCTAACCTGCGCATGACGATCCACTACTTAACCACCGCCGATGACCCACGGGTTGCCGATTACATCCAGCTCACCGATGTGAAACTACGACGACGGCGGGAGCCGGCCGAGGGCATGTACATCGCCGAAAGCTCCAAGGTGCTGCGGCGTGCCCTCGATGCCGGACACACACCCCGGTCGTTTTTCCTGGCGGAAAAATGGCTCGACGGTCTCGCCGACGTCTTCGCCGCGTACCCGGAGGTTCCCGTTTACGTCGGAACCGACGCGGTGCTGGAGGAAATCACCGGTTTCCATATGCACCGCGGAGCCATGGCTGCCATGAACCGTCCGGCTGAACTGGCTCCGGCTGAGGTGCTCAACTCCGCCCGCCGTGTCGCCGTGCTCGAAGACATCACCGACCACACCAACATCGGCGCGATCTTCCGTTCCGCCGCGGCCCTCGGCGTCGATGCTGTCCTGATCAGCCCGCGCTGTGCCGACCCGCTGTACCGGCGGAGCATCCGGGTAAGCATGGGAACGGTATTCCAGATTCCCTGGGTGCGTCTACAGCATTGGCCGGGCGGACTGGATCTGCTGCGGGAACATGGATTTACGACGGCGGCGCTCGCCCCGGGCGCCGGGTCGCTGAGCGTGGACGGGCTGAGCGCGATGAACCATGAAAAACTCGCCCTCGTCCTGGGTACCGAAGGCGACGGCCTGCGGCCGGAAACCATCGCGGCCACGGATCTGTCGGTGCGGATACCGATGCGCGGGGGAGTGGATTCGCTCAACGTGGCTGCCGCGAGCGCGGTCGCCTTCTGGGAATGCCGGCCACGGGGAGCAGTGCAGCCGGGTTTCGTGATACCCGGGCAAAAGCGCTAGACTGGATTGCTGGCCATACTGGCCGTCTATAAACTTCCGCAAACAGTGCCTGGCAAAATCCAGGCAACTACAGAAGGTATAACTGTGAAGACTGATACCCACCCCAAGTACGAGCCCGTCGTTTTCCGCGACCTGGCCTCCGGCACCTCCTTCCTGACCAAGTCCACTGTCGGCTCCGACAAGACGATCGAATGGGAAGACGGCAACACCTACCCGGTCATCGAGGTGGAGATTTCCTCCGAGTCGCACCCCTTCTACACCGGCAAGCAGCGCATCATGGACAGCGCTGGCCGTGTTGAGCGGTTCAACGCACGTTTCAAGGGCTTCGGCGGCAAGAAGTAGCAATGTTTTTCGAAAACAGACCCGGGCATCTGCCCGGGTCTGTTTTTTGGTTAACCCGGTGCCCGGAACGATGGCGTCAATGCCTATGCGCCAGCACGGCTAGCCATATTGGTTTCCCAAAAGGTGCAGCTTCGGATAGAACGGATCCCATGGAACACGCACACGGTGAATACAAGGTCCTCGGCGGCAAACTCGTCGTGGCGGATTTCGACGTTGAAGGCGCTCAGCTGGCCAACGTCTCTATCAGCGGGGACTTTTTCCTCGAACCGGACAGCGCCCTCGCAGACATCAACTCTGCCTTAACCGGGATGTCCGCGGATGCTTCGGCAAAGGACATCTCCACCGCCATCGGAGGGGCGCTTAGGCCGGACGTATCCATGCTTGGATTCTCGCCCGAAGCTGTTGCCGTCGCGGTCCGCCGCGCCCTCGCGAAGGCCACAGGCTGGGGAGACCACCAATGGGACGTCATTCGTCCCCGCGCCTTGCCAACCGAGGTCAATGTCGCCCTTGACGAGGTTTTGACCGAAGAAGTGGGTGCAGGCCGCAGGAATCCCGCTCTCCGGATCTGGGAGTGGAAAGAGCCCGCTGTCGTCATCGGAAGTTTTCAGTCCCTCCGTAATGAAGTGGACCCGGATGGCGCCCGGAAGCATGGCGTCAAAGTCGTCCGCCGCATCAGTGGCGGCGGGGCCATGTTCATGGAGGGCAACAACTGCATCACCTACTCGTTGTATATCCCGCAGACACTCGTCGACGGGATCAGTTTCGTTGATTCGTACCCGTTTCTGGATACCTGGGTGATGGCAGCTCTGCATGAGATGGGCATCAAAGCCTGGTACCAGCCGCTCAACGATATCGCGACCGAGGACGGAAAAATCGGCGGCGCGGCGCAGAAGCGCTTGAGCAATGGCGGAATGGTCCACCACGTGACCATGTCCTACGACATCGACGCTGACAAGATGCTCGACGTCCTGCGCATCGGCAAGGAAAAACTGTCCGACAAAGGGACAACCAGCGCCAAGAAACGCGTCGATCCGCTTCGCCGGCAGACAGGGATGTGGGCATCAAAGCCTGGTACCAGCCGCTCAACGATATCGCGACCGAGGACGGAAAAATCGGCGGCGCGGCGCAGAAGCGCTTGAGCAATGGCGGAATGGTCCACCACGTGACCATGTCCTACGACATCGACGCTGACAAGATGCTCGACGTCCTGCGCATCGGCAAGGAAAAACTGTCCGACAAAGGGACAACCAGCGCCAAGAAACGCGTCGATCCGCTTCGCCGGCAGACAGGGATGTCGCGCCAGGACATTATCGAGACCATGATTGACACGTTTACCTCCCGCTACGGCGCCGGTGAATCAAAAGTTACCGATGACGAGATGGCGAGCGCCGAGGCCAGGGTCGCCACCAAGTTCGGTACAGAGGAATGGCTGGCGCGGGTTCCATAGCCGTTATGTGGCGGCCGCCGCGGATACAGCCTGTGCTGTCAAGGCCCGCAGGAGATGGTCACGTTGCTCGATCACAATGCGGCGGAGCGCTGTGGGCGAACCGCTGTGCGTCTCCAGCCACTTGTCGGCCGTCCGGATTACCGGATGGTCAGCGGGCTCTTCCCCGGCGGTGATTTCCTGACTGGCGGGAAAGAGCCCCCGGACGACCCGACTGGCCAGTTCTATACTCTTGTCATCCCACACGTGGTCAAGAACTTCGAAGTACTTCCCGGCATAGGGGTCGAGCAGTGCGTGCGGACCTTCGTTGAACCCGTCGATGGTGGCGCTCAGAAGTTCATTGGACAGTTCATTGCCGTACACGGAACTCTGCCAGGCAGCGGCCTTAACCGCGGCGTCCGGACGGGCTGCCATGGCGCTGGTGTAACCGGCCCGGCCTGATGCCGTGTTGTCGGCCGCCAGTTCTTCCTTGAGCTGTTCCTCGGAAACACGTCCGTTCGCTGCGAGCGCCTGCAGGAACTTCCATCTCAGTTCGGCATCCAGCGTCAATCCTTCGACAGCGGCTGTTCCGGAGAGCAGGTCGGAGAAGTAATCAGCGTAGGTGGTCGTGTTGCGGCTGAGGGTAGCGGCCGCGCGGGCCCAGGCAAGCTGTTGGTCGCTGCCGCTTCCGGCCGCCTGAAGCTGCTCGACCAGTACCCAAAGATGATGCTCGCGGACATCATCGCGGATGGCGGGGGCGGTGTAACGCTCGATGGCCCCGCGCGCATTCAGCAACAGGTTCTGGAGGACGCCGATGTCCGTTTCCCCGGGGGCGTGCCGCTCCACGGCGGCCAAATACTGCTGTGCCGGCAGCACTCCGTCCCGGGTCATATTCCACAATGCCGACCAGCACAGTGCCCGCGCCATCAGATCTTCGACCTGGCGCAAATGATTCAGGACCGTACTCAGCGAAGCTGGATCGAAACGTACTTTGGCATACGTCAGGTCTTCGTCATTGACGAGCAGCAGCGCAGGCCGCGCTTTTCCGGCGAGCTCTGGAACGGTCGTTCCTGCGCCGGAAACATCCAGTTCGACGCTTTCGGTGCGGACAAGCGCGTCCCCATCGAAGTTGTAGCATCCGACCTTCAGACGGTGCGGCCGCGGTTGCTGCTGGCCGCTGACCGGGTCCACAGCATCCTGGACAATCGTCATTTCGGTGATGACGTCGTCGTTCTCTTCAACGTCGGCCGTCAACGTGGAGATGCCGGAGGTCTGCAACCATTTTTCCGACCAACCACCGAGGTCCCGGCCGGAGGACCGGCTGAGGGCACTGAGCAGATCCTTCAGGGACGTATTCGAGAAGGCGTGGTCCTCGAAGTACTGCCTTGATCCTTCGATGAAGGAATCGAATCCGACGTAGGCGACGAGCTGCTTGAGGACGGAGGCGCCCTTGGCGTAGGTGATGCCGTCGAAGTTCTGCTTCGCCGCCTCGAGATCGTGGATGTCGGCGACTATGGGATGGGTGGTAGGCAGTTGATCCTGCAGGTATGCCCACGCCTTGCGCCCGTTGGCGAAGCTAACCCAGGAGCTCTTCCAATCGGTGGCTTCGGCGACGGCGAGAGCCCCCATGTAGTCGGCGAACGATTCCTTGAGCCACAAATCGTCCCACCAGAACATGGTGACCAGATCGCCAAACCACATATGTGCCATTTCGTGCATCAGGGTGTTTGCGCGGCCTTGGTATTGGGCGTCGGTGGCACGCGAACGGAATATGTACGCTTCGGTGAAGGTCACCAGGCCAGGGTTTTCCATCGCGCCAAGGTTGTACTCCGGGACAAAGGCCTGGTCGTACCCCCCAAAGGGGTACCGGTACTGGAAGAGATTATGGAAGAAGTCCAGGCCACGCTTTGTCAGATCGAAAACGTTTCCCGTGTCGAAGGCGTCGGCTAGGGATGCCCGGCAGTACACCCCCAGCGGGATGTCCAGCGTTGCGCCGTCGTCGAAAGTGCGGCTCCAGTGATCCTGCGCGCTGAAGTAGGGGCCGGCGAGTACGGATGTGATGTAGGTGGAGATGGGTTCGGTCGTGGCGAAGTCCCAGCGGCTCAAACCCGTCGCCGAGGCGAGTTCACTCCGGTCCGCCTCGGCGCCGTTGGACGCCACGGTCCATTCCGAGGGGGCGATGACGTGGAAGGTGTAAGTACCCTTCAGATCAGGCTGCTCAAAGTTGGCGAAAACCCGCCGGGCGTCGGCCGGTTCGTATTGGGTGTAAAGGTAGGTTTTGCCGTCGGCCGGATCGACGAAGCGGTGCATTCCCTCTCCGCTGCTGCTGTACAGCGCGGTACCGGTGACGGTGACTTGGTTTTCCTCCGCAAGGTCATGCAGGTGGATGCGGGCGCCCGAAACGCACTGCTCGACGTCTTGGGAATGGCCGTTGAGAATGATGCTGTGCACGCCGCTGCCAATGAAGTCGAGGAACGTGCTGGCGCCAGCCTCGCAGGAGTTGAACGTAATGACACTCTGTGTGGTGAATCCGGGGGAGCCGGCGTCCTGGGCCGTCCTCAGGTCCAGGGAGACGTCGTAACTCTGGACGGAAATCAGGCTTGATCGGCTGGCGGCTTCACCGCGGCTGAGATTTTCGTTTTGCACCCGGCTATTTAACCACGTCCGGTTGCCGCTTGTTGCTTTCGTCCGGTGGCAGCAGCATCACTTGCTACCGGCCGGTAGGAACAGTACTATCCGCTTCAGCCCTGGATGAGCAGTACTACTCCGTAGCCCAAAACGGCGATAAGCAACCACGAGAGCATCGCCGTCGTAAGGGCTTTTCCACCTTGGCTGAACAGTTGGCCGACCCGGACCATGGAGCCGAGTCCAAAGAGCGCGGCGGCCAGGAGCAGATCCTGCGCGATGGTGGCAACTGCCAGAACTTCGTCGCCGACGAGTCCGGCCGACCTGACGGCCACCATGGCGATAAATCCGATGACGAAGAGCGGAACCAGAGGCGGTCGTTTGCCGCTTGCGGTGCGCGGCGCGGTGAGTGAGGCGGCAGCCACCATGGGCGCCAGCATGAGCACCCGGGTGAGTTTGATGAGGACGGCCGCAGTCAGGGCTGCCGTCCCGGCCGTTTGCGCCGTGGCGACGACCTGACCGACGTCGTGGACGGATGCCCCGACCCACTGTCCGAAGGGCACCGGATCAAGCCCGAGCGGTTGCATCAGCAGCGGCAGAACACCGATGGCCAGCGTCCCGCACAGCGTGACAAGGGCGATAGGGACAACCGTATCCTCCTGCTTTGATCCCCGGGAGCCGCTCATCGCTCCGATGGCGGAAGCCCCGCAGATGGCGAAGCCCGAGGCCAACAGCACCGGCTGGTCCCCGGGGAGCCGGAAAATCCTGGCCAGCAAATAGGTACCGGCGAAGGCAAGCAGAACCATGACGACGACGGCGGCGAACGTTGCCCAACCGAGTCCGAGAATGTCGATCACGCTCAGTTTCAAACCAAGCAGAACGATGCCGGCACGCATCAGATGTTTGCCCGCAAAGCCAAGACCGGGTTTAAGCCTGCCGCGGACGGGCGCCCCGGTTCCCGGGAAGTTGGCAGCCAGAATGCCGAGTACGACGGCGGCGGTCATCACCGGGATGACGGGAACCAACACGTGGACGAGGAATGAGAGCGCGACCGCGGCCGCGCAGGCCAGCAGGCCGGGCCAAACCGGCGTCCGGAGGGTGGGGGCGTCTCCGACGGGCACATCGGCTCCTGGACGATGATTTATGCGCACTCACCTACTCTCTACGATCGGCGGCGATTGCACCAATTTTGCACAAGAGATGTGGAATTGAGATGTATTCCGCGCTGATCCGTGGCACGCTGAAAGCATGCCCGACCTTTTCGAAGACTACTCGAATGCTGCAGAGCGAACCCGTGCCTACGACGAGATGTTCACTCCCGGCGAGGTTCCCCGCGAGGCGTATGCCCAGATCGCGGGAGCCTTGGGGGAGTTGACCCTCGCCGATGTAACGGCGCGTGCCGACTCGATGGCGAGGACCTTCCTCGACCGCGGCGTGACCTTTGACTATGCCGGAGAGGAGCGTCCGTTCCCGCTTGATATTGTTCCGCGCGTTATCACCGCTTCAGACTGGGACATTGTCGAACGCGGCGTGGCCCAGCGGGTACGCACACTCGAGGCTTTCCTCAATGATGTTTACGGCAACATGAAGGTTGTCGCCGACGGCGTCATCCCCCGCCAGCTGGTGACTTCCAGCGCACATTTCCACCGCGAAGTGGCTGGTTTTGATCCGGCGGGCGGTGTCCGGGTGATGATTTCGGGCATCGACTTGATCCGTGACGAACAGGGCACGTTCCGGGTGCTCGAGGACAATGTGCGGGTTCCCAGCGGCGTGTCCTATGTGCTGGAGAACCGGCGGGCCATGGCCAAGGGATTGCCGGAGGCTTTCGGCCAGCAGCAGATCCGCCCAGTGGAGGAGTATCCGCGCCGGCTGCTGTCGGCCTTGCGGAAAACGGCGCCGCCGAGCGTCGAGGATCCCACCGTCGTCGTACTTACTCCGGGTGTCTTCAACAGTGCCTACTTTGAACACACATTGCTGGCCGGGTTGATGGGTGTTGAACTGGTCGAGGGCCGCGACCTGATCTGCCGCGGAAACCGCGTCTACATGCGCACCACGGCCGGTGAACAACGCGTGGATGTGATCTATAAGCGCATCGACGATGAATTCCTGGATCCGCTGCAGTTCCGCTCGGATTCCATGCTGGGCTGCCCCGGAATCGTCAATGCCGCCAGAGCGGGCGGGGTAACGATTGCGAACGCGGTGGGTAACGGCGTCGCCGATGACAAGCTGGTCTACAGCTACGTGCCGGAGCTGATTCGTTACTATCTCGATGAAGAGCCGATCATCCCGAATGTTGACACCTACCGGCTGGAGGAGCCCGAGTCGCGTGAGTACGTGTTGGACAACCTTGACAAGCTGGTCGTTAAGCCGGTCGATGGTTCCGGCGGCAAGGGCCTGGTCATAGGTCCTGACGCCTCCCGGGAGGAGCTGGATACACTCCGCGCCAAGGTGCTGGCCGACCCGCGCGGCTGGATTGCCCAGCCGGTGCTGCAGCTGTCCACGGTTCCGACCATGTCGGGTGATAAATTCGGACCGCGGCACGTGGACCTGCGTCCGTTCGCGGTTAACGATGGCGACGATGTCTATGTTCTACCGGGCGGGCTGACCCGCGTTGCCATGAAGGAAGGCTCGCTGATCGTGAATTCCAGCCAGGGCGGCGGATCGAAGGATACGTGGGTGCTGGCCGACGGCGCCGGTGGCCCGGTGGAACGCGCTCCGGAACGTTCAAGCATCCGGCTCCGTGAACGCACCAGCGTCTGGCCGATTGACAGCAACTGGCAGGACCGGCAGTCGGAGTCGGACCAGTGACGGGCGGAAAGGGGCGGCGGTTGGCGCCGCTTCGGAAGTCCTCCGCCGGGGTAAATAAGCCCGGCTGTATCGATCGAGGAAAGGTGGCACCATGCTGAGCCGCATTGCCGAATCATTGTTCTGGATCGGCCGGTATGTTGAGCGCGCCGATGGCACCGCCCGCATCCTCGACGTCCACCTGGAGCGCCTGAACCAGATGCCCTCCAACGAGCAGCATCAGGTGTCCCGGGATCTGCTGGCGATTATGGGGACCCGACCCTCGGCTGATGAAGATTTCGGGTTGAATGACCTGCTGCAATCGCTGGCCTACGACCGCACAAGTCCGACGTCGATCTCGGGTTCATTGGGCGCCGCGCGCGAGAACGCCCGGCGTGCCCGGGAAACCGTGTCATCGGCGCTGTGGGAGTGCTTGAACACGACGTGGTACGGACTGAACCAGCACCGCAAGGACGTCGTGGGTACCTACCGGTTCTGTAACTGGGTGCTGGAACGAACCGCGATGGTGACCGGGCTCGCGGATACCACGGTCAGCCATGATGAGGGCTGGCAGTTCCTGGTCCTGGGCCGCAGCCTGGAACGGGCCGACATGACGGCACGGATGCTCTCGACCCAGGACGTGATGTCCTCGTCGATGTCCTGGGTGAACATGCTCCGCTGCGCCGGCGCCTACGAGTCCTTCCTGCGGACCAGGCAGGCGGCTTTCGGGGACGACCATGCGGCCGAATTCCTGCTGCTGGACCGGCTGTTTCCGCGCTCGATCGTCTACGCGCTCAGCGACGCTGAGAAGTGCCTGGCCAGCCTGGAACCTTCCTACTAGCGGGTCGGCTTCGGCAATGACGCACGCCGCGTCGTCGGACAGGCCCGCACCTTCCTCGAGTTCCATCAGACCAATGACCTGCTCTCTGAGCTGCCCGAACACATGGAACGTGTGCAGAAGGCAACGGCGCAGGCGTCCGACGCTATTTCACGCAAGTACTTCTCGCAGGCTGAAGACCTGTCCTGGGTGGGTGAGCTTTCATGACCAGACTCCGCATTGTGCACCGTACCGGATACGCCTACGCCAACCGCGTGAGCATGTCCTACAACGAGGCCCGGATGACTCCGCTGACGGACCAGAACCAGGTGGTGCTGGAGTCCTACCTGGAGATCAAGCCCACCCACGCCGTCGTCGGTAATTACCGCGATTACTGGGGAACCCGTGTGACGACCTTCGATATGCAGTTTCCGCATGAGGTGCTCGACGTTTCGGCGACGACGACGGTTGAGGTTTTCCGCAGCGACCCGGTCATCTCGGAAGATGCACTGCTCGACTGGGAGGAGTTGCATTCGCCGGGGATCACCGATGATTTCGCCGATTGGCTCCCGCAGACGAGGTTAAGCAGCACCGGTGCTGAAGTGCAGGAGAAGGCCCGCGAGGTGGTGGCGGGTAAGAATCCGTACGAGGCTGCCCGTGCCGTGTTCGATTGGCTCCGGGACGAGATGGAATACGTCCAGGGCGTGACCGGTGTCCACTCCAATGCCGAGGAAGCCTGGCTGGAGCGGAAGGGCGTCTGCCAGGATCTGGCGCATCTTGCGATAGGTGTTCTCCGGGGGCTTGGCATCCCGGCGCAGTACGTTTCCGGCTACCTGCATCCGCGGCCCAGCGCCGGCATCGGGGAAACCGTCCAGGGGGAGTCGCATGCGTGGATTGAATGGTACGACGGCGAGTGGCGCGGCTGGGATCCCACCAATGGCAGCCCTGTGGGCGATTTCCATGTATCCGTGGCGCGCGGCCGGGATTACCGGGATGTACCTCCGTTGAAGGGAATCCTCTCCGGTGGCGGAGGCTCGGAGCCGCACGTATCGGTGGAAATCACCCGGCTGGCCTGACGGGCTCCTAGCTCTCTTCCGGAACTACCTGGCCTTTTCGGAGGACGGTGAGGCCGGAGTCTGTGATGGTAAAGCCGCGGCTGCGGTCCAGGTCGGGATCGACGCCGATGGTGGCGCCGGCCGGCACATGGACATTCTTGTCCAGGATTGCACGCTTGACGATAGCGCCTTCGCCGATCCTGACGTTGTCCATCAACACGGAACCGTAAACCTGCGCATGGTCTGCAACGAAGACATCCGTCGAGAGGACGGACGAATCGACGCTGCCGCCGGAAATAACCACACCGCTGGAGAGAATGGAGTCCGATATTGCTCCCTGCGTCGACTCGCCGTGCACCAATTTCGCCGGTGGAGAGACGGACTGCCGGGTGTAAATGGGCCATTGCAGATTGTAGAGGTTGAACACCGGCAGGGGCGAGATCAGGTCCATATGCGCGTCATAGAACGAGTCGATGGTTCCGACGTCGCGCCAGTACTGGCGGTCCCGTTCGGTGGAGCCCGGGATAATGTTTTCGGTGAAGTCGTAGACGGCGGCGTCGTTGCGGTCAACGAAGTGCGGGACGATATCGCCGCCCATGTCGTGCTTCGTTTCCAGCCGCTCGGCATCGAAACGCAGGGCCTCGACAAGCGCATCGGTATTGAAGACGTAGTTACCCATTGAGGCCAGGAACTGTGATGGGTCATCGGGCAGTCCCGGCGTCGTGGAGGGCTTTTCCACGAACGCACTGATGCGGTCGGGGCGCTCGGGATCGACTTCGATCACTCCGAATTGATCCACCAGTTCCACGGGCTGACGGACGGCGGCCACGCTGGCCGAGGCGCCGCTGGCGACATGTTTCTCGACCATCTGGTCGAAGTCCATGCGGTACACGTGATCGGCACCGACGACGACGACGATGTCCGGTTCGGCATCCTGGATCAGGTTCAGGGATTGGAAGATTGCGTCCGCACTGCCCAGAAACCAGGTCTTGCCAATCCGCTGCTGGGCGGGCACTGAGGCAATGTAGTTCTGCAGCTGCGTGCTCATCCGCCAGGTCTCGGAAATGTGCCGGTCCAGGCTGTGCGACTTGTACTGCGTCAGCACGACGATTTGGCGATAACCCGAGTTGACCAGATTGGAGAGTGCGAAGTCGATGAGGCGATAACTCCCGGCGAAGGGCACTGCAGGTTTTGCCCGGTCCGCGGTCAGCGGCATCAGCCGTTTTCCCTCACCGCCGGCCAGAACTATCGCCAAGACCTTTTTTCTCGCCATGCGGCACTCCTGAACTGTCGTTTATCGCGCCTCGGTTACCCATCGGAATTACTCCCGACGTCTTCACACTAGATGAGAAGCATTGACTGCACTACCTTGGAGGGGTGCGTGTAGATATTGTGACAAAAGAATTCCCACCGGAGATCTACGGCGGGGCGGGTGTGCATGTAGCTGAGCTGAGCCGTGTGCTGGCCCGTCAGCTGGACCTGCGGGTGCGGTGTTTCGGCGCCGCCCGGCCGCAGGATTTCCATGGCGCTCAGGTCCAGAACTATGAGGTTCCGGCGGACCTGGCGGAAAGCAACGGTGCCCTTCAGACGCTCGGCGTGGATCTGCGCATTGTTCCCGATGTCGCCGGCGCCGACCTGGTGCATTCACATACGTGGTACGCAAACATGGCCGGTCACCTGGCCTCGCTGCTGCACGGTATCCCGCACGTTCTCAGCGCCCACAGCCTGGAACCGCTCCGCCCCTGGAAAGCGGAGCAGCTCGGCGGCGGCTACGCATTGTCGTCCTGGGCGGAGCGGACCGCGTACGAGAGTGCGGCAGCAATTATCGCCGTCTCGGCGGGGATGCGCGCGGATATCCTCCGCTGCTACCCGCGGGTGAATCCGGACAAGGTCCATGTGGTGCATAACGGGATCGACGTCCAGCAGTGGCAACCCGACGGGAATGACGATGCCGTCCGTGCCCTGGGTGTCGACCCGGACCGGCCGAGCGTGGCGTTTGTCGGCCGGATCACCAGGCAAAAGGGCGTTCCCTATCTGCTCCGCGCGGCATCCTATCTGCCGCCGGAAGTCCAGCTGGTGCTTTGCGTCGGTGCGGCGGACACGCCGGAGCTGGCAGCGGAGGTCGCCACGCTGATCGATGGACTCCGCGCCGAACGCGATGGCGTCTTCGTGGTCGAACGGATGCTTCCCCGTGAGGAACTGGTGCAGGTGCTCAGCTCCGCCACCGTCTTCGCCTGCCCGTCCATTTATGAGCCGCTCGGCATAGTGAACCTGGAGGCGATGGCGTGCGGTACGGCCGTCGTCGCCAGCGCCACCGGCGGCATCCCGGAAGTGATTGACGACGGCGTCACCGGAACCCTGGTGCCGCTTGAGCAACTCACCGACGGCAGCGGGACGCCAACGGATCCGGAACAGTTCGTCGCGGATTTCGCCGGCGCACTCAATGCCGTCGTCGCCGATCCGGACCAGGCACACCGGATGGGTGAGGCCGGCAGGAAAAGGGTGGAGGAGCACTTCTCCTGGTCGGCCATCACGGAGACCACCATCGGCGTTTACGAGTCCGTGCTGGACTAGGCTTTCTTCCTCGGCGCCTTCTTGCTGATCTTATTCCCGGCGGACTTGACCCGTTCGATCAGGATTTTCTCGTCCATGGCCGCGTTGCCGCTGGCACGTTCCTTGCGCTGATAGGCCATCGCTTCATCCTGGCGTTCCTTCTCGGCGCCGCTGGCAATGGGGGCCCGCAGGTGCTGCTGCTCGTAACCGAAGGCGTCCACCAGGTCGACTGCATGCGGACGCAGGCGTGCCAGCAGACGGTTAATGTAATCGCCCAGGGTACGCGCACGCTGGTTCGATAGGCGGCCGTTCATCAGGTACCAGGCCAGGTTCCGTTCAATCAGGCAGAGGCCGAACAGATCGCGCAACCGCGTCAGAACCTCATGCGTCCCAGCGTCCTTGATGGTGTCCAGACCGCGGGTGAAGGCCTCCCACTGCAGCAGCTCGGCGTGGGCGACAGCCGTTTCAATGAGTTCGTTCTGTTGTGAATTGAACAGTTGCGCCGCTTGCTCCTTCGGCATCTTGGCCGCAACCTTCAGCTCGCCCGCGAGGTTACCGACCATCGTCTCCACACGGTCTGTCAACAACGAGCGCTGCGCATCCTCGTCGCGCAGGGCGACCGCGGAACGGCGTTCGTCGCCGCTGTCCGCGAATGTCTGCACGGCGCGCCGCAGTCCTGTCCGGTGCAGCGTCAGCTCTGTTGCCTGCTCGGCGACAAAGCGCGCCATCATGCCGAAATCGACGTTCTTGAATTCCTTGGCGTAGTCCGCCAGCAGGCGTTTGGCCACAAGTTGGAGCAGGACGGTGTTGTCGCCTTCAAAGGTGGCGTAGACGTCCAGATCGGCGCGCAGTGATGTGAGCCGGTTTTCGGCCATGAAGCCGGCGCCGCCACAGGCCTCGCGGCACTCCCGGAGTGTGTCCAGCGCATGCCAGGTGGACAGCGACTTGAACGCGGCGGCGAGTGTTTCAAGGTCTTCACGGTCCTCGTCGCTGTCATGTGCGCCGGAGAAGACGTCGTCGAACTTCTGCAGCAGTTCCTCGTGCGCAAAGCTGGCCGCGTACGTCGTCGCCAGCCGGGGGAGGAGGCGGCGCTGGTGCCGCTGGTAGTCGAGGATAACCTCTTCAGCCGTATCAGAGGAGGCGTTGAACTGGCGCCGCTCCGAAGCGTAGTGAATGGCGATCTTCATGCCCACCTTGGTGGCGGCGACGGCGGCACCGTCCAGTGAAACGCGCCCCTGGACCAGGGTGCCCAGCATCGTGAAGAAGCGCCGGCCGGGGCTGGCGATGGGGGAGGCATATGTTCCGTGCTCATCGACGTCGCCATAGCGATTGAGCAGATTGGCCCGTGGAATCCGCACATTGGTGAAATGCAGGCGGCCGTTGTCGATGCCGTTCAGTCCGCCCTTGAGCCCGTCATCCTCGCCGCCGATGCCGGGCAGGAACTCTTTTTCTCCGTTTCGGAGCGGTACGTAGAAGGCATGGACGCCATGGTCGATGCCCTGGGTGATCAGGTGGGCGAAGACGACGGCGGCGAGGCCATCAATGGCGGCGTTGCCAATATATTCTTTCCACGCGGCCCGGAACGGCGTGTTGACAATGAACTCATCGGCGTCGGGATCAAAGGTGGCCGTTGTGCCAATGCTGGCGACATCAGAGCCATGGCCGGTTTCCGTCATCGCGAAGCAGCCCGGGATCTCCAGGTTCATGATGCCAGGGAGCCATTTTTCGTGGTGCTCTTCAGTGCCGAGATGCAGGACGGCGGCACCAAACAGACCCCACTGGACGCCGGCCTTGATCTGCAGGGACGGGTCCGCAATCACGAGCTCCTCGAAGCCGGCGATATTACCCCCGTGGTCCTCGCCGCCGCCGAGCGACTTCGGAAACACGCGGTGAACTGCCTTATGTTCAACGAGGTAATGCATCTGCTCAAAGACACGCTTGCGGTGCTCAGCCATCGACTGGCCTTCGATGCGGTGAACGGCATCGCGGCCAGCCAGTTCGCGCGCGGTGCGGCGGACATCCGCCCAGCGGCCCAGCAACGCCGCGCCCAATGCGGCGACGTCGACGCCGGCCTGGCTGTCGTCGTCGTACACGGGTTCCGGCCCGGCATTCTTTGCGGGAATGGTGCTCCTCGTGGCAGCGGTTACCTGACTCATTGATGATCCTTCTGTCTGGTCGTTTCGTGTGGGCCGGATGCTGTGTCCGGTATGTCAATGGAGATGCCGGCGAACAGCCAGCGGGTGATGTGTTCCGCCATGTTTTCGCGGCCCGGTTTGCCGGGTCCTTCCGGCGTGCCGAGCCACAGTTCGCCGGCGGCGCGGACCTGCCCGATGGCGGCGGTGGGCCAGTAGGCGATGGTGGTGTGGAGATAGGCTTCGGGCTGGTTTTGCAGGTAGGTCCGCATCGGCGCCTCCATCATTTCCCGGATGGAGGCAAAGAAATGGCTCAAGGTGCCGGAAGCCTCCGCGTCCGTCGGATTGGTCAGCGCGTCCAGGCCATCTGTCCTGGTCACGAACGTGTAGACATTCGGTGATGTTTCGGCCATCTGCAGATACGCCGAAACCATGGCATGCAGCCCCTCTCGGGCGGTGCGTGCCGTCCGGGCGGCTGTCACAAGTTTTTCCTGCATCTGACCGATGACCACTTCGCCCATGGCCTCCTGCAGGCCGGCCTTGTCCCCAAAGTAACGGTAGAAAACCGACTTCGACGTTCCTGCCACCGTGGCGATCTCGTCCATGGAAGCGCCGTAGCCCAATTCATGGATGGCGCGGCGGGCGGATTTGATTAGCGCAATTCGGCGCCGGGTGCGGTGGGCCTCCCAGCGGGAGGATCGTCCGTCCTCGGTGTTGGTGACAAGGTGGTGCGGATTATTCACGATACCCAGCGTATCAGGTACGCTAAGTATCAGTAACAATCTTCCGTGCTCTTGAGGAGAGACCTATGGACAATTCAAGCGGGAACAACATACAGCAGACGGCGGCAACAAGCGGGCAGCAAAACCCCGCGGACACAGGTGCCTCCGGCGTCCGGCGCAAGGCCGTTGTCATTGGCGGGAACCGGATCCCTTTCGCCCGGACGGGCGGCGCCTATGCGCGGTCATCCAACCAGGACATGCTCACCGCAGCCCTTGATGGCCTGGTGGCGCGGTTCGGCCTGCAGGACGAGCGGATCGGCGAGGTCGCGGCCGGTGCGGTCCTGAAGCACTCGAGGGACTTCAATCTGACGCGGGAATCGGTCCTTGGTTCCGCGCTGTCCGCCGAAACACCGGCGTACGACGTTCAGCAGGCTTGTGCAACAGGACTGGAAACCGTGGTTGGCCTGGCGAACAAGATCAAGCTCGGCCAGATTGAATCCGGCATTGCCGGCGGCGTGGATACGGCATCGGACGCACCTATCGCCGTCAGCGAGGGCCTGCGCGAGGTGCTGCTCAGCGTCTCCCGTGCCAAGTCGCTGAAGGAGAAGCTCACAGCAGTCAGCAAGCTCCGTCCCAAAGATCTGGCTCCCGACGCGCCGTCGACAGGGGAGCCCCGTACCGGACTGTCCATGGGAGAGCACCAGGCACTGACCACCGCGCACTGGGAAATCAGCCGCGAGGCCCAGGATGAACTGGCCCTGGCCAGTCACCGGAACCTTGCCGCCGCCTACGGGCGAGGGTTCTTCGATGACCTGGTCACGCCATATCGGGGGCTGTCCAAGGACTCGAACATGCGCCCGGATACGACCATGGAGAAACTGGCGAAGCTGTCGCCGGTGTTCGGTAAGAATCTCGGTCAAGGCGCAACCATGACAGCCGGAAACTCGACACCGCTCACGGACGGGGCGTCCACTGTCCTGCTGGGTTCCGAGGATTACGCCCGCAGCCGCAACCTCCCCATCCTGGCCGACGTCGTGGATGCGGAGGCGGGCGCCGTGGACTTTGTCCATGGCAAGGAAGGCCTGCTGATGGCTCCGGTTTACGCGGCACCGCGCCTGCTGGCCAGGAACGGCCTGACCCTGGAGGACTTCGATTTCTTCGAGATCCATGAGGCCTTCGCCGGCACTGTACTGAGCACTCTCGCAGCGTGGGAGGACGCCGGGTTCTGCCGCACACGCCTTGGATTGGACAAGCCGTTTGGCAAGGTGGACCGGAGCAAGCTGAACGTGAACGGATCTTCGCTGGCAGCGGGCCACCCCTTCGCCGCAACCGGCGGCAGGATTGTTGCCACGCTGGCCAAGATGCTGCACGAAAAAGGATCGGGACGAGGGCTGATTTCGGTGTGCGCTGCAGGCGGTCAAGGCGTAGTTGCCATTCTGGAAGCACGCTAGGGGGCGACGGTGGGAGACAAGTATCTAAACCTCGTCAACTCCGGAATCACCAAGGATCTGGCCAAGCGGCTTGGGTTGCCCCGGCCGGCGCATCTTCGCCGCTACCATCCCGGCGCTCCGCTCGTTACAGGTCCTGTCCTGGTCGTCGGCAAGGGCGCAGGGGCCGACGCGGCCGCTTCCACTTTGCTGGACTGGAACCTGGATGTCCGCCGCCACTCGGGACCGAAGGAGAAGCTGGGCGCGATTGTGCTGGCCCTGGACGCCATCGAACATCCGGATGATCTCGCCGCACCCGTTCTGGAAACGGGCGCAGCGCTGAAAGGCCTGCAGCCCGGAGGCAGGGTTATCAGCATTTCGCGCCCTGCAACGGCAGGAGATCCTACCGCCGTTGCCGCGGCACGCCAGGGTGTGGATGGTCTACTCCGGTCCATCGCACATGAACTGCGCGGCGGTGCGACTGGAAATGGAATCCTCCTGACCGACGGCGTCGATGCAGCGGCCACCAGCGTGACCGGGGCACTGCGGTTTTTCCTGTCGGGGCGAAGTGCCTACGTCGATGGACAGTTCCTCCTGGTGGGAAGCGGCAAGGGCAGCGTCCCCACTGACTGGGAGCGCCCGCTGGCAGGCCAGGTCGCCGTCGTCACGGGCGCGGCCCGCGGGATTGGTGCTGCCATTGCCCGTACCCTGCGGCGCGATGGTGCCGACGTCGTCGTCGTTGACGTTCCGGCGGCCGGTGACCACCTTGCCGATGTGGCCAACGAAATCGGCGGAACGGCACTGCAACTGGACATTACCGCCGACGACGCCGGACAGCGGATTCTGGACCATGCGCTGGGGCGGTACGGCCGGCTCGATATCGTCATCCACAACGCCGGCATCACCCGGGACAAGCTGTTGGCGAATATGGATGAGTCCAAGTGGAATTCGGTGCTGGCCGTCAATGTCGCCGCTCAGCTGCGGATCAATGAGCAGCTGATGAGCTCGGGTGGATTCAATAAGTCCCCCAGAATAGTCAGCCTCGCCTCGACCAGCGGCATTGCCGGAAACCGCGGACAGACCAACTACGCGGCGTCGAAGGCGGCGGTGATTGGCATGGTACGCGCAACGGCGCCATTGCTGGCCAATCAGGATGGAACTATCAACGCCGTCGCACCAGGCTTCATCGAGACGGAGATGACCGCACGGATGCCCCTGGCCACGCGCGAGGTCGCGCGAAGGCTCAACAGTCTGCAGCAGGGTGGCCGGCCCGCAGACGTGGCCGAAACGGTCGCGTTCCTCGCCGGCAGCTCCGCCGGCGGCATCAGCGGCCAGGTTCTGCGGGTCTGCGGGCAGAATCTGGTGGGAGCATGAGCAGCGTCCGGTTGCCGGAGATCCCATCGCTGTCCAGACTGTATCTGGCGGCGGCGGGAGCGGCGGCTAAGAATCGGGTGACGGGCGGACAGCGGAGGTTGTCGCTGCCGGCGGTCCGGCACGAGGTTCACTCGGTAACAGTCGACGTCGAACGGTTGACGCAGTATCAGCACCTGCTGCATGAACCCGCCCGTGATGTGCTGCCTTCGGGATTCATCCACGCAGTGGCGTTCCCGGTGGCGATGAGCGTTATGACGGACGAGGACTTCCCGCTTCCCCTGCTCGGAATGATCCATCTGCGCAACCATGTGGAACATTCGCGCCCCATTCAGTTCACTGAACCTCTTGACATCGCAGCATGGCCGGAGAATCTTTCCGGACACCGGGCCGGAACGCAGATGGACATGGTTGTCGAGGTTTCGGTGGGTGCCGACTTGGTATGGCGTGGAGTGTCGACGTATTTGGCCAAGGGTGTTTACCTTCCGGGAATCGATAGCCTTCGCGACGAGCAGGATAGTCGTGGGGACTTCGCCCCGCCGGCGCCGACTGCGCAGTGGCGGCTGGGTCTGGACACCGGCCGGTCCTATGCCGCCGTCTCGGGAGACTTCAATCCCATCCACCTCAGCGGCGTGGCAGCCAAGGCGCTTGGTATGCGCCGCTCAATAGCGCACGGCATGTACCTCGCTTCCAGGGTCCTGGCGACGGCGCGGCCGGACGGGGCCGAGGCATTCAACTGGGACATAGAGTTCGGGGCACCGGTCTTCCTGCCGGGCACCGTCGCACTGTCTGTGAAAGACCGTAACGAGCGGCAGGAGCAATGGCAGGGAGTGGATTACGTGGCCTGGAATCCCCGCTCCTCCCGAAAGCACTTTTCCGGATCCGTGACCGCGATGTAATTCTCTAAATCCGGAAGAATGTCACACAATTCGGCTGGTGTCTATAACAAACGTGTAAATTACGTTCTTTACAGGCGAAAAAGAAGATTTGCATTGTCCGTGATTCGTCTGCCGTGCTACCTCTTTTCAGGTCGGAATTTCCCGACAATCAATTTCATCTATGAAAGAGGTACACCACGTGAGATCCATGACCATGAGAGGATCTGCGATCGCCGCATCGGCAATGATGGCGACGGCGTTGCTGGGTGGTGCTGCAGCACAGGCCGACCAGTCCTTCACCCCGCGAAGCGATGGAGCTTCCAAGCAGCAGGTTCAGAATGAGTCGGTGGTTACGTCCTACTGGACGGAAGACCGGATGAAAAATGCAAAACCAGGCAGCGAGCTCATGCCGACGCAACAGGAAACGGCTATTGGCAATTCCCGGGCCGGTATCCCTACAACCATTCAAGGGCAGGAGCCGGAGAGCCGTCCCTACGTGAACGACAATTCCCGGAAGAAACGAGCCCAGTACCGTGCGGTGTCGGAGACCCCCGTCTCGCACATCGGCAAGGTTTTCTTCACCCTTGGCGGCACCGATTATGTTTGCTCCGGAAATTCGGTCGCCTCGAACAATGAAAACACCGTCTCCACCGCCGGCCATTGCTTGAAAGACGGCGCGGGTGAATGGGCCGCCAAGTTCGCCTTCGTCCCTGCGTACGAGAACGGTAACGCTCCCTACGGTGTTTGGGCTGCAACATCGCTCTACACCACCTCGCAATGGTCCGGATCGGGTGACATCAGCTACGACACCGCATTCGCCGTAGTCTCGAACCCCAATGGCACTGCTTCCCTGAACGACACAGTCGGTGCTTCGGGTGTGGCCTTCAATCAGGCACGCGGCCTCGACTATAAGGCCTTCGGATACCCGGCTGGCACGCCGTTCAACGGAACGTCACTGTACTCGTGTGCGGGGACGGCCACTGCCGATCCGTTCGGCCAAACCATGTCCCAGGGGATCCCATGCGACATGACCGGCGGATCGTCGGGCGGTCCGTGGTTCATCGGCAATTCCTCGGGCGGTGTGCAGAACTCGGTGAACAGCTTCGGTTATACCAGCGTGCCGAACACCATGTTTGGTCCGTACTGGGGCTCCTCAATTCAGAGTGCATATTCCAACGCTTCGAATTCCTGACTAGAAGTCAGGAATTTCGCAAAAGCGATCACAACGGCCGCAGTCCTGCGTGGACTGCGGCCGTTGCGCTGAGCAGGCAATGCGGCTGCCGCTAAGGTGGAATTCATGGAGAAAGCTCAAACCGCGCAACCGATGGCCACTTCCCTGGAGCTGGACGCAGCGGATCCGCTCGCGCCTTTCCGGGACCGGTTTGCCGGCGTCGGGGACATGACCATCCCTGCATATCTGGACGGGAATTCGCTGGGCAGGCCGTTGAAGGCGTCGCTGCAGAGAATGCAAAGCTTCATCCAGGATCAGTGGGGCGGGCGGCTGATCCGCGGCTGGGACGAGAGCTGGCTCGCACTCCCCGAACAGATCGGTAATGAACTGGGCAAAACGGTGCTGGGAGCAGCTGACGGACAGACCATAGTTGCGGATTCCACCTCGGTGCTTCTGTACAAGCTTGTCCGGGCTGCGGTGGCGGCACGGCCGGAGCGGCGGGAAATTGTCATCGACCGGGATAACTTTCCGACGGACCGTTTCATTGTTGAAGGCATCGCCTCGGAACTGGGAATGAGCGTCAGGTGGGTCGAGGCGGGGTTCGACGGCGGGGTGACGGCGTCGGCTCTCGGGGCAGTTGTCGGATCACGGACATCACTTGTGGTGCTGAGCCATGTTGCCTACCGGTCCGGGCACTTGGCCGACATGGAGCAACTGACCGCCTTGGTTCACCAGGCCGGCGCCCTGATGCTCTGGGACTTATGCCATTCTGTCGGGGCGGTGCCCATCGACCTGGATGCCTGCGGGGTCGATCTGGCCGTGGGCTGCACGTACAAGTACCTCAATGGTGGTCCCGGGGCGCCGGCCTTTGCCTACGTTAACGACAAGCATCACGATCTGCTCCGGCAGCCCATCCACGGATGGTTGGGCAGCCAGGACCCGTTCGGCATGGGGGAGGGGTATGTTCCGGCCTCGGGTATCCGGGGGTTTGCCAGCGGCACTCCGCCCATTATGGGAATGCTGTGCATGCAGGACATGATCGAACTCATCGGCTTGGCAGGCATGGAAGCCGTGCGGGAGAAGTCGATACGGCTTACCGAATACGCAATTGCCTTGGTCGACGAGCGGTTGACCCCAATAGGCGCCAGCCTTTCCTCTCCCAGGGATCAGCAATTGCGCGGCAGCCACATTACTGTTGACCATCCCAGCTTCGAGGCGATCACCGCGCGCTTGTGGAAACAGGGCATTATTCCGGACTTCCGCAAGCCGACCGGGATCCGGCTCGGTCTTTCACCCCTGTCCACGAGCTTCACAGAGGTGGAACGGGGAATCGACGCCATAGCGGCGCAACTTGCCTAGTGGTATGAGTGCGTCTCGTCGACCTTTGAAGCCACAAATTGGATGTGGTGCCATCCGCGCGCGGCGGCTTTGGCCGTCCTGGCGTCGATGGCGGAATTCCGGCGTTGAAGCAAGGCCAGAAAGGTGGCATCCACGATGTCCGACCGGATCTCCTCCAGCCAGGTGGACCGGATCTTTCCCACAACGGGCAACCGCAGTCCGGCGGTAATTGATTCGCCCAGGACCGCGGCCACTAGAACTGAACCAACGCCGACGGCGACGAGGGCTTCGAGCGGGAAACCCGCAGCCATCACGAATGCTGCTGGCGCCGGCAGGGTAACGAGCAACGCCCCTCTCTGCCAAGTGGCGGAACGGATTTTGCCCGATCTTTTGCGGCGCTCCGTAACCGGTGAGAGCATGCTGTCGTGAACGTCCTGTACCGCCTTGAGCCATTTCATATTGGTGCCCAAGCCGGACTTAACCAATTCGGCGGCCTCCTTGAGCGTTTCAGGGTGCTCGGCGCGTAACCGCACGGTGAGCGGATCATCCTCGTCCGCCCAGGTACGGGTCAGCCGATGATCAATAGCGGCGGCAAGATGATGCAAGCCGAGCCGGGACGCCTGCCGGACCACATGTTCAGGTCCGACCGCGATGGCTGGCGTGCCGCCGATGCGGTCGCTCCCTGTGCCTTCATCGGTCCGGATACCGTACCGGGGCGATCCTTGGGAGAGGCCGACCGATGTTCCCATATCGGCGCAGGATTCTCTCCTGCCGGAGCGGTCGTGCGTGTTGTTTACGCCATGGTCAAGTGACTCGGATATGTTGGTCATTTTGCCCTGGTCCTCCCTATTGCGGCCGGTTAATAAATAGTCCGCCAAGGGCGACGCCGGACCCAGCCCGAAGTATTAAGCGTACAAGAGGTTTTGTGGTATAGGCGAATGCGAATAATGGCATGCACTTCCGCCTCTCGAAATGGATGGTGTATTTGGGCGGACAGTGGATG
>NZ_KI914621.1:175206-176148 GCF_000520495.1 Arthrobacter sp. H14
TCCCGCCGATCTTACGGTTTGGCTGGGCTATGCCACTTTTCGTTGCCCGGGTCTGTCGGCTATGTAACTATGATTAGACAGTAGCCTTACTACTTCTTTTGATGTGGAGAATCTGTTCGTCTTTGCTGAACCACCATTGGAGGGGTTCCGTGCTCGAAGAACTGACAGCTGCGCAAGCTGTGATTGGGTCGTTGATCATAGCAATCGTGCTTACGGGCTGGAGCGGATTGCTGGACGCCATGGCGAGCGAGGGATGGCCCACAGCACGGGCACTGGCCAACACGAAGCGATGGCGTACTGGCTGCATCTGGGGTCTTTCATTATTTATAACGCCCTGATCACCTACACCATGGCGTTGCGCCTCAGAACCGGATTCACTTTCGCTCTTCTGTTCACAATCGCCATGGGCCTGCATTTCGTCCTTACCGACCGCAGCCTCGAGGAACACTATCCCCGCCGCTTTCGTAAGACCGGCCGGCTCCTGTTGGCAGCGCCCCTGATTGTGTGCTGGGCGCTGTCGACCATCTTTGCCCCGACGAGTACCGTACTGGTCGCGGTGTTGACCGCATTGCTCGGTGGTTCGATTCTTTCAACGTTTTCAAGGAGGAAATACCGGATGACCGGCGCTCCAGTTTCGGCTGCTTCGTTACGGGCATGGTCCTGTATTCGGCGTTGTTGGCGCTGATTACCTCCCTGGAGTGATCAGCTCAATGCCTGCCTACAAATCGTACGGATCGCGGTACCGGCTCGCCTCGCGTTCGATCGGCCGGGCCGATTCTTTGCGGACCCAGACACTGTGGGTCTGGAGCTCTTCATCGGCCCAGCTGAGGAGAACGTGTCCACAGGTCTGGCTTATGCCTTTGGCATCGATGATTTCGAATCCGCCGGACTCGAGGCGCACTCTTCCACGCGCATAGGGTTCCCGCCGATAGGGAAAACGAG
>NZ_KI914621.1:176248-179298 GCF_000520495.1 Arthrobacter sp. H14
CAGGGAGGGCAACACTGACTGCGCAGCTGGGTTAAAGAAAACGGCACCGGCAGAAAGGCCGAAAGCCACCGCGTACACCGCAAAGACACTGCCGTCCAGGAACGGGAGGGAGAAAGCCAGGGCTGCCCGGATAAGATCCGCGGCGATCATCACAGCCACCCGGGGCAGGCAGTCCACCAGAGGGCCGGCAAAGGAAGCAAGCAATAAGACCGGGATAATCTCTGCAATGACTACCCCGGACACACCCAGACCGGAACCGGTCAGTGAATACACCAGCAGGGCCAGCGCGACGCGACGGTATTGAATGCATCGCCCCACTGTGAAACCGTCCGGGCAACCCACACGCGGCGATACGGCTGTTGCCTCATCAGTGAAGGGAACGAGGTCCGGGACTCCATGCGCCCGATCCTCCCACAGTGCCTCCGATAAAATTTGGTGTGGGTGCCACACTTGTTCTTGAGGGTTGGGCTGGAGCAATCCGCCCACCGGGCCCTGTCCTCCAGTATTGGGAATCGCAGGGCGTGGACCCGAGCCAGTTCGCCAAGGCGGCACCATAACCGCACCGGTCGGCGCGAACTTTGGTGGGGCCGCCAACGCCTGGGCGCCGATCTTTAACGAGATCTTCCTGGGCCGGACTCCGGTGGAAGAAGGCCTGGAGCGGGCACAGAAACTCGCCAATGACGCGATGAGCCAGTAGGAGGACGTGTCGGCGCAAGTATCGGGCCAGCTCCGGGAGTGCCTGTTCGTAGCGCCCGACCGGATCACCAGTTCGGCGCGGGGCGCCTTGGGCCTCCGGTCGATCATTGTCGGTGCAACGCGGAAGAGGGGAAGCTTAAACGCGGAACTTTCGACGTAGTAGCCACAGCAACACGGGGTTATGTCGCGGCCGGACGGGTGCAAAACTCCTCATCCAAAAGTCACGCCAGTGGCCGATAACGGTTGATGCGTACTCATCGACGACCTCGCTCGGGGCGCCGAAGTCGTCGCTACTATGGGCTGCGGCGAAGCCTGTCCTGTCTCTAGCCGGTAAGCAATGTCCAGACGGGGAGATCCATTGATCCAAAACGCCCAGTCGTACCCGTACGCGGCAACCACGACGCCGGCCAGCGGGGCGAAAACGACCTGCGGCACTACGGCGGCAGTCCACAACCCACTGTTTGCCACCACCAGGTCGCGTTCCCGGACCAGGGAGGGCAACACTGACTGCGCAGCTGGGTTAAAGAAAACGGCACCGGCAGACAGGCCGAAAGCCACCGCGTACACCGCAAAGACACTGCCGTCCAGGAACGGGAGGGAGAAAGCCAGGGCTGCCCGGATAAGATCCGCGGCGATCATCACAGCCACCCGGGGCAGGCAGTCCACCAGAGGGCCGGCAAAGGAAGCAAGCAATAAGACCGGGATAATCTCTGCAATGACTACCCCGGACACACCCAGACCGGAACCGGTCAGTGAATACACCAGCAGGGCCAGCGCGACGCGACGGTATTGAATGCATCGCCCCACTGTGAAACCGTCCGGGCAACCCACACGCGGCGATACGGCTGTTGCCTCATCAGTGAAGGGAACGAGGTCCGGGACTCCATGCGCCCGATCCTCCCACAGTGCCTCCGATAAAATTTGGTGTGGGTGCCACACTTGTTCTTGAGGGTTGGGCTGGAGCAATCCGCCCACCGGGCCCTGTCCTCCAGTATTGGGAATCGCAGGGCGTGGACCCGAGCCAGTTCGCCAAGGCGGCACCATAACCGCACCGGTCGGCGCGAACTTTGGTGGGGCCGCCAACGCCTGGGCGCCGATCTTTAACGAGATCTTCCTGGGCCGGACTCCGGTGGAAGAAGGCCTGGAGCGGGCACAGAAACTCGCCAATGACGCGATGAGCCAGTAGGAGGACGTGTCGGCGCAAGTATCGGGCCAGCTCCGGGAGTGCCTGTTCGTAGCGCCCGACCGGATCACCAGTTCGGCGCGGGGCGCCTTGGGCCTCCGGTCGATCATTGTCGGTGCAACGCGGAAGAGGGGAAGCTTAAACGCGGAACTTTCGACGTAGTAGCCACAGCAACACGGGGTTATGTCGCGGCCGGACGGGTGCAAAACTCCTCATCCAAAAGTCACGCCAGTGGCCGATAACGGTTGATGCGTACTCATCGACGACCTCGCTCGGGGCGCCGAAGTCGTCGCTACTATGGGCTGCGGCGAAGCCTGTCCTGTCTCTAGCCGGTAAGCAATGTCCAGACGGGGACAACTGCGTCCCCGCCGGATCCGGGATTGGAGAGGCTTTCCGCGTCTGCACGGCAACGGAAAGGTTCCTCGCTGTTGGGGCAGCTCATCGCGCAAAAAGAACCGCCGCTCCCACCAGTGGCGGAAGCGGCGGTCCTTCTAAGCAGGATCGCTGAACTGTCAGTGGGGGTCAGTGATCCTGTTCGGGATACGGACTTAGCGGCCGGCTACCATCTTGCGGCGCAGGGCGTAGGCGCCACCGGCTGCGGCGAGGAGGCCACCGCCGAGGGCGATCATGCCGATTTCGCTTCCGCCGTTGCCACCGTTGGTGGCAGCAGCGGTAACGCCGGTGTCAGCGCCACCTGCGGGCATCATTTCCAGGGCACCACACAGCGCCGGTGCGGTGGCTGCCAAGGGCAGTTCCGGAACCAGGTTGGACTTGGCGCTGGCTGCTTCCTCGCTCAGGCCGGCAGGATCAATGCCGTGAACAACGATGACGCCGGTTCCCTCAGCCAGGGAGTCCTGGGTGGCATCGCTCAACTCGAAGGTCTCTTCGTAGGTGAACGCTCCACCGGAAGGAGCAACGCTGATGTCAGTGGCGGCTGCCGGGCTCTTGTCGGCATCGCCGAGGGAGAGGGTGGTGCCGATTTCACCGTAGGAGGGCAGGCCCTCGACGGTGTCGACGATTCCGTCGCCGTTGGCGTCATCGGCGGCGATGGTCGGGCAGGTGCCCTGGGCAGCGATGTGGATGTGCTGCACGTGCGGGAATGCGCCCTCGCCGAACATCTCGGCCAGGCCGGCAGCCTCAACCGTGACGGTCGCGGTGGAGCCTTCGACGT
>NZ_KI914622.1:0-3215 GCF_000520495.1 Arthrobacter sp. H14
GTCTTTGAACCCCGCCATCAATACAGCAGACATTACGATCGTAAACCCGTGCGACTCTCCCGGTGAGCAAGTCACTTTCACGATTGATTACTCGCTAGACAGCATGACGGGAATCGCTGGCCCCTTTGATTTAAGAGGCACTGGAGTTATGCAATGCGGCGGATAACCCGCGCGATCGATGATGAGCGTGGTGCAGCCAGCGTGATCGTTGCCATCCTGATGGTGGCACTACTCGGCTTCGCAGCCCTCGTCATTGATGTCGGCCTAATGTACGCCGAAAAGGCTCAGCTCCAGAACGGTGCCGATGCTGAAGCGCTGAGTATTGCGCAGTCCTGCGCGGAAGATGCCGGCGATGCACTCTGTTCCGAGACGTCGCCGTTGGCCACGACCTTTGCCGATCAGAACGCCAATGATGGGCTCACCAACATCGATAATGTCGCACTCGATCAGGATGCGGGAACAGTCACCGTAATAACAGGAGCCGAGGAAGCCGGCGGAGACGAGAACAGCGTCTCGCTCTTTTTCGCCAACGCGCTTGGCATTCCTTCAGCCGAAGTAAGGGCCCAGGCCACCGCCGAGTGGGGAAGCCCGGTGGAGGGTACAGCGCCATTTCCGGTTGCGTTTTCCATCTGCCAGCTTGTAGAGGAAACGGGCGAACTCCAACTTTTCGTCAGCCATGGCGACGACGCCGACGCTTCCTGCGAGTACGGCCCCTCGGGCCACGTCGTCCCGGGAGGTTTCGGCAAGCTGCCCCAACAGGAAGGCGAGTGCTCGGCAGACATCAATGTCATCGAAGAGTACGCCGAAAGCAGCCCCGGGAATGATGCCCCTCCCAATTGCGGGGAAGTCTTCGCCTCGTGGAAAGCACAGCTCACTGCTGGTGACCCACCTACTGAGTTGTTTCCAATCTTCGATGATGTTGATGATTCCGTGACTCCTGCACAATTCAGTCTGATCGGTTTCGCGGCTGTAGAGATTCATGGCTGGTACTTCAGCAGTGAGGCGTTCCACAACACCAGCGCGTTCGTCGGCGACGCAGCATGTACGGGCAACTGTCGCGGCGTCATCGGCAAATTCGTCGAAATGGTATCGCTGGAAGATGGATATGGGCTGGGCCCCGTCATTGAAGATCTGGACACGACCGTTGTCCACCTGACACTTGGAGACGAAGAATAGTGAAGTCACGACTCATTGCCGGCTTGGCCGCAATTGTCCTCGCCATTGTGGGGGCGCTGTTGGTCTTTACTTACGCCCAGGCCGCCGATAAGCGCGCGATGGCGGGGCTCGAACCCATCGAGGTCCTCGTCGTCCAGGAGAAGGTCGCCGCAGGCACAAATGTCGAGCTGCTGGCCGAGTCGCTGGCCGTAAAACGGTTGCCAGCGTCCGCCGTCGCCAAGTCGGCCTTGAAAGACCTGAAAAAGTCGGCGGGTAAAGTAACCGAAGTGGGTCTGGTCGCCGGCGAACAGCTGGTTGCTGAACGGCTAATTAATCCTAAAGAGCTCGAAGCATCCGGAGCTGTTGAGGTCCCGAAAGGCTTACAGGAATTGTCCTTCCTTCTGGAGCCCCAGCGCGCCGTTGGCGGGAATCTCGCACCAGGCGATCAGATCGGTGTGCATATCTCCTATGCCCCAGGGCCCTCGCCGGAGTTCGAGGGCATAGATACTACGAAGTTTGTCTACCACAAGGTGCTTCTGACGAACGTTCAGAAGGCGCCGGTACCCGGCACAGAGGAGGGTTCTGAGCAGGATACTGCTGCCCTTCCCGCGGGATCACTACTGCTGACGGTCGCTGTCGATGACGCAAAATCGGCCAGGATTGTCCATGGCAATGAATTCGGCACATTGTGGCTGACCAAGGAACCTGCAAACGCAACCGAAAGTGAAAACGAAGTAATAACCAAGACTGAGGTGTACGAATGAGTCGGTTTATCCTCATCAGTCCGAATCAGGAATTTGAGCGACGGTTACGGCAGGCGACCACAGGATCACTGCCCGGGAACGTGCAGTCCCTGCCAGCTGATGTCCTCCATAGCCAACCGCAGGAAATCTTCGCACAGTTATCTGCGGAACGGACCGAAGTACTGATTATCGGGCCGGATCTGCCTCTCGACGATGCTCTGCGGCTGGCGACCGTCTTCGACGTCCAGCACCCGGAAATAAGCCTGATTCTCGTTGCCGAAAATCAGCCGGAATTGATCATGCATGCGATGCGTGCCGGGGTCAGGGATGTTCTGAATCCGATGGCGGACGTCGCCAATATACGCATGCTGCTGGAACGCGCGTGCCAAGCGTCCGCCAGCCGGAAGCGGTCCGAGGCGACGATGTCAGCTACGCGGACTGAAAATAGTCTGGTCATCGGAGTGTTCTCCCCTAAGGGCGGCGTTGGAAAAACAACAATCGCCACCAACATAGCTGTCGGACTCGGCAAAATCGCCCCGATGAACGTCGTCCTCGTCGATCTGGACCTGCAGTTCGGCGATGTCGCATCCGGGCTCTACCTCAACCCTGAATACACTTTGACTGACGCCGTCACTCCCTCCGCGAGCCAGGATTCGATGGTCCTGAAGGCATTCCTTACCGCGCACCCGACCGGAATCTACGCGCTGTGTGCGCCAAAGAGCCCGGTCGAGTCCGACCATATTTCAGTGCCTCAACTATCCCGACTACTGCAACAGCTGGCGATGGAATTTCAGTACGTAGTGGTCGATACCGGACCGGGAATAACCGAACACAGTCTGGCGGCCCTCGAGGTGTGCACCGACGCTGTCTGGGTCACGGGGATGGACGTGCCAAGCGTACGCGGATTGCGTACCGGGATGGATCTGCTCAACCAGCTGGACTTGATCCCTGAAAACCGGCATGTCGTCCTCAACTTCGCAGATTCAAAGACCGGTCTGTCCGTCCAGGATATCGAGGCAACGCTCGGGGCGCCTGTGGACATTTCCGTTCCCAGATCCCGGGCGCTGTCTGTGGCCACCAACCGAGGGGTTCCGCTGTTACAGGAAGAGGTCCGCGATCCGGCCACGAAAGGCTTGCGATCCCTGGTGAAGCGCTTCGACCCGAGCTGGCGCGCCAAATCTCAGCGCAAGCTCCATCGCCGGGTGGTGGTGTGATGAAGCTGTCAGAACGGCTGGCGACCCGCCCCGGCACGGGACCAGCAGACGAGACCCGAGTATCCGTCCCGGAGCAAACCGCGCCTACGTCAGCGGCGGGCTC
>NZ_KI914622.1:3315-23551 GCF_000520495.1 Arthrobacter sp. H14
GAGCAAACCGCGCCTACGTCAGCGGCGGGCTCTGTACATATGCGTGCGACGAAGCTGGCTACCAAACCGGCAGCGCCGCCGGTACCTTCTGCGCCGGTCGAAGCACCAAAGCCGCGGATTGACGCATTCGCGGGCTTAAAGCAGCGCGCAGCGACGGCCCTTTTTGAACGGATGGGTTCCAGATTCAACGATTCGGCAGTGACTGAGGAGGAACTGCGTACTGCCGCGCGTGAAGAACTCAGCCAAGTGATCGATGCCGAACAGGTACCGCTCACCCCGGACGAGAGACGGCGGTTGATCCGCGATGTCGCCGACGACGTCCTGGGCCTCGGCCCCCTGCAGCGGTTGCTCGACGACGAAGCCGTCACCGAAATTATGGTCAACCGGATGGACCAGATCTACGTTGAGCGCGCTGGAAAAATTGAATTGACCGGTTCGCGGTTCAGCTCGGAGGAGCATCTGCGCCGGGTGATTGAACGCATTGTTTCGAAGGTCGGACGGCGGATTGACGAGTCGTCTCCGTTGGTGGATGCGCGTCTCGAAGACGGCTCCCGCGTCAATGCCGTGATTCCACCGCTTGCGGTCAATGGCTCCTCATTGACGATCCGAAAGTTCAGCAAGACCCCGCTCACCGTGCAGAATCTCATTGACTTCGGCACCCTCACGCCTGAAATGGCGGAACTGCTCGATGCATGTGTGAAGGCCAAGCTGAACATCATCGTCTCCGGAGGAACCGGAACCGGTAAGACCACGCTGCTGAACGTGCTCTCGTCCTATCTGCCGGAAACGGACAGGATCGTCACCATAGAGGACGCGGTGGAGTTGCAGATTCAGCAGCATCACGTGGTCCGTTTGGAAAGCAGACCGGCGAATACCGAGGGCAAAGGTGCTGTCAGCATCCGGGACCTGCTGCGTAACTCATTGCGCATGCGACCGGACAGGATAGTGGTGGGTGAGGTCCGCGGTGGTGAATCGCTGGACATGCTGCAGGCGATGAACACCGGGCACGATGGCTCGTTGTCAACGGTGCATGCCAACTCCCCGAGGGACGCGGTTGCCCGGCTGGAAACCCTGGTACTGATGGCGGGCATGGATCTTCCATTGCGGGCGATAAGGGAGCAACTCGCCTCAGCTGTCGATCTAATCATCCAAATCGGCCGGTTGCGGGACGGAACCCGAAGAATCACGCACGTGACCGAAGTCCAGGGCATGGAAGGAGACATCGTCACACTGCAGGACGCCTTTGTCTTTGACTACTCTGCCGGTCTTGACCAAGCCGGCCGCTTTCTCGGAAAGCCCATACCCACGGGCATCCGGCCTCGCTTCATTGAGCGTTTCGAAGACATGGGCATCACCGTCTCGCCAGCGGTATTCGGCGCCAATATTCCTATGGGCAGGTGAACGACGCCGTGACCCCGCTATTCCTTATCGGTTCCGCGTTCTGTCTCGCCGCCCTCGCCCTGGTGATGTATGTGCTCAAGCCACAGCAGACCGCTGTGCCACTGGACCGCCGTCGGCCATTCGAAGTGGAAGCCTCCGTCTCCCAGCTATCGCGTTTCGCCGGGTCCGCAGTCCGCGGTGTCGACCGGTTTCTTCAACGCCACCCGCAACGGCTGTACCGGCGTGAAGTCCTGGAAACGGCCGGTGTTAAACTCAGCCAGGCGGATATGTTCATACTGGTATCAGCGGGTGGTTGCGTAGCTGTTTTGGTTGGTCTGACACTGGGAGGCCCCTTGTTGGCAGTACTTTTCCTTATGCTGACCCCCTTTTTTGCGCACCTGATACTTGCTCAGTTGACCAGCCGCCGACGCAACAAGTTCGATAGCCAGCTCGGAGACATCCTGCAGTTGCTCACCGGTGGGCTCAGGGCCGGCCACAGCGTTCTGCGGGCCATCGACGCAGCAGCGACCGAAGCCGATAGCCCGATGTCTGAGGAGATGCGCCGGGTCGTTACCGAAACCAGTCTGGGCAAAGACTTGCTGGCGGCGCTCACGAATACTTCGACTCGGATGCAGAACGAGGACTTCGCCTGGATCGCACAAGCCATTCAAATCAACCGTGAAGTAGGCGGAGACCTCGCGGAGGTATTGGACCATGTCAATGGAACGATCCGTGAGCGCAGCGAGATCAAGGGTCAGATCAAGGCCTTGAGTGCGGAAGGCAAATTCTCGGCGTACATTCTGATCGCCCTGCCCTTTGGCATCGTCGCGATGCTAAGCGTCGCCAACCCTGGATACGTCGGAGTCCTGCTGACGGACCCCCTGGGCTGGGTGCTGATTGGCGTCTCGGTCGTCATGATGATCATCGGTGCTCTATGGCTGCGCAAAATCATTGACCTGAAGTTCTGAGGATTCGACTGCTATGAATATTGTGCTGCTAATGTCGCTGCTCTTGGTCTCGGTGCCAGTCGGGTTCCTGGCTTGGACGGCCCTGTCCGCCGATAGGAAGGGGCGGAAGATAATCCAAGCGAACCTGAACCGCGGTTTCGAGAAGCCCGAGGAGGGCCGTACTGGCGAACCGACCCTGTTCTACCGTCTGGGACGGAGTCTCACTCCGGTCGGCTATGTCAGAAAGCTTGACAGGTTGCTGTCCCTGGCCGGCCGCCCGGCTTCAATACCCTTTGCGCGGCTGCTTGCTGCCAAACCCTCGTTGGCCATACTCGGTGCCGTCGTCGGGCTGCTGTTCTCCACGCTCAACCCGGGATCGACCATGATACTGATCGGGGTCTTTCTGACTGTGCTTGGTTACTTCATTCCAGACCTGATGCTCTACAGCAAGGGGCAGGAAAGGCAGAAAGCCATCCAATTGGAGCTACCCAACACACTGGACCAGATGTTGATCTCCGTCGAAGCTGGCCTTGGATTCGAGAGTGCCATGTGGCGGGCGGGCAGCAATGGCAGAGGACCACTCGCCGAAGAGTTGGTGCGTGCGTTGCAGGATATGCAAGTAGGCAGGAGCCGCAGGGAATCGTATCTGGCCATGGCCGACCGCACAAGCGTGCCCGAACTGCGAAGCTTCGTGAAGGCCATCGTGCAGGCCGACGCCTATGGCATCGCGCTCAGCAAGGTGCTCCGGACGCAGGCCAAGGTGATGCGGGTTAAACGTCGGCAACGGGCCGAGGAAAAGGCAATGAAACTACCCGTGATGGTCTTGTTTCCGCTGTTGTTCTTTATCTTCCCTGTGTTGTTTATCGTGATCCTTGGGCCCGCCGTCATCAACGCGATAGCCACGTTCAGCGGCGGTTAGCAAACCAATAGACGCTCCGATTCCGGTTGGATTAGACGGAATGCCCGTACGTGAAGGTACCGCCGCCCGCTAAGTCCGTTCCAACAGCATGGCGGTGCCTTGACCGACACCCACACACATGGTTGCAAGTCCCCGCTGGGCATTTTCCCGTTCCATCCGGCCGAGCAGGCTGATGGTTATTCGCGCACCGGATGATCCCAGGGCGTGCCCGAGTGCGATGGCGCCGCCATCGTTATTTACCGTTCCTTCATCCAAGCCGAGGCGCCGGATGCAGGCCAGCGACTGCGTGGCGAAAGCCTCGTTCAGTTCAACTGCACCAAGATCTCCGAGCCCCCAGCCGTTGCGGGAAAGCGCCTTCTCGGTGGCAGGTACCGGGCCGATACCCATGATCTCCGGTGGGACTCCTGCCGATGCGCCGTCCACCACGCGGGCGCGGGCCGTGAGTCCAAACCGCTCCACTGCCCTCTCGCTGGCGACAACAATGGCGGAAGCACCGTCGTTCAATGAACTTGAATTCCCAGCCGTGACCACTCCGCCCGGCTTAACCACTGAACGGAGTCCGGCGAGCGCTTCCGTTGATGTACCCGGTCGTGGTCCTTCCTCCTGGTCAATGATTCCGGCCTTGGTTTCAATGGACAGGATCTCGTCGGCGAAACGGCCCGCCTCAATGGCGGCAAGGGCATTTTGATGGGACCTGACAGCGAAGGCGTCAGCGTCCTTACGGGAAATACCGTCAACCTTCGCCACTTCCTCCGCGGTTTCCGGCATGGAGTACGTGGTTTTCTCCTGGGCGGAGAACCTGGGGTTGGTGAAGCGCCAACCAAGTGAAGTGTCTGCTACCTCCCCCGGGCGGCCGAAGGCCTTTTCGGGTTTGGCCATCACCCAGGGCGCTCGAGACATTGACTCGACACCTCCGGCCACCACGATGTCGGCCGCACCCGTCTTAATCATCTGGGATGCCGCGATGATGGCGCTGAGTCCCGAGGCGCAGAGGCGGTTGACCGTCATGGCCGGCACTGTGTCCGGCAGCCCTGCGAGCAAAGTGGCCATCCGGGCGACGTTACGGTTGTCCTCCCCGGACTGATTTACACAGCCGAGAATGACTTCATCGACGACTTCTGGATCGATGCCGGCCCGGACAACCGCTTCCTTGATTACCATGCCGGCCATGTCGTCGGGGCGTACCGAAGAGAGCGCGCCGCCGTAGCGTCCAACGGGTGTCCGTACTCCCCCAACCAGGAATGCTTCATTCATAAGATCCGGCCTTCCTCTCAGGCGAAAGCAGAGATGCCGGTAATGTCCCGGCCGATGATGAGCGATTGGATGGAGTCGGTGCCTTCGTAGGTGTGAACTACTTCCATATCGGTCATGTGCCGCGCAACGTGGTTTTCGAGCAACAGGCCATTTCCCCCCAAAATGTCGCGTGCTTCGGAGCAGATCCACCGCGCCTTCTGGGCGGTGTGCATCTTTGCCAAGGAGGCCATGGCACTGGTCATCTTTCCTTGGTCGGCGAGGGTGGCAAGCCGGAAACAGATCAGCTGCATGGCCGTCAGTTCGGACAGCATGTTCGCCAGCTTGTTCTGCACCAGCTGATACCCGGCGATGGGCTTGCCAAACTGGACGCGCTGTTTGGCATAGGTCACCGCTGCCTCGTAGGCAGCAATGCCGTGGCCCACCGCTTCCCAGGATGCACCGCTGCGGGTCGCGGTGAGCACCCGCGTGACATCCTTGAACGAGTGGGCTTCGGCAAGTTTGTTTTCCGCTGGAACCCGTACGTTTTCAATCGTGACGTCGGGCTGCCAAATGGCCCGTTTGCCGATCTTGCCCGTAATCAACTCGGTGCTGTAGCCGCCCGGGTAACTGCCGTCGTCGTTCTTCTCGATGATGAAGCCCTTGACCTTGCCGTCACTTTCATCGCGGGCCCAGATAATGACGACGTCGGCAATGCTGGCGTTGCCGATCCAGCGTTTACGGCCATTGAGTACATAGTGACCGCCCTCCTTGCGGGCAGTTGTCTCCAGAGCCACGGAGTCGGATCCGTGATCGGGTTCAGTCAGTCCAAACGCTCCGATCTTCTCCAAACGTGCCATCCCAGGCAGCCAGCGCTGCTTCTGTTCCTCATTGCCCAGCATGTTGATGGTGCCCATGGAGAGGCCGGACTGTACCCCGAGGAAGGTGTTGAGGCTTCCGTCGCCCCGGGCCATTGCCACGGACACCATGCCGGCGGCGAGTCTGCTCATGCCGGGGCAGCCGTAGCCTTCGATGGTCGAACCGATAATACCCAGCTCCGCAATACCGGGCAGCAGCTCGAAGGGGAACTGTGCCTTTTCCCAATAATCATTGATCACGGGGAGGACCGACTCGTTTACAAAGCCGCTGACCTTCTTGCGGATCAGCACTTCCTCTTCGGACAGCAGTTCATCCAGGAGGTAGTAATCGGTGTTGACGATGTCTGTATTCATGGCATCGATGCTCATGGTTCTCCTTCGTTGCTCAGCTCGGTTTGGTAGGTGGAAAGTTCCTGCCGCTCGATATCAGTAAGGGGCCTGGCACCGGCAGCGTTTTGTTCCATCGGCACCATGACGGTTGAAGCTCTGAAAACCTGCATCCCGTCCTGGCTGCCGGCGTAGTTCACCGTGTAGGACTTTGTTCCAATCCGGGCGACTGTGATTTCTATGTCCACATCGCTGCCATATTCAGTTGGCGTCAGATAATCGAGCTGCAATGACGCAACGACAGTTTGGTTTGCCCGGTTTACCGGCGCGATATTTGTCATTTGAGCACGCCACTGGATACGTGCCTCCTCGAGAAGCGTGACCACGCGGGCGTTGTTCACGTGCCCGTTAAGGTCCATATCGGACCAACGGACGTACGACGACGTCCGGAACCCCGCGCTCACAGCGCACCGGCCAGCTGGGCCGACAGCCAACCGCGCACCAGTTCCGAGCTAGAGCCCAGGACCGGCGGCGCCAGCTCGTAAGTGGCTGGTGTCCGGGAGAATTCGACGGGGTGCCTCACGGTGGGAATCTGCCGTTCGAATGGACCGGGTAGCACCACCGGCTCTAACCCCAGTCGTTCGGCAAACTCGACGCCGCCTTTAACATCCTGGATGGGAGCACATGGCAATCCCGCTCCAGACAGGATGGGGAACCATTCTTCGGCGGAGCGTGCGGCGAGTTGCTCCTCCAGCAATACCCGGAGCTCTGCCCGGTGCGCATTGCGCTGCTCGGCGGTGATGAAGCGGGGATCGTCTGCCAGTTCTGGCACGGCCAGCGCCTTGCAGAGGCGGGCAAACTGGCCGTTGTTCGCGGCGGCGATGACCAGCCGCCCGTCCCCGGTAAGCATCGGCTCATACGGATAGAGGCTCGGGTGTTCATTTCCCATTCTGGTGGGGACGACGCCGCCGGTGACGTAGGCGGCTGACTGGTTCACCATTCCCGACAGGGCCGAGGACATCAGGTTCAGCTCAACGTGCTGCCCCTCCCCCGTGACGGTCCGGTGGTGGAGTGCCCCGAGGATTCCGGTGCTGGCATGCAGACCGGTAATGACGTCGAACATAGCCAGACCTGCGCGGAACGGTTCGGTGCTCTGGTCCCCGGTTAAGCTCATCATTCCGGATGCCGCCTGGACCAGGAGGTCGTACCCGGGCAGCCCGGCACCGGCCCCTGTCCCGAAACCGGTGATGGAGGCGTAGACCACATGCGGATTGTGCTCGGCGACGGAGGCATAGTCCAGGCCATAGCGCTCCAAACCGGTTGGCTTGAAGTTCTCCACCATGATGTCCGCCCGGGCGGCCAGTTGCTGGGCCAAGGCAAGGTCTGCGTCATCATTGAAGTCCAGTGCAATGGAGTGCTTATTGCGGTTGACCGACAGGAAGAAGGTGCTTTCGTCGTCGTGCACCGGAGGCTTCCACGTCCGCGCGTCGTCTCCCTCAGGCGATTCCACCTTGATCACGGTGGCGCCCATGTCAGCCAGCAGCATCGTGCAGTAGGGGCCAGCAAGCACCCGGCTGAAATCGGCAACAACGAGACCGCTCAAGGGGCCGGTACCGGTACGTCCAAACATCTCGTTGAGTTTGGCCGATGCAGATGCAGTCATTGCTAGATCCCTCCATTAGTGTGCTGCGTCTCACTTAGACTTCCAGAGCTATTACGTGGCGTCCAATACAAATTAGGTAGCCGATTATTGCCACTGACGCATAGATAGTCCGGGCATGCCCGGAGGGTGAAGCTTGGAGAAGGATCGCGATTCATGTCTTGAAGCCCGGCAATCATTGACGAATGGCTTTACATACGGCAATAATTCCGTCTCATGGAACTTCAACAGATCCGCTCTTTTCTCGCTGTCGCCAACGAGCTTCATTTCGGCAGGGCCGCGGAACGCCTGCATATTGCCCAGCCGCCGCTCAGCCGCACCATCAAGAATCTGGAACGGGAGTTGGGCGCGCTGTTGTTTGAACGCAGCACGCGAAACGTGAAACTCACGACGGCGGGTCAGGCTTTGATGCAGCCGGCCGAGGAGATTATGGCGGCCTGCCGGCGGGCAAAGGCGGCCGTGGAATCAGCGGGCAAGGGCGAATCCGGCCGGGTTCGTTTTGCCTTTGCCGGAGTCTCCTCGCACGTTATGGTGGGCAAGCTTGCCAAGCTGGTGCGCCAAACCCATCCTGGGATCGACATGGAACTCTACAGCTCCTACTACGCAGTCCCGGCGCTGAACGAGGTCATTGCGGGCACCATGGACATTGGGCTGGGACGTTGGAATTTCCTTCCGGCGGGCATCGAGTCCCGAACGGTCGCACGCGAGAGCTTGGTTATTGCCGTTCCGGCGAACCACCGTTTGGTCGGAAGGCCATCTGTCAGCATGGCCGACCTCTCCCGGGAATCAATGGTCGCATTGCCTCCGGACCCGGGTGCCGTCCTCAGGGACCATCTGGACAGGCTCTCCCATAAGGCAGGGTTCGTCCCGTCGATAGTGCAGGTCGCCCCGGATACCTCCACCCTGCTATCGCTGGTGGCAGCGGAGATTGGATGCGCTCTCACCGTCTCCTCCGTGCCGGCCAATGTGTCTTATCCCGACGTGGTGTTCCTGGACCTTTCAGATCCAGTTGAACCCATCGAACTCCAACTCATCTGGCGTGACGATGACAGCAGTCCCGCGCTGCGCGAAGTGCTTCGGCTTTCCGACGCCGTGTTCCCCTCCCCGGCAGCGGATCCGGAGGCTGTGGCCCCCGGATCCGTTTAGCGACGGGGCGGCCCGGCCAGTTCCGCGGGTTACTCGCTTGATACCAGGACCGGGTCCTGGTTTGGGTTCCGAGCGCCCGGCAGCGGGCGTCGTCGTCGTTCTCTCATCCTTGCGGCGCAGGAGAAGTGTCAGCAGCACCACCGCTGCGAGCAAGACTGCACCCATGGCTGCCGCGATGAACCCGGGCATCATAAAACTGACGCCGGCCACCGCGGCAAGTACCCGCAGCAGGAATGGAATCCGCCGCCGCATGCCGAGCAACCAGCCTTCGAAAGCACAGGCCAAGGCGTAGACTCCGATCAGGCTCAGCAGAAATGCTGTCACGATTTCGGGAAGCGGCGCCTGCGCCACCAACGCCGGATTGAGCGCAAACCCAAATGGCACGACGTACTTTACGGCTCCCAACCGCATCGCAGAGATACTGGTCTTCATCGGATCCGCACCGGCAACCCCCGCCGCTGCGTAAGATGCCAGCCCCACCGGAGGGGTTATGTAGGAAACAGCGGCCCAGTAGATCACGAAAAGGTGGGCTGCAATCGGGTTGACACCGAGTTCGACGACGGCGGGCACCATCACGATGGCAAGGAACACGTAAGCGGCGGAGACGGTCATGCCCATGCCCAGAATGAAGCATGTGACAGCTCCCGCGATCAGCATGAGCACCACATTGTCGCCGACCAGGACGAGCAATTCCCGGGCGAGGGAAAGGGATACTCCGGACATACTGAGCCCGCCGACGATGAGGCCGACTCCGGCGATAATCCCGAGTATCTCGCTGATGGTCTTGCCACAGTCGAACAGCATCTCCACCAGACCGCGGGGAGTCAGCCGGCCCACACGCTTCATCATGCCGAACAGCACCAGCGCTCCCGCGACCCAGAATGGCGCCTGGGTTTCAGTGGTAACAATCAACAACCCTGTCAGCAGAGCCAATGCCGCCACGTAGGGCCAGCCGGAAGCCAGGACGGCTTTGAACCGTGGCAGTTGAGAGCGGTCCAGTCCGGTGAGGCCCGTTTTGGCTGAGTACGCGTCGATTTGCAGGTAGATGCCAACGTAGTAGAGCACCGCCGGAATGGCCGCGGCTATGAGTATTTCCTTGTAAGGAACACCGACAAAGGAAATCATCAGGAAGGCTGCTGTACCCATGACCGGCGGTGTGATTGATCCTCCCGAGGACGCCGTAGCCTCGACGGCTCCCGCAAAACGCGGTGCAAATCCTGATCTGATCATTGCCGGAATCGTCATCGGGCCGGTGGTGAGCACGTTTGAAACTGCGCTTCCGCTCATCATTCCCATGGAGGCACTGCTGGCGACGGACACTTTGGCCGCGCCGCCACGGGCGCCTCCGAACAGGGACTGTGCCAAATCATGGAAGAAGGCCGATCCGCCGGTGTGCTTGAGAATTACGCCGAAGAGAAGGAAGCCGATGAGAATGCTTGCGGCCGCCTGCAGCGGCAGGCCCATGATGCTCTCCACACCAACAGCATGGATCTGGGCCGTCGTGCGGAAGTCATGCGAAATTCCCCGCAGGAAGTCGACCGGCATCCGGGAGGCAAACATCGGATAGACCGAGAACAGGAATGCAATCACGGTGACGGTGAAACCTGCAGTGCGTCGCAGCGCGTCCAGAGCCAGCCCCCATAGGACAACGCTGAAGACGGTGGCCAGCGCAGGCGCGGCATAGTCCCAACCAAAAGTAAGGATGGTCTCCGCATTCGTGCCGAAGTACAAGGTGACAAGAATCGTCACGGCAAAGAGAACGACGTCGTACCAGGCGAGCGCTGGAGGCCTGCCGGAGGGCAGCGCATGTCCCTCCGTGCTCACTGCCGGCACGGGGGCAACCTTTGCTGCCGGGAAGATGATGAACGTAATCGAGAGGAAGCAGGCCAGCATGAAGTAGAGGTAGGCATGGGTCAGAAGGGTGATCCCGAAGAGACCCCACATGAATGCCTGGTTCATGGACAGCAATATGCCGACGATGGTCATCAGCACTACGACGGTTCGCCAGAAACTGTTGAGGCGTGGACCGGAGGCTTCATTGGCTTGCTCGGGGTGCGATGAGCTGCCCCGGAATGAACGCATCAAATTAGTCAAGGTTCTCTTCCTTCCACGCGATCCATTCCTGCGCGAGATTGTCTTTATCCGCTGTTTTGATGAATTCGTCCCAGCCGGCCTGGAGCTGCGACTGGCGCTCAATCAATCGGTTGTTTTTCCGTTCGGCTTCATCGGTCCATAGGCCCTTTTCCTTCAGGTAGCGGACGGTGCCTTTATGGAAAGGAACCACCTGAGGTTTATGAAGAACTTCATCCAAGGCGAACTCGCTGACCGATGGAGTCGTGTTTTTGTACCGGTCATAGTTCTCGTCTATTGCCTTCACCAGTTCATACACCGTCTGGCTGTCGGTATCTGCATACGTGGAGATGGGGACGGTATAGGCGAAATTCTTCGCGGACTCACCCTCTTCCATTCCCGGGGCGCCGGAGAATTCGCCCACGGTGACCATGGGTGCCAGTTCGTGCACACGCTTCATCCTCTCGGGTGACTTTTTGTCCATACTCATCCAGTCGACGTCGACCTTGCTGGCGAGCTCCTCGAGGTTGGAGCCATAGGCGCTGCTGAAAAGGACATCAATCCGTCCTGTTTCCAGCGCTTCCGTTTGATCGCTGTAACTCATGTCCACGGGCTTTACGTCTTCCCATGTCAACCCGCCGTAGGCAAGGTACGCCTCCAGCTTGATGTTGATGGAGTTATTGGCAATGATGCGGGGAAATTTCTTGCCCTTGAGATCTTCGAAGCTGTCGAGCCCGGCATCAGTGCGGGCGAGCATTCCATAGTTGCCCATAGGGGCCCAAGCAATTCGCAGGTCCTGCGGACCCCAGTTCTCACTGGCAAAATCCTGGATTCCTTCGAAAGCAAAATAGTACTCGTCGCCCATCCGGCTGAACTGAGCACTGTCTGCCCGCAGTGGTGCAGCGCGGCCGATCATCGTGTCGGAAGGGAGGATACGGACCTGGGTGCCCTGCACACGGGTGAGGCTGTCGGCGACGGCGGCGAGGTCGTTGTATGTTCCGGTTCCGACCCCGTAGGTGGTCATAACGAGTTGGGATTCCAGGTCTCCCTTTGCGGGAGTACCGCCGGTGACGATACCTGCGGCAAGAATTGCAGCCATAGCAGCGCCAGTCAGTAATTTCTTCATTGAAGCCCCTCGCTATCCGCTTTCACCGGTGTTCGGCGTGCTGCGGACGTCGTAGCGTGATTTGTTATCCACGTCACTCTCGCAGAGGCCACTGCCCTGAATCCAATACTTTATCCGGATGGGATTGATACCCAGGGCGCAGTCGGCCACGCAGGCCGCACGTTTTCAAGGGCAGATCCCAATTACCTCCGCTACGTGCATCAATGAGACACCTTTTTGGTATTGGAACGAACCTAATAACCCTGCAAGAGTGAAGGGGATCACCCAACGCCCGCGCAAACCGGCGGGCCAAACCCGGAGGAACACATGGCAATCTTGGAACTGTCCCCGGGGGCAAGCGCCCGTCCGGCCACCTCGGAACCGGTTTTGCCGGACAATAAATCCGACATCCTGGACCTCGATGGCCTGCTCACGGATGACGAGCTGGCTGTACGGGCCAGTGTCCGGAACTTCGTGGACGAGCGGATCAAACCGAACATTGCCGAATGGTTCGAGGCCGCCACCTTCCCGGCAGGCCTGATGCGCGAGCTGGGCAGCCTCGGAGTTCTGGGCATGCACTTATCCGGTTACGGCTGTCCCGGACGGTCGGCTGTCGAGTATGGCCTCGCCGCAATGGAATTAGAGGCCGGGGACTCCGGCATCCGCACTTTGGTCAGCGTCCAGGGCTCCCTAGCCATGAGCGCCATCCACAAGTGGGGATCCGAGGAACAGAAGAACCAATGGTTGCCGTCCATGGCATCCGGTCACACAGTGGGATGCTTCGGCCTCACGGAACCCACCGCCGGCAGCGATCCATCCAGCATGAAAACTTTCGCCAGGAAGGATGGAAAGGACTGGGTCCTCAACGGCGCCAAGCGCTGGATCGGCCTGGCCTCCATTGCGCAGGTATCCGTGATCTGGGCAATGACCGACGACGGCGTACGCGGCTTCCTGGTCCCCACCGACTCCCCCGGCTTCACGGCCACCCCAATCACATCGAAGCTGTCCATGAGGGCATCGGTCCAGTGCGACATCGAGATGGAGGACGTTCGCCTTCCGGACTCTGCGCTGCTTCCAGGGGCGAAGGGCTTGCGCGGTCCTTTCTCCTGCCTCAACGAGGCCAGGTACGGAATCATCTGGGGCGCCATGGGCGCAGCCAGGGACAGCTACGAAACTGCACTGGCTTACTCGCTGGAGCGGCTGCAGTTCGAGAAACCTCTTGCCTCCTACCAGCTCACGCAGGAGAAGCTGGTGAACATGTTGCTCGAAATCCAAAAGGGCACCATGTTGGCCATCCACACCGGCAGGCTCAAGGATGCCGGGGCGCTGAAACCGGAACAGATTTCCGTGGGCAAGCTCAACAACGTACGGGAGGCCATCGCCATTGCGAGGGAGGCGCGCACCATCCTCGGCGGCAATGGCATCACGCTGGATTACTCACCACTGCGCCATGCCAACAATCTGGAAAGTGTACGCACCTATGAGGGCACAGACGAAGTACATACCCTGATCCTCGGCAACCACATCACCGGCATCCCGGCATTCAAGTAAGGGGAGCGATGGAGTACACACTCATCCAGGCAGAGGTCAGCGGCCGCCTGGGAATCATCACTATCAACCGGCCCGAGAGCCGCAATGCCCTCAATCAGGTTGTACTCGACGAAATTGCCCACGCCCTGGAGGCCTTTGCCGCGGATGAACAGGTGGGCACCGTCGTTTTCACCGGTGCTGGCGGGAAGAGCTTCATCGCCGGCGCTGATATTAACCAGCTGGTTCGCAAGACGATGCTCGACGGTCTGGCGCCGAAAATGCAGCAACTGTATGACGCCATCGAAGAGTATGAGAAGCCGACCATTGCGGCCATCAACGGCTTTGCCTTGGGCGGAGGGCTGGAGCTGGCCATGGCTTGCGATATCCGGATCGCTGCCGAGGGCAGCCGGTTTGCCTTACCGGAAACAAGCCTCGGCATCATACCGGGGGCCGGAGGAACCCAGCGGTTATCGCGTTTGGTGGGCAAAGGCCGGGCTGTGGAACTCATCCTCACGGGCCGCCTGGTCGAAGCAGCGGAGGCTGAATCCATAGGCCTGGTGACCGACGTCGTTCCTGCAGCGGAGCTGATGGAGAAAGTCTCCGCCACGGCCGAAACCATCCTGGCAAAAGGACCGCTCGCGGTCCGGATGGCAAAGCTGGTGGTCAGGCACGGATTTGAAACAGATCAACGAACCGGCCTGCTGCTGGAACGGCTTGCGCAGTCCCTGTTGTATACCAGCGAGGACAAGGCAGAAGGGACCTCGGCGTTCCTCGAGAAGCGTCCCGCCAATTACCAAGGAAAGTAGTTATGAGTTCAAAACCAAATCTCGAAAACGTAAAGCGCATCCTGGTGGTGGGTGCAGGCGCCATGGGCTCGCAGATCGGAATGGTTGGCGCGCTGGCCGGATACCAGGTCACCATTCAGGACATTTCAGAGGACATGCTAACCAAGGCGCAGGCTGCATTGGCGGAACGGATGGACCGCAACGTCTCGAAGGGCCGAATGGAACGTACGGACACGGACGCTGCCCTGGGGAGAATGAATTACCTGACCAGCATTCAGGACGCCGCGTCCACGGCCGACTTCGTGATCGAGGCGGCAGTGGAGAAGCTGGAGACCAAGCGCGGGATCTTCCAGGAACTCGACCGGCATGCACCCCCACATGCCGTCCTCGCCACGAATTCATCCACGCTGGGATCCTCACAGGTTGCCGATATTACCGGCCGCGCCGACCGCGTATGCAACATGCACTTCTTCAACCCTGCGCTGGTAATGAAGTGCGTGGAAGTGGTGCGGCACGAACAAACCTCACAGGAAACCGTGGATACAGCCATGGGTCTGGCGGAACGAATGGGCAAGTCCCCCATTCTGATTAACCGCGAAATCCCCGGCTTCGTGGCCAACCGGTTGCTTGGTGCGTTGCGGACTGAGGCGCTCAAACTTTACGACGACGGGATCGCCAGCTTCCAGGACATTGACACCGCAGCAAAAACTGCGCTTGGCCATCCCATGGGACCTTATGAATTGATGGACCTGGTGGGGATCGATGTCGTCCATCTCATTAGGCAGGCGCATTTCGAGGAAACCGGGGATCCCGCCGATCTTCCGCACCCGGCACTGACCGAGCTATACGAAGCTGGTCATTACGGGCGGAAGACAGGGCAGGGCTGGTACACCTACTCCGAGTAGAGGCTTCCCGGCCCCTACCCGGCGGCTAATTGGTGCTTACCTCCACTTCCACGACTGCCCACGACAACGCGGGCAAACTTACACGCAACTCGCCCGCAGCCGCTTTGGCGTCATGCAGTGGAACCAGGCCCACACGTTCGCGGTGTTGGAGGTTGTTGGTGGTGAACCGGTCCTTACCTTCAGGGATCTGCAGCACTTCGGCGCTGAGGACCCGGGCATTATCAAATCCGCGCAGCGCAACTTCTATATCGGCGGCTTCTTCGAGTCCGCGGTTGGCCAGGAAGAACGCCATCCGTCCGGTTTCCTCATCCCAGGTTGAACTGACATCGACGAGGTCGGTATCGCCGTAGCGTGCGTTTTCGTACTTGTCCGACTCGACCCTGGTGTGCAGGATCTGCCCCCTGGCCAGCGCCGCCATCCGGGCGAAAGGCCAGAAGATGCTCTGCCGCCAGGCCGGCCCGTTCTCCTCGCTCATGATCGGGGCAATCACGTTCACCAGCTGGGCCTGATTGGCGATCTTCACCCGGTCACCGTGACGCAGCAGTGAGTTAAGCAGGGTTCCGACGACGACGGCGTCGGTGACGTTGTATTCGTCCTCGATCACCCTGGGGTGCTCGCGCCAGCCATGCTTCCCCACCTCGTCGGGACTATCGACGTCCCCGTGGCGGGTGTACCAGACGTTCCATTCATCGAAGGAAAGGTTGATGCGCTTCTTGTGCTTGCCCTTGGCCCGGACCGCGTCGGCGGTGGCCACCACAGATTCGATGAAGTGGTCCATGTCCCTGGCGCTGGCAAGGAAGCTGCCTGCGTCGCCGTCGTGCTCTTGGTAGTAGGCATGCAGCGAGATGTAGTCCACTTCTTCATAGGTATGGGTGAGAACCGTCTGCTCCCAGTCGCCAAACGTTGCCATTTGCGAGTTCGAGCTGCCACAGGCCACCAACTCGAGGCTCGGGTCGACGTAGCGCATGGCCTTGGCTGCTTCCTGCGCCAGCCGGCCATATTCGTCGGCTGTTTTGTGGCCGATCTGCCACGGTCCGTCCATCTCATTGCCCAGGCACCATAGCTTGATGTCGAAGGGCTCAGCGGATCCGTTCTTCTTACGAAGGTCGGACAGGTACGTTCCGCCGGGATGGTTGGCATACTCGACAAGTTCGCGGGCAGCGTCCACACCGCGGGTACCGAGGTTGATCGCCTCCATCACTTCGACGCCGGCCTGCCTGGACCAGTTGACGAACTCGTGCAGGCCGAAGGCGTTGGTCTCCAGGGTGTGCCAGGCGCCGTCGAGCCTTCGGGGCCGGTTTTCGACGGGTCCGACGCCGTCCTCCCAGTTGTAACCCGAGACGAAGTTGCCGCCGGGGTAGCGGACCACGGTGGCGCCGAGCTCGTTGACGAGCTTCAGCACGTCCTGGCGGAACCCTGAGGCGTCAGCGTCGGGGTGGTCAGGTTCGTAAATGCCGGTGTAGACGCACCGGCCCATGTGTTCGACAAAAGATCCGAAGATCCGCTGTGGGACCTCGCCAACGGTGAAGCTTCGGTCGATAGTAATCCGTGCACGGGACATATGCTCAAGTACTCCTAGATAAGGGGATCGATGATTGACTTAGGGCAAATCAGGTTCCGGCGAGGCCGGTGGTGGAGACGCCTTTGATGATCTGGCGCTGGAAGAACAGGAAGACCACAATCAGCGGAAAGGCGGCCAGTAGTGCCGACGCCATGTTCTGCGCGTACTGGATTCCATAGGCACTTTCGATGGTCTGCAATCCAACCGGCAGGGTCAGCAGTGTGCTTTCGTTGGTGGCGATAAAGGGCCAGAGGAAGTTGTTCCAGGCTCCAATGAAGACGAAGATCGCAACGGCTGCCATGATGGGCCGGGACAGCGGCAGCACGATCTGCACAAAGATCCGGATCCGACCGGCCCCGTCCATCAGGGCAGCTTCCTCCAGCTCACGCGGAATCTGGTCGAAGAACTTCTTGAGCACAAAGACCATCGCCGGGTGGATAACCTGGGGCAGGATGATGGCCCAGTAAGTGTCGATCAGGTTCAGCGCGAGCATTTGGTAAAACAGCGGGATAATCAGCACCGGTGGCGGGATGATGATTGAGCCGATGACGATGGTCATCAACATCCGCCGGCCCTTGAAGTCGATCCTGGACAGGGCGTAGCCGCAGAGTGCCGAAATCACCAGCGTGACCGCGGTGATCGCGGCGGAAGTAATCAGGGAGTTCCAGGTCCACATCGGCAAGTTCCCCGCCCGCAGGACGCTGACGAACGCGTCAAGGGTGAATCCGGATTCGGGGTAGAAGGTGATGGGAGTGGCGGCAGCTTCGGTCTCACGTTTCAGGGAAGTTATCGCCGCCCAGGCAAATGGAATCAGCCACAGCACGGCCACCAGCGACGCTACGACCGTGCCGATGACTATGGCCGGCGAAACTTTCTTCTTGTTTTCCGGACGTGGCTCTTCCAAATCCGGCTTCACCGGGTTCTCAAGGGTGATCGTTGCCATGGCTATGCGCTCCTGTTGCGGTTGGAGAAGATCTGGCCGATGGAGATGAGCAGGATCAGAGCGAAGAAAATGAAGGAAATTGCCGCCGAGTATCCCAGCCGGTACCCGGTGAAGCCGGTCTCGAACACGTACTGCACAATGGACCGGGTTGCACCGCCGGGTCCTCCCCCGGTGATCTGGTAGATCTGGTCAAAAACCTTCAGCGAGGCGAGGATCTGCAGGATCACGATGAGCACCGTCGTCGGACCCAGTTGCGGAAGGGTGATTGAGAAAAACTGGCGCCACCTGCCGGCGCCGTCCAGGGACGCGGCCTCATAGTGCTGGGCAGGAACGTTCTGCATGGCTGCCAGGTAGAGCAGGAAATTGAAACCGACCGTCCACCAGACAGTGGCGATGACGATCGTCCACATCGCCACCGACGGATCATTCAGCCACGGAATGGGTCCGATCCCCACAAAACCCAGCAGCTCATTGAACAGGCCAAGCTGGGGGTTGTACATCCAGGTGAAGAACAGGGAAACGACAGTGGAGGCCAGCAGGAATGGTGCAAAGAAGGACAAACGCCAGAGCCACTGGGCCGGAAGACCCATATTGACCAGCGCCGCCATCGCGAGTGCCACCAGCACCAGCGGAATGGTGGAGGCCACCGTGAAATACAGCGTGTTGCCCAACGAGCTCCACATGTCCGGGTCGCTGAAGGCTTCGGCGTAGTTGGCGAAACCGACAAAGCCGCTGTTGGCACCGGTGAGGGTCTGGCCGGTGAAGCTCATGATCAGCCCATGGATGATAGGCCAGACCAAAAAGGCCAGGAAAAAGAAGATAAACGGGGCGCAGAAGGCCCAGCCGTGAAGGTTGTTCGCGCGGCTCGCCACTGATCCGCGAACGATCACAGATGAACTCATAGGTTGACTCCTTTGACCGGCATGGATCGGGGAACTAGACGGGATTCGGCTTGCTCAGCACGCGGTTGATTCTGTCGATAAAGTCGTCCCACCCGGCTTCGACAGGCTTGCGGCGCAGAAAGACGTTCTGCACATGCTCGGCGAAAAACGACTGGAAATCAGAGCCGGAGCCGGTGAACCACGCCCGCGGATCGTAGTTGATGATGTCCGCCGCGTCCGCGTAGTTGGACTGCGGTTCCAGTGCCTTGTACTCAGCCGAATTGACGACCGGCTGATAGGCGGGAATGTGGCCCGCTTCCGCCCACGAGAGGGAACCCTTCAGGATGCGGGCGACGAATTCGTAAGCGTGGTCCCGCTTCTGCTCGTCGAGGGTGCTCTGGTGCGGAAGGACAAAGGAATGCGAGTCGGCATAGGCGGCGGGGGTGCCGAACAGAGTGGGGATGGGCATCGCGTTGAGCGCGATGCCGGCGTCCTGCATGGTGGGAAGTTCCCATACCCCGGTAAAGAACATTCCCGAGTCGCCACCGGCGAATTCGGCAACACCGGTGCCAATATCGCCGCTCTTGGTGGCGATGGTGTCATCGAGCAGGGACCTGATGTAGTTCAGGCAGTCGATAGCGACGTCCCTGTCGGCCTGGACCGGACGCCCTGGGTCGAGGATCATTTCGGCGCCGTGCTGAAGGTAAAGGGTGTAGAACAGACGCCACATCTGCGCGCCGTCATTGAGATAACCGTAGGAGAGCCCGTGCACACCGGTCACCTTCTGCATCTCGCGGAGGGCTTCGAGAAATACCTGCGGGTCTGTGATCTCCGTCAGCTGCCCGCTGGACTCCAGCAGCGAAGCCTGATCCGCCACTTCGGTGTTGTACATCGCGATGAAGGGGTGGGAGTCCAGCGCCAGCGAGTACACGTGCCCATTGGTCTTGCTGTTCTCCCAGATCCTGGAGTTGAACTGCTCCTCCGTGACGCCGTATTGGGACATCAGATCCATATCCCACGGATCCAATAATCCCCCTGGCGCGTATCCGGGAACCCGGGAGGCATGCATGATGGCAATTTCCGGTGGGCGCCCGCCGGCCGAAGCCATCGCCAGTTTCGTGTAATACGGTGCGCCCCAGGCAAGAACGGTTGGTGTGACGTCGAAGTCGGGGGTCTTCCGGTTGGCGCGGTCGATCATGGACTGCATTTTGATGCCGTCGCCGCCGGAGAGCAGGTGCCAGAACCGAAGATCATTGCCGACGGCGGACGCCGGACCGCCGCAACCCGCGAGGGCTGCAGCCGATGCGGCGCCACCCAACAGGACTGCGCCGCTTTTGAGAAGCTGCCGTCGGGACATGGCTGTTGGTCGCACAGCATCGGTTCGCAAAAAACCCACAGGTCGCTCCTCAATCCGAAGTTACATACGGCCGACGATGGAAGCGGACCTAAGACTCGTGGCTGCTTTGTCGATGCCGTTGGAGATGTAGCTCACAATTTACATCGTTGTAATCGACCGGGCAAGAGTTTCACGAAAACTATTTGGAAGGTGTTAATGCCGGTGGCTAGCGCACTTCGGGAATGGCTGACTTGCCCTGGCCGACGTTCCGGTGGCCCAGCGTGCTCGCCCGCTCAATTATCCGGTACTCCACGATAGAGGTTTCGGCCGGCGAATCGCGGTCATTCATCCGCCGGGTCAGCATCGATACCGCCTGCTCCGCCATAGTCCTCCGGTTGAAGGAGACGGTGGTGAGCGGAGGGTTGGCAAACTCCCCGTGCACGACGTCGTCGAACCCGGCGACCGCAACATCCTGCGGCACGCGGATCCCCGCATCGGCGAGTACGCTAAGGGCACCGATGGCCAGCGAATCGGTAAAACAAAAGAGCGCGTCCGGCACTTCGTTGCTGTGCAGGTACGCCGCCAAAGCCTCTGCCCCGCCGCGGGGGTGCCAGCCGTCGCAGGCGATCTCCA
>NZ_KI914622.1:23651-86221 GCF_000520495.1 Arthrobacter sp. H14
GGCCCGCCTGCTCCAGCCCCTGCCGGTAACCTTCGGTCCGGACCTGGGCTGACGCCGAGTTACGGTGGTCCGTGGTACCGAGAACCGCGATCCGGCGCCTTCCGTCAGCGGCCAAGGTGAGGGTCATGTCCCGCGCCGCGGCCAGGTTGTCGACCCATACTCGGTCCGTGATGTGCTGGTTGACTTCGCCCAGCAGGACCACAGGAGGCAGGGCCACGCCCAACTTAACCGCGCTCTCGTCCAGCACAACAGGATTGAGAATCAAGCCGTCGATGATGTTGGTGCGGGCTTTGGACATCAGCTCAAATTCGCGCTGCGGATCGAAGCCGGTTTCTTCGATCTGTACTCCCCAGCCGCGTTCGTGCGCGACTTCGACCACGTGGTGGGCAAGCTCCGCCGAGTATGGGGTGCTGAGATCCGGCAGCGCCAACCCGATCAGGCCCGAACGGCCATTTCGCAGACTCCGGGCCGAGTGGTTCGGCACGTAATTGAGTTCCTGCAGCGCTTTTTCCACCCTGGCGCGCGTACCGGGGCTGACCGTGATGATCCCCGTGACCACATTGGATACTGTCTTCGGAGAAACTCCCGCTCGCTGGGCCACGTCCTTGACCGTTGGTCGCACTTGCCCACCCTCCCCTCAAGCGTCAGCGTTGGCTGCACCCGCTCTTCTGTCCAGTCAACCTGTATGTAATGCTACAAGAGTCAACCAGCTGAGCCCGCGTCCGGGCGTCCCTGAAGGTGGAACTGGAGACCGAATCCGAGTAGAAGTTTCTTTGTCAGGCGCAAGTGACCGTCCGGCTGAGGGACGACCCATTCCACACATTGTTTGACCCGGGGACCGCGTAAGAACCATGAATTCCATATGTCCACGTTCCGGTCATTAAACGCGAATTCATGCGGACTACATGCTGCGTCTGACCGGTTCCTGCAAGAACCTTGGTTGGGGCAGGTGTGCCCGCCGGAGAGATGGCTGTTATTACGTGTCTGTTAGCGCCGGGAACCTTTGCATGTGAGTCGACGGTAATCGTCAGCACGGACTCACCCTGGGTGCTTCTCTCGCAGGTTGCAGACCATACAGTTTGTGTGGCATTGGGCGCTGTGAGCCGGGCCGTGGTGGCCGACATGGCCTGGCTGGTTGAGCCGGAGAAAACGGCCTCCGCAACGGTGGGAGTCAGAAGCATGGATATCAGCACAATTACACCCATGGCAGAGCGCCACGCTCCGCTCTTAATCCTCCCCCGCCGCCTCGTGTAGGGAACGGGACAGGGCTTCCGCTTCAACACAGCTGGTCGTCGGGTTGGGAATCGGGCGGCACGAATCCGAAGGACCTAGTGGCATTGGTTAGTTCGGCTGCTGCCTGACTCTTGTCGACCGGGTTACCGTTCTTGATGGCTGCTTCCAGTCGCACACACACGTCTGCCATGGTGTGCGCACCGGCCATGACCGAAGTTACCTTCAGGCTCAGTACAGCCTCCATGGCCCCCAGGTCGTTATTGCTCCGAATCGCTTGGAGGATCCGTGCGACCCGCCGAGGCAATAGTTCCAAAAATGTCGATATGAAATGCACGGCACCGGAGATGTTGTCCAAATCATCGGCCAACCTGCAGAAGGTTGCCGGAGAGAGGGCTCCCAGAGCCACATTAGGTGGCGGAAACATTGGCTGCCCTCGCCGCTTGCGTGCCGTCGCCGTCAGTCGTCTCAGGACTCTTGCGCCAGATAGCCGTAAGCATGCCGGCAACCAATATCGTCGGTGCGCCATATAACAGAGTCTTCATCAAGACAGGCTGCTGGAAGGTCCGGATTGCTGTCCCCAGGTAGGGAATTGTCAGTGCATGCCGGTCGACCTGGTCGCCCTCGAGAACCGCCGTCCAAGGATCCGCGCTATCGTTCGCATCGCCCTTGGTCCGTACGGCCGTCGAACCATCAGGTTTCTCGATGACCTCGACGATGCGGTGGGTCTCGACCCGGTGATCGTCAATAGGGATGTGGTAAGTGATGATGTCTCCAACTTCAACGTCTCTGACGTCGGTTGGGACGCTTACGACGACGTCGCCGGAGTTGATCAGCGGCGCCATCGAACCGGTAAGCATGGTGTAGGTCTGATACCCGAATACCCTCGGCCCGATGGCCAGGAGCAGGAATGCGAGGACCGCTAAGGTCAAGAGGCCCCATCCGAGGAAAGTGGCTGAGTATCGCAACACTGTCCGCATGATTCCGTCCCTCCCCCGGCCGGCCGTGCTTACTTGGTCTTCGCTGCCCGCTGGACCGCGTCGAACGTGAATGCTAGGTTGCTCTTGGCGCCCTGGTACTCGTTGCCTGCGTCCTTGGAGAGGGTGGCGGCAATTCTCAATTGGTCGGATTTGCCGGAATCAACGGCGGTCAGTTTGGTGAGCGCCTGCTTGGTGACGGCGAGCGTCGGACTGGTCAACACGGGTGTAATGGTTCCGCTGCAGGAATCCGCAGCGCCCGTGACGGGTGCCCAGGTTCCGGAGCAGGAGTCGATGGCGAAGCTGACAACGCTGCTGAGATCCAGTCCGGTCGCGGCTGTGCTGGTCGTGGTGAGGCTGATGGATGCCAGGTCGGAGCCGCCCTCATTGGATAGGGTAACCAGACGCTCGATCGTGTCACCGGGGAGCACATCTGCAAAAGCGACGCTTACACCCTCGTCGGCCCCCAAAGTGATGTCTACAGTCCCAGTGGAAACCTCGGCGTTTGCAGCCGTAGTGTCAGTGAAGGTTCCGTAGGTTCCAAGTCCTGCTACGGCCGCGGCGGTGCCGAGAAGTGCTGCCGATGCAAGGAGCTTGCCGGATGTGGTCTTCATGCTGATGCCCATTAGAGTCTCGTTTCAGTAAGCGGTTCCACCCCATCCCCCAACGGGGTGGAACCGGGAACCGATTCTCTTCAGCCTCTTTAGCTGACATCTGCAACATTGCCTGAGGATGCTCAAGGAACGTTTGTTTACAGATAAAGAAGCGCTCAGGATTCAGGAAATTTCATCCAAAGCTCAAGATTCCATCAAGGCAGGAAGCGGCGGGCACGAGTGGACTCCGCACGGGACAGCATCTCCTGTTCGCCCGGGTAGCCGACTTCTTCGAAGACCAGGGGATGCGCCGGGGACATTTTCGCCTGGGCGTCACGTTTCCTGGCGAGCAGACGTTCGGTCAGCCATTCGGCCGACCTATCGCCGGAACCGACAAGCAGGGCTGCACCGACCAGACAGCGCACCATGTTGTGGCAGAAGGCGTCGGCCTGGACCGTTGCGACGATAACGCCGTCGTCGTTCCGGACAAATTCGAAGCGCTGCAGTTCCCGTATGGTCGTACGGCCCTCGCGCGGTTTACAGAAAGCCTTGAAGTCCTGCAGCCCCAGCAACGCCTTGGCGGCCTCGTTCATCCCATCGACGCCGAGAGCGCCCTTGTGCCAGAGCGTCAGGTGGCGGGTCAGCGGATCCCAGCTGCCGGCGTCGTCGGCAATGCGGTAGCTGTAGCGGCGCCAGAGCGCGGAGAACCTGGCGTCGAAGCCCTCCGGTGCCAGAACGGCGTCGTGTACTTGGATGGCATTGACGCTGCTGTTGGCCCCGTGCCTATCGGTTCGGACAGCGGCGCCGGAGAAACCGATATGCAGGATCTTGTTCATGACACCGCGGAGCCGGCGCTGTAGCGCCTCCCCCGGTTCGAGGTCCTTGCCGCGGCTGAGTCCGTACCACTCATCGGGCGACAGATCGAAATGGACCACCTGGCCGCGGGCGTGGACTCCGGCGTCGGTCCGGCCGGCGACGGTGGCCCGGACGGGTCGGCGGATCAACGTGGCGAGCCCCTCTTCCAGGACGCCCTGCACTGTGATGCGGCCGGGCTGGATTGCCCAACCGGAGAAGGGACCGCCGTCGTACGCTACCCGCATTTTGACACGCAAAAGCCCGCTGTCCCCGGCATGGGGTACAGCGGGCTCTGGCGTTGTCATATCAACAGGTGAAGCTAAGCCTTCTTTTCCGGCTCATCTTCTTCGTTGCCTTTTTCGACGTCGACGGCGGGTGCTTCCGCGGCCGGAGCGTCGGCGTCCACGGCAGGAGCCTCGGCGGGTGCTTCCGCGGCTGCCGTCTCGTCCTTGGCCGGTGCCTCGTCAGCCGAATCGGCGGACGTTGCGCTGTCTGCGGATTCCGGGGAATCAGCGGACTCGGCTGAATCGCCGCTGTCTGCGGACTCGGCAACGGGGGCCGGGGCTGCGGACTTGGTGGCGGTCTCGGCTTCAGCAACAGTTGCCTGCTTGGCGCTGACCGGGTCCAGAATCAGTTCGATGACGGCCATGGGGGCGTTGTCGCCCTTGCGGTTGCCGATCTTGGTGATCCGGGTGTAACCGCCGTCGCGGCCTTCAACTGCGGACGCGATGTCGGTGAACAGCTCGTGCACAATCGACTTGTCGCGGATCTGGGCCAGCACGCGGCGGCGGCTGGTCAGGTCCCCGCGCTTGGCGAAGGTCACCATGCGCTCAGCGAAAGGACGCAGGCGCTTGGCTTTGGTAACTGTGGTGGTGATGCGCTTGTGCTCGAACAGAGCAGCGGAGAGGTTCGCGAGCATCAAACGCTCGTGTGAGGCTCCGCCTCCCAGGCGCTTACCCTTTGTGGGCGTAGGCATTGTAGTTTCTCCTCAAATGGTGCTCTGCGAGGGAATATTCTCTCAGAGCGTCTGTCGCGATTTAGAGTTGGTCGTCTTCGTCGCTGTAGTCGGCCTCGTCGTCTTTTTCTTCGGCGGCGCGTGCCAGGTCGAACCCTGGGGGCGAATCCTTGAGCGAAAGCCCAAGCTCGACCAGCTTTGCCTTGACCTCATCGATGGACTTCGCACCGAAGTTACGGATATCCATGAGGTCTGCCTCGGAGCGGGCAACGAGCTCACCCACGGAGTGGATGCCCTCGCGCTTGAGGCAGTTGTAGGAACGGACGGTGAGGTCCAGATCCTCGATCGGCAGTGCCATGTCCGCTGCCAGTGCGGCGTCGGTCGGCGACGGACCAATCTCAATACCCTCGGCCGTGGTGTTCAGCTCACGGGCAAGACCAAACAACTCAACCAAGGTGGTGCCGGCGGAGGCGACGGCGTCGCGCGGTGCCATGGCTTCCTTGGTTTCGACGTCGACCACCAGGCGGTCGAAGTCGGTGCGCTGCTCAACACGGGTGGCTTCCACGCGGAAGGTCACCTTCAGGACCGGGGAGTAGATGGAGTCAACCGGAATACGGCCGATCTCTGCATCCGCGGACTTGTTCTGAGCAGCCGAAACGTAGCCGCGGCCGCGCTCGATGGTCAGCTCGACCTCGAACTTGCCGTTCTCGTTCAACGTGGCGATGTGCTGTTCCGGGTTGTGGAACTCCACACCGGCCGGCGGAGCGATGTCGGCGGCCGTAACGACGCCGGGTCCCTGCTTGCGCAGGTAGGCGACCACGGGCTCGTCGTGCTCGGAGGACACAGCCAGGTTTTTGATGTTCAGGATGATCTCGGTGACATCTTCCTTCACACCTGGAACGGTGGTGAACTCATGCAGTACGCCATCGATCCGGATGCTGGTGACAGCAGCTCCGGGGATGGAGGACAGCAGGGTTCGGCGAAGCGAGTTTCCCAGCGTGTAGCCGAAGCCGGGCTCCAGTGGTTCGATAACGAACCTGGACCGGTTATCTGCGACTACTTCTTCGGATAGGGTGGGGCGCTGTGCAATGAGCACTTAGGTTTCCTTTCGGCGAGCATCCGCTATATGACGCAACACAGGGTTTGAAACAATCGTCTGGACTGACCGGCCAATAGCCCGGCCGTTAGCCAGCGCAGGCCGCCTGATCGGTACGGTGGTTCACGCTCATCTTTCGACGGCGGAACCGGCCCGTCATCAGGCGGCTGCGGCGGTTAGGTCAGTTAGACGCGACGGCGCTTGGGAGGACGGCAACCGTTGTGGGCACTGGGGGTAACATCCGAAATGGATCCCACCTCGATACCAGTGGCCTGCAGCGAACGGATTGCGGTCTCGCGTCCCGACCCCGGACCCTTCACAAAAACGTCAACCTTCTTGACGCCATGCTCCTGGGCACGCTTGGCAGCAGCCTCGGCGGCCATCTGCGCAGCATACGGGGTGGACTTGCGTGAGCCCTTGAACCCAACCTCACCGGCCGAAGCCCATGCGATGACAGCACCGGACGGGTCCGTGATGGACACGATGGTGTTGTTAAAGGTGCTCTTAATGTGGGCCTGTCCGACCGCTACATTCTTTTTATCCTTGCGACGCGGCTTACGAACCGCTCCACGAGTCTTTGGGGGCATTACATCTCCTACAAAAGGTCATCGGATCCCGTTGGGAATAACGGGTTCACGGGATCTACTTCTTCCGGCCAGCGACCGTACGCTTGGGGCCCTTGCGGGTGCGGGCATTGGTTTTGGTGCGCTGACCACGTACCGGCAGTCCGCGGCGGTGGCGGATACCCTGGTAGCTGCCAATTTCCACCTTGCGGCGGATATCGGCTGCCACCTCGCGGCGGAGGTCACCCTCAACCTGGAAGGTAGCTTCAATGTAGTCACGCAGCTGAACGAGCTGATCGTCAGAGAGATCCTTGACGCGGACGTCGGCGCTGATGCCGGTGTCTGCAAGAGTCTTCAGTGCACGGGTTTTGCCCACGCCGTAAATGTATGTAAGCGCTACTTCCAACCGCTTTTCGCGGGGAAGGTCTACGCCAGCGAGACGAGCCATTATGGCCTCACTCCTTGGATAAACCGGAGGTCGTAAGCAATCACATCCCTGCGTTCAGCAGGGCCCCGGCCTCCGACCGGGGGTTTCCAACTCTGGTCCTTGCGGGCCGGCTGGTGCGTTGCCTTCTATTTAGTTACTACTGCACAAACTGTGCGTGGGCTAAGAAAAAATCAGCCCTGGCGTTGTTTGTGACGCACGTTGTCGCAGATCACCATGACGCGCCCGTTGCGGCGAATCACCTTGCACTTTTCGCAGATCGGCTTAACGCTCGGCTGTACCTTCATGGGGTTCCTTTGCGTTCTTGCAGGTGTGCTTGGTTAGAGCATTACTTGTAGCGGTATACGATCCGGCCACGGGTCAGGTCGTACGGGCTCAACTCGACAACCACCCGGTCCTCGGGAAGGATTCGGATGTAGTGTTGCCGCATCTTGCCTGAGATATGAGCGAGCACAATGTGTCCGTTGCTCAGCTCAACACGAAACATCGCATTGGGCAGCGCCTCGTTGACCGTGCCTTCAATCTCGATGACCCCGTCTTTCTTGGCCATATCCTCCGCTAACTTTTTGTTGCCTCCGCTGACGCGAAGAGCGTATTTACTACTGATTTGGTGTAATACTTGCCTGTTTCGCGCCGCCAGAATGGGCGCAAGAGCATAGACAACCAACAGACAACTCTACGTTAAGCACCGGGATAAGTGAAATCGGTGTACACTGGCGGACCTTCCAATCCGCTGCGCCCCCGCTGCCGCGGCGGGTCACACGGCTGCAACGTTATCCCGGCCACCGCGGCAAATCGATCACGCCATTATTGACAGCCTCGGCATGTTCGACGGCGTCACGCACCGCTAGTTCGACGGCGTCGGCGGCCGCCGCCTGCAGCTGCATGACTGATTGCACGACGGCGGCACCGTCGCCTGACAGCGCCCGCTCCCCTGTCGCGAGAGTGAAGATGGTGTCCCCATCGGCAAGCGTATGGACGGGGTTGAGCGATCTGGCCAGGCCGGCGTGTGCGGCCGTGGCTGTGCGTTTGCACTGGGCAGGATCCAGGACGGCGTTGGTGGCCACGACGACCAGGGTGGTGTTGAGCGACCCGCCGGTTCCGGCGCCATCCGCTTCCAGCGGGCTGCTACCGATTGGGGAACCGACGGCATTGACGACCGCGATGGCTCCGATGACTATCCCGGTGTTATTGCCGTCGAGGCGAACGGATGCCGTTCCGGTTCCGCCCTTGTACTTACCCTGCGCCAGTACCGCGCCGGTGCCGCCGCCCACATTGCCGCGGTCGACGTCGTGTCTGTCCTTTTCGGCAGCCGCCGCGACCACAGCCGCATAGCCCATACCGGCGTCGGGCCTGTTTCCAAACTCCCCGCCGCGGCCCAGGTCGAAGATGGCCGCGGCTGGAACAATCGGCACGACGCCGCCGGGAACCGGAAAACCCTTGCCTTGTTCTTCGCACCAGCGCTGGACGCCCTGAGCGGTGGCGAGCCCGTAGGCACTGCCGCCGGTGAGTACGACGGCGTCGACGGTCGGGACGAGGGTGGTGGGATCGAGGGCGTCGGTCTCATGCGTTCCGGGGCCTCCCCCGCGCACGTCCACGGAGCCGACCGTTCCCGGTGGCGGCAGCACGACGGTCACGCCAGTAAGCCAGCCTGGATCAGTTCGTTGGGCGTGGCCGACGCGGATGCCTGGGACGTCGGTGATTGAGGAGACCATCCTCCGATTGTCCTCCTACCCCATGCCGTCGGATCGAAATGACCCAGTATGCTTCCCGTCTTTTCTATCAGGCATTTGCCGCGTGTACGGAGCCTGTCAGGGAGCCATGCAAGGACGTAAGTTCATTGCCAGCGTTGTGACAGGGGTGGCATGATTGTGGCATGGCTCGCACACGGCTCAGCACGACCGTAGACACGGAGCTCCTTGAAGGGGCGCGGCGCATAAGTTCAGGTATTACCGACGCCGCTCTCATCGATGCAGCCCTCGAAGCATTGCTGGTCCGCCATCGCGCAGCGGAAGTGGACGCGAGCTACGCCGCCTACGACGAGCACCCGCTCGGTGAGCCGGATGAGTGGGGCGACCTGGCCTCGTTTCGACAAGCCGCCGCAGCATCGTGAGCGCGCTGCCGGCTCGGGGAGAGCTGTGGTGGTGTGAGCTGGCCGGGGTCGGCCGGCGCCCCGTCGTCGTTTTGTCCCGTGACGTGGCGATCCCCAGACTTGGACGGACACTTGTCGCTCCGTGCACGACGACGATACGAGGGCTTCCCATTGAAGTCGTTCTTGAACCTGGAGACGACCCGGTGCCACGCCGCTCAGCCGTGAACCTCGACTCCGTCGAGAGCGTCTCGGTCTCCGTGCTCGTCATGAGGCTCGGTCGGCTGGCTGATTCCCGCATGCGCGAGATTTGCGCTGCTCTCGGGATCGCGGTCGACTGTCGAGGTTGACGATGTGAGCGCGCTTCAGGCGGTCCCCGTCATATCGAGGTCATGCCGCTCACCGCAGACGCCGCTTTTCCAACTGCTTACTGGCGCTCCAGGAGCTCCGCGACGTCGATCGTATTGGGCCGCATGTCGACGGTGGGGCAGAATTCCCTGCTGCTGACCGGTTCATCGCCCGGGGCGCGGAAGATAGCGTAGCGCCAGTCGTCCCGGATGCAGGTCACCATTGGCGGGGCCGGATTGACCGGAGGCAGGTCACCATTGGCGGGGCCGGATTGACCGGAGGCAGGAACTCGCCCGGATTGGTTGGATCGTCAAAACCGGCTTCCCAGACGGTTGCACAGCGCTCCTGCGGGTCGATGGAGTCAATGGCTCCGGAGTCGTCGAGAACCGGATTGCCCTGGTCGTCCCGGCCCGTCATTTCGCCCTCGTGCAGGACGTAAACCTCTGCCTGCGGGGCGTCGGGAGTGGAGCCGGCGTAGCAAATGGCCGAGAAGTTTGCCTGTTCCTCGGTCATATTCAGCAGCGCGAATCCGGCTGTAGCAGTGACGGCCGCCAGGGGCGCGGCCACAAACACACCAAGTTGCTTGCGGCGCTTCCGCCGTCGTTTGTCTTCGCCGATGCGGGTCCGCAGCCGGTTCCGCACGCGGTCCTTGGCGGAAGAAATCTCGTCCATGTCCATCACCCCCTCAGCTGGTCGTCATATCGGTAAAAGTAGATTGAAGTTTCGCCCTCAGGCGGAAGATGCGGCTCTTGGCCGCGGACCGGCTGATGCCCAAGTCCTTGGCAATCCGGGCATGCGAAGCACCTTCGATGAAGTGGATGACGAAGATGTGGTGGTCCTCGGCGGGCATCGTCCGGACTGTTTCAAGTACGCGCTGGACGGCGTCCCTGGACGCCACCGTTTCCTCCACATGGCTGTGCGAAAGGTAGCGCTCGACGTCGTGCTCATGGATGTCGAGCATTGCCTGATTGCCCATCTTGCGATTGTGGTTGTAGATCAGGAACTTTGCCGTGGTGAACAACCAGGGCCAAGCCGTTCCGTCCGCAATCGTGACCTTTTTGGCCTTCGACCATAGAGTGAAGAATGCTTCCTGCGCGATGTCTTCGGCCGCCGACATATCTCCGGACATTCGGCGGCAGACCCGGAGCAGGTTGCCCGCGTACCGTTCGTACAGGACGTCGAACGCGGCGTCGTCACGTTTCGCGCACCGATGGAGCAACTCCTCGTCGGTCCTCGGGTCGGCCCCGGCACCATCCGTCCGGCGGCCGTCCTCCGGCATCAGCCAGCGATGAACCGGGCCGACGATGCCCGGTCATTGAGGTTTCCGACGTAACTCGAGCTCCGGAAGTGTCCGTAGAAGGATCCGCTGAGGTCCGAGTCGTCATAGAGCCCGATGCGGCATCCCGATCCTGCTATGAATGACGAGACGGTGTCATTCCAGCCTGGGTAACCGCTCAGGTCCGCAATATGTGTTCCGCTGCTGCAACCTCCGCTGCGCGAAATGATCAGGTATCCGCCTTCGTACCCGGCGTCGCGGTAAAAACGGCCGACGACCCGCTGGTCTGAAGTGGCACTTCCCGTCTGCAGTTGTGGTGTGGGTTCCGACCCGGAGCCTGCGGCTTTGAGCTGCGGTTCCTGCGTGGCCTCCAGTGCAGGTTGCTGCATCGCGGTGTTCATTTCCGCTTCCGAGGTGAAGCACTGCATGGAGCCGGAATCGCCATTGAGCCAGCAGTACTCCTGACCTGCACTTGGCTGGTCTCCCGGAGTCGGCTGGGCCCCGGGCGCCGGCACTGCGCCGGCAGTCAGCACCGCCGAAAGCATCAGGGCGGAGGCGAATGTACTTCCCAGCTTCCATGTTCTGAAATTACGCACCATTCCTCCACCATAACCAACTCCTTATCCAACAGAAGAAAAAAGACGTGCAACGCGGCGGCCTGCAAGGCGATTGACCGCGACCGGCCAGTATCCAGTCAGCGACGCCTTGCAGCCCACCCCATCCGGGTCGGGGGACCGCCCGGCGGCCAGCCGAACCTGCAGCTCCCAACAAACCTTGGTTCAGCAGCGTTGACGATGGCCGGCCACGCAATACTTTTGTGGAAGCGGAAGCCGTTCGCTCCCCCGCTTTCACCATTGCCGCGGTGGCCATCTACTTGGTTAATGTCGCCGGATGCGGAAAGGTTGCGCCGGTTTTCAAAGTTTTTTCGACTTTTTTAGATTCAGCCGGAAATCGCCGTTCTCAGCCGGCGATTGGAGCGGGGGTAATGCCTAAGGGAGCCAGTTCGGCTGCGCCGCCGTCGGGGGCAGTCAGTACCCAGATTCCGCCGCTGTGCACGGCTACGGAATGTTCCCAGTGTGCCGCGCGGGCGCCGTCGGCCGTGACAACGGTCCAGTCGTCGTCGAGCACCTCTGTTTCGAGGCGTCCGCGCACGAGCATCGGCTCGATCGCCAGGCACATGCCGGGCTTGACCTTGGGGCCGAGGTTGCGGCTGCGGAAGTTGACCACGTCCGGTGCCTGATGCATCTCTGATCCGATGCCGTGGCCGACGTATTCCTCGAGGATGCCGTACTTGTGCCCAACGGTGGTGTTCACATAGTCGTCGATGGCGCAGCCGATCTCGCCGACGCGGCTGGCCTTGGCCAACGCGGCGATGCCATGCCACAGCGAGGCGCGGGTGACGTCGGACAGCGCTTGGTCCTCCGGGTCCGCCTCCCCGACGATGACGGTGCGGGCCGAGTCGCCATGCCAGCCGTTGACGATGGCGCCACCGTCGATCGAGACCATGTCGCCGTCCTTGAGGACGTAGCTGCCCGGGATGCCGTGCACGACCTGCTCGTTCACCGAGGTGCAGATCGTCGCGGGGAAACCGTAATAGCCGAGGAAGTTCGAGGTTGCTCCGGCTTCCTTGAGGACACTGGCTGCAGCGTCGTTCAGGTCAGCCGTGGTGGCACCGCCGCCGGCGGCCGCGACGGCAGCGTCGAGCGCATCGCTGGTGACCTTGCCGGCGTCGACCATATGGCGCATCTGCGCTGCCGATTTGTACTCGATGGAGCGACCAAACATGTTCAAACCTTCCAAAATACGAATGGCCCTCCTGCTATGGGTGCAGGAGGGCCATTCGGTAAGTAATTACTGCACGTCTTTGAGAGCGGTCATGACGCGGTCGGTGACTTCGTCGATTCCGCCGATGCCGTCCACCTTCGCCACAATCCCGCGGTCAGCGTACTTGGACACCACCTCTTCGGTTTTCTCGTGATAGAGGTCCAACCGGTGCCGGACGACCTCTTCGGTGTCATCCGTGCGGCCATCCTGCGCCGCCCGGCCGAGCAGCCGCTTGACGAGTTCCTCGTCGTCGGCCGTCAACTGCAGGACTGCGTCGAGCTGCTGATCAATGCTGGCCAGGATGTCATCCAGCTCATCGACCTGGGCCGTGGTCCGCGGGTAGCCATCAAGCAGGAAGCCGTCCTCGACGTCCGCCTCCTTGAGCCGGTCGCGCACCATCTTGTTGGTGACGCTGTCTTGAACATAGTCGCCGGCGTCCATGTAGCTCTTGGCCTCAACGCCCAGCGGAGTCATTTCCTTGACGTTGGCACGGAAGATGTCGCCAGTGGAGATCGCCACGATGCCGAGACGGTCCGAGATGCGTGCCGCCTGGGTACCTTTTCCGGATCCCGGAGGACCAATGATCAGCATTCTCGTCATCGCAATAACCCTTCGTAGTGCCGTTGTTGTAGCTGAGCGTCGATCTGCTTGACGGTCTCAAGACCGACACCCACGATAATCAGTATCGCCGCACCTCCGAAGGGGAAGTTGGCGTTGGCGCCGATCAGCACCAGCGCAATGAGCGGAATCAGTGCGATCAGACCCAGGTAGAGGGCACCGGCGGCCGTGATCCGGCTGATGACGTACTGCAGGTACTCCGCCGTCGGACGCCCGGCACGGATGCCCGGGATGAATCCGCCGTACTTCTTCATGTTCTCCGATACCTCGTCGGGGTTGAACGTGATCGAAACGTAGAAATACGTGAAGAAGATGATCAAAAGGAAGTACATCAACATGTAGAGCGGGGAGTCACCGCTGACCAGGTTGTTCTGGATCCACTGCGCCCATTCCGGCGGCGGGGTGGTGCCGTCCGTGGGGGTATTGAACTGCACCAGCAGACCCGGCAGGTAGAGCATGGAGGACGCAAAGATCACAGGGATCACGCCGGCCATGTTGACCTTGATGGGGATATAGGTGGTGGTGCCGCCCATGGTGCGGCGGCCGACCATACGCTTCGCGTACTGGACCGGAATGCGGCGCTGGGACTGCTCCACGAAGACCACCAGGGCCACGATGACGAGGCCGATGGCGAGCACACTGAGGAATACCGTCCAGCCCTGAGTGTTCAGGATTGCGCCCAGGGAGGTGGGGAAGCCCGCTGCGATGGAGATGAAGATCAGCAGCGACATGCCGTTGCCGACGCCCTTTTCGGTGATCAGCTCGCCCATCCACATGATCAGGCCGGTACCGGCCGTCATAGTGAGAATGATCAGAATGATCGTGACCAGGGTGTCGTTCGGGATGATCGGAACGGGACACTGGCCCAGCAGGCTGCCAGAGCGGGCCAATGACACCAGCGTCGTTGCCTGCAGCAAGCCGAGGGCAATCGTGAGGTAACGCGTGTACTGCGTCAGCTTCGCCTGCCCCTGCTGCCCTTCCTTGTGCAGTTCCTCAAACCGGGGAATGACCACCCGGAGAAGTTGGGTAATAATGCTGGCCGTAATGTACGGCATGATTCCGAGGGCGAAAATCGACACCTGGAGCAAGGCTCCGCCGCTGAAAAGGTTCACCAGGTCATAAACGCCGCCCTGGGTGTTGCCCAAGGCGAGACACTGCTGCACGTTTCCGTAATCGACGCCCGGGGAAGGAATGAACGTCCCGAGACGGTAGATGATGATAATTCCCAGCGTGAACAACAACTTGCGTCGTAGATCAGGCGTGCGGAAGGCCCGGCCAAATGCGCTAAGCAATTGTCCTCCTGAAGGTCCTGAGTCGATGATGGGCACCGACGATTCTCAACAACCGAGTCTAGCTGGTCACTATGCCAGGTTTGGACCGTTGACGTGCCCCGAGTCTTAACTGAATGAAACTCTTGGTGGGCCGGAAGCTTTCCGACCCACCAAGAGTTCAATCATTTCCTGCGAAAAATCACAGTGCAGTGGCGCTTCCGCCTGCTGCTGCGATCTTTTCTGCGGCACTGGCCGAGAAGGCATCTACCTTGACATCAACCTTGACGGCGATGTCGCCACTGCCAAGGACCTTCACGGGCTGGTTCTTGCGAACCGCGCCCTTGGCCACCAGGGATTCCACGGTGACTTCGCCGCCGTCGGGGTACAGCTCGGAGAGCTTGTCCAGGTTCACGACCTGGAACTCCACCCGGAACGGGTTCTTGAAGCCGCGGAGCTTCGGCAGGCGCATATGCAGTGGCAGCTGGCCACCGGCAAATCCTGCCGACACCTGGTACCGGGCCTTTGTTCCCTTGGTACCGCGGCCTGCAGTCTTACCCTTGGATGCCTCGCCTCGACCTACGCGGGTCTTGGCAGTCTTGGCACCAGGGGCAGGACGCAGGTGGTGAACCTTGAGCGCGTGCTCTTTTTTCTCTTCCGCCATGATTACTTCGCCTCCTCAACCTTCACGAGGTGAGAAACAGTGTTGATCATCCCGCGGGTGGAGTCTGTCGCATCCCGGACCACGGTGTGGCCGATCCGCTTCAAACCCAGTGACCGCAGGGTGTCTCGCTGGTTCTGCTTGCCGCCAATGGCGGACTTCGTCTGAGTGATCTTCAACTGCGTCGTGGTCTCAGCCATTACGCACCTGCCTTCTGCATGTTGCGCAGCAGTGCCGGCGGAACAACTTCATCCAACGGCAGACCACGGCGGGCCGCTACTGCTGCCGGCTCTTCCAGCCTGCGCAGAGCGTCAACGGTGGCGTGCACGATGTTGATGGCGTTGGCCGACCCGAGCGATTTGGACAGTACGTCGTGAACGCCGGCGCAGTCGAGTACGGCGCGGACCGGGCCACCGGCGATAACACCGGTACCGGGGGAAGCCGGACGCAGCAGGACAACGCCTGCTGCCGCCTCACCCTGGACCTGGTGCGGAATGGTGCCCTGGACCCGCGGGACCTTGAAGAAGGACTTCTTGGCCTCCTCGACGCCCTTGGAGATGGCCGAGGGAACTTCCTTGGCCTTTCCGTAACCGACGCCGACCATGCCGTTGCCGTCGCCGACAACCACCAGTGCGGTGAAGCTGAAGCGGCGGCCGCCCTTGACGACCTTCGCTACGCGGTTAATAGCAACCACGCGCTCAACGAACTTTTCCTTCTCAGCGTCACGGCCGCCGTCGCGTCCGCCACGGCCACCGCCACGGCCACTATCGCGGCCACCGCGTTCTCCACGGCCACCACCACGCTCGCCACGGCCACCGCCGCGCTCGCCCCGACGACCGGCGTTGCGGTCCTCGGTGCTGCCGGTTGCAGTCTCGGTGCTCTTGTCGGCGTCAGAGGCGGTCCCGGTTGCTTCAGCAGCGCTACCTTCGGCCGCAGTCTGTTCAGGCTCCTGCTTCAAATCAGCTTCCTTTGCATTATTAGCTTCAGTCACAGCGACAACCCACCTTCACGAGCGCCGTCTGCGATCGCTGCGACGCGGCCGTGGTACTTGTTACCACCGCGGTCGAAGACAACCGACTCGATGCCGGCAGCCTTGGCACGCTCTGCAACGAGCTCGCCAACGCGCTTTGATTTAGCCGTCTTGTCGCCGTCGAACGCGCGCAGGTCCGCTTCCATGGTCGAAGCCGACGCCACGGTCTTACCCTGGCTGTCATCGACGACCTGAACGAACACGTGGCGCGCCGAGCGGTTGACCACCAGACGCGGACGGACCGCGGAACCGGTGATGCGCTTGCGTACACGGAGGTGACGGCGTCCGCGCGAAGCGGACTTGCTCTTACCCTTGATTGCGAGAGCCATAATTACTTACCAGCCTTTCCGACCTTGCGGCGGAGCTGCTCGCCTGCATAGCGGATACCCTTGCCCTTATAGGGATCGGGACGACGCAGCTTGCGGATGTTGGCAGCAACCTCACCTACACGCTGCTTGGAGATACCTGAGACCGTGACCTTGGTAGGGCTTTCCACAGTCAAGGTGATGCCGTCCGGCGCCGCGACGGGCACTGGATGGCTGTAGCCGAGAGCGAACTCGAGGTCCGCGCCCTTGGCCACCACGCGGTAACCGGTACCGACGATTTCCAGGTCCTTCTTGTAGCCCTCGGTCACACCGGTGATCAGGTTGGAGATCAGGGTGCGGCTCAGACCGTGCAATGACCGTGATTCGCGCTCGTCGTTGGGACGGGCGACGGTGATGACACCGTCGTCGAGCGTGGCGGTAATCGGACTGGGAACGGTAAGGCTCAATTCGCCCTTGGGGCCCTTGACGGAGACATCGGCTCCATCAATGTTGACCTCAACGCCGGAAGGTACCGAGATAGGATGACGTCCAATACGTGACATGTCTTCTCTTCCTTCCTTCTACCAGACGTAGGCGAGGACTTCCCCACCCACGCCTTTCTTTGCGGCTTGGCGGTCGGTCAGCAGACCTGACGACGTCGACAAGATGGCGATGCCCAAACCACCCAGCACATGCGGCAGGTTGGTCGACTTGGCGTAAACGCGCAGTCCGGGCTTGGAGATACGACGGACGCCGGCGATGGAACGCTCGCGGTTCGGACCGAATTTCAGCTCAATCATCAGCTTTTTGCTGACACCTTCGTCTTCAGCCTTCCAGGAGGCGATGTACCCCTCGGCTTTCAGGATGTCGGCGATGTGTGCCTTGAGCTTGCTGTAAGGCATGCCCACGGATTCGTGGTATGCCGAGTTTGCATTGCGCAGACGCGTAAGCATGTCTGCGACAGGGTCTGTCATTGTCATTGGGCTTCAGCCCCTCCTCGTAACGGTTTCCGCGGCCGCATTTGATGCGGTCCGGACCTGCAACGTAGTAATTAGTCGGTCTTGAACGGGAAGCCGAGCGCCTTGAGCAGCGCGCGTCCCTCGTCGTCGGTCTTGGCTGTGGTCACTACCGTGATGTCCATACCGCGGACGCGGTCGATCTTGTCCTGATCGATTTCATGGAACATCGACTGCTCGGTCAGACCGAACGTGTAGTTGCCATTGCCATCGAACTGGCGGGGGCTGAGCCCACGGAAGTCACGGATACGCGGCAGTGCCAGGGAGACCAGGCGGTCCACGAATTCCCACATCCGGTTGTTACGCAGCGTGGTGTGCGCACCAATCGGCATACCTTCACGCAGCTTGAACTGAGCGATGGATTTGCGTGCCTTGGTCACCTGCGGCTTCTGCCCGGTGATCAGGGTCAGATCCTTGACGGCGCCGTCGATGAGCTTGGAGTCCTTGGCGGCATCTCCAACACCCATGTTCACAACAACCTTGACCAGGCCGGGGACCTGGTTCACGTTAGTGTAATTGAATTCGCTCTGCAGCGAGGACTTGATCTCCTCGTTGTAACGGGTCTTCAGGCGCGGAGCGATCTTGGCTGAGGTTTCTACTGTTTCAGTCATTAGATGTCCTTCCCGGAGCCCTTGGCGATGCGGACGCGAACGTTGCGCTCACGGCCATCGCGCTCGACAGTCTCCGTGCGGTAGCCGACGCGGGTCGGCTTTTTGGTCTCAGGGTCGACGACGGCGATGTTGCTGATGTGTATCGAGGCCTCAATGGTCTCGATACCACCTGTCTTCGCGCCGCTCTGCGACTGGCCCGCCCGGGTATGCTTGGTCACCCGGTTGATGCCCTCAACCAACACGCGGTCGGACTCGGGGAAGACCCGCAGAACTTTGCCCTGCTTGCCGCGGTCTCCGCCGCGGTCCTGCGTGGCGCCGGTGATGACCTGAACGAGGTCACCCTTCTTAATCTTTGCCATGGGCTACAGCACCTCCGGAGCCAGCGAGATGATCTTCATGAACTTCTTGTCACGAAGTTCGCGGCCGACGGGGCCGAAGATACGGGTACCGCGGGGGTCGCCGTCGGTCTTCAAGATCACCGCTGCGTTCTCGTCGAACTTAATGTAGGAACCGTCTGAACGACGGCGTTCCTTCTTCGTGCGGACGATGACGGCTTTAACGACGTCGCCCTTCTTGACGTTGCCGCCGGGGATTGCATCCTTGACGGTGGCAACAATGGTGTCGCCGATGCCTGCGTAGCGACGGCCAGAGCCACCGAGAACACGAATGGTGAGAATTTCCTTCGCACCCGTGTTGTCGGCGATCTTCAGTCGCGACTCCTGCTGAATCACTTATTTCTCCTGTCGTCGCGCCGGTTCTCCTGGTGGAGCCTTGCGGAACGGATATGGTGGGCCCGTTGTCCAGGCGGCTGAGGTGGATAGTCTCCCCCGCCCGGACGGGCATGATATTGAACAGGCCTTACTTGGCCTTCTCCAAAATTTCGACCAGACGCCACCGCTTGGTAGCGGACAGCGGGCGGGTCTCACTAATGACGACCAGGTCGCCGATACCGGCGCTGTTCTGCTCATCGTGGACCTTCACGCGGGATGAACGGCGCAGCACCTTGCCGTAGAGCGCGTGCTTGACGCGGTCCTCGACCTTGACCACTACGGTCTTGTCCATCTTGTCCGAGACGACGTAGCCGCGCCGCGTCTTGCGGTAGTGGCGGGCGTCCTCGGCACTGGTATCTGAACTCACAGTTTCTTCCTTGATGTTTTCGCTCATTTGGCATCATCCTCAGAAACTTCCGATTTTTCCGTTTCGGCCTTGTCGGCGTCGCCGGAATCATTTTTGGCAGTCTTCTTCTTGGACTTCTTCGTGTCCGCCTTGGCGCCCTTGGCCTCTTCAACCGGAGCAACGACGTCGGGACGGATGCCCAGCTCGCGCTCACGAAGGACCGTGTAAATACGGGCGATGTCACGCTTGACGGACTTCAGCCGTCCATGGCTCTCCAGCTGCCCGGTGGCGGACTGGAAACGGAGGTTGAACAGTTCCTCCTTGGCCTTGCGCAGCTCTTCGACCAGACGGTCCTTATCGAACCCGTCCAGCTGGCTGGAAGTCAGTTCTTTAGATCCAACAGCCATCTCTATTCACCACCTTCGCGTCGCACAATGCGAGCCTTCAACGGGAGCTTGTGGACAGCCAGGCGGAGCGCTTCTTTCGCGATCTCGTCGGAGACACCGGACAGTTCGAAGAGAACGCGTCCGGGCTTGACGTTGGCTACCCACCACTCGGGGGAACCCTTACCGGAACCCATACGGGTTTCAGCGGGCTTTTTGGTCAACGGGCGGTCCGGGTAAATGTTGATCCAGACCTTACCGCCACGCTTGATGTGGCGGGTCATGGCGATACGTGCAGCCTCAATCTGACGGTTGGTCACGTATGCCGGAGTCAGCGCCTGGATTCCCCATTCACCGAAGCTGACCGTGGTGCCGCCTGTTGCCTGCCCCGAACGCTTCGGGTGGTGCTGCTTGCGGAACTTAACTCGACGTGGGATAAGCATCTACTTGTCTCCACCTTCTGCTGAAGCACCAGTTGCTGCCGCGGGCGTTGCGTCTGCGGCCGGAGCCTCAGGTGCGGTCTGAGCTGCATTGCCCCTCGGAGCTGCAGCGCGGTCATTACGACGACGGTCTCCGCCGCCAGCGCCGCCGCGTCCTCCGCGGTCGCCACCGGCTCCACCGGGGCCTCGGCCCGGGCGGTCGGAACCACGTCCACGGGACGGAGCAGCTGCCTGTGCCGCTGCCAGTTCCTTGGAGGTCACATCGCCCTTGTAGATCCAGACCTTCACGCCGATGCGGCCGAAGGTGGTCTTGGCTTCGAAGAAGCCATAGTCGATGTTCGCACGGAGGGTGTGCAGGGGCACACGGCCTTCGCGGTAGAACTCCGAGCGGCTCATTTCGGCGCCACCCAGGCGGCCGGAGCACTGGATACGGATACCCTTGGCTCCCCCGCGCTGTGCGGACTGCATGGCCTTCTTCATCGCACGGCGGAACGCCACGCGGGAAGTCAGCTGCTCTGCAACACCCTGGGCAACCAGCTGCGCTTCGATCTCCGGGTTCTTGACCTCGAGAATGTTCAGCTGCACCTGCTTGTTGGTGAGCTTCTCGAGCTCGCCACGGATGCGGTCCGCTTCGGCTCCACGGCGTCCGATCACAATGCCGGGACGGGCGGTGTGGATGTCAACGCGTACACGGTCACGGGTGCGCTCGATCTCAACCTTGGCAATACCGGCGCGGTCCATGCCCGTGGACATGAGCTGACGGATCTTGATGTCCTCGCGGACGAAGTCCCGGTAGCGCTGTCCGGCCTTGTTGCCATCCGCAAACCAGTGCGAGATGTGGTCGGTGGTGATGCCGAGTCGGAACCCGTGCGGGTTAATCTTCTGTCCCACTATCGGTTCCCGCCTTTCTTGTTAGCCGAAGCGCCCGCGAGAGCTGCTTCTTCCTCGGGGGTGGCGAGCACAACCGTGATGTGGCTGGTCCGCTTGAGAATACGGTACGCGCGGCCTTGGGCACGCGGCTGGAACCGTTTCATTGTCGGGCCTTGATCCACGAATGCTTCGCTGATGAACAGGTCGTCCTCGTCAAAGGCGACACCGTCGCGGTCCGCCAGTACGCGGGCATTTGCCATAGCGGACTGAACTACCTTGAATACCGGCTCCGAAGCTGCCTGGGGGGCAAACTTCAGAATTGCCAGAGCCTCATTCGCCTGCTTGCCACGAATCAGGTTGACGACGCGCCGGGCCTTCATAGGCGTTACGCGGACGTGGCGCGCAATTGCCTTGGCTTCCATTGCTTTCCTTCTCTCGTCTTCTATGCCGTAAGAACTTACGTCGTTGAGCCGGGGGCTCAGCGGCGCTTGCCCTTGCGGTCGTCCTTCACATGGCCGCGGAATGTCCGCGTGATGGCAAATTCGCCGAGCTTGTGCCCGACCATCGACTCGGTAATGAACACCGGGATGTGCTTGCGCCCGTCGTGTACGGCGATCGTGTGCCCGAGCATGTCGGGAATGATCATCGAACGGCGGGACCACGTCTTGATGACGCTCTTGTTCTTAGTGGCCTTCTCGTTTTCTTTAGCGACCTTCACAAAGAGGTGCTGGTCAACGAAAGGACCTTTCTTCAGGCTGCGTGGCATGTTTCCAGGCTCCTATCGCTTGTTCTTGCCAGAACGGCGGCGGCGCACAATGAGCGCGTCGCTCTCTTTGTTGGGACGACGGGTACGGCCCTCGGGCTTACCGTTCGGGTTGACCGGGTGGCGTCCACCGGAAGTCTTACCTTCACCACCACCGTGGGGGTGGTCGACCGGGTTCATGACCACACCGCGGACGGTGGGGCGGATGCCCCTCCAGCGGTTTCGGCCGGCCTTGCCCCAGTTGATGTTGGTCTGCTCGGCGTTTCCGACCTCACCGACGGTCGCGCGGCAGCGGACGTCAACGTTGCGGATTTCGCCGGAGGGCAGACGGATCTGGCCGAAGCGGCCTTCCTTGGCAACAAGCTGCACCGAAGCACCCGCGGAACGGGCCATCTTGGCGCCGCCGCCGGGCCGGAGCTCAACACCATGCAGGACAGTACCCACCGGGATGTTGCGCAGCGGCAGGTTGTTGCCGGGCTTGATGTCGGCACCCGGGCCGGACTCGACGACGTCGTTCTGCTTCAGCTTGTTGGGAGCCAGGATGTAGCGCTTGGTTCCATCAACGTAGTGCAGCAGCGCGATGCGTGCGGTGCGGTTCGGATCGTATTCGATCTCCGCAACGCGGGCGTCGACACCGTCCTTATCGTGCCGGCGGAAGTCGATCAGCCGGTACTGGCGCTTGTGTCCACCGCCCTTGTGCCGGGTGGTGATCTTTCCGGTGTTGTTGCGGCCGCCCTTCTTGGGCAGCGGACGCACCAACGACTTCTCCGGCGTCGACCGTGTGATTTCTGTGAAGTCGGCAACGCTCGAGCCGCGGCGGCCCGGTGTTGTCGGCTTGTATTTACGGATTCCCATAATTCATTTCCTCGTTAAAGTGGTCTCCGCCCTAGCTGAGCGGACCGCCGAAGATGTCGATTGTGCCTTCTTTGAGAGTCACGATGGCACGCTTGGTGTCCTTACGCTGACCCCAGCCAAAGCGGGTGCGCTTGCGCTTACCGGCACGGTTGATGGTGTTGATCGAGTCCACCTTGACCGAGAAGATTTTCTCGATCGCGAACTTGATCTCGGTCTTGTTCGAGCGGGGGTCAACCAGGAAGGTGTACTTACCCTCGTCGATCAAGCCATAGCTCTTCTCCGACACGACGGGTGAATACACTACGTCGCGGGGATCCTTGATAGCGGTCGCGCTCACTTGGCGGTCTCCTCTTCCTTCTCAGTAGCCGCAGCTGACGTCTCGCCGGACGTATTCGCTGCACCGGCTGACCGGGCTGCGACGAACGCCTCGTAGGCCGCATTGGTGAAGATCACGTCGTCGGAGACGAGCACGTCGTAGGTGTTCAGCTGATCCGCGTACAGAACGTGGATGTTGTCCAGGTTCCGCAGCGACAGGGCTGCAACATCGTTGGCGCGCTCGAGAACGACGAGCAGGTTCTTGCGCTCGGACACGTTGCGCAGTGCCGTCATGGCTTCCTTGGTGGAAGGCTTGGTGCCTGCAACCAGCTCGGAAACCACATGGATGCGGCCGTTGCGTGCCCGGTCAGAGAGGGCTCCACGCAGGGCGGCTGCCTTCATCTTCTTGGGCGTCCGCTGCGAGTAGTCACTCGGCGTCGGGCCGTGGACAATGCCACCACCGGTCATCTGAGGAGCGCGGATCGAACCCTGACGGGCGCGGCCGGTGCCCTTCTGCTTGAACGGCTTGCGGCCGGCTCCACTGACCTCGGCGCGGGTCTTGGTCTTGTGCGTGCCCTGGCGGGCGGCAGCGAGCTGCGCGACGACGACCTGGTGCAACAGCGGCACGTTGGTCTGTACGTCGAAGATCTCTGCAGGCAGGTCGACTTTTACGGTCTTGGTTGCCATGAGCTTATGCTCCCTTCACGGCGGTACGGACGAGAACGACCGAGTTGCGGGGACCAGGGACAGCGCCCTTGATCAGGAGCAGGCCCTTCTCAGCGTCAACGGCATGAACGGTCAGGTTCAGCGTGGTGTGGCGGACGCCACCCATACGACCGGACATCTTCATACCCTTGAAGACACGGCTCGGAGTGGATGCTCCACCGATCGAACCGGGCTTGCGGTGGTTCTTGTGGGCACCGTGGGAAGCGCCGACGCCGTGGAAGCCGTGACGCTTCATCACACCGGCGAAGCCCTTACCCTTGGTGGTCCCGACGACGTCGACCAGCTGGCCGGCCTCGAAGAGTTCCACTGAGAGTTCCTGGCCCAGCTCGTAGGTGTCGGCATCCGCGGTGCGGAGCTCGACAATATGGCGGCGGGGGGTGACGCCGGCCTTCTCGAAGTGACCAGCCAGCGGCTTGGTGACTTTCCGAGGGTCGATCGCACCGTAGCCGATCTGGACGGCAGAGTAGCCGTCGGTATCCTGTGCGCGCAGCTGGGTGATGACGTTGGAGTCTGCCTGGACGACGGTTACCGGTATGAAGCGGTTGTTCTCGTCCCAGACCTGGGTCATGCCGAGCTTCTTGCCCAGCAGGCCCTTCACCTGGCGCGTAGTTAAGGTAGACATTACGATGCGATCCTTCTACAGCTTGATTTCGATGTTCACGTCGGCGGGCAGGTCGAGTCGCATCAGCGAGTCAACAGCCTTGGGCGTGGGGTCGATGATGTCGATCAGACGCTTGTGAGTACGCATCTCGAAGTGCTCACGGCTGTCCTTGTACTTGTGCGGCGAGCGGATTACACAGTAAATGTTCTTCTCCGTCGGCAGCGGCACAGGGCCAACAACCGTAGCGCCTGCGCGCGTCACCGTCTCAACGATCTTCCGCGCTGAAGAATCAATGACCTCGTGGTCATATGACTTCAGCCGGATGCGGATTTTTTGTCCCGCCATGGCGTCGTGACTCTCTTTCTGAAGTACGGCTTCTCTATGGAAATACATCCCTTACGCGCGGCCCTGGGCGATTTCCCGCGTCCAGTCCGGCTCTTCTTCCAACAAGCTGAATCCGGAATATTCCGGGTTCCTCACCCTGCCGAAGCTCCGACCCCCGAAGTCGGGCGTGTCGTTTCGTCCAAGTGGACTCACACGCATATTCTCAAGGAGGTGGGTTATATATGGGCCTCGCCCCGGGACCCTGCACCAAGCATTATCTTGGTCGGGACACGGCGCATCGAAGCGCTTGAACAACTCCACTAGTCTGCCACGGCCGGCCTGCTGATAGCAAACCGGGATGAGCGGCCCAGCGCACATGTGAGCAGCACCACCAGCGCACCCTCCCTGTCCCGCGACGGGTGCACCAAAAAGCTCCTGCCAGGTGTCCTAGTCGCTTCGCGCGCGCAGCCGGGACAAGCGCCATACCGCCAGGGCGATGAGTCCTGCAGCCAAAGCTGCAAGCAGCAGGAATGTATATCCACGCAAGTACCACAGAACCGCCACACCAATTCCGGCTGCTCCCCACCATACGAATAGTCGACGATTGGCCTGCAAGCCGAAAACCAGCAGCACCGCATGGCCAGCCAACGTCCAAACGGTCTGCACGCTGTCTTGGAATAATGCGGGCACCAGTCCACTGAGCGAAAGCAATGCGGAACCTGCAATTGCGACATAGTCGCCGCGGCCGCTTCGTTGACGGAAGTATTCGAAGGACGCGAGCAGGGCCAGGATGACAACCCAGTATTGGGCCTGCCAAAACAAGTCGACGGACCCAGCGCTGAGCAGCCACACCCGATGAATGCAGCCTGCCACAACGATGGATGCCACTTCGGCCGCCAGCTCCCGCCAAGGTTGCGGCCATTCCAATACCGCGGCTGCAGCGGACACGGCGAGCGCCAAACATCCTGCGTATGCCAGCCAGTCGATGCCGCGGACGTTGGCCGACACTGCGGCGAATCCAAGAACGGCCAGCGAGCCACCCGACAGGACAGCGGCGTGTGCCCAGACCCATCCCGGCCCGGCATCCCCAAGGAGCATCTTCACTGCCACCTCTGAGTCCGGGCGCGGCGTAGTGAACCGTCGTCCAACAACCGCTGTGATGACATACAGCACCACGGCAGCCGCGGCCAGGGACACCGGAAATACCCACGCCTCCTGGGACAGTGATGGCACACCGGATAGGTCGAATAGCTCCGTTGCCGCCGCGTAGAAGGCACCCGGAACAGCAATCACACACCCGATGAGCAGGGCGGCGATACCTGTCGTCATGCTGAAGATGACAAACCCGCCCGCTGCGATCAACAAGATCAGCGCATGCCAGCCCATCTCATCAGCCGGAGCAACTGCGACTGCAGCCCCAATAAAGAGCGCACAGGAAACCGCGCGCGGGCCGCTGCCGGCCATGTTGACGGCCCGACGGGCCCATAGCCACGGGCCTTCGTTGCTGTTTCCCACAGATCTGCCGGCGAAGTATTCTGCAGCGATCACCATGGCGGATATGACCAGGAGGATCACAGCGGCTGCGGGACGGTTCCACAACGGCTCAGGCAGCCATCCACCGGTGCGCAACCCCATTACGCCAGATGGCACGGAGGCCAGGCCGACTACTGCGAAGGCGACCGGCAACGCCCGCCAACCATGGCCGGCGGCCCCGCCTGCGGAAGGAACGCCGGCACCACTCAGCCACCATGCCAAGCCATACACTGTCAGCATCGACAGTTGCACAAGCAGGGCTGCTTGGTCTGCACCGCTTGCATTCACCGACAGATTGAATAGGGTACCGCCGGCCACCATGGCATAACCAAACGGCAGCAGGACCAGGGCGGCCAATACCGCCCAGCCGGTGACCGACCGAAATGCAACTCCTTGCAAAGGCCGCCCGGATCGGTCCAGGTACAGCCGGGCAAGCTGACCAGCCGTCAGGGTGACCGCGAAGACGGCCGCTCCGGCGTGCCAGTCGGCGTCAAACAATTCAAGCATCTGCAATGCTCCGAGAACCAGACAGACCTGGGCGGCGACTGCATAACTGCCGCGCACGCTTCGGCTTCCATCGGATACTGCCCGCAGTCCGGTATAGATCACTCCAATTCCAAGCACCAACTCGGCTGCCCAGTCTGCCGAGTTCACCTCCACCAGCAGCGCTGCACCAGCGATGCCGAGCAGTCCGGCACTGTGCGCCCAAGGACGCACATTACCAATGCGCGCATTGAGGTGCCCGTGGATACTTGACTTGGCTCCATTCCGTCCCAGCACAAGGGTTGCTGATACGACTGCCACACCGAGTGTTGTCCAGGTCAGCAGTTCAGCCCAATCCGGCAGTACCCAGATGAACCCGGTTAGCCCTTCCGCGCCTCCACCCTCTGCTCCGCCAGTGGCTCGTTCCGTCCGGTCGAGAAGGAGAGCAGAGCCAAGGCCTATTGTCACACCGACCGGCAGAAGAAGTGCGCGCGCACCGGCACCTCGGGGATGAACGGCCCTCCGCCGCAGCGCCATGGCCGAGCCCGCCACATTGGCCAGCCACAGCAGTGCAAGGACTGCCACCCCCGCTTGTTCCGCTGCCAATGGATTACCAGCGGAGTCGCTGGGGAATGTCCCGGCGGCATCCGGGAAGTAACCGGAAGCCGCCCATGAGGCCACCGATCCACCGGCGAGCGGCAAGACCACAAGCACGCCCATCCTCAGGAACGCCCTGTTAAGTCTTGATTCGAAGCGCATAGCCACAGTGGTGGCGAGCACCGACAGTGACAGGAGGATTGCCTGGCGCCACGGCGCTGGTCCGGCCTGTTCAAACAGCGCACATAACCCTCCGGCCAGCACCAGCCATGCCATCTGACGGCGTTCCCGAAATGCTACGACGCCCATTGCTGCTATTACGAGGAGCAACGCCCAATTGAATGACGACCAGATATTCGCTTGATCCGACAGTCCCGGACTGTCAGGCTGGACCAGCCGCCCATTGCCAATCACGGCCAGGGCAAGCGCCGTCAGACCCACGCACCAAATTTCGGTCCGGATGAAGCTTTCGGCTGTCGTCCTTTTCCAGCCAGGCAGTTGTGGACCTGCCGGGCCTTCCAGCAGTCGACCGTAGGAAGCCTTGAGCATGCTGACCAAAACCGCTTGAAGTGCGAGCAACACACCGACAATGCCGATCGTTTCATCTACTCCCGCGCCGAGTTCGTACGCGCCGAAAGCCAGTGCCAATGTGGCCGTGACCCGGCCGGCAGTCAGGTCCAGGGGACGGTCGTCGGGCGACCCGGCCATAGTAGAGGCAGCGTAGTAGAGAGTGGCCGCTGTAAAGAGGACGAGGTAGTCGACCGAATCGAGTATTGGCGCTGCGACCACGGCCGCGGCCAAGGTTGCCGGAACCACAAAGCGATGTGCGGCCTGGAATGTCTTCAGGTAAATGTTCGCCAACCAGGCGGGGCGCCTGTACACGAGAAAGGTGGATACCGCGGCCAGCATCATTGTCATGATGAAATACCAGATGACCCCTTGGTTCACCATTGCGCCACCGGACCACGACGTCGAGACCAGGAACGTCAGCGCGAGCGCCGCCAACACCTTGCTCTGCAGCCTGCTCCCCGCATGGATGAATGCGGCGGTTCCAATCAATGAGGTAGCGAACCAAGCCAACGGGATGTCGTGCACGACGAGCAGATGCAGTGCCAGCCCCGTGACAGGTATCAGGGCGAGTCCCGTGCCGGTAAAGGCTGTGGCAGAGGGCCGCAACCTCTCACTCCGCGCATGGATGACCAGCCCACCGGTGTAGAAGAGGGCAGCGACGAGTACCAAACCGATAAATTTCACAGCGGCCGGGACCGCCAAACCGATGGAAAGCGATGCAGCAGATATCAATAGCAGCGCCGCCGCGTAGAGCGTTATGTTGATGTTGCGCAGGGTGCGCTGCTCGGCCGTTTTCTCCTTCGCTGCTGGATCCCGGGCAGGGCGCGATGGTTGTGCAGAGCCCGAACCCTGAATCTGTCGAAACCCGTCCGCCGGTGACCGCACGTGGGACGGTGCCTGCTCAGGGAACGGTGTCTTCGATGGCGTCGTTTTCGGACCTGTAACGGAAGCAATTTGTTCCGGCGCCACCGGCGCTTCCCGGGTCTTGGCAGGTGCCACCCGGGTTCTTCCCGTCCGGTTCCGTCCTGCCGTGAAGCCATCCCGCCATGCCTGGCCAGCCGCCACGGTGTGGGGGTGGCTGGTAATCAGCTGGGCGGCACGGCGGCTCTTGCTGCGCTGCCTTGCGCCACCGGCCCACCAGCCAAGGCTAAAGATCACGGCTGCGGGAATCGACAACATCAACAGGATGAACAACAGTAAGCCCAACTCATGATCCCCTCAGCCCGGATGAAATACCTCCATTAGCTTAGACAAGCAAGGGGGCCTTTGGAGTACAGACGGGCCGGCCTGTGGATAACCACTTCACCGCTCCCCCGCCCGGGCATGGGAAAAGCCCCGCTGCCGGAGCAACGGGGCCTTTCTCGAATGCGGTTCCGTCGGACAGATCTGCTGCCCCAGGCCGTGCCTGAGACGTCAGTCCGCGGAGCGCGTGTAGCCGAAGACTACTTGGTCACCGTGGTGACACGGCCTGAACCAACGGTGCGGCCACCCTCGCGGATGGCGAAGCCGAGGCCCTCTTCCATGGCGATGGGCTGAATCAGCTCAACGCTCATTTCCGTGTTGTCGCCGGGCATAACCATCTCGGTGCCTTCCGGCAGCGTGATGACGCCGGTGACGTCCGTGGTGCGGAAGTAGAACTGCGGCCGGTAGTTCGAGTAGAACGGGTTATGCCGTCCACCCTCATCCTTGGACAGGATGTAGACGTTGGCGTCGAAGTTGGTGTGCGGGGTGATGGAGCCCGGCTTCACAATAACCTGTCCACGCTCGACGTCTTCGCGCTTGATACCGCGCAGCAGCAGACCACAGTTCTCGCCGGCCCATGCCTCGTCGAGCTGCTTGTGGAACATCTCGATACCAGTGACCGTGGTCTTCTGGATCGGGCGGATGCCGACGATCTCGACCTCGGAGTTGATCGCGAGGGTTCCACGCTCGGCGCGGCCCGTCACGACGGTTCCACGGCCAGTGATCGTGAAGACATCCTCGATCGGCATCAGGAACGGCTTGTCCTTGTCGCGGATCGGGTCCGGGATGTTCTCATCCGCAGCATCCATGAGTTCCACGATTGACTCGGTCCACTTCGGGTCGCCTTCCAGTGCCTTGAGGCCGGAAACGCGGATAACCGGAGCGTTGTCGCCGTCGAACTCCTGCGAGCTGAGCAGTTCACGAACTTCCATCTCGACCAGGTCGAGGAGTTCTTCGTCGTCAACCATGTCGGACTTGTTCAGCGCGACCATCAGGTAGGGAACGCCAACCTGCTTGGCCAGCAGAACGTGCTCGCGGGTCTGGGCCATCGGACCGTCAGTGGCGGCAACCACGAGGATCGCACCGTCCATCTGAGCTGCACCAGTGATCATGTTCTTGATGTAGTCAGCGTGGCCGGGGGCGTCAACGTGTGCGTAGTGACGCTTCTCGGTCTGGTACTCAATGTGCGCGATGTTGATGGTGATGCCGCGCTGCTTCTCTTCCGGAGCCGCGTCAATCGAATCGAATGCCGACGCGTTGTTGATATCCGGGTACTTTTCAGCGAGCACCTTGGAAATGGCAGCCGTCAACGTCGTCTTTCCATGGTCAACGTGACCGATGGTGCCGATGTTGACGTGCGGCTTAGTCCGCTCGAACTTTGCCTTCGCCACTGGTTCCTCCTAGAACGTTTGGTAGTAAAACTTACATTCAGTGCCGCTTCTCGCCACTGAAACCCATGCAAGTCTACTGGGGGCTTCTAATTTGTTTAAATTTCTTCGATGGTTCGCCGCTTCCGGCACGGAGCCGGTTGCTGGCAGGTAGCGGTTGGCACCTGGAGTGCAGGTGCCAACCAATGGTGCTGCTACTCGCCGCGGACCTTCTGAATGATCTCCTCGGCCACCGCTTTGGGGACCTCGGAGTAGCTATCAAACTGCATGGAGTACACAGCGCGGCCCTGAGTCTTCGACCGAAGGTCACCGATGTATCCAAACATACCGGACAGTGGAACATGCGCGCGAATGACCTTCACACCGCTTGCATCCTCCATGGACTGCATCTGGCCGCGCCGGGAGTTCAGGTCACCGATAACTTCGCCCATGTATTCCTCAGGCGTGCGGACCTCAACATCCATCAGCGGTTCGAGCAGAACCGGCTTTGCCATCCGCGCAGCTTCCTTGAAAGCCATCCGGCCGGCAATCTTGAACGCCATCTCCGAGGAGTCGACGTCGTGGTAGGAACCATCAAGCAGAGTCGCCTTGATACCGACAACGGGGTAACCGGCGAGCACACCGTCGTTGAGGGCATCCTGGATGCCGGCGTCAACGCTGGGAATGTACTCACGGGGCACGCGGCCACCAGTAATCTTGTTGTCGAATTCGTACATCGCACCTTCGGCAGTATCCAGGGGTTCGATCTTGATCTGGATCTTCGCGAACTGGCCGGAGCCACCGGTCTGCTTCTTGTGCGTGTAGTCGTGCTTGGCAACGGTGCCCTTGATGGTTTCGCGGTACGCAACCTGGGGCTTGCCCACGTTGGCGTCAACCTTGAACTCGCGGCGCATCCGGTCCACCAGGATGTCCAGGTGCAACTCGCCCATACCGGCGATCACCGTCTGGCCAGTGTCCTCGTTGAGGGAGACCTGGAATGTCGGGTCTTCTTCGGCGAGCTTCTGGATGGCGATGGAAAGCTTTTCCTGGTCACCCTTGGTCTTGGGCTCGATCGCGACGTCGATCACCGGCGTCGGGAAGGTCATGGCCTCAAGGATGATCTGGTTCTGGGAGTCACACAGGGTGTCACCTGTAGTGGTGTCCTTCAGCCCGATCGCCGCATAGATGTGACCAGTGGTGATCTCATCAACGGGGTTTTCCTTGTTGGCATGCATCTGGAAGAGCTTTCCGATGCGCTCCTTCTTACCCTTGGTGGAGTTGACCACCTGGGCGCCCGAAGCTGCCTTGCCGGAGTAAACGCGGATGTAGGTCAAACGCCCGAAGAACGGGTGCGTGACGACCTTGAACGCCAGCGCCGAGAACGGTGCGGTCGAATTGGCCGGCCGGGTGATGGTCGCCTCGAGATCGTTGACCGGGTGGCCTTCGATATCCGGGACGTCCAGCGGGGACGGCAGGTAATCGACGACGGCGTCCAGCATCGGCTGGACTCCGCGGTTCTTGAATGCGGAACCACACAGTACCGGGTAGATCTCGGAGTTGATGGTGAGCTTGCGGATGCCCGCCTTGATCTCGTCGATCGTCAGCTCTTCACCCTCAAGGTACTTCTCCATCAGGGACTCGTCGGCCTCGGCAACTGCCTCGACCAGTGCAACGCGGTATTCTGCGGCGCGTTCCTTCAGGTCTTCCGGGATCTCTTCAATCTCGTACTTGGCTCCCATGGTGACGTCACCCTTGGAGTCGCCGCGCCAGGTGAGTGCACGCATATGGATCAGGTCGACAACACCCTCGAACTCGCTCTCGGAGCCGATCGGCAGCTGGAGAACCACCGGCTTGGCCTTGAGGCGGTTAATGATGGTGTCCACGGTGAAGTAGAAGTCGGCGCCGAGCTTGTCCATCTTGTTGACGAAGCAGATACGCGGAACGTCGTACTTGTCGGCCTGGCGCCAGACAGTCTCGGACTGCGGCTCAACGCCCTCTTTACCGTCGAAAACTGCGACGGCGCCATCGAGCACGCGCAGTGAACGCTCCACCTCAACGGTGAAGTCCACGTGGCCCGGGGTGTCGATGATGTTGATCTGGTTGTCGTCCCAGAAACAGGTGGTGGCGGCGGAGGTGATGGTGATACCACGCTCCTGCTCCTGTGCCATCCAGTCCATCGTCGAGGCACCGTCGTGGGTCTCGCCGATCTTGTGGTTGATACCGGTGTAGAACAGGATTCGCTCAGTAGTAGTGGTCTTACCGGCATCGATGTGGGCCATGATGCCGATATTGCGGACCTTGTTGAGGTCGGTAAGCACGTCAAGTGCCACGGTGTCTGCCTTTCAGGTTGGCCAAGTACGACGGCGGTTATTGCGGTTGTCCCGCTCCGGCAGGACCGGTGCGGGCCGCCGTCGTCGTACGTCGGTTTTCTACCAGCGGTAGTGGGCGAAGGCCTTGTTGGACTCGGCCATCTTGTGGGTGTCTTCGCGACGCTTCACAGCGGCACCGAGACCGTTCGAGGCGTCCAGAATCTCGTTCTGGAGACGCTCGGTCATGGTCTTCTCGCGGCGGGCCTTGGAGTAGCCAACCAACCAGCGCAGGGCCAGGGCGGTTGAACGGCCGGGCTTGACCTCGACGGGAACCTGGTAGGTGGCGCCACCGACACGGCGGGAGCGGACCTCAAGGGCCGGCTTCACGTTTTCCATGGCTTTCTTCAAAGCCGCAACGGGGTCGCCGCCGGACTTCGTCTGGACACCTTCGAGGGCACCGTAAACGATGCGCTCAGCGGTCGACTTCTTGCCGTCAACAAGGACCTTGTTGATCAGCTGCGTGACCAGCGGGGATCCGTGAACCGGATCAATAACTAGTGGGCGCTTGGGCGCCGGGCCTTTACGAGGCATTACTTCTTCTCCTTCTTCGCGCCGTACAGGCTGCGGGCCTGCTGGCGGTTCTTGACACCCTGGGTATCAAGCGCACCGCGCACGATCTTGTAACGGACACCGGGCAGGTCCTTCACGCGTCCGCCGCGCACCAGCACGATGGAGTGTTCCTGCAGGTTGTGTCCCACACCGGGGATGTAGGCGGTAACTTCAATGCCACCATTGAGGCGTACACGGGCAACCTTGCGCAGAGCCGAGTTCGGCTTCTTCGGGGTGGTGGTGTACACACGGGTGCAGACGCCACGGCGCATGGGGCTGCCCTGCAGCGCGGGGGCGTCCGTCTTGGAGGCCTTGGGGGTGCGGCCCTTACGGACCAGCTGGTTAATCGTAGGCACTTTCGTGTTCTCCGTATTTTCTCGAGATAATTCTCATTCACTCGGCCCCCGCGGCCCTGTCCCGTCCAAGTCGTATCGACCGGACAATGGCGGACTGCCGAAGCAAAGCACTGTTGACTCAATCTGCACACTTTGCGGTGGTCCATTCGCAGAAGGAGCCTAGGCACGCAAAAACGTGGCATTCGTTGCACAAGAACCCTGCAACCCGGAAACAGGCACCGGCTTCACTCTCAGATCAGAGATCCGGGTTGAAATCGGCCTTCATCCACTGCCACACAAACAATTGACTACTAGCCTAGCAGACTTTCCAATCCACCCGGAGGTCGGCAGCCCGCATCCCGCGCACGACATCGGCCGGCACCTCCACAATGGAGCCGCCAGCCGGTGCGTGCAGTTCAGGTATGGAACGCCGGGTTAGGCCAGCGCGTTCAGCTTCGAGCCCTTCCGGGCGAAGATCGCATTGTCCAGCGACAGGCGGCCCGGACCAACCAAGGCCACAGCCAGTGCTGCTGCACCGAGCATGAGGACCAGCTCGAAGCCGCCCGCTGTCACGAACACTCCTGCGGGGGCATGGACCAGGACGATGGCGCCGAGCATGTTCAGGGTAAGCAGGATGGCGAATGGCCGCGCCAGCAGACCAAGAATCAGTGCGATTCCGCCAACGAGCTCAAGAGTGGCTACAACCGGGGCCACGATGTCCGCTGCGGGAACGCCCATCTCGGCAAATGCCCCCTGGGTGCCCGCAATAGTGAACTCGTTGAATTTCTGCCAGCCGTGTGCGGCAAAAAGGAAGCCGGCAACGACGCGGAGGACAGTCCGGGCAGCAGCGGTCAGGGAAGAGTTGTTCATAGGTTTCGCCATTCGGTAGAAATTCAGTTGGTCACAGCGTGCGAATGTAGCCGCTTCGCGCCTAATTGGTTGACGCTTCAATATAAAGTGTTCCAGCCGAGAGTTGAACTGTCAACTAAGTGACCAAGTATTTCAGCCGAACAGCCACAAGAGCGCTGGTAATGTCATGCCATGACGGAGAATCTGGGGAAGTTCATGGACGATTTCGCCGAGTTGGTGCAGCTGGTACAGGCGAAGCAGCAGCGGTATCCCAGAGGTGAGCAGTTGCTTGCCACCCTCGCTGAGCACCTCGGCCATCCGGCGCATGAAATTCCGGTCGTGGTGGAGGAGATTCCGGCACACCGGTTCGTCGACGTTGACATCCTGCTGGCAGAGCTGACAGCTGAGGACCCGGACAAGCGGCTGGTCGGTATAGGCGGCGGTGATCAACGCCACCACTCCTCCTTGAGCGATATGCTCCAGCAGGCCCAGATTTTCCCGCAGTTTCCGCTCGCCCAACCGGACTATGCAAACCTGGCCATCGGCCCCAATGAACAGCGGCAGGCAGTAGCCCTCGGGATCTGGTTGTTCAGGTATGCGGGCGTACCGCTGGCCGTGCTGCAGCGGAAGGCAAGTCCCGGTTTCGACCGTCCGACGGCATTGCTGGAAGTGCTTTCACCCGATTCGGCCGTCGTCGCGGACTTCCTTGCGGTAGTGCGGACCAGGATGCAAACGCGAAGCGTGCTAAAGGGCCAGGTGGTGTCACTGACCGTGGACGAATATGGATCGATGGGTGCTGGGGTGACTTTCCACGCCAGGCCCGGCTTGACGCCGTCGGACGTTATTTTGCCCGAGGGGCTGCTGCAGAAGGTCGCGGACCACGCTGTTGGAATGGCGGAGCACCGGACGGCGCTCAAGTCCCTGGGCCAACATCTCAAACGCGGCATTTTGCTCTATGGACCGCCGGGAACCGGCAAAACGCACACCGTGCGCTACCTGTTGAGCCAAAGTCAGGGTACGACGGCGATTATCCTCTCCGGCGGTTCGCTCGCCTTCATTTCCGAGGCCGCGCGAATGGCCCGTGCATTGCAGCCATCCATGGTCATCCTCGAGGACTGCGACCTGATCGCAGAAGACCGCAGCTTTGGGCATGGACCGCAGCCGCTCCTCTTCGAGGTTCTCGATGCCATGGACGGTCTCGACGACGACGCGGACGTAGCCTTCATCCTCACCACCAACCGGGTGGACATGCTGGAACGGGCGCTCGCCCAGCGTCCGGGCAGGGTGGATCTGGCGGTCGAGATTCCCCTGCCGGAGACTGTGGAGCGGGCGGCCCTGCTGAAACTTTACGCGCGGCATATTGCTTTCAGTCCGGAGGCCATCACAGAGGCGGCGCAACGCACTGCCGGAACAACCGCATCCTTTGCCAAGGAACTGGTGCGCCGCTCCGTCGTTGCCGCGACCCTTGAAGGAACGGACATTGCTGAGAGGCACCTGTTCGCTGCAGTCGACGAGCTGATGGCTGACACCGCTGCCCTCAACCGGAGCCTGCTGGGCAGCGGTACCGGGAGCCTGGATGGTTTCGGTGGAGGCGATGACGACGATGAGGATTCCGGGCCGTATCCACTGCCCGGGACCGGACGGGGCTACCCCGGTCCCTGATCGTCTCGCGTAAGGGTCCGGGGTAGCCGTCTTGACAAATTTACTTCTGGTTCGTGTTTTCCACTTCTTCCGACAACTCCTTGCGGCCCTTCTTAGCCCGCCAGAGTGAGAAGAACAGCGATGCCGCGCCGAGTGCGAGCAGCACGAAGGGCAGTGGCTGGAGCATCCAGCTGTAACTGCCGCCGTACTGGATCATGGCCAGGCGGAAATTGTCTTCCGCCAGCGGCCCGACGATCACGCCAATAAGCAGTGGCGCAATCGGGAATCCACCCTTCATCATGAAGTAGCCCAGCACACCGGCCACCAACATCACGAGAACGTCGAACGGATTGGTCCGCACCGCGTACGCGCCCACGATGGACAGAATCAAAACAATTGGCCAAAGCAGTGCCGGTGGTATCCGGATGACCTGGGCCCATGCCCTGATACCGACAGCGCCGACAACCAGCAGAACCACGAAACCAACGAGGATCGCAATAAACGAACCGTAGACAAGGTCCGGATTCGATTCGAACAGCTGCGGACCTGGCCGTAAACCCTGGACCAGCAGGGCGCCGATCAAGACCGCTGCCGCTGTATTTCCGGGAATGCCGAGGGTCAGCGTCGGCACCAGACCGCCAACCTGGGCCGAGTTGTTGGCCGATTCCGCTGCCGCCACACCTCTCGGATCGCCCTGGCCGAACTGCTTTTTGTCGCCACGGGCGAACCGCCGCGTCTCGTTGTAGGCAACGTAGCCGCCGATATCGCCCCCGACTCCAGGAAGTGCTCCGATGAAGAAGCCCAGCACACCGCTGCCTATCGTCGTCGGTCCCATATACCGCAGCTGGGCCAGCTTTAGCCTGAAGCTTCCCATTGTGGACACGCGGTTTTCCTTGTGCATGTGTTCAATCTGGAACAATGCCTCCGCAGCGCCGAAGAGCCCCACCAGCAAGGCGATGAGTTCGATGCCGCCGCTGAGTTCCGTATTACCGAAAGTAAAGCGTTGAGCACCGGAAATCCCATCCAGTCCGACCATCGCGATCAGCACGCCAATCGCGGCGCTGATAACGCCTTTGGCCAGCGCACCCTCGCCCAGCGAGGCGATGATCGTCAGGGCAAGGACTGCCAACGCGAAGTACTCTGCGGGTCCGAACTGGAGCGCAACTTCGGCGACGGCGGGTGCCGAGACGATCAGCATCACCGTCGCCAGAATTCCACCAACAACGGACGCGACCAGTGACACACTGAGGGCGTAGCCCGCCTGCCCCTTGCGAGTCATCGGATACCCATCCAAAACCGTCGCCGCCGAGGCGGGCGTACCCGGTGTCCTCAGCAGGATGGCCGGAATGGAACCGGCATAACAGGCACCGTTGTAGATTCCCAGCAGCAGCACCAGGCCGGGCAGCGGATCCAGCGTGAAGGTGAAGGGGAGAAATACCGCGATGCCCACGGTTGCGGACAAGCCTGGCATCGCTCCAACGACGACGCCGAGCAGAATCCCCAGGACCGTCAGGATCAGTACCGACGGGTCCAGGACAGCTTCCATCCCTGCGAGCCAATTACTCATATCGGCAAACCTCCCAACCCACTGGTCGGCAACGCCACGCCGAGAAGCACCCGGAACAGGTAGAACAATCCCAGGCCGACTCCCAGCGGCATAACGATCAGCGTCACCGGCCGCCGGATTCCCAGCAACAACAGTTCCGCCAGGATGAACAGCACGGTGGTAATGACAAAACCGATGACGTCGAGAACCAGGGCATATCCGATCAGCAGCAACACCGTGCCGATGATGCGCCAGGCGTTGCCGTCGCGGGGCAGCGCTTCACCGGGCTGCGGACGCAACAGGGGAACCAGGGCGAGCAGCCCGATCACCACTGCCAGTGCCCGTGGAAATGCTGCCACTCCGGGATCCAGTTCCTGCACCGGATCAGGCAGCGTGAAGCTGTACACGAACACGAATACCGCCAGTGCCAGTAGCAGCACTCCCGCTATCCGGTCACCAAGATTGGTTGTCATAGAGGGTTACTCCGCGCCTATTCCGACTTCATCGATCACCTGGGAGTACTGCTCTGTGAGTCCCTGCAGGTAGTCTGAAAACTCCTTCGGGGGAAGGTAGTCGAGCGTCAGATTCTGCTCGGCCATGGACTGCTGGAAATCCTCGGACTGGATTGCTTCATGAAGACAGTCATCCAGTTTTTGGACAGTAGCGTCTTCGGTTTCCGCCGGCACTGCGAGCCCCAGGTGTGAAGCGGAAGTCCAGTCGATGCCGATTTCCGACAAGGTTGGAGTATCCGGAATGGCATCCAGGCGCTCTTCTCCCGCAACCGCGAGTGGACGCAACCTGCCGGATTCGACCTGGCCAATGGCTTCATTAAGCACCACAACGGTCAGATCCGCCTGGCCACCAATAGTTGCCTGCACAGCCGCAGCCCCGCCTTCGAACGGCAAATACCCGAAGGAGTCCTCCACGCCCGCTTCGACAGCGAGCCCAGCGGCAGCCAAGTGGTAGACGGAACCGGTTCCGCTGGTGGCCGCATTGATCGTTTCACCATCTTCAGCCGCCGCAATGAGCTCCTCCATCGTCTCGTATGGGGAGTCAGCGGGAACGAAGTAAACATGCGGATTGAGTGCATACCTCATGACGCCCTTGACGTCTTCGGGACTGACCTCTGTAGTGCCCAGTTTGTACAGATAGGCCAGCTCCGTGGCTGTGGCGCCAACGGTGTAACCGTCCGGCTCGGCATTCGCGGTTGCGGTGAACCCGACAGCTCCGGCGCTGCCCGTCTGGTTACTCGCAATAATGTTCGTGCCGCAAGTCTCCTCTGCAATGGCAGCCATCCCGCGGACGCTGACATCGGTACTGCCGCCGGCGGAATACGGAATAATCATTTCGATGGTCTCGGAAGGAAATTCACTTCCTCCTCCGCCGCCGCTGCCACAAGCAGTCAAGCCGAGCAGGCTCACGGCGGCAGCCGCAGTACCAGTCACGCGCAATGCGCGCTTTTTCAAGTTCGGTCCGTGGTTCGGCACTGATCCACCTTTTCCCTGCTTGAGCATTTGCATGGTCGGCTCCTTTGTCTCACACATTTCATTGTCGTTATGTCAGTCCGCCGACAGACGCCCCCACATCCCCCGCCCACATCTGCCGGCACGAAGGTCCGGCTCCAGCTCTTGAACGGTATGCGCACACATGTACGAATTGCGAACGTTTGTAGTTTAGCTCACAGACAGTGACGTGTGCAACAGATTTGCGGCGAGTCTTTGCTGATCCGGGTTCCAACCAGGCAGGAGCACCCAGGGAAATGGATTAGCCCAGTGCGGCGTCGTCATCCTCATAGGCCGTGGCACCTGCCAGGTGGCGGCCAGCGACATAGCCGAATGTCATGGCCGGGCCGATGTTGATGCCGCCAGAGGGGTAATGTCCGCCGAAGACGGATGCCTGGTCGGTCCCCACCGCGTAGAGTCCGGCGATGGGTTTGCCACCGTCGTCGACCACCCGCGCCTCGGCATCCGTTTCCAGCCCCATGAATGTGCCGAAGCTTCCCGGAACAACCTTCACCGCGTAGAAGGGCCCGGTTTCGATCGGCGCAAGGGACGGATTTGGCGTGACCGTGGGATCACCGGAATACCTGTTGAACTGCGTCTCACCGCGTTCAAAATCCGGATCGACGCCCTCACGCGCATGGACGTTGAACCGGGCAACCGTGGTGGCAAGGCCGACCGGATCGATTCCGCATTTGCGGGCTAGTTCTTCGATCGTCCGGCCCCTGGTCAGGTAGCCGTTCCGGACATAAAGGAATGTGGGGATGGGACGCGGCTTTGACATGCCCAATGGATAACGCCGCTGGAACGTATGGTCGGCGATGAGCCATGACTCGACGGGTTCGCCCTCCGGTACAGCGTTAACCATTCCGAGGACGTAATCGTGATACCCGTTGGCCTCGTTGACGAAACGCCGACCGTTGCGCAGCACCCCGATGATTCCGGGCTTTCCCCGGTCCGCGATATGCGGGAAAACGCCGGTCTTGCCGTTGGCGTACGGCACAAGCGATACAGGGCACCACGCCACGGGTGAGGCGAGGGAACGGTCGATGTGTCCTCCGGCCCGTTCGCCCAGCGTCAGCCCGTCGCCCTCGGTCGACGCTGGCGCAAGCGTATGGTGGTCCGCGCCGGTTTCGTGCGGGAAAAGCTCAATCCGGCGCGCCTTGTCGTTCGGGAAGCCTCCGGTTGCGAGCACGGTACCGCGGGCGGCATGAATCCTCACCGGCCCCTCCGGGGTGTCCACCGTCGCTCCCACGACCCGGCCGCCGTCGTCGTGGATTAATTCCCGCGCCGGGGCGTTGACCCGGATGTCAACGCCGAGGTCATCTGCCGATTTCATCAACCGGCCGATCAGTGCGGTGCCATTGACAAGCTGCGTCCCTGCCCTGTGGGTCAACAGGTCCCAGAGGTGGAAGCTCACGCGCCATGCTGCATGGAGGATGCCTTTGATATCCCCGCGGGAGGCCCGGAGGAACTTCTGCAGATCCGGACCGGCCATGATGCCCATTCCCAGGAACGATGTTTCGTAAAGTTGCTTGCGCATCTTGGCCTGCAGTTCCTTGCTGAAGCTGCGCTTGTTGATCGGTTTTGGTGCCACCGAGCGGTGTCCAGTGCCCGCGCCCGGTGCCTTGCCATGGATATCCGCGACCCATTTCCCGGGCGTGAATTGCAGCGATGTCTTGCTCTCGAAGAAGCCAACCATACGAGGAGCCGCCTCGAGCAGGGCATCGACCTTGTCGGCCCGGAAGTTCCCGTCGAGCTGGCTCTCGAGATAGGTCCGCGGTTCCTGGACGTCCTCGTTGACCCCGTCTGCGCGGGCCAGGGGGTTCCGCGGAGCCCACATCCACCCTCCGGACCAGGAAGTCGCCCCGCCACAAACAGGAGCCTTTTCGACGACGACGACGTTCAGCCCGTGATATGCGGCAGTCACCGCTGCCGAAAGGCCGCCGGCACCCGCACCGACGATAAGTACATCGCAGTTGATCTCGTGGGTGGAGCTTTTTTCAGGCGACGAAGCAATTGAGGTCATGGTTTCCATTCGATTCCGGTTTTCTCTTGCCGCTGCAGTCCGGCCGCGGCCAGGAGCACGTCGTCGGCCGCGGTCTTCAACTGGCGGGCAAATTCGCTTGGGCCGAGATCGGCCTTCAGCGAGTCGGCCGCAACCTCCACGCTGACGGGCAGCGAAGGGTCCAACGCCGCGGCCAAAGCTGCCAGCGGGAAATCGCCATCGCCGGGAATGCGACGGTTTGACCGGGATTCAAAGATCAGCGCCTCCCTGTCCGGCGGGGGCACGCCGGGCCCGTCGCACAACTGCAGCATCGGAATGTAACCGGCCGCGCTGCGCACCTGGTCGAGGGTGCCGCCGAACCGGGCGAAGTGCAGCGCGTCAAGCAGGACCGAACATCCTGCCTGTTCCGCCATGCCGGTTGCCGCGGGCAGGGAGGCGACCTGTTGGTAGGAGATTGGCTCAAGGGTTGGGATGATGCCGTGACAGGCCGCATCCTCCGTAAGCGCGGCCAGCGTGTCGAGCAACCGGTGGCGGTCCGGATCGGCGGCCGCGACGGTCATGTACCGCGCCCCGAGTTCGGCGCCCGCTTCCAGCATCGGTCCCCACTCCTGAGGACCGGCATACCCATCGAGCAGCAGGAATTCGATATCCATCACCTCGATCCCGGTATCGGCCATCCGCTGCCGGGTCTCGGCGAGCAGCGGTGACCCCGGTGCCAGATTGTAGGATCTCTCTCTGGTGGTGACGGGCCGTACCCGCACGCCAATGAAATCGAAACCCGCATCTGCGGCGGTTGCCACCAGTTCTGGCGGTGACGTGTCCAGCAGCGACAGCTGGGCCAGTCCAATCCGGCGCTTAGTGTGCGGATTATTCATCGCCTATCCTTACCGGCATGCCGCGGACCGCGGACTCATACACAGCCGTCACTATCTGCAGCGATTTCAAGGCTTCCCGTCCGGTGACGGCCGGCTCCCTGCCGGAACGGATGGCGTCGACAAAATCGGCGATTTGCAGGGCATGGAAGGGAGCCAGCCGGGCATTTATCTGCGACAGCGGCACATTAGGCTCCACGCCGTCGTCGTAAACGGGGGCATAATGGGCCTCCCCCGGCACCGCCCACAGATCATTGGCCCCCGGCTCGCCTTCCGGATACTCGGACACGCTCGCTGAGGCACCATTTCGGCCGGTGACCCGCACCTGAACACCTAGGTTTGGGGTCACCGCCGTGGAAGCCTGCACAGTAGCCAGCGCGCCGGATTCGAACAGCAGCGTGGCCACCGCCGAATCCTCCACCTCGATATGTTCGCCGTGCTTGAAGGTACCGACCCGGCCGGTCACCTCGGCCACTGGGCCCATGAACCACTGCAGCAGATCGATGTAATGGATCCCCTGGGTCATCAATACCCCTCCTCCATCGGTGGCCCACATTCCGCGCCAGGCGTCGGCCGAGTAGTACTCCGGCTCGCGGTGCAGCAGCACCGAACAGTGGCCGAGCACCGGGTCGCCGAGCGTGCCGTCGTCGATCGCGGCCCGGAGCCGCTGGGCTGCCGGCCAGAACCGGCGCTGGAACAAGACCCCGAGGACGACACCGGCATCCTCACAGGCGTCGATCATCCGCCGGGCGGAAGCGGAGTCGACGGCGATCGGCTTTTCGCACAACACATGCACTCCGCGTGACGCCGCGGCGACGACGACGGATTCATGAGTGGGATGCGGGGTGCAAACGCTGACCACGTCCAGCCCCAGGTCCAGCAACTCGTCCACGGTTTCCACTGCAGAGGAAATGCCGGCTGATGCGGCAAAGGACGTGGCACGGTCAGTATCCACGTCGCAACAGCCAACGACGACGGCACCTTCCGCGGCCAGGTAGGCTTCGGCGTGGTTGCCGGCAATCGCCCCACATCCGACGATTCCCACACGTAACTGTTCAGTCATGACTGGCCTCCTGCAAGACATTCTCCAATGGCAAAGGCGCGGGTCATCGCCGAACCGAGGGCTGTTCCGTTGCCGGAACGGGCATCGCGGAACATTGCCAGTGTGTCAACCGAATTATGGCTCGTCCAACACTAAATCAGTCATAAGTTATGTACCTTACGCACATAGTTGCTGAAGATCTGCTCAGTCGTCGCTTCCTGATGAATGGGAGAGCACTCCCCCGGCCAGTTGCGGTGGGGTGGGCAGCACTTCGGCAGCCACCTCCAATACCGCCTGGAGCGCCTCAGAGGAGTGCTCGGGATTCCATCAAATTCCACTTGCATGGCGTGGTGGATTCTCCCCTGACAACGGTACGAACACAGCACCGGCCGGAGCTATGGACTGCAGGCACTCCGGGACGAGACTGATCCCCACACCGGCAGCCACCAGGGAAAGGATCAGGAACGGGTCCACCACTTCCTGCACAATGCGGGGATGGAAGCCGGCGTTGGCGCCGGCCCGGCCCATCGTTTCGCGCAAGACCGACCCCGGATAGCGGGGCATCGCCACGAAATCGTCATCCGCCAGCTCGGCCAAGTCGACTTCGGCGTCCGCTGCAAGTGGATGGTCCAGCGGCAGCACCGCTTTGAGTGTCTCTATGGAGATGGCACGGTGCTGCACCACCGACGTCTCCATCGGCAGACCGACGAAGGCCAAATCGAGGCTTCCATGGGACAACTGCTGGACCGCCTCGTCCGTCATTACCCGGTCCACCAGTGAGAGTGCGATGTTGGGATGCTTTGTCCGCAGTGCCCGGGTCAGCGGCGGCAAAGTGAGGTGGTTCAGGGCTCCGGAGAAACCGATTGCTACGCGTCCGTAGACTTCGTGCTCGGTAGCACCTGCGGCCCGGCGGGCCAGATCCAGTTCGTCGACAATCCTGCGAGCATGAGGGAGGAACGAGTGGCCAGCCGCGGTCAGCGAGACCGTACGCGTATTGCGGTCGAAAAGCGGGCTTCCCAGCGACCGTTCCAGTTTCTTGATCGTTTGGCTCAGTGGCGATTGGGCCATCCGGAGCCGTTCCGCCGCCCTGCCGAAGTGAAGCTCTTCGGCCACTGCGATGAATGCCTCGATCCATCGAAGTTCCATTGTCGCTCCTCCACAGACCTGATACGGGAAAGCCTAGTATGGGCTTCCGGCAATGGCTAAAAGGAGACGACAGCAAGACCCTTCCCCACGCACACGAAAAGCCCCGCACCTTTCGGTACGGGGCTCTTCGTTGGGGTGAATCCGGTTAGTGGTTACCGGTATTCGGTGCCCATGTCGTAGTCATCGAGCGGGATGGCGTGGAACTCGGGGTTCACGTCTCCGCCGACTCCGGCGTAGTCGAAGTCGCTGAAGGCGCTCGGGCCGGTGTACAGATTCGCCTTCGCTTCCTCAGTCGGTTCGACCTTAACGTCGTTGTAGCGTGCCAGGCCGGTACCGGCCGGGATCAGCTTACCGATGATGACGTTTTCCTTCAGGCCGAGCAGCGGATCGGACTTGCCTTCCATGGCCGCCTGGGTCAGGACCCGGGTGGTTTCCTGGAAGGAAGCCGCGGACAGCCAGGAATCGGTCGCCAGCGAAGCCTTGGTGATACCCATCAGCTCCGGACGGCCCGATGCCGGGGTCTGACCCTCGGACACCACGCGCCGGTTCTCCTCTTCGAAACGGCCACGCTCGGCCAGCTCGCCGGGGAGCAGCTTGGAGTCGCCGGATTCGATGATGGTGATACGGCGCAGCATCTGGCGAACGATAACCTCGACGTGCTTGTCGTGGATACCAACGCCCTGGCTGCGGTACACGCCCTGAACCTGGTCAACCAGGTGCTTCTGGGCGGCACGCGGGCCAAGGATACGCAGAACCTGCTTCGGGTCCACGGCACCGACAACCATCTGCTGGCCGACGTCGACATGGTCGCCGTCCTCAACCAACAGGCGGGCACGGCGCAGAACCGGGTAGGCCTGCTCCTCGGATCCGTCATCGGGGGTGACGATGAGGCGCAGCTGGCGCTCGGTCTCCTCGATGGTGACCCGGCCCGCGGACTCTGCGATCGGCGCGACACCCTTGGGCGTACGTGCTTCGAACAGCTCCTGAATACGGGGCAGACCCTGGGTGATGTCGTCGCCGCGGGAAGCGGAAACAGCACCACCGGTGTGGAACGTACGCATCGTCAGCTGGGTACCCGGCTCACCGATGGACTGTGCGGCGATAATGCCGACGGCCTCGCCGATGTCCACGGTCTTACCCGTGGCCAGGGAGCGGCCGTAGCACTGCGCACAGGTTCCCACCCGTGATTCACAAGTCAGCACGGAGCGGATCTTGATCTCGGTGACCCCGGCCTTGAACAGCCGGTCGATGAGGACATCGCCGACGTCGGCGCCGCCTTCTGCAAGCACCTCACCATTGGCATCGACGACGTCGGTTGCCAAAGTACGGGCGTACACACTGGATGCAACATCCTCGTGCAGCGTCCGCTCGCCTCCAACTTCGAGGGCGATCGGCAACGTCAGGCCGCGCTCGGTGCCACAGTCGTCTTCGCGGACGATGACATCCTGCGACACGTCGACCAGACGACGGGTCAGGTAACCGGAGTTAGCGGTACGCAGAGCCGTATCGGCCAGACCCTTACGGGCACCGTGGGTGGCGATGAAGTATTCCAGCACCGACAGGCCCTCGCGGTAGGAGGACTTGATCGGACGCGGGATGATTTCACCCTTGGGGTTCGCCACCAGTCCACGGATACCGGCAATCTGACGGACCTGCATCCAGTTACCACGTGCACCGGAGGAGACCATGCGGTTAATCGTGTTCGACGCCGAAAGGTTCTTCTGCATCGCCTCCGCAACCTCATTGGTGGCCTTATTCCAGATGTCGATCAGTTCCTGGCGCCGCTCGTCGTCAGCAATCAGGCCCTTCTCGTACTGGCTTTCCACCTTGGCGGCCTGGCCCTCGTAGTTCTCGAGAATGGCGGGCTTCTCCGCCGGCTTGGCGATGTCCGAAATCGCAACGGTCACACCGGAACGGGTTGCCCAGTAGAAACCGGAGTCCTTCAGGTTGTCCAGCGTCTGCGCGACGATGACCTTCGGGTAGCGCTCGGCAAGGTCGTTGACGATTGTCGAGAGCTGGCCCTTGTCTGCCACGGCGTCGACCCACGGGTAGTCATCAGGCAGGGTCTCGTTGAAGAGCACCTGTCCCAGCGACGTCTCGACGGTAACCGGCTGACCCGGCTCCCAGCCTTCGGGCGCCTGCCATCCCTCGTTCGGGGTGAAGTCCGTCAGGCGGATCTTCACCGTCGAGTTCAGGTGCAGCGAGCCCTGATCGTGGGCCATGATCGCCTCGGCCAATGAACCGAACTGGCGGCCTTCGCCGGCGGAGCCGACGCGCTTGGTCGTCAGGTGGTACAGACCGATGATCATGTCCTGCGAAGGCAGGGTGACCGGACGTCCGTCGGACGGCTTCAGGATGTTGTTCGAGGACAGCATCAGGATGCGGGCCTCGGCCTGCGCCTCCGGGGAGAGCGGCAGGTGGACAGCCATCTGGTCGCCGTCGAAGTCAGCATTGAACGCGCCACAGACCAGCGGGTGCAGCTGGACAGCCTTACCCTCAACGAGCTGTGGTTCGAATGCCTGGATACCGAGACGGTGCAGGGTTGGCGCACGGTTGAGCAGCACCGGGTGTTCGGTGATGATCTCTTCGAGCACGTCCCAGACCTGCGGGCGGTAACGCTCGACCATCCGCTTGGCGCTCTTGATGTTCTGTGCGTGGTTGAGGTCAACCAGGCGCTTCATCACGAACGGCTTGAACAGCTCCAGCGCCATCTGCTTGGGCAGACCACACTGGTGCAGCTTCAGCTGCGGACCGACGACGATGACCGAACGGCCGGAGTAGTCAACACGCTTACCCAGCAGGTTCTGGCGGAACCGGCCCTGCTTACCCTTGAGCATGTCGGACAGCGACTTCAGCGGACGGTTGCCCGGTCCGGTGACAGGACGGCCGCGGCGGCCGTTGTCGAAGAGGCTGTCGACCGCTTCCTGGAGCATCCGCTTCTCGTTGTTCACGATGATCTCGGGTGCACCGAGATCAAGCAGGCGCTTCAGGCGGTTGTTGCGGTTGATCACGCGGCGGTACAGGTCGTTGAGGTCCGACGTCGCGAACCGGCCGCCGTCGAGCTGGACCATTGGGCGCAGTTCCGGCGGGATCACCGGGACAGCGTCCAGCACCATGCCCAGCGGGCTGTTGGTGGTGGTCAGGAACGCGTTGACAACCTTCAGGCGCTTCAGGGCACGCGTCTTGCGCTGGCCCTTGCCGTTCTGGATGATGTCGCGCAGGTGCTCGGCTTCGGCGTGCATGTCGAAGTTCTCAAGGCGGGCCTTGATCGCGTCGGCGCCCATGGCACCTTCGAAGAACAGGCCGTAGCGGTCGCGCAGTTCGCGGTACAGTCCCTCATCACCTTCAAGGTCGGCGACCTTGAGGTTCTTGAAGCGGTCCCAGACCTGCTCGAGGCGCTCGATCTCGGCGTCGGCACGCTTGCGCACGTTCGCCATCTGGCGGTCGGCGGCGTCGCGGGCCTTCTTCTTCTCCGCAGCCTTCGCGCCGTCGGCCTCCAACTTGCCGAGGTCATCCTCGAGCTGACGTGCGATCGCGGCGATGTCGGAGTCGCGGGTGTCGACCTTATTCTTCTTCTCGATGTCGTGCTCGGTCTGCAGGTTCGGCAGCTCGGCGTGACGTGCTTCGTCGTCGACACTGGTGATCATGTAGGCGGCGAAGTAGATGATCTTCTCAAGGTCCTTCGGCGCCAGGTCCAGCAGGTAGCCCAGGCGGGAAGGAACACCCTTGAAGTACCAGATGTGCGTGACCGGGGCGGCGAGCTCAATGTGGCCCATCCGCTCACGGCGCACCTTGGCACGGGTTACTTCAACGCCGCAACGCTCACAAATGATGCCCTTGAAACGGACACGCTTGTACTTGCCGCAGTAGCATTCCCAGTCGCGGGAAGGTCCGAAGATCTTCTCGCAGAACAGACCGTCCTTCTCAGGCTTGAGGGTACGGTAATTGATGGTTTCGGGCTTCTTGACTTCGCCATAGGACCAATCGCGGATCTGGTCCGCGGTGGCCAGGCCGATGCGCATGTGGCCGAAGGAAGATTCTTCGTTGGACATAGGGTCCCTGTTCTCTCTTTGTCTCTAAATCTAAAGTCGTTTCGGGTTACGGAAAGAGGATCAGACCTCTTCGACGGAGCTGGGTTCGGCCCTGGACAGGTCGATACCGAGTTCCTCCGCGGCCCGGAAGACTTCTTCATCCGAGTCACGCATATCAAGCGAGTTGCCGTCCTGCGACAGCACCTCGACGTTCAGGCAAAGGGACTGCATTTCCTTGATCAGCACCTTGAAGGATTCAGGGATGCCGGGCTCGGGAATGTTCTCACCCTTGACGATGGCCTCGTAAACCTTCACGCGGCCGTGGATGTCATCGGACTTGATCGTCAGCAGTTCCTGCAGCGTGTAGGCGGAGCCGTACGCTTCCAGGGCCCAGACTTCCATCTCACCGAAGCGCTGGCCACCGAACTGTGCCTTACCACCAAGCGGCTGCTGGGTGATCATGGAGTACGGACCGGTGGAGCGGGCGTGGATCTTGTCATCGACCAAGTGGTGCAGCTTCAGGATGTACATGTAGCCGACCGAGATCGGGTCCGGGAACGGCTCGCCGGAGCGGCCGTCGTAGACCAGGGCCTTGCCGGAGGAACCGATCAGGCGGTTGCCGTCGCGGGTGACGTTGGTCGAATCCAGCAGTCCGGTGATTTCCTCTTCGCGGGCACCGTCGAAGACCGGGGTGGCGACGTTGGTCGGACCGGTTTCGCGCGGCATGTTCGGCAGCGCCTGGACCCAGTCCGGGTCTCCCTCGATCTTCCAGCCCTGCTTGGCGACCCAGCCGAGGTGTGTTTCCAGCACCTGGCCGACGTTCATACGTCCGGGAACACCCAGCGGGTTGAGCACGATGTCGACCGGGGTGCCGTCTTCCAGGAACGGCATGTCCTCGATCGGCAGAATCTTGGAGATGACGCCCTTGTTACCGTGGCGGCCGGCAAGCTTGTCACCGTCCGTGATCTTGCGCTTGTTGGCCACGTAGACGCGAACCAGCTGGTTCACGCCCGGGGGCAGCTCGTCGTCGTTGTCGCGGTCGAAGACGCGGACGCCGATGACGGTGCCGGACTCGCCGTGCGGAACCTTCAGGGACGTGTCGCGGACCTCGCGGGACTTCTCGCCGAAGATTGCACGCAGCAGGCGCTCTTCCGGAGTCAGTTCGGTTTCACCCTTCGGGGTGACCTTTCCGACCAGGATGTCGCCGGCCTCAACCTCCGCACCGATGTGGATGATGCCGCGCTCGTCCAGTCCTGCCAGGATCTCCTCGGAGACGTTCGGGATGTCCCGGGTGATCTCCTCGGCACCGAGCTTGGTGTCGCGGGCATCGATCTCGTGCTCTTCGATGTGGATCGAGGACAGTACGTCATCGGAGACAACGCGCTGCGAGAGGATGATGGCGTCCTCGAAGTTGTGGCCTTCCCAGGACATGAATGCCACGAGCAGGTTCTTACCGAGGGCAAGTTCTCCGTGGTCGGTCGAAGGACCGTCCGCGATGATGCCGCCAACCTCGAGGCGCTGGCCTTCGGTGACCAGCACGCGCTGGTTGTAGGCCGTGCCCTGGTTGGAACGGTTGAACTTGGCGATGCGGTAGTTGGTCTCCGTGCCGTCGTCGTTCAGCATCACAACGACATCAGCGGAAACTTCGGAGACGACGCCCGCCTTGGCGGCAATAACGACGTCGCCGGCGTCAACAGCTGCCGAGCGCTCCATGCCGGTGCCGACGTACGGCGCTTCCGACTGAATCAGCGGGACAGCCTGACGCTGCATGTTCGCACCCATCAAGGCGCGGTTGGCGTCGTCGTGCTCGAGGAACGGGATCAGGGCCGTCGCGACCGACACCATCTGGCGCGGGGAAACGTCCATGAACTCGACCTCGGCGGCCGGGATCAGCACCGGCTCGCCGCCACCGCCGCGCTGGCGCACCAGGACCATGTCCTCGGCGAAGCGCTCGTCGTCGGTCAGCGGGGCATTCGCCTGGGCAATAACGACGTCGATCTCGTCATCGGCGGTCAGGTAAACAACCTCGTCGGTCACCTGGCCATCGTGCACCTTGCGGTACGGGGTCTCGATGAAGCCGAACGCGTTGATGCGGCCGTAGGATGCCAGCGAACCGATCAGGCCGATGTTCGGGCCTTCAGGCGTTTCGATGGGGCACATACGTCCGTAGTGCGAGGGGTGGACGTCACGGACTTCCATGCCGGCGCGGTCACGGGACAGACCACCCGGGCCCAGCGCGGAAAGACGACGCTTGTGCGTCAGACCGGCCAGCGGGTTGTTCTGGTCCATGAACTGCGAGAGCTGGGAGGTTCCGAAGAACTCCTTGATCGCGGCCACGACGGGACGGATGTTGATCAGCGTCTGCGGGGTGATTGCCTCGACGTCCTGGGTGGTCATCCGCTCGCGGACAACACGCTCCATACGGGACAGACCGGTGCGGACCTGGTTCTCGATCAGCTCGCCGACCGCACGGATGCGGCGGTTTCCGAAGTGGTCGATGTCGTCGACCTCGACGCGGATCTCGTGGTCCTGGCCGTCGCGCTTGCCGGAAACGGTCTTGCCGCCGGCGTGCAGGGTGACGAGGAACTTGATCATCGCGACGATGTCCTCGGTGTTCAGCACGGACGAGTTCGGCTGGCCCAGCGGGATCTCGGTGCCAAGCTTGCGGTTGACCTTGTAGCGGCCGACCTTGGCCAGGTCGTATCGCTTCGGGTTGAAGTACAGGTTGTCCAGCAGGGACTGCGCTGCTTCAACTGTCGGCGGCTCGCCCGGACGGAGCTTGCGGTAGATGTCCAGCAGGGCATCTTCCTTGGTTTCGGTGGTGTCCTTCTCCATGGTGGCGCGGATGGAGTCGAACTCGCCGAACTCTTCCAGGATCATGGATTCGGTCCAGCCAAGCGCCTTGAGCAGCACCGTGACGGACTGCTTGCGCTTGCGGTCCAGACGGACACCGACCTGGTCGCGCTTGTCGATCTCCAGCTCGAACCATGCACCGCGGGACGGGATGATCTTGGCGGTGAAGATGTCCTTGTCGCTGGTCTTGTCGGCGGCGCGCTCGAAGTAGGCGCCCGGCGAACGGACCAGCTGGGAGACGACGACGCGCTCGGTGCCGTTAATGACGAACGTGCCCTTTTCGGTCATCAACGGGAAGTCGCCCATGAACACGGTCTGCTGCTTGATTTCGCCCGTGTTGTTGTTCATGAACTCCGCCTTGACGTAAAGCGGGGCGGCGTAGGTGGCGTCGCGGTCCTTGCACTCCTCCATGGTGTACTTGGGATCGGCGAATTCCGGCTCCGAGAAGCTCAGGGACATGGTGCCCTGGAAGTCCTCAATCGGAGAGATCTCTTCGAAGATGTCGGAGAGTCCGGAAGTGACAGGCAGGTCCTGACGACCCTCGGCAAGAGCTTGTTCAATCCGCTCCTGCCAGCGCTCATTGCCGACCAGCCAGTCAAAGCTGTCGGTTTGCAGGCCGAGCAGATTCGGTACATCCAGCGGTTCGTGAATCTTCGCGAATGAAAGCCGGCGTGACGCTCCGTCCGTTGCCAGAGAATTGTCAGCCGCGCTGTTAGCGGTTTCGTTATTTGGGGTGCTCGAGGCGACCAAGAGGGATCCTTCCACAGACCTTCAGGCGTGTCCGCGCTTCCCGACGATACTGGGGTAGTCTCGTTGCACTACCTTGCCGGATCCGCTATATGATCCGCCGCCAGCGGCGAGGCGCTGCGGAAAAGCCCATTCAGGCTGGTCCAACAACGTGCCGCGGCGAAGCCCACCGCTATATGAAGGCTTAAAGGGTTTAAGAGGGAAGACGCAAATATCTACTGTACGCCAGAAGGCGTCCAGAGTCCAGCGCTCGACGCATTACCTTTACCGGCCTGCGGGGCCGGGAACCGAGGTAGCGGAGCATTTCCTGCAGTAACTGTACATCAAGCTTCCAGCCAAACCTGTTAGATTCGATACAAAAGCTGTAACTGTGCGGTTGCGGCCCTTTTCCGGCACGCCCCCGCGGCACCGGGAACTCATATCGAAAGAGGGATCTGATCAACATGAGTGCCAACCCAAATGATGTGGTCATCCTGTCGGCGGCGCGTACCCCGCAGGGCCGCCTGAACGGGCAGCTGGCCAGCTTTACCGCCGTCGAACTCGGCGCCAAGGCCGTTGCCGCCGCACTGGAGAAGTCCGGCGTCGGCGCTGACAGGGTCGACGCCGTCATCATGGGCCAGGTGGTCCAGGCCGGTGCCGGTCAAAACCCGGCGCGGCAGACCGCCATCGCGGCCGGAATTGGCTGGAACGTTCCGACCGTGACCATCAACAAGGTGTGCCTCTCCGGCCTCGCCGCCGTGTCCGACGCCGCCCGGCTGATCCGCGCCGGTGACGCCACCGTCGTCGTCGCAGGTGGCCAGGAATCGATGTCCCGCGGACCGCACCTGCTGCCCGGGGTCCGGCAGGGCTGGACCTACGGCAACATGGCCGCCGTCGACTCGGTCGCACGCGACGGGCTGACGGATGCGTTCGACGACGAGTCAATGGGCGCTTCCACCGAACGCAAAAACGGCGTGCTCGGTATCGACCGCACGTCCCAGGATGAGGTGGCCGCAGCCTCTCACGAGCGCGCCGCCAAGGCGGCCAAAGACGGCGTGTTCGACGACGAGATCACCCCGGTCTCGGTGCCGCAGCGCAAGGGCGACCCGATTGTGGTCAAAACCGACGAGGGCATCCGCCCGGACACATCCGTCGAATCGTTGAGCAAACTTCGTCCGGCCTTCGACAAGGAAGGCAGCATCACTGCAGGCAACTCCTCCCCGCTCAGCGACGGCGCTGCTGCCCTGGTGCTGACGAGCCGCGCAAACGCCGAGGCACTCGGGCTCGACTACCTCGCCGTCGTAGGAGCTCCCGGGCAGGTGGCCGGACCGGATAACTCACTGCATTCACAGCCGTCGAACGCCATCAAGGCCGCACTGGAGAAAGCCGGCTGGAGCAAGGACGATCTGGACTTCATCGAGATCAACGAAGCTTTCGGGTCCGTCGCCGTGCAGTCCCTGAAGGACCTGGACATCAGCCTGGACAAGTGCAACCTGCACGGCGGAGCGATCGCGCTGGGCCATCCGATCGGTGCTTCCGGCGCCCGGCTGGCCGGACATGCTGCGCACGAACTGAGCCGCCGCGGCACCGGCAAGGCCGCCGTCTCGCTGTGCGGCGGCGGCGGGCAGGGCGAAGCGCTCCTCCTCTACCGCGACTGACCCAATTCATCCCCAACCACTACGGCCCCCACTACGCCGAGTCGCTGACTCACCCCAACCACTACGCCGAGTCAGCCCCTTACCCGCCAGTCAGGTAGCTGCAGTGGGCTGACTCACGGCCAAGGGGCTGACTGGGCGGCCGGAACCGCGGCCAAGGGGCTGACTCCCCAGGACAGTCGACACCCCTCGACATGCCGGAGCCGTCAATCGCTCCCCAGACGCAAAGAAGCCCGCGTGAATCATCACGCGGGCTTCTTGCTGCCACCGAACAGTGGCGGGTGTCTTGAGAAAGACTACTTCAGGGTCACCGTGGCGCCGGCGCCCTCGAGGGACTCCTTGGCCTTCTCGGCGGCGTCCTTGGAGGCGCCTTCCAGAACAGCCTTCGGTGCACCGTCGACCAGGTCCTTGGCTTCCTTGAGGCCGAGGGAGGTCAGCGAGCGCACCTCCTTGATGACCTGGATCTTCTTGTCGCCGGCAGCTTCGAGAATAACGTCGAATTCGGTCTGCTCTTCGGCTTCTTCAACAGCGGCGCCGCCGCCTGCAGCAGCAACCGGAGCAGCAGCGGTGACGTCGAAGGTCTCCTCGAACTGCTTGACGAACTCAGAGAGCTCGACGATGGTCAATTCCTTGAAAGCTTCGATGAGCTCGTCGTTGGTGAGCTTAGCCATGAGTGGCGCTCCTTTTCTTTGTGGTGGCCGCATATAACGGCCGGGATCGTCAGTCCTGCTCCCGTCGGAAGTCAGGGATGGTGCTGTGAGGAACTAGTCCTTCGTGGTCTCAGCATCCGCTTCGGGTGCGGCATCGGCGGCCGGGGCCTCCGTGCTTTCCGTCTCGGCGGGGACTTCGGCTGCGGGAGTCTCCTCGGCGGGAGCGTCCTCAGCGGCGGCGGGAGCCTCTGAAGCAGGGGCTCCTTCTTCGCGCTTGAGCCGCAGTGCTTCAACCGTGCGGACCAGCTGACCCATCGGGGCCTTCAGGACGCCCGCGACGCGTGCAAGCTGGTGCTCGCGCGACTCGAGGGCGGCCAGTGCGTTAACTCCGTCGGCGTCCATGGACTTGCCTTCGAAGTAACCGGTCTTGATAACGAGCTGTGGGTTGGCCTTCGCGAAGTCCGTCAAACCCTTGGCAGCCTTGACTGCGTCACCCTTGATGAAGGCAACCGCGGTGGGTCCGGCAAGCTGGCCGTCGAATGCATCGACACCGGCTTCCTTCGCCGCGAGTGCAGTCAGGGTGTTCTTCACGACCGAGTAACTTGTGTCCTCGCCCAGTGATCGACGCAGCTCCTGGAGCTGTGCAACGGTAAGCCCACGGTATTCGGTTAGGACTGCCGCGTTCGACGTACGGAAGTTTTCCGTAAGCTCTTCAACTGCGGACACCTTGATTGGCGTTGCCATAACCCTCCTTCCGGGAATAATGCCGGTCGTTTCGGGTCCGTACCCGCGATGCGGGTTGGCACAAAAAACGCCCCGCACAGATGTACGGGGCTTCGCCTCTACAGTGACGGCCATGTTGGACACGGCTGCACATTGGAGGAAATGCTTCGTTCACCTGCGCAGGCCGCCCCTGGTGCGGGGACTTTCGACCAGGTTTTATCCACTCAACTGAATGGGAACCTGATGACCGACGGTCTTTGGTTCTCCAAGCTTACGGGATCGCCGGTGAACACAACAAATCGCCTATGTCGCGGGGCCGGCTGCCTGGTATACCGTCGAGGCTCCGGTCGACCGCGCTACCGCCCGCCCTCAGGCGTCGAACTGCTTCCGCCACTCCCCCGTATAGCCCGCCGTGGTGAAACCGAGGGCATCATTGACCACGGCCATATAGTCTTTCTCGGCGGCGTTCCAAGCGTAGAGCCGCCGCGCCGCGGGCTGCTCGAGGGCGAGCCGTTCCAGATTGCAGACCCGGATCAGCATGCCGAGTTTCCGGCCGCGGTGTTCCTGCAGCACCAGAGTATCGTCCTGGAAAACGACGTCGTCACGGTGGCCCAGGATGCTGATGGCGGTGAATCCGACCAGCCGGCCGGTGGGGCGGTGCTCGACGGCGCACACCATGGTCTGCCGGCCGCTGCCACTGGCCAGTGTCTCCGCCTCGCGGACACGGGCGTCATCACCACGGGTGTCGTCGCCGCGGACATCATCACCACCGACGTCACTGATCCGTGCGTCCTCAGCCTGCCCGCCGCCATCGCCGGAACCGTACGCGCTGAATGACTCCTCGCCGCCCATCAGGTCCTCGAGAACGGCCATATCGTGGACCCACTCCGCGGGGCAGGTGTTCGTCCACGTATGGATAGCATAGTCCGGCCCGGAAACCTCCACCGCCTGCTGTTTCAACTGCTGCAGCAGAGCCGCATCGAGCGGCAGCGCACAGGAGCTGAACCGCTCGACCTGCTGCAGCTCGTAGCCGGTCCTCCGCGCGAAGGCCACTTCCCTGCTGGCCAACGGAAGGACGCCGTCGCCGTGGGCCGCTGCCACTACGCGTCCGTCAGTGTCTTCCAGCATCGCGCCCGGGTGATGCGTCTCGACCAGGACGGTCCGCCGCATCTCTCCACGGGCGAAGTGTTCGGCCGCATCCAACAGTTCCCGCCCGACGCCGCCACCCTGGTAACGGGGCAGAATCTCCAGCGAGACGATCGCCATTTCGGTATTTTCGGCCAACGGCATGGAGATACCGGCGCGGCCGACGATGTTTGGACCGATTTTGGCCAGCAGCACTACCAGCCGCTCGTACGGGTCGTTGAACGCCTCGAGGAACTCCTCCGGCGTGTAGGCGAGATCATCATTGCCCCACGTTTGCACGCGCACCTGCCGGGCCACATCCACAGCAGCGAGAAAGTCTGCTGCACCTTCCTCATCAAGTGAGTCCGGCACCCACAGTTGCTCGACCTGCACGGACAGCGTCTTCATTAAATCCCCACGTAAAATCAGCGTATCGCCGCATTGCTTGAGCGCGCGTCTATCCACTGTAATACCGATGTGGCGCAGAGCACGAAGCGCAGGCCTAGCGGATCTTCTTCTGCCAGGCTCCGACGTAGCCGGCCGGAACAAAGCCCAGGGCGATGTTGATGTCGAGCATGTGAGCGTTTTCGGCGGCATTCCAGGTGTAAAGGCGGCGGCTCTCCGGCCCGAGTTCCTGCAGCCGGAGCAGGTTGTGCGCCTTCAGCAGCATGCCCAGCCGGTGGCCGCGGTGTGAGTTCAGCACCAAAGTATCCTCCTGGTGGACGACCTCTGGCCGTTCCGGAAAAAACTCCACGATAGTGTGTCCGGCAAGCTGATTGGACGGGCGGTGCCGTACGGCAGCCACCAGGCTGTGTCCGGTCTGTTTGAGCAGCTTCTCCTCCGATTCCCGCACCCGCGCCTTATCCCATACTTCCGGCTTGCTCTCCAACTCCCCGAGCGGAATGTCGATGCTCATCAGCCGGCGCAGCTCCGCGTACTGATCGACGACGTCGTCCGGGCAGCGGTCCTGCCAGACCAGTAGTTCATAATCGCCGCCCGCAACCCGCTGCGTCTCCCGCTCGGCCGCCGCGACGGCATCCCGGTCAATCGGCAGGTACAGGACCCCGAACCACTCCACTTGCTCAAGCTCATAGCCAAGGCTCTGGCAGAAACGTACGACGCCGGAATCCTCCGGCAGTCTTCCGGGACCGCTGTGTGGCCGGACTCCCCCGGCGGCGTCGACGTCGAAATCCGCCACATGATCGCTCCACGCCATGAATACCCTGCGCGATGCCGTCTTCATGCATTCTTCGAGGGCAGCATAAAGCTCAGAACCGAGACTCTGGCGCTGATATTCGGGATGAACAATCACGTAAGGGTAGGCAACGTCCTCATTGTCCGTGAGGGGAAGTTCGACGTCGGCATGGCCCACCACCCGTCCGTCCACCTTCGCAACGAAACCTTGACGTCCGGTGTAGGGGCTCGGCTGGGCTGCGGCCAACCGGACCCCGGGACTCACCCAATGATCGTTGTTTCCCCAGCGCAACCCCTCCACCAGATTGCTCAGGTCGCCGGCGGCGATGAAATCCGTTGCGTCATCCGCCTCGAGGGAAGCGGGAACATGGAGGCGCTCAATCCGCCAGGGTGCCGTCGTCATGGCAGACAGTTTAACCCCGGCTTAAGCGCCAAAGGATCCGTGCAGCAATTGCTGCACGGACCCTTTGCTCAACGTCTCCGCCGGTCGATCGTTATGACCGCACCGGTGGGTTCGTCAGGAGTTGTTACGCGTCGGCCAGAACCTTGGTGATGTTCGGGTCGACAGGGATGCCGGGGCCGAACGTGGTGCTGACGGTTGCCTTCGAGAGGTAGCGACCCTTGGAAGCGGAAGGCTTCAGGCGGAGGACTTCCTCCAGGGCTGCCGCGTAGTTCTCGGACAGCTTGTCGGCGTCGAATGAAACCTTGCCAATGATGAAGTGCAGGTTCGAGTGCTTGTCAACGCGGAAGTCGATCTTTCCGCCCTTGATCTCCTCGACTGCCTTGGCAACATCCGGAGTCACCGTGCCCGTCTTCGGGTTTGGCATCAGGTTACGAGGACCGAGAACCTTACCGAGACGGCCGACCTTACCCATCATGTCCGGGGTGGCGACGGCGGCGTCGAAGTCCGTCCAACCGCCTTGGATCCGCTCGATCAGGTCATCGGAACCAACGAAGTCGGCGCCGGCGGCAACTGCCGCGTCTGCCTTGTCGCCGGTTGCGAAAACCAGTACGCGTGCGGTCTTACCCGTTCCGTTCGGAAGCATGACCGTTCCTCGGACCATTTGGTCCGCCTTGCGGGGATCAACACCCAGGCGGAAGGCAACCTCAATGGTCGCGTCCGTCTTGGAAGGGTTGGATTCCTTCGCGAGCGTGATCGCCTCTACGGGCGTGTACTGCTTGTCGGCCTGAATCTTGGCCTCAGCTGCCCTGTATGCTTTGCTGCGCTTTGCCATCTGCTTTTTCTCCTTGTGCAGTTGTGGTCTGCGGACCGCGCGCGGCCCTGCCACCCGCCGTCGTACTTCTTGAGCCGACGGCGTTTTAGGTTGATGTTTACCGTTTCAGGCTTTACTTGCCGTCGACGGTGATGCCCATGGAACGGGCGGTGCCTGCAACGATCTTGGCTGCCGCTTCCATGTTGTTGGCGTTGAGGTCTTCCATTTTCGTGGAGGCGATCTCCTCGACCTGGGCCCTGGAGAGGTTTGCGACCTTTACCGTGTGGGGAGTTGCCGAAGCCTTCTGGATGCCTGCAGCCTTCTTGATCAGCTCGGCAGCCGGCGGGGTCTTCGTAACGAAGGTGAATGAACGGTCTTCGTAGACCGTGATTTCCACCGGGATAACGTTTCCGCGCTGGGATTCCGTAGCGGCGTTGTACGCCTTGCAGAATTCCATGATGTTGACACCGTGCTGACCAAGGGCAGGACCAATCGGAGGGGCTGGGTTAGCAGCACCTGCGTTGATCTGCAGCTTGATGAGGCCGGTGACCTTCTTCTTGGGAGCCAATTTCGGGTCCTTCTGTCATTGTCTTCCTCGGGCACAGGAGCGTACCTGAGGTTCTTTGACCACCATGGCGAGGTGGTCGCCGCGCCGGCCGGACTAAGCGGGTCCGACTGACGCGAAGCATATTAAAAGCTAGATCTTGGCGACCTGGCCGAACGAGAGCGAGACCGGGGTTTCGCGCTCGAAGATCGAGACCAGGACGACCAGAGTCTGGGACTCCGGCTTGATCTCGGAAATGGTGGCCGGCAACGTCTCGAACGGGCCTTCCTTTACGATGACCGATTCGCCGACTTCGTAGTCGACGGTGATCGGTGCGGCAGGAGCCTTCGTTGCTGAGCCGGAAGCGTCGGGTGCAGTCTCGAACACCGGAGCCAGCATCGAGAACACCTCGTCCAGGCGCAGCGGAACCGGGTTGTGCGCGTTGCCGACGAAGCCGGTTACGCCCGGCGTGTGCCGGACCGCGCCCCAGGACTCGTCCGTGAGGTACATACGGACCAGCACGTAACCCGGGATACGAACCCGGTTCACGATCTTGCGCTGGGCGTTCTTGACCTCAACGACCTCTTCCATCGGAACCTGAATTTCGAAGATTTCCTCTTCCATATTCAGCGACTGGATGCGGTTTTCCAGGTTGGTCTTAACCCGGTTCTCGTAGCCGGCGTAGGAGTGGATGACGTACCAGTCACCCTCCTGGCGGCGGAGTTTCGCCTTGAACTCCTCGGCAGGGTCGACCTCGTCCTCGGCCTCTTCGGCTTCCGGAGTTTCGCCGTCCGGAGTTTCGCCTTCCGGAGTTTCGCCTTCCGGAGTTTCGCCATCAGCCGCTTCGGCTTCCGGAGTTTCGCCGTCGGGAGTTTCGTCGTCCGGCGTCACCTCAACAGGAGCGTCAACGTCGGCGGTTTCCTCAGCAGGAGCGTCAACGTCCGCTGCGTCAACGGAAGCATCACCGGCAATAGCGGAATCCTCAGCGGATCCGGCATCGTCAGTCTGCGTTTGAGCGTCGGCGAACTCCACGTCTGAATCAGTCACCTGATCTTCGTTTTCGAGATTCCGGCTCTCTTTATCGAGCTCTTGCTCGGACACTTAGCTTCCTGCTTTCCTAAATGGGAATTTAAATGACTCAAAGCCACCGGCGCCATGCATCCCGCAGGATTGCCGGCGCGCGGCGACTTCGCTACTGCTCCGCGGGTTGGCCTGAGAATACCCAGATGGCGGCATTACCAAAGGCAAAGTCGAGAATGGTAACGATAATCATCATGATGATCACAAACACCAGAACCACCAGCGTGTAGTTGATCAACTCTTTACGAGTCGGAGTCACTACCTTCTTTAGCTCGGCAATAACCTGCCGGATAAACAAGATGATGCGCCCGATAAACCCCCGTTTCCGGGAGTCGTTACCACCGGACGGGCGGCCCTTGGAGCTGCTGGCAGCTGTTTCGGTCACCTGTGCCTCACTCATCTATCGCTGTCGTGACAGTGTCACCTGCCATGGATGTGGAATTGCTGACTTGTGTATACAGTCATGCGCAGGGCAGACAGGACTCGAACCTGCAACCTGCGGTTTTGGAGACCGCTGCGCTACCAATTGCGCCACTACCCTTCGAACGGTGATATCACCGGCCCGTCCTTTAACTGTAACCGCCAATCCGGTGTGGATTGGTGCAACTGTTCAAGGGCACGGGCCATCATGGTGATATCAACACCGAAGATATAGTCTACGCATTTGTCTCCGCTACGTCGAACCCACGCAGCTCAGCACCGGCGGTATCAGGGGAACAAGACGGGCACCGTCGCCGGGAGAAGTAAAAAACTGCCTGCGGCGACTGAAAAGCATAGAGTGGTCTGCATAAGCCCACCTCCTTAACCGCGACCTTGACCGCGACGACGAACGGGAAGCCCATGCCTGCAGACGCCCCTAAAGCCCGCACCAACCGCGTATCCCACCGGGTCGGCGCCATCGCCGAGTCCGCGACCCTCGCCGTGGATGCCAAGGCCAAGGCGTTGAAGGCAGCCGGACGGCCGGTCATCGGCTTCGGCGCCGGTGAACCGGATTTCCCAACACCGGACTATATCGTCGAGGAGGCCGCCAAGGCCGTCTTCGATCCGAAGAACCACCGCTACTCCCCCGCCGGCGGCCTTCCGGAACTCAAGACTGCTATCGTCGAAAAAACCATGCGTGATTCGGGCTATGAGATCGAACCGGCCCAAGTGATCGTGACCAACGGCGGCAAGCAGGCCGTGTTCGAGTCGTTCGCGACCCTGCTCGATCCGGGCGATGAGGTCCTCGTTCCGACCCCGTTCTGGACCACCTATCCCGAGGCCATCCGCCTCGCCGGCGGCGTACCCGTCGAGGTTTTCGCCGGCCCCGAACAGGGTTACCTGGTCACAACCGACCAGCTCGAAGCCGCGATGACGGAGCGCACCAAGGTCCTGCTCTTCGTCTCCCCCTCCAACCCCACGGGCGCCGTGTACAGCGAGGAAGAGACCCGCCGGATCGGTCAGTGGGCGGCGGCGAAGGGCCTGTGGGTGGTCAGCGATGAGATCTATGAACACTTAACGTACGACGGCGTCCCGTTCACCTCGATCGCGACGGCGGCACCTGAACTCGGCGACCGGATGGTGATTGTGAACGGCGTCGCCAAGACCTACGCGATGACTGGCTGGCGGGTCGGCTGGATGATCGGGCCGAAGGACGTGATCAAGGGTGCGACGAACCTGCAGTCGCACCTGACCTCCAATGTCTCCAACGTTTCCCAGCGCGCTGCATTAGCCGCTGTGGCTGGACCGCTGACCGCTGTGGAGGACATGAAGAAGGCGTTCGACCGCCGTCGTAAGGCGATGGTGGAGGGTCTGAATGCAATCGACGGCATCGAATGCCCGACCCCGCACGGTGCCTTCTACGCGTATGCCGATGTGCGGAATCTGCTTGGCAGGGAAATCGCCGGCGTCACGCCCTCCACCTCGGCCGAACTGGCGACCCTGATTCTGGAGCAGGCTGAAGTTGCGGTGGTTCCCGGCGAAGCCTTTGGACCCAGCGGATACATCCGGTTGTCCTACGCCCTTGGCGACGACGACCTCGCCGAAGGTGTCAGGCGGCTGCAGGACTTCCTCCGCTGAACGGTTAGCTGGCGCGTTGCCGGCGTACGGGCTCTTCTTGACGACATACGGCCCACTATGTAGCCCTATGACGTTTCCCAAGATTCCCGGATGGCAGCGTACAGCAACATATCCCGCCGCAAACCGCCGATTTCCTGGTGGCTGCGAAGCAACCCCTCACGCAGATATCCCGCACGTTCAGCAACTCGAATGGACGCGGTGTTCCATGGCTCAATGTACAACTCGACCCGGTAGAGCTGTGGAATGGTCCAGGCGAATTCCGTAAGTGCTGTCAACGCTGCTGCAGCGATCCTTTTTCCACGCTCCCGTGGTGCAAGACTGTATCCCGCCGTGGCCCGCCCTTCGCTGAGCTCCGCTACCCACAGGCCGATCCCGCCGAGAGCCCGATCCGTGACAAGGTCTGCGACGGCGGATGAAAAGCCGAACCCGTCCACGTGGCGTTGTCGCTGCCGCTGCACCCAGTCCAGTACTTCATCCATAGTCGCGTGAGATGGCAGAGTCCCGATGGTCGGAACGTATGGATCCTTAGCGAGATCCAGTGCCATGGAAACATCATGGTCTTCGAACTTACGAAGCCGCACGGAGCCATACACTGGCGCATTTGTTGGCCAAGGTGGAATCTCGCCGGCGCCCATAATCCAAGTCTTACATGCGAATTCAGCTCAAACTCCAAAACGCTGCTCCCCACTCGCATCATGACCGGCAGTCCACGACCGCGGCTGGGAGGCCCATTTCCGGACTTGATTGCATTGCAATCACCCCGAGGCGGATTCTAGGGGTCGTTGCAACGCCGGTGGTTAGTTGGTTGTCAGTAAATCACGAAGTCGTTCGGCAGGGGTATCCCAGCCCAGCGTCTTGCGGGGTCTGCTGTTGAGTTCCTGGGCGACGTGTTCGAGGTCTTCTGGCCCGTAGGCGT
>NZ_AZRX01000460.1 GCF_000520495.1 Arthrobacter sp. H14
GGCCCTGGGAAACAGCGTTCACCGACCTGTTCACAGCCATGCTGAAACCGTCAGCCACAGCCCCGGTCTGACCGGCTTCGACCCCGTCCGACCGACACGAAAGAAACAAGTGGAACGCTCCCGGCAGCGAGGCCGATAGCTCCGCAGCGCCCTCAAGCCGCTGGAATAGCCAGTTCCCGTTCCGCGGCTACCTCAGCTGCTGATCGGTGGATCGAGGCTTAGGCGCCGCTGGCCCGCTCGAGGACCAGCCGGCGGGTCCTCAAATCACCCCAAATCTCAAGTGAATTTAGGGCCTCAGACGGCCGCGAGGTCCGGATACCTGACGCCGGTGAGTTCTTCGCTCTTTTCCCACAGCCGGCGTCCGGTTTCCTCATCGAGTACCTGCTGTACCGGAGCGACCAAGGCAACATTGCCGCGCCGCTCGCCAACGCCGTCGGGCCCGTAAAAATCCCCGCCCTGGACTTCCGGAGCGGTGGCGGCGTAAAGGATCGGCAGTGCACCGGCCGAATCCGACTGGCCCATCAACCGGACGAATCCGGCCATCACGTCCGCTGCGGGACGCCGGCCGCCGGTGTTGGCGAACAACCTGGTGCTCGCCAATCCCGGATGAGCGGCGACGGCGGTAATGTCCTCGCCGCGGGCCTGCAGGCGCTTGCTGAACTCGACGGTGTGATACAAATTGGCAATCTTGCTCTGGCCGTAGGCGCTCCACCGCCGGTAGCGGCTCTCGCTGTTCAGATCGGAGAAATCAATGGAACCGCGCTTATGGGCCAGACTCGACACGGCGACAACCCGCGCGCTGCCTGCCTGGCGGAGGTTCTCCAACAGCAGCCCGCCGAGGGCGAAATGGCCCAGATGATTGATGCCAAGCTGCTGCTCAAATCCGTCTGCAGTGCGGGTCAGGGGTGTGGCCATCACCCCGGCATTGTTGACCAGTATGTCCAGCGGACCTTCCCATCCGGCGGCGAAGGACCGGATGGAATCAAGACTCGCCAGGTCCAGCTCACGCGCGTCGCAGACAGTGGACTCGGTGGCTTCGCGGACATGTTCCAACGCGCGGGTGCCGCGGTCCATATTCCGGCAGGCCAGCGTTACGGCCGCACCCTTGGCGGCCAGCGCCAGGCTGGTTTGCAGCCCGAGGCCGCTGTTGGCGCCGGTGACAATCACACGTCGGCCGGTCAAGTCCGGAATATCGCCGGGGCGGAAAGATTTCACGCAGATCTCCTGTTCGGTTCCTCTCAGCATAGGCGGGTAGGCTGGGGAATGGATTCAGCCGTTTCCGACACAGTCCACGGAACCGTCCACATCCAACCCGCACCCCAAGGAGCACATTGCCGATGGAACGCGTCGTTTCGGCCCACCTGGCCTTCACCACCACACACAATACGTCCATTGCGATGGCTGTGGCGGCTGCCAGGAACAAGGGATTTCATTCCATTGACGAAACGCTTTATGTCACGGTCGACGGTGTGCCCGCGAGGATGCATGAAGTGGCTGATCTGCATGGCGGCCGGATGCACACCATCACGTTGGAAAAGCCCGCGAAAGTCGTCGTGGACTACAGTGCTGCGATCGCGGGCACCGAACGGCCCGAGCCCATCGACGAGATGGATCTGATCCGCTACGTCCGGCCGAGCCGCTACTGCGAATCGGACCGCTTGCTGCCCGTCTCCTTCGCGGAATTCGGCGACATGCAGGGTATGGACCTGCTGGTCGCCGTGCGCCAGTGGGTGAACCGGGAATTGAGCTACGTCGCCGGGTCGTCCCGGCCCACCGATGGCGCGGTCGAAACTTTCCTTGGCCGCCAGGGCGTCTGCCGCGATTACGCTCATCTGGTCATCTCGCTGCTGCGTGCCAAGGACATTCCGGCCCGGTTGGCCGCCGTGTATGCACCCGGGCTCAGCCCGATGGACTTTCACGCTGTGGTTGAGGCTTATGTCGACGGCGTGTGGCACGTAATCGATGCGACCGGCCTCGCCCCGCGGGAGTCAATGCTTCGCATCACCACCGGCCGCGACGCCTCCGACACCGCGTTCCTGTCCACCGTCGGTGGCCGGCTGCAGCTGCAGGAGGTTGGTGTCACCGCCACCGTCAATGAACTGCCCATGGACGACGCCGGCAGCCTCACCCAATTGCGTTGAGCACCGGGCGCGGCAGTCACCGGATATTCGCACGCAGTTTCATCGTCAGCGCTTCGAGCTGGATGAGTTCCTCCGGGCTCAAAGCTCCACCGACAATCCGGCCGATGCTGCGCACGTGTTCGCGTCCAATGGACTTCTGCAGCTCGGCGCCTTCTTCTGTCAGGCCAATCAGCACGCCACGATGATCCTCCGGCGCTTGCTTCCGTTCCAGCAGGCCGCGGGCTTCAAGCCGGTCAACCATCCGGCTCAGGCTCGGCTGGCTCATCAAGAGCTGCGAATTTAAATCGTTGAGCCGCAGCCAGCCGGTGGGGCAGCGCGAGAGATTGAACAAGACGTCGTACTCGCGCATGTTCAGATCCCGGAACGCCGTGTCGGCTTGGAGCAGCCGCATCACGGATACCTGGGCACGGAACAGCGACTCCCAGGCATCAGTGGCCGCGCGCATATGCGCAGCCCCGGGAAGCGGCCCGGCCATAGTTCCCGGTACCGCCGCACCCCCGGCTGCCATGCCGCCGTCGTTATCAGTATTAATTGCGTTGTCAGTATCAGCTAAGGGACTGTTGCTGCTTCTCACGCTCCGCCTTCCTGCTCTCAAACGTTGGGGCCTCCGGAACATGGACCGGTTTGCGGGCCGCGAATTCCTTCCGCAGGGTCGGCACGACCTCGGAGCCCAGCAGATCCAGCTGTTCAAGCACTGTCTTCAGCGGCAGGCCGGCATGGTCCATCAGGAAAAGCTGGCGCTGGTAGTCGCCGAAGTACTCCCGGAAGGTCAGTGTCTTGTCGATAACTTCCTGCGGACTGCCGACGGTCAGCGGTGTCTGTGAGGTGAAGTCCTCCAGCGAGGGGCCGTGGCCATAGACCGGCGCATTGTCGAAGTAAGGGCGGAATTCGTTGACGGCGTCCTGCGAGTTCTTGCGCATAAACACCTGTCCGCCGAGGCCGACGATGGCCTGATCCGCCGAGCCGTGCCCGTAGTGCTCGTAGCGCTCCCGGTAGAGCCGGATGAGCTGAACGTAGTGCTCCTTCGGCCAGAAAATGTTGTTGGCAAAGAATCCGTCGCCGTAGTACGCGGCCTGTTCGGCGATCTGCGGACTGCGGATCGAACCGTGCCAGACAAACGGCGGGACATCATCGAGCGGGCGGGGTGTCGAAACGAAACCCTGCAGCGGCGTCCGGTACTGCCCCTGCCAGTTCACGACTTCCTCGTCCCAGAGCCGGCGCAGCAAGTGGTAATTCTCCACCGCAAGTTCAATGCCCTTCTGGATATCCTTGCCGAACCAGGGATAGACCGGGGGAGTGTTGCCGCGGCCCATCATGATATCGACGCGCCCATCGGCGAGGTGCTGGAGCATGGCGAAATCTTCGGCGATTTTTACCGGATCGTTCGTGGTGATCAGCGTCGTCGACGTTGAGAGGATGAGCCGCTCGGTCTGTGCCGCGATGTAGCCGAGCATCGTCGTCGGAGAGCTCGGTACGAACGGCGGATTATGGTGCTCGCCGGTGGCAAAGACGTCCAGTCCCACATCCTCGGCATGCTTGGCGATCTTCACCATCGCCTTGATACGCTCATGTTCGGTCGGTTCCGTGCCGTTGGCCGGATCAGGCGTCACGTCTCCGACGGTGAAGATACCGATTTGCATGGGGAGTCCTTTCTCGGCTGTCGGAACGGTGGGCTATGCGCGGGGCCTTAGGGAATGCAGTCGTTGCCGTATTGCCTCTGGTTCAAGACTAGTCCCGCGATCCACTTACATGCATATGCATCTACTGATACAACAGGGCCGCCTCCAAAAATGTTCCCGTCCCTAGTCGTCGGCACTGGAAACAATCCGGCGTCGTGCGCTCAATAGTTCGAGCTCCGGACGGTACGCCACGAACTGCTCCACTGCATCGAGGACTTCGACGATGTGAGCCCGGCTGTCGGCGACCAGTCCGGCGCCGATCACCGTGCGGCGATACAGGTCCTGGGCATCCACCTCCGCGGCGGAAACCGAATATTTGCGCTTGACGTCACTGACCAGCGGCCGGACGATGGAGCGCTTCCCCTTCAGGGAATGGACATCCCCGAGCAGCAGATCAAGCTCAATCCAGCCGATCCACATGATCTGGCTTAGCTGCCGTCGTCGCCGTCCCGCCTGTCTTTGGCATCCTCGGGCCCGTGTTCGGGATCTTCCTCTTCCTCGAAGGTGTTCGCATCGTCGGTCGATGTTGCTCCGACGCCGTCCTTTGGATTGGGAATCGTACCACCGGAGTCCTTCGTCCCCTTGGAATCCGTGGCGCTGTCGTCGTCGACCTTCTTGTCCGATTCCTGGTTCATTGCATCCTCCTGAGATGACGGTCTTTCCGGGCAGTAAATCCGTTCGGCGACGCCGGGTGAGCAGTTGGTTTCGCACGATGCGGACCGGCTCGGGAACGAATCGTTCTTTCCTATACAAAGTACCCTTATTACCGGGTACGGTGAAGATATGACTTCGTACAAGACCGTCAATCCCGCAACTGGTGAAACCCTTGAGGAGTTTCCCGAAACTACGGATGCAGAGATCCAGAATGTTCTTGCCACCTCGCATGACACATTCAACACATGGCGGAATGTGCCAATCGAGGAACGGTCCAGGATCATCTCCCGCGCGGCGGAACTGTACAACGAGCGGAAGGAAGAGCTCGCATCGCTGATCACCCTGGAGATGGGCAAAACCGTCCGCGAAGCGCAGAGCGAAGTTGCCTTGGTGGCCAACATTTATGAGTACTACGCCACTAAAGGTCCCCAGTTCATGGAGGACGAATACCTGAATGCGATGGGCGGTGGCGAAGCCGTAGTCCGGACTGAGCCGATCGGCCCGTTGGTAGGCATCATGCCTTGGAATTACCCCTACTATCAGGTTGCACGCTTTGCCGCACCGAACCTGATGCTTGGTAACACAATCCTGCTCAAGCACGCGGAGAACTGCCCGCAGTCCGCCCTCGCCATGGAGCAGCTCTTCAAGGATGCTGGCCTGCCCGAGGGCGCCTACATCAACATCTTCGCGACCAAGGATCAGATTGCAGACATGATCGCCGACCCGCGGATCCATGGTGTTTCGCTCACAGGAAGTGAACGCGCCGGCGCGGCTGTCGGCGAAGTTGCAGGCCGCAATTTGAAGAAGTACGTACTCGAACTTGGTGGTTCGGATCCGTTTATCGTGCTTGACAGCGAGGACTTGGACGGCACGGTCAAGGCCGCCGTTGCCGGGAGGATGGGCAACGCCGGACAGGCTTGCACCGCTGCCAAACGGTTCATCGTGCAGGAGGACTACTACGATGACTTCGTCGAGAAGTTAACTGCAAAAATGGCCAAGTTGAAGCCTGATGACCCGGCCAAGCCGGAGACCAGGTTCGGCCCACTCTCCTCGGAGTCGGCTGCCGAGACTTTGCTGGAGCAGATCAAGGACGCGGTGGATAAGGGCGCCACCCTCCGCACCGGCGGCAATCGGATCGACGCGCCGGGAGCGTACGTGGAGGCGACCGTTCTCACCGATGTGACTCCCGAAATGCGGGCCTATAAGGAGGAGCTTTTTGGCCCAGCCGCCGTCGTCTATAAGGTCTCCGATGCCGACGAAGCCGTCGAATTGGCCAATAGCTCGCCATTCGGGCTCGGCGGATCGGTCTTCAGTACCGATGTCGGCAAGGCGAAGGAAGTCGCGGGGCGGCTGGAGAATGGCATGGTCTGGATCAACAGCGTCACGGGTACCCAGGCTGATCTGCCCTTCGGCGGGGTTAAGCGCTCCGGTGTCGGCCGCGAGCTTGCGAAGTACGGCATGGACGAATTCGTCAACAAAAAACTGATCCGGCACCCGGCGGTCAAGCCCTCCAAACCGAAGAGCTGACAGGTACCGCCGGGGGAGAAAGGTCCTGCAAGATACAAAAGTGGGTGCAGAATAATGAGGCAACGTTACCGGGACCGGCAGGAGGCCGGCCAGGCCCTTGCCGCCGACGTGAAGCAGGCATTGGCTCAAGAAGCACCCGATCGGCCCACGGAAGGGCGTCCGTTGGTCCTCGCTCTTCCGCGCGGCGGCCTGCCGGTGGCGGCCGAGGTGGCGGAGGCGTTGGGTGCCGAACTCGATGTCCTGGTCGTCCGCAAGGTTGGTGTTCCGGCGCATCCGGAACTGGCCATGGGAGCGCTTGCCCTGCTGGCCGACACTGTTGAAGTAGTGCGAAACGATACCGTACTGGAGCAATTGCCGGGAGCGGATAAGCCCGGTGGCGCCTTCGACACGGTCGCTACAACGGAACGTGAAGAACTCCTGCGAAGGGAAGAAACGTACCGCAGCGGCCGTCCGCCCGTTGATCTCATTGGGCGCGCTGTGATTATCGTCGACGACGGGCTCGCCACAGGTTCGACGATGAAGGCTGCATTGATTGCCGCCCGCCGCTACTCGCCCGGACGATTGGTTGCTGCCATCCCCGTAGGTGCCCGGCAGACTTGCACCGAATTGCAGGAGCTGGCCGACGACGTCATTTGCACCTGGGCGACCGACGATCTGGGCTCGGTCGGCTCCGCCTACGAAAAATTCACGCAGACCACCAACGAGGAAGTCCGCGAAATTCTCGACGGGCACTGAAGCGAGGCCATCGATTCCCAGCGGTGACGTGGAGCGTTCGATTTCAGCAGACATCCCGCAGCCACGTTTTATGCATGGACGCAGACATCCAGGACGTCGCTGCGACCGTGGAAGTCTACTGCCGCAAGACAGGGGTGTGTGCATGGCTCTATCCGGTGGCGGGTAGTGGGAGGCGTGGTTGGTGGTGGCCGTGCGTATGGTGTCGCCGGTCGAAGTAATGATTGCGCAATGGTTTTTGGTATGGGTCGACGTATTGGGGCGGGATGAACCAGGGGACTCCGTTTTCGACGTGGATCCGCCATTTTTCCTTATGAATTAAGTGGTGGTGGAACGAACACGCCAGGAGGCCGTTGTCTGTGCTGGTGGCACCGTTCTTCGACCAATAGTCGATGTGGTGGGCTTCGCACCAGGCGGCGGGCATGTAGCAGCCGGGAAACGCGCACCCGCCATCGCGGGCGATCACCGCTTTACGCAGGTGCGGCGGGAAGAGGCGTTGACCGGGACCGGCGTCCAGGATCCGGCCTTCGGTGCTGAGGATGACGGGCA
>NZ_KI914623.1:0-5038 GCF_000520495.1 Arthrobacter sp. H14
CAGCCTCGGCTACAACGTCACCATCGCTCCGGCCGCCGCAGCCTAAGTCACCTTACTTTCGTATTAGTGGACAGTGGGTGGACAGGGGTGCCCACAGCCTAATCGGTGGTTCGGCCTCCATCCCGCTAAAAGCGACGCCCGGTGGTGACCACATCTGCGCATGGTTTCAGGCAGGAGGCCATCATGTCGGGCAAAGCCACAAAGACTACAGCGAAGAAGCGTCCGGTCTCAGCACACGCCAAGACCGGTGCTGGACGGACAGCGACGAAGAAGCCGAGCGCCAAGAGAGCCGCGGCAAAAAAGCCTGCCCCGTCCAGGACTGCGTCGGCCGGGAAACCGAGCACTGCAGCCCCGGCTAAGTCTGCAGCCCGTAAGCCGTCCCGGCGCACCTCGCGGGCACCCCGGCCAAAGGGCTTGGAGGCTTCCTACTCAGGAAGGATCTTCCGCTCCCGTCTCGAGGCGAGGTGGGCGATTCTCATGGACCTGATGGACATCAATTGGGACTACGAACCATGCCATTACCAGGTTGGCCCCGAGCTGTTCTACCTGCCCGACTTTTACCTTCCCGAGTACCGGATCTGGCTTGAGGTCAAAGGCCCGGCCTTCCTCGATGCAGGCTCCATGGCGAAGTGTCTCGCCGCCGTCGCCGGACCCATGCCGCTGCCGTTGCGCGAGGCCCCCTACACGCCCTCGGACCGGTTGCTGCTCGCCGGACCCCTCAGCCGCAGCGCCGGACGCCCGGTGCACACCCTCATCTCGTCGGCAGGGCCAGGCAGGGCAGAGCTCGCATCGGCTGTCCTTGGCCGCGATGGCGTGAGCGTGGTTGGCGGGCCGTGGGGCGAATCCGAAGCCACCGGCATCAAGAAGTCCCGTCGGCCGGCACCCGCCCGCATCAAGCTGCTGCTCGAACCTGCACCGGTCGCGCAGCCGATGGACAACGCCACCACGGCGGCGTACCGGTTCGCCGCACGCGCCGACTTCGATGACGGAACAGGGAAACTCTCGGGCCGCAACGACGCAGCCATCACCACGCTGCTCGAACGACGCCGGGCCGGGCGGCCCCTCGGAATGGCCGCCTGACACGACCCACGCCCCAAACACGATTTCGGGCCACGCCTGAACCCTTGGATACTCTCCCATCCGGACCCGCCGGGGCAGAATCGTGCCTGTGGAGAACAAAGAATGCCGCCGCTCCGATGATCGTTCCGGCCACGGCCGCACACATTGAAAATATGAGCAACCGGCCAGCAACACCGAGGGATACCGTCCTTGCATGTATCAACTGCAGCGACGGAGCCAGGGACGACCACGACGCGTACACGCTGTGCGCACTGTGCGTCCTTGAGGATGCGCCCGTCCCAGCGGCCGCGGCCTGACCCCCAAATCCACGAAAGGCACGACCAATGCATATTCCAGCCCGTTACCAGGACCTGCTTGAGGATGAGCCGGACACCACCGAACGCATCCGCAAAGGCAGCGGCCGGATTGGCGCCTACAGGTCTTCCAAGCCAGGTGTCCGCCGCCAGGTCCGTCTGACCGGACGTGCCGAGACGCAGAAAACCCGCCGCGCCGCACAAGCCATCAAGGTCACCCTCAGCTGCCCCGAGAGCCTCGAAGAGCTCCAATCACTGGCCCACGACCATTACCGCGACACCGCGGCCGCAGACGGGCGCCGGGTGAGCAGCAGAACCTTCATGCACCCGGGAAACCTTGACCGCATCACCGTCAATTTCATCCGGCACACCCGCACCGTCTACGACAAGTCACTGCTGCGCAGCCAGTTCAGCAGCAACGACCTGCGCGACCATTACAACCGGGAACTGAAGATCAAATGCCTCGCCGTAATCGCTGAAGCGTTCCCCGACCTGAACTCCGAATGTGAACGCCAGCGGCTGCTGGTCAGCAAAAGTTTCGAAGAGGCTGCCGAAGAAGCGGCGGAAACACTGCGGGCTGCCTAGTATTCGGACACGCAGGAACCATTGCCTGCTGCGGCCAGGCCCGCGAGATCGCCGGATGCGAATTCGGTGACGTCGTTGGAAATTTCCGAGTACATCAGCTGGCCCGAGTCTCCTACGTGGTCCAGCCCGACCACATGACCGAGCTCGTGCATGATGATGCCCCGGGCCAGCTCGTGACCTTCCTGCTCTTCCATCATGGCTGCCAGCTGGGGGGCGTCGAGCTGAAGCTGCCCGGTGACCAGGACCCAGGGTGACGTCCACGCCTTGACCGACTCGCTGCCGCCGGCACCGGCAATGCTGCCGCCAAAGTCGGGCGTCGTCTCCGGCGCCGTCCAGGACACCAGGACCGGTGCCCACACATCGCCGTAGCGTTCCGGCTGGTATTTCGGCCGAACCTCCGAGGCCGACTCGTCGGTGGTTCCGTCGTAGACGAATTCCAGCCCGGTCGCGGCGGAGATCGTTGCGATGGCCTCCTTGACGAGACGGTTCCCGCCTGCCGGGGTGTTGGCCTCCCCGATCACGTAGTGGACCGGCTGGCAGGGATCGAAAGCAACCACTCGCTGGTCCTTTTCGCCCATGAAGCTGAAGGCGGTGCTTCCGCTGTCAGCGCCGGCAATACCAGCCAGCGGCTCAGACGTGTCGATCTTTTGCTGGCCGGGAGAAGGCCACTGTCCGGTCAATGCTTTGACCTCGGCGACAACGCGGGTCATTCCAGGCATACCCAGGAGCAGCCAGACACAGGCCGATACGGTCAGGGCGATGGCGATTACAGCCACCGGCAGCGCCGTACGGGGTTTCCTCCGGCGTACCGCGGGCGCCTTCACCGGCACCGGCGGCGTGTAGTTCCCCGAATCCATCCAGGGAAGCTGCGGGGCGGGCGAAGGGGTCTTCAGATCCTCATTCATACCCTGAAACATGCGTAGAACCGGGCAGCCGGGCGCCCCTTTACCGCTCCAAAAACATGCCAGGCCGGCGGACCGTTGAATGTGCCGCACACACAAGGACATGAGCACAATCACCTCCCGCCGGCCCCGCGGATTTCCCACCGGCGGCCAGTTCGCACCAACCAGTCACGCTGAACCAGGCCTGAACCTGGCAGCCGGAAGCTCCGTGGACCGCGCTGGGCTCCAGAGCCGCCAGCAGGACGCCCGTGAACGGATGGTGCAGGCACGCCTGGAGTACGAGGACGTCTCACTGGTCCTTGCCGCCGATCACATCCGCGAAAACTACCCTGACGCCCGCTACGCCGATGTCGAGTGGGACGGCCGCGACGACTGCGCACTGCCGTCCGTCATCTACGACCGGAACTGGAAGCGGATCGGCCACTGGCACGACGACGACTTCAAAACACGCATCAGCGACAGCCTGCCCCACTTCGCCGCCCTGCACGCGGACGGCGGCCGCTGGACCGATCACGAACCCAAGACCGAAGACGCCGATGTTTACTCGATCGGCAATTTCCTGGACCTGGATTCCATCGCCACCATCGACACCACAACGAAGGACGCAGCATGAGCATTACGACGGCACGCCAGCCCAAGGGCACCCCCGCGGGCGGACGGTTCGCCTCCGCCCATCACGCCGAACCAGCCGTAGGACTCACAGCCGCTGCGATCCATGTCCCGTCGGATCCTGCACTGTACCGGCAGGTCTTCGCCGACAACCCGTCGAACGCCGAGCGCCGTGACTTCGCACGGGAGGCTCTCACCCAGGCCCTGGACGGCGACGACTTCGACCAGGTGTTCACGGCGGAGCAAAAAGATCAGATCCGGGCAGAAGCCGAACGCGACGACTCAACAGACACAGCCCTGCTGCGCGTGGCGCTGCGGGAAACACGACCGCACCAATTTGGTTCAGTGCTTGCCGGTGACCTGTATCGGAGCCGTCAGGAGCGGACCGCCGTCGAAAAGCACTACGTCCCGTCATCCTCCGACACCTTCCATGCCGCAGCAGTCCACATCCCCGGCGGTACCGCCGACTACCGGAGGGCACTGGGGGAGAACTTCCCGCACGTCGGCGTGGCCCACATCGAGACCATGCTGCACAACCAGCGGATGCAACCGGAAGGATGGCAGCGCCAGCAACTGGGCAAAGTCGCAATCATGAACGAACGGATGGCCGCCGGCAAGGCTGAGCGCCCGGAGGTGCCCGAATCAGAGAACCGGCACTTCACTTCACATCCGGTCACCGCCCTCGAATCCGACATCGACCACGCCATCCTGGCCGGCGCCGACGTCGAAGATGACATCATCGTCGACGAATTCCACCGCAGCACCGGATCGGGCTACGGAACCCTCAACATCAAGACGCTCATCGGGATGCGCATGGCCGCCCAGCGTTTCCCGCACCAGCAATGAACTGAACCCGCCACGCCCCGAATGACTCAGCCCAGCCAGAGGACACCATGACCACCATCGCCGCCCCGGAAACCGCCGATGACATCATCCGCCGGATCGACGGGACTATCTCCTACCGGAACCCGTTCATCCGCGTCGTCACCGACCAGGTGATATTCCCGGACGGCTCCGGAGGCCAATACTCGACCGTCTCCAGCGGCACCGGCCTGGGCGTCGTCGCTGTTCCCGTCGCAAACTTCCGCGGTCAGCTTTACCTGGGCCTCGTCCGCCAATTCCGCTACCCGGTCGGAGACCATACCCTCGAATTCCCGCGCGGAGGATCCGATGACCTGAGCAGCGCTGAAGCCGGACGGGAGCTGTTTGAGGAAACCGGGCTCATCTTCGACTCGGCCAGGCTCCTGGGGGAGATTCGGCCGGACACCGGAGTACAAACCACCAGGGTCGCTGTCTGGGAAACCCGGCACCGGATCAGCACCGTGGACATCCACCACCGCGAGGAAGAGTCCGGGGCCACCGCGCACTGGTACAGCCATGGGGAGGTCACCGGCATGATCCGGCAGGGAAAGATTGTCTGCGGCATTACCCTCTCCTGCATGGCCATGGTGAACGCGGCCGGTTCCCTGAGCACGCCATTCTGACCTGTGTACGCTCCAGTGCCCCGCGCCGCACACATGCCAATTATGACGACAACACTGCAGGCCAGACAGCCCAAAGGCGAGCCGG
>NZ_KI914623.1:5138-6768 GCF_000520495.1 Arthrobacter sp. H14
GCTGCCGCCACGCACACCGAACCCTCCGTCCGTCTCGCAACAGAAGCCAGCCAGACCGACCTGTACGAGACGGCCGCAACCTCATCAGACTCCGACGCCGAGCGGGTTGAAGCGGCACGGTCCGCGATCCGCACCGGCGAGTTCACGTGCGAGGAATTGGCCAGGGACGGCGAGCAGGAGCACGTCGAGACCCTGGCGACCGACGACACGAAAATCATTCAAGCCATCAATAATCTCGGCGACCTTGAGTCAGAGCAGCAGCCCTACTTCGGAAAATTCCTGGCCGAACAGCTGCACGAAGACGACCTGCAGTCCGAGGAGGCCCATCGGGCCGGACGCTACGCGGCCGAGCGTGCCCTTGACGTGGGCCAGGCGCCAGAGGATGCCTACGAGACGAATGACCCAAAGCATCCTGGCTACGCCGACCGCCTGGGTTTGTAACCACCGCGACCTGGAAGCTCCACTTAGAGAAAAGACTGCCCCATCATGAAACCCCTGCTTTCAGCCATTGCCCTGACCTTGGCGCTGCTAGGTGGATCACTCACCGTGGCCCCGCCCGCCGCGGCCGCCTCCCAGGTCACCAACCCTTGCAGCCGGCTCAGCAAAGGGCAGGTGAAGTATTCGGGCCACGGAGCCAAACGGGTCACCTTCGCCACGACCACCAGCCGTTCCAGAAGCGCCGCCCTGATCACCAGCTGCGCCCGGTCGGGGAACCGGTATGTCGAGAAATGGCAGAGTCGCGGTTATGTCGGATCCAACGGGTTCAAGGCCCCCGGCGTGCCGAGCGGGCACACCAAATACGAGTACTCACCGACCGGATCCTTCAGCGTCACGGAAGCATTCGGGCTGCGCAACCCGGGCACCAAGCTCAAATACCGGACCCTGAACCCGAAGTCCCGCTGGGGTGGCCGGCCCGGCAAGCTCTACAACAAGTACTTCCAATCCAGCCGCCATACCTGGCCGGACGAGGACATGTGGTATTTCGCCACCAGATCAACTGGTGACTACCGCCAGGGCACCGTCATCAACTACAACCGCGGACCCGGCGTACCCATCAAGCAGGGAGCGGGCTTCGCGATCTTCCTGCACACCAACCCGGTGCCCACCGCCGGCTGCATCTCGCTGCCGGAACGGACGGTCGTCAAGTTGCTGCGCTCCGCAACCAAAGGCGACCGGATCATCATGGGCGCCGTCGGCGACGTCTTCACACCGTATTCGAACGACCCCTTCGGGCACGTGGCCAAAAAGTACGCCGACTACGGAGGCCAGGTCACCCTTGGCAACCCCAACCACGAACCTCCGGAAGGGGCTGAAGAACCGCGGATCGGTACAGCACTTCGGCAGGGGCTCGATCCACCGCTCACCCGCATCCGGGGCGCACGTCACCTCCGGGCCTATGCGCAGCACCTGGAGAGCCAATGGGTGGGAGCGCGGGCCCCTCGGCTACCCGACGTCGGACATCATCAACGTCAGGGGCAGCGGGACCCGGCAAAACTTCCAGGGCGGATCCGTTGCCTGGTCCAAAGCCACCGGCTCACAGCCGATCATCGGAGCGTTCAACCGGACTTGGAAACGCGATGGCGCCCTGCGGAGTCGGCTCGGCTACCCGACATCCAAGCAACGCACCGGA
>NZ_KI914624.1:0-5180 GCF_000520495.1 Arthrobacter sp. H14
CATCCACCAGCCGTAGCTGAGACCATTGAAGAGTCCGGACAAAACCCGCCCCGTCCAATCGTTCCAGCGCCGCGAATTGAAGATCTGCTGGTGGGCGGCTTCATGGCCGAGAAACGCAACCTGGGCCAGCACAACACCCATCAGGCCGGCTAGAATGAGCTGGTACCAGGTGTCACCCAAGAAAACAACGGCGACCGCGATGCCCGCAAGAGTGAGGGTCAAGCCGACCATCATGGTCCAGTAAAACCCGTAGCGGCGCTTCATGAGTCCGGCGTCGTGGATCCGCTGAGTCAGTTCCCGGAAAGCCTTCACCTGCTCTTCACGTGCTGTCCCTTGCTTCGCGGAACGGCGAGGAGGCGGGGCCATGCTCGTGGCGGCGTCGTGCTGCGAAAAGCCGCCGACTGATGTATGTGCCGTCGCGCGGCTCGTGCTGTTCTGTTGATCCTTCACAACCCGATAATACCGAAACACAAGTGTGCTGATTCAGGCGGTATTGGTGGCCAGGCGTGTGGCAGGCCGTTGTCCGGTTTAGGCACATCCTCTACTCCGTCGACCCAATCGAATAAGGGGGCTGGGTCCCACTGTCTTGGGTGCTCGAATGAGACGTTGCCCGAACCGAAGTTCGTTTCTAGAAATGATGTAGGGCCGCTGAACGTTGCGGTGTCGAACCAGGTGTGTTTGCTGCTGAACGTTGCGCCGTCGAATCCGGTGTTTTTTCCGCTGAACTTTACGCGGTCGAAACGGGCTTCCTCTAGGTGCGCCCCAGTGAAGTCGAGGTGATATCGGGTTGCCTGCCGCTCAGTATTTCTCCTCGGAGCGGGTTTCGGAGAGTTGCCGGCGGTCGTATTCGCGGGAGCTGAAGGTGGCTTTTTTGACGGCTTGTTCATTGTCCAGGCTTGATCCGAGTGCGCCGGCGATGGTTCCCAGCGATGCGGAGAGCCAGGCAAGGTTGAGGTACTTGTCGATGCTGGCGGGGTGGCCCAGTTGGACGGCGAGGAATTCATTGTCGATGATGATCAGTGCGCCACCGAAGATCACGGTGAATAACCCCAGGTACATCGCGAACACCGCGAGCAGGATCGTGATGACCGTAGCGAGGTTATAGCTCACGCGCCGTTCGGTGCGCCGGCCTCCGAGGGGGCGTTCCCACAAGTCGTTATGGGCGATCAACCAAATGGTCATGATCGCAATTGAGAGCAAACTAATGGCTGCGAGCCGGGGAGAGCTGAGATAATCCGCCATGCTCCACATGCTGGTGTAAAAAACACCGAACGCTCCGGTGGCTGTCGCTGCAGCCATGGCGCCGGAGAGCCCGGGCAGGATCCGCCAGGGGCGGTTGCCTCGTACCATGCCGGCTAGGAGCTGTACCCTGCCGCGAATCCCCTTCAGTGTCTCGTACGAATTCTGGTTGGCTTCTGGGGCGGGGATGTTTCGTTCCGGGGAGAGGTCACGGGTGGCAGCAGAAACCCTGCCAAGACCTAGGGACCGCGCGTTCGCGGTTCCATGAAGCACGCCGATGGTTTGCAGAAGGACCCGCTTAACCCGGTTCTTACGCAGCACGCCCAGGGCGGGAAGAGAGATCATCGCTGAACCGTATTCAGTGTTGACGCTGGAAATCATCGGGTCGGAATTGGCGTACTTGGGCAAATCTGTCAGGTAAACGAGGTAATCCCAGCCCAGCCGGTCACGGACTTCCTGGGAGCGGATGTTCAATTCCACTTCCCCCTTGGCGTCCAGGGCGAGGGATTGTTGCTCGATCTCAACTGTCCATTCCACCTCTGAGTCCAGGGACGAGCTCAGCAACTGGGCTGTCGTCGATTGCAGTTTCTGGGCCAGCGCGATCGACAGACCAGGGTCGGCCATCAATCCCACCGTTTTCTTCTTCACGACCATTGCCTTACTCATTCGTTCAGGATAAGAGAACCAGCTGTGGAAGAACTAACCCAGCGCAGGGGTGAACTGTGGGGAGGTGGAAAACCTCCTGTCACCTGCCGAGGTCAATGCTGATCCTGGTTCTCGCCCTACGCTTTATATGGACTTGCTATGTGAGGTGTATCAAGTAAGTGAGACACGGGATGACAAAAACGATCCTTTCTGACCCACTGAATTTTGATGTCATTTTCAGAAGTCGTCTGCACACGCTCCCGCGGAATTCCCGGGTTGTGCAGACGAGTATGGACACGGAAGTGATGCTCCTATCTTTGTCAAGCGCTAATTTTGGGCTGTTCTTCCAGCCATTCCCGGTAGCGGCTGCTGAGGTCAGGGTCGCGGGATTGGGACCGTTCCAGCCGTGAGATCGCGCTGGGCCAGGTGCCCAGTTCCCGTGCCACCCGTACTTGAGACAGGCCTAAGGCGCGGCGGCGTGGGCGCAGGTCATTGGTGGCCGGGGCGGGCCGCGGATTGCGCAGGCAGCGGTAGATTTCCCGGGCCACGTAGCGTTTGAGGCAGCGCATGATCTCCAGCTTTCCCTTGCCGTCGCCGGTGCGTTTGTCCACGTAGTCGCGGGTGCGCTGGTCTTTGGACATGCGCACCAGCACGATCCGGTGGATCGCAGCGTTCGCTGACCGGTCGCCACCGCGCGAGAGCCGGTGCCGGGTCGTCTTGCCCGAAGACGCCGGGATCGGTGCGGTGCCGGTAAGGGCGGCGAACTGGGCCTCGCTGGCCAGCCGTTCGGGGTTGTCGCCGATGGTGACCAGCAGCTGCGAGGCCACGGCCGTGCCGACGCCGTTGATCTCCATCAAGGCCTGAGCATGCTCGGCGACGATGCCGGCCAGCTCGGCGTCGGTCTGTTCGATTTCGGTGCTGAGGTACTGGTGCCGGGTGCCCATGCGTTTGAGGGTCACGGCTGTCGCGACGGCCGGGTCGGCGGAGTCCCCGGTGGGGCGAGTGGCGGCCATGGCCTTGGCCCGTGCCGGGCTGGTCTGGCCCCGGTATTTGGCGCGTATGGCCTCGGGCGCCGCAGTCAACACGGCGCTGATCTGGGCCAGTACCGCGGTGCGGGCCTTGCTCGCGCTGGTGCGGGCGGTGCGCAGCACGCGCAGGGCCTCCACATACCCATCACGGGTTTTCGGCGTTGAGGTTCCCCGCTGGGCGAGAACGGACTCAGCGGCCTGATAGGCGTCGATCGGGTCGGACTTGCCATGCAGGCGCCGGTGGGCGCGGTTGGCCCGGTTGACCTCCCTGATCTCGAAGCCTTCTTTGGCCAACACCCGTGCCAGTTCGGCGCCGTAGGAACCGGTACCCTCGATCCCGACCGCACTAACCGGACCGTATTCGGTGATGTATTCGGCGATTTCCCGGTACCCGGAACCGACGGCCAAAAACTTCTGATCCGCCAGATGTTTGCCGTAATCGGTGATCACGGCAACGTGGTGGGTGTCGGCATGGGTATCGATCCCGACGATGACTTTAGGATCTTCATTTGTCATGATGGAAGCGGCTCCTCTGACTCTTGCGTAGCGTTGGTACGGGCTCGCGTTCGCCAGGTGGGCAGACAAGACGGTGATGGGACCTCTTGGTCGGGCTCCTATTAAGTCATGTCCTCCTGACCAACGCGTTTGGTGCTGGTCGTTGGGCCGGCGGACGGATCATAAGAAGGACAACCCCAAAGGGTGTCAGTCAGAAGTGGAGTCACATGATGGACGACCACCACGACCATGCGTGTCTGCCCACCGGCTCAGGCGCCGGGAAGGTTCTGAGCGTTCCAGTGCAGGTCCACGGCCCAGCCCTGGGAGTCAGGCAGGAGCGCCGCCGCTGTTCCAATGTCGGTTTCCGGCGACGCTGCCAACCGGTACCGTTCCGTAGTGGATGGTTTCCCGGGTGTAGCTCAGGTCCGTGCCGGCCATGACTGTGCCTTTTTCTGTCGATGTCCTTTCATTGCACTGTACCGGCCGCTGCCCGTAGACCGTTGCCCGATATTGGTGGCTGCGCCCGCACCAGCGTGTGGAGGCGGCGGGAGGAGCGAAGCGGGGGAGGCCGCCGCCGCGAGGCGGTGCCGGCCGATTTTGTGACGGCGGGAAAGATTCCGCTGTTGAACAACTGCTGGAGCAGTTCGGCCAGGTGGTAGCCCGCGCTAACCTTCAGTGCCTTATCGATGTACCGGCCAGCGGTCGTGCCCCGGCCTTTGTACCAGTTGAGGTATCCCAGTGCCGTAAACAGCGCCGCCCGGTACCGGCCCGGGGTGAAGGGCAGCAGGTCGATCAGCAGGGTTTCGGCCTGATCGACGCGGCGCCAGTCGGGCCGGACCGGGTGCTGTCCAATCAGTACCGCCCGGTAGACCTGCGGGTCCTCGTCGGTGTTGATCATATCGGCCATGATCCGGTCGCGGATCCCCCACCGCAACAAAGTTCCACCGCTCCCCCGCCGCCGTAATGTCATTTTCAGAAGTCGTCTGCACACGCTCCCGCGGAATTCCGGGGTTGTGCAGACGAGTGTGGACACGGAAGTGTCAGAAGTCCCCTGCACGAAACTGCATTCCGCTCAAGAGTCCCCTGCACAAACCATCACTTTTCAGAAGTCGACTGCACCAATCAGTAGAAATTACTGCGTCGCAGCTTCAGCAGTGACTGTTGCGGGAACCCATCGGTAGAGGGTGGGCACGGAGACGCCGAGGCTGCTGGCAACTTCCCGCGGTGGCGTTCCCTGGCCCAGGAGCTTACGTGCGGATCGGATCTTGGCTTCGGTCATAACGCGTTTGCGGCCGCCGACCCTGCCTTGTTCGCGCGCGGCCTGCAGGCCGGCCTGGGTACGTTCGACCATGAGCTCCCGTTCCATCTGGGCCAGGGAGGCCATGACGTTGAAGAAGAAACGCCCGGAAGCCGTGGTGGTGTCGATCGCATCGGTGAGGCTGACAAAGCCTACCCCGCGTTCGCTCAGGCCGCCGGCGAAGTCCAGGAGGTCTTTCACGCTCCGGCCGAGACGGTCCAGCTTCCACACCACCAGGGTGTCGCCGTCGCGCAGATTCTCCAGCGCCTGGGTAAGTCCGGGGCGCCGGGACTTGGTGCCGCTGATCGTGTCCTCGTAGATGCGGTCGCATCCGGCCTTCTTCAGGGCCTCGAGCTGCAGGTCGAGGTTCTGGTCCCGGGTGGAGACTCTGGCGTAGCCGATGCGGTGTGTAGTCACAGGGTGCTCTCTTCTCAAAACTCGATGCGGGGCCTTGGCTCGACTGTACCGTTTCGAGA
>NZ_KI914624.1:5280-6719 GCF_000520495.1 Arthrobacter sp. H14
AGACGGTCCAGCTTCCACACCACCAGGGTGTCGCCGTCGCGCAGATTCTCCAGCGCCTGGGTAAGTCCGGGGCGCCGGGACTTGGTGCCGCTGATCGTGTCCTCGTAGATGCGGTCGCATCCGGCCTTCTTCAGGGCCTCGAGCTGCAGGTCGAGGTTCTGGTCCCGGGTGGAGACTCTGGCGTAGCCGATGCGGTGTGTAGTCACAGGGTGCTCTCTTCTCAAAACTCGATGCGGGGCCTTGGCTCGACTGTACCGTTTCGAGAGCTATTTGTGAGAACGGGAGGCCCGGCGTCGGTTTCGTTTCCTTTGAGCCGGTTTTCTGCGGCAGGACGCAGCACTGCCTCGAAAATCGACTAAGCCCTGGGCTCTCGATTCGAGAGTATTCTCGAAATCCTTCGTTACCGAGAATGCACGGCAGGCCGCAGCGCACCGTCCGGGGACTTCCCCCGCGCATCTCTTGCTTCCCGAACAGGCCCAATGGATGGCAGCAACCTCAGTTGTGCAGGCGGCTTCTGATATTCCGTGCAGTCGTCTTCTGAAAATGACATTTTTGTTGGCGGGGGAGTCCAGTAACTGTGTTGCGGTGGGGAACCTCTTACGGGACGATGACTGCGGTTCACAAGTTAGGGTTCTGGCCCACCTGCTGGGCGATCAGATGTTGTCCGTACTCGTTACTCGTGATTTATCTCTAAGATCCCGGTAGCTCTCGGCCAGAAGAAAGCGTTACGAGAGAAAGCGCCTTCCTCGGCTACTGTTCATGATCCTCTTGCATAAGCCCCGGAGTGGCGCGGTTGCTGTGCGGTCGGCTCTGAAAACGAGAGGCTGTGTCGGTGAGTTTCCGCAACACGAAGATCGCAGTCCATCGGACGAGCGAAAGCCAATGTAACTATGGTGTCGCGGCCTGCAGGCCGGCCTGGGTACGTTCGACCATGAGCTCCCGCTCCATCTGGGCCAGGGAGGCCATGACGTTGAAGAAGAAGCGCCCGGAGGCCGTGGTGGTGTCGATCGCGTCGGTGAGGCTGACGAAGCCTATCCCGCGTTCGCTCAGGCCGCCGGCGAAGTCCAGGAGGTCTTTCACGCTTCGACCAAGTCGATCCAGCTTCCACACCACCAGGGTGTCGCCGTCGCGCAGAGTGTCCAGCGCCTGGGTAAGGCCGGGGCGCCGGGACTTGGTACCGCTGATCGTGTCCTCGTAGATGCGGTCGCATCCGGCCTTCTTCAGCGCCTCGAGCTGCAGGTCGAGGTTCTGGTCCCGGGTGGAGACTCTGGCGTAGCCGATGCGGTGTGTAGTCACAGGGTGCTCTCTTCTCAAAACTCGATGCGGGGCCTTGGCTCGACTGTACCGTTTCGAGAACTATTTGTGAGAATCAAGGGTCCGGCGCCAGTTTTTCTTTGCAGGGCTGGTTTTCTGCGGCAGGACGCAGCACTGCCTAGAAG
>NZ_KI914625.1:0-3155 GCF_000520495.1 Arthrobacter sp. H14
GGCTTCTTGAACTCTAATCGTTTGCGTGGCCGGTCGTTGAGTTCGGCGGCTACCCAGTCGAGATCTGCGGCGCTGTGGATGGCCAGGTCTGTGCCTTTGGGGAAGTACTGGCGCAGCAGGCCATTGGTGTTCTCGTTGATACCGCGCTGCCACGGAGAGTGCGGGTCGCAGAAATAGATGTCGATGTCGGAGTCGATGCTCACGGTCTTCCAGTCCTGCATCTCGATACCCTGATCCCAGGTCAGCGAATGCCGCAGCGCGTCGGGGAGCGTCTTGATCTTCGCGGTCAACGCATCACGCATCTGCTCAGCCCTGTATCCGTCCGGCAGGTGCACGAGCATCGTGTAGTTCGTGGTCCGCTCCACCAGGGTCCCGATGGCGGTTTGGTTGCCTTTACCGATCACTAAATCTCCCTCCCAATGTCCAGGCACTGCACGGTCTTCAACCTCGGGCGGCCGCTCGGAAATATTGACCATTCCAGGGATCCGGTTCTTGCGCTGCCCGGCCTTCCGGCTGGGCTGCCGCACGGCCCGTCCGGTGCGCAGACACGCGGTCAGCTCCCGCTTCAGCGCCCCGCGGGACTGCACGTAGAGAGACTGGTAGATCGTTTCGGGGGACACCCTCATCTCCAGCTGGTCGGGGAACTCAACCCGCAGTCGTCCTGCGATCTGCTCCGGTGAATACTTCTTCTTCAAATCGTCCTCCACCTTCGCACGCAACACCGTATTGGTGTGCAGTTTCGCCGGCTTAGGCCGCGATGCCCGCTCATACGCCATCACGTGGGCTGAGGTCGCCCGGTACGCCGACCCAGCCTTGGTATTACGCCGCAGCTCCCGGGAAACGGTCGAAGCGGAACGCCCGATCGCCGCACCGATCTGCCGCAGGGACTGTCCCTGGGCGCGCAGCACTGCGATTTCCTCACGCTGGCCGAAGGTCAGGCACCGGCCCTTCAAATCCCGGCCACGGCGCGGACGTACACCACCGGCCTCCATCAAAACCCTGCGCCCGGTCCGCCGGCTCGTATTGATCGGAGCCACGGCATCGGTGATGAAATCACCGGCCTGCATACCAGCCCAAAACAGCTGCAAAAGATCCGGCCTTAGATAAATTGAATAACCCGCCACAACAACACCCATCTGCTAAGTGTTGCAATCACCGCAAGAACCCAAGGATCGGTAAGTGGGACGGTGGGCCACGATGGTTAGAGCATTTCGGCTGATCAGTGGAAGTTAGGCTTCGAATATGCGGAATACCTTCGAAGAGCTTTCTCAAGCTGCGGAGTTGGCTGTATTTGAGCGTAGGTCGTTATCACTTGATGCGGCGGCGGCCGCAGGTTTGCCCGGCCGTGGCCACCAGTAAGGGCAAACGTGTCGCCCTTACTGCCTGGAACCGGTCCCCTGAGAAGAGCGGCTTCACCTCACCCGGATATGTCGCAACAGGTGTACTGGGGAAAGCGCCCGCTCAACCCCGAGATGGAAGGGCTAGCCGCGACTGAGAGAAGCTATAGAAATCGGGCTCCAGCCGATCATTTCCTGTCTGGAATAGCCGCGACGGTCCGCCAGTGACGCAGCGTGAGGGCTTTCCTCCTTGCTCGTGACGATGCGTGCGTGAATGAACGGGCCGGGCTGGACGGGACCCTGACCAGCCCGGGAATAGGCGCAGCATCTGTCGGGTTGTTGCCTGCACACCTGCGATGGTGATGCTCATCCGAAGGAGAAAACCGCTTCATGGCAAATGACTACGACGAACCACGCGTCAGAGAAGAAGATCAGCCCGTCAATGGGTCGCTCGAAGCGCTTCAGGCTCAGCGCAGCGCAACCACTCAGACGGCAGTCATCGACCTCGAGGACAGCGACACCGCTGAAGGCTTTGATTTGCCCGGTGCTGATCTGTCGCACGAAGAGCTGCTCATCCAGGTCATTCCCGAGCAGGACGACGAGTTCACCTGCATGTCCTGTTTCCTGGTTCACCACCGCAGCCAGCTGGCGCGGGAAACCAGCGGCGCCAGGTACTGCACGGAGTGCGAAGATTGAAGAACAACGCTTGGCGGCCTCGGCCCCCGCACCGCTTCTAGGAGGCCCACTCCTGTGCCCGCTGCAGGAGACCGCTTTGTGAAATGACCCTCATGACCCCAGCTGAATCCACTGAACACCCCAGGAACCCGTCAAAGGAGCACCACGTGAAAGTACGAAACTCATTGAGCGCACTAAAGAAAATCCCGGGCTCCCAGGTAGTCCGACGCCGCGGACGGACCTTCGTCATCAACAAGAAAAACCCCCGCATCACGGCACGCCAAGGCTAACCCCAGGCAACCGCAAACCCAACGAGAACCCAACGAGGGAGAGACAAAGATGAGCACCACAAAAAACGTCACCGATGCATCGTTCGATGCGGACGTACTTCAGGCCGCAAGACCGGTCATCGTTGATTTCTGGGCAGAATGGTGCGGACCATGCCGCATGCTGTCTCCCATCCTGGACGACATTGCCACTGAGCACGCAGGAAAAGTTGATGTCGTGAAGGTCAATGTGGACGATAACCCCGCGATCGCGGCCAAATACGGCATCACTTCCATCCCCGCTGTCTACGTCTTCAACAACGGCGAAATTGCGGCGACCTCGATCGGAGCGAAACCCAAACAGGTCCTCGAGCAGGAATTCGCGGCCTTCATCAGCTGACGGCTACGAACCAGCACTTGTAATCCACCCCGGATCCACCACCCCACCGGTAGCCTTTATCCGGCAGACCTGGAGGGGAACGGCGCGGCTGGGAGACTCCCTCCGTTCCCGGCAACTGCACCTTCCGCGGCGCACGAAATCCGAAGCGATTGTGGGCGCCTGAGACTGGCCCTCCTGGGCGCCCAACTTCATGGCCACGCACCCGCAGTCGTCTTGGCCGTACTGTTTCTTACTCTGTAAATCCAGCGGTCCGGGAGATTCTGGGATCGCGTGCTTCGCTGACGGATGTCCGGGGGTAACGGGGCCTGTACTCCTCGCTGATCAGCGATTGGCGGCGGCTGCATGTGGCCGGGGTGCTGGAGGACAAGGAGGCCGGGGCCACGGCTGGGCGTCCCGGTGCGGAACAGGCCGAGATCGCGCGGTTGCGCCGCCAGCTGGCCGGATTCTTCGCGCTCTTTTGGCAGGAATCCAGCCACT
>NZ_KI914625.1:3255-8080 GCF_000520495.1 Arthrobacter sp. H14
GCAGCCACTAACTCGGCTGGATTTCCTAGCTGAAACGGCCTACAAATAGTCGATCACACACAAGAAGCTGGCGACCACGGAGACCGCATTGGAGATCATAGGAAAAGCACACGCGATCTTGGTAGCAGATCTCCGAGAGCGCGGACACCGAGCAGCCACGCAAGAGGCACTGATGGGAGACTACACCGCACTCACCGCCGCGGGAGTGACCACCCGGGCCCGCCGCGGACCTGACCGGGGTCCCGCGGGCCACCGTGGCCCGTCGCACCGGCCGTGAGTACGGTGAGCGGGCCCGGGTGCTGGCAGTGCTCAACGGCGAGGAGTTCATCGACCAGCCCCCGGCCTCGGTCCACGCTGCCTAACACCCACTGGCCTCGAATGCCTTGACAACTTCCGCTCCGGCTATCAGCATCATCCGCGGCCGGCAACTGCACCGAAAGGACTGTTGAAACCGATTCTTAGAAGTTGAGGATCTGATAGCCCTCGACGACAAACTTACGGACACTGGCTTCGCCGTTGTTCTCATCAAGCAGTGCCCATCCTGCATCCTTGATGGGCTTGATGGGCTTGATGGGCTTGATGGGCTTGATGGGCTTGATGGCCCGGTGGGAGCGCGCGCAAAGATTACACGCTCCGATGACGTTGTCTTTAAGCTCTTCCAGGAGCGGATTCATCTTGTGGGAAGAGTCCGAGACCGCTGCCAAGCTTTCGACGCCGGACCCGTCGAACATCACGACGACCTCGTCACCGGCCCTTTTGAACTCCAGGGCGGTGCTGAGATCCCGGTAGACGCGTGCGTTCCCGGTCGACAGGAGGCGGGGCACGGGAATCCCGCGGCGGGTGTGACGTCGCAGTTGGAGATGTAGCGCAAGGCGGGGAAGAACACGACCGGGCGCGCCATGGTCATGGCGCTGAACCGGGTATCGGAGATCGCTGGGCTGCACTTGGGCGAGGTGGATGTGGCCGGGGTGCCCAAGCGGCGGTTGATCGCTCTGGCGAAGGAGGGCAGGAACGAGACGGCGACCAAGCTTGACCGGTTGCCGTACGAGAAGAAGATCGCCACACTGCTGGCCACGGTGCGCTGGCTGGAATCTAGCGCCACCGACGACGCGGTGACTCTCAGTTGGAAATGGCGGGTTTGTGACAGTTCATTTGGCGGTCCTGGACCTCATCCCACGGACCGCTTACTGTGCCATGCGGGGAAATCCCCGAGGCGACGTCATCAGGAACCGCCATTCCCAACTGTGAAAAAGCCGCCAGACTAAGTTAACAGTTGCAACCCACCGTCGCCGGCCGTTCCGTCTTGATAAAGGATCCTTTGCCGAGATGGCCGGCAGGTGATGCGTCCGCAGTCCGACGGATCCCACATCGGCCGGTGACCTCGAATGAAGGAGACAAGCGAGACATCCGCCGATATCGAGGGCGCTGCGGCCCTTAACGATCGGGCTAGGACGTCGCTGACCATCTGCCCGCATGCGGCGGCGCCATAGGTCCAGCCCATGCCCGTGGTGCCGCCGGCGGTTATCCGCACCGGAATCATGGTGGTGGACTCCCACGCGATCGTGCCGTCGGCTTCCGGTGCATCCGTCGATATGGTGAATACGCTCACGTCCACCGAGTCGACCATCGGATCGATCATTCGGGTCAGCCGGTCGGCGGCGCGGGCCGCGACGGCCATGATGGTCAGCGACGGGTTGGAACTGCCCTCGGTCGGCAGCACGCTGCCGTCGGTGATGTAGAGGTTGGGAACCGCGAAGCTTCGGCAGTCGCCGTCGACGACGCCGTGCCGTTCGTCCGCGCCCATCCTGGCGCCGCCCACAAGGTGGGCATAGCGGTCGATGGTGATGACCTCATCCGCCCCGGCCGCGTGCAGGATATCCTCCATTACCAATCGGGCGGCCCGCATCAGCGCCTTGTCGTTCTCGCACCGGGGATAGTTGAAGTGCGCGACCGGCAGCCCGTGCCGGTCCCACTCATCGGAAAGAATGACGCGGTTCTCCGGCAGCGGCAGGAATTCGCACAACGCGCCCAGCGATCATCCCGCAAACTCGGCCCTAACCCACCGGCAGTTGCGACACGACATCGAACCCCCTGCCGCTCACACGGCGCCTCTGCGGAGGTATGCGTACATGGTTTCGCGGCTGCTCCCGAACCGACGCGCGAGTGTTGTTTTCGGGACACCAGCGGCTGCCTTCTCACGCAATAAAGTTCCGCATGACCGTCGCCGGGGGCTTGACTGCGCGAACCGCGTTTAGGGAAGGAGTCCGACCACGGTATACGCCGCGTTTCTGTACAAGGGCAAGGCCTTCTCGCTGACGCTCCCCCATCAGGGACCGCTAAAACTTGGCGAACGCACCGATGAGGATGATAATTCCGAAGCGGGGGCGGCGAATGAAAAAGCCGTCGAGCGTCGGAAAGAAAAATGCATCCTTCTTGCACAGGAAGCTGAAGAGATGGGCCTGTCTGCCGCATACCTCTCTGTGAACCTTCATCTGGACTGGTGTTCCTTCTGGTCCTTGACCTTGCTGCTGACGTTATCCCCTCGGGGTGGCGATCTGCTGAGGTACTGATTACTCCTGACGGTAGAGCCGATAAGGGGATGGGCGGGAATCGGGCGGGAATCAGGCAGTGATCAGCCGACCGCGATCTCAGGTCTCCTTTTTGTGTGTGGATGTGGCGGTGCCTGCTATCGGCTCCGGCTTGACATACCCAAACACCTCGCCCTCCTGCAGTGCGTTGCGGTCGTTGCCGTAATTGGGCAGGCCGCCAGCCCGGCGCAGCAGGTCGGCGGTGTGCATGAGGTTCCAGCTCATGATGGTGGCGTTGCTGCGGGTGAACGCGCTGTCGAATCCCACAGGTTCTTGGCCGTCGCGGGGGTCACCGTAGGACGGGCCGGGGCCGACCTCGCCGATCCAGCNGTCGAATCCCACAGGTTCTTGGCCGTCGCGGGGGTCACCGTAGGACGGGCCGGGGCCGACCTCGCCGATCCAGCCAACGTCCGCCTGGGGCGGGATCGTCAGTCCGAGGTGCTGCAGGGCGAACAGTAACGACATGGAGGTGTGTTTGACGCCGTCCTCGTTGCCGGTGATTACCGCGCCGCCGACTTTGTTGTAGTAGACGGACTGACCGACCTGATTGAGCTGACCGGACATGGCGTAGAGGCGTTCGATGATCCGCCGACATACGGAGGACCCCTCACCCAACCAGAGGGGGGTTCCCAGGACGAGGATGTCGGCGGCCTGGACGCGGGGCCATAGCTCGGGCCACTCGTCGCTGTCCCACCCGTGCTCACGCATGTCAGGCTGCACCCCGGGGGCGATGTCGTGGTTGATCGCGTGCAGGCGGTCCACCTGCACGCCGGCGCCGGACATCAGGTGGTCGACCACGTCCAAGAGCCGGCCGGTGTGGGAACGGTTCGGGTCGGAGGTAAGGGAGCAATTGATGAGCAGGGCATTCAGGTTCTCGTAGCGGGGTGCATCCATGAGCGACTCCTTCGGAATGGGCCTGGCCGTGGGTGTCGGCCGGTGCCTCCTAGTCTGCCACCTCTGATCAGGGCTGTGGGTTTCACCGGAGCCGTGTTGTTACCGTCCGGCGGGGGAGCGAGCAGGGGGCCCACCCGGATGCCCGGAACTGTGTTCATTGCTTTTGCCGAACGGCTGCCCGCTGGCCCGAGTTTGCCTTGCCGTCGTGAACCTTCCGGTCGGCTTGGTCGGCCTGGTCTTGTCTGTGAATCGCAGCGGCATGTAACGCTGTTCTGTTAACGCTCGGTGGCGTGCTCCGCTCATCTTCGGCCGTCCAAGTAGGAATGTGGCCGATACCCCTCGTCTACTTCTAAATCGCGCTGGGACGCGATGGTCAAGGCCGTGCGCAACAGCGGCCGCCAGGGAGCCGTCGGCTACGCCATTTCGGCGGTGGATATCGCGCTGTGGGACCTCAAAGCCCGGTTGCTGGACCTGCCGCTGCACCGTCTGCTGGGGGCGGTTCGGGAGAGCGTGCCGGTCTATGGCAGCGGCGGCTTCACGACCTATTCGCCCGAAACAGTTGGCCCGGCAGATCGGCGGCTGGGCCAACGCTCAGCAGATCCCCCGGGTCAAGATCAAGATCGGCGAATCGGGCGCCGATCCAGGGCGCGACCTGTCCCGGATGCGCCAGGCGCGCCAGGTCATCGGCGATGACGTCGAACTCTTCGTCGATGCCAACGGCGCCTATAGCCGCAAACAAGCGATCCGGGTGCTGAACGCTGCCGCCGACCTGGACGTGCGGTGGGTCGAGGAACCCGTATCCTCCGACGATCTGGCGGGGCTGCGGGAGATCCGCGACGCAGTCTGCGCGGACGTGACGGCGGGGGAGTACGGCTTTGATCTGTACTATTTCCAGCGAATGCGCCGGGCGGAGGCGGTGGACTGCCTGCAGATCGACGCCTCCCGCTGCGGCGGCATCACCGAGTGGATCCGCGCCGCGGCCGTGGCCGCCTCCCACGGGCTGGAGGTTTCCGGTCGTTGCGGCCCGCATTTGCATGCACACGTCGCCGCCGCCACCCCTAACTAGCGGCACCTGGAATGGTTCCACGACCATGTACGGATTGAATCAACGTTCTTCGACGGCACCTTGGACCTGCAGGGAGGCGCGATCACCCCGGATGCATCGGCCCCGGGTAACGGCCTGACCCTGCGCAGCAGTGACACCGGGCAATTCCGGGTAAAGTAGAGGCCCACAATGAGGTTGGATCAAAAAATGCACAGAGCACCATCGGGACGCCAATTCGAGCTCCGCCACGGCGAGCAGGTTGGCGCCATCACCGAGGTAGGCGCCGGCCTGCGGTCCT
>NZ_KI914625.1:8180-9654 GCF_000520495.1 Arthrobacter sp. H14
CCGAACCGTTCCCACACCGGCCGGCTCTTGGACGTGGTCGACCACCTGATGTCCGGCGCCGGCGTGCAGGTGGACCGCCTGCACGCGATCAACCACGACATCGCCCCCGGGGTGCAGCCTGACATGCGTGAGCACGGGTGGGACAGCGACGAGTGGCCCGAGCTATGGCCCCGCGTCCAGGCCGCCGACATCCTCGTCCTGGGAACCCCCCTCTGGTTGGGTGAGGGGTCCTCCGTATGTCGGCGGATCATCGAACGCCTCTACGCCATGTCCGGTCAGCTCAATCAGGTCGGTCAGTCCGTCTACTACAACAAAGTCGGCGGCGCGGTAATCACCGGCAACGAGGACGGCGTCAAACACACCTCCATGTCGTTACTGTTCGCCCTGCAGCACCTCGGACTGACGATCCCGCCCCAGGCGGACGTTGGCTGGATCGGCGAGGTCGGCCCCGGCCCGTCCTACGGTGACCCCCGCGACGGCCAAGAACCTGTGGGATTCGACAGCGCGTTTACCCGCCACAACGCCACCATCATGAGCTGGAACCTCATGCACACCGCCGACCTGCTGCGCCGGGCTGGCGGCCTGCCCAATTACGGCAACGACCGCAACGCACTTCAGGAGGGCGAGGTATTTGGGTACATCAAGCCGGAGCCGATAGCAGGCACCGCCACATCCACACACAAAAAGGAGACCTGAGATCGCGGTCGGCTGATCACTGCCTGATTCCCGCCCATCCCCTTATCGGCTCTACCGTCAGGAGTAATCAGTACCTCAGCAGACCGCCACCCCGGGGGGATAACGTCAGCAGCAGGTTGTCGCCATCACCGAGGTAGGCGCTGGCCTGCGGTCCTACCTGGCTGGCGCGCGACCGGTCATCGACGGTTACCCCGAGACGCGAAGGTGCACGGGCGCGCGGGGGCATTCGCTGATTCCGTGGCCCAACCGGATCAAGGCCGGAAAATACAGCCGGGACGGCATCGAACGCCACCTGGACCTCACCGAACCGGCCGTCAACGGCGCTATCCATGGGCTCACACGGTGGGCGTCGTGGCAGGTGCTCGAGCACGACGACGGCCGGGCCTCCTTCGGGCATGTCCTGTACGCCCGCCCGGGCTGGCCATGGGTGCTCGAGTGCCGGATCGACTACGAACTGGACGACGCGGGCCTGTCCGTTCGCACCACCGCGACGAACATCGGCGACGGCGCCTGCCCGTACGGCGCGGGAGCCCACCCGTACCTCAGCGTCGGAACGGAGACGATCGACAGCGCGCACGCACGCGTGCCCGGATCGGTCTACCTTCCCGTCGACGACATTGGCATCCCCACCGGGCGCAACCCCGTCGAGGGCACGCACTACGACCTGCGCACCGAACAGGTGCTTGGCACACGGAAGATCGATGTGACCTACACGGACCTGGACCGCGATGCGGACGGCCGGGCCCGGGTCAGGCTTTCCCTGCCCGGTGGGCCCGCC
>NZ_KI914625.1:9754-12634 GCF_000520495.1 Arthrobacter sp. H14
GCCGCCGTGGCCCTTTGGGCCGATGAGGGCTACCCCTATTTGGAAATCTTTACCGGGGACGCTCTGCCCCAGCCGGACAGGCGGCGCACGGGCCTGGGAGTCGAGCCCATGACCTGCGCGCCACGGGCAGGCGGCGCACGGGCCTGGGAGTCGAGCCCATGACCTGCGCGCCAAATGCCTTCAACTCCGGGGAAGGATTGATCACCCTGGAACCGGGACAGAGCCACACTGCCTGCTGGGGCATCGACCCGTATGCCTAAGGAATCCTCCGGCGATGGGCGAGGCTAGTCGTCCTTCTTGTCCTGGCCGATGTGGAGTGTTCCCTTGACGCGTTCGGTGCCCTCGGACAGGAGGGCCTCGGCAGAATCACGGATAACTCCCTTCGCGAAGGGATCCTTCTTCAGCAGCGCCTTCGCAGTGTTCTTAGCGAATTCCAGTGTGATGTGCGGCGGGAGCGGGGGCACACTTCTGCTGGTGTAGGCGTCGATCAGCGTTACTCCACGGTGGGCGAAGGCGGAATCCCAAGCCGCCGCAACGTCGTCGTCGCTTTTAACGCGGATTCCCTGGAACCCGAGCAATTCCGCCCACCCAGCGTAGTCGACCGATTCGACATCCTGGGAGGTCTCCCACACGGGATTGGCGTCCTCGGTGCGCATTTCCCAGGACACCTGGGTCAGATCATCGTTGTGCAGGACCATGATGATCAGCTGCGGGTTGTCCCATTCCTGCATGTACTTCTTGATCGTGATGAGTTCGTTCATGCCGAGCATCTGAAATGCCCCGTCGCCGATGGTGCAGATGACGGACCGCTCGGGATACGCAAACTTCGCGGCCACCGCGTACGGCATGGCCGCAAGCATGGACGCGAGCCGGCCGGAAAGGTCCCCCATCATGCCGCGGCGGAACCGAATGTGGTGGCCATACCAGTCCACGGTGGTGCCGGCGTCGGCGGTGACGATGGCCTGCGGGGGAAGACGCTTGTTCAATTCGTGGTACACCCTCCGGGGGTTTACGCCGTCCTGGTAGCTGAGCATCGCCTGGGCTTCCATCTCGTTCTCCCATTCGACCATCTCCTTGGCGACGTTTTCCTGCCAGGACAGATCCGCCTTCGCCTCCAGGTGCGGGATGAGCGCCGTGAGAGTTGCCTTCACATCGCCCCAGATATTCAACTCGGTCGGGTAGCGCAAGCCCATTTGCTCCGGCTTGAGGTCAACTTGGATCGCCCGGGCCTGGCCGCTCGCCGGCAGGAATTGGCTGTAGGGATAGTTGGTTCCGAGAAAAACGAGCGTGTCGCAGTCGTTCATCTGGTGCATGCTCGGACGGGTGCCGAGCAAGCCCAACTGTTGACTGTGGTGGGGAATATCCGAGGGAATGACCTGCTTGGCGCGCAGTGCCGTGATGAGACCGGCCCCGGCAAGCCTTGCCGCTTCGAGCACCTCGTCGGTCGCACCATTGGAGCCGTGACCGACCAGGAACGTCACCTTGCTGCCGGCATTGATGATGGCCGCGGCCTTCATGATTTCGCTCTGGGGCGGAACAATGGACGTGGAGGGTGCGACAGCGCTCGAGCGCGAAACCCAGTTCTCCGGCGTGAGCTCTTCCATCTCCATGCCCTGCACATCGTGCGGAAGAATGATGACCGCCGGTCCGAGCCGAACCCGAGCGGTGCGGAAAGCAGTGTCGACGACCGCCTGCACCTGTTTGGGCGAGACGACGGTCTGCACATACACAGCCACATCGGCCAAGGTCCGCTCCAGATTGTTCTCCTGCTGGGTAAACGTTCCGAGCGAAGGCAGACCCTGTTGGCCGATGATTGCGACAACGGGCTGATTGTCCGACTTGGCGTCGTACAGGCCGTTGAGCAGGTGAAAGGCTCCCGGGCTGGAGGTCGCAACACACACGCCGACCTCACCGGTAAATTTGGCATGGGCGGTGGCCATCAGGGAGCAGATTTCCTCGTGGGTAGGCCGGACATACTTCAGCCCTTCGCCCTCGCGTTCCGCCTTGCCCAGCGCGCCGTCGAACTCACCGATCCCGTCACCGGGAAAAGCGAACACCCGGGTAACGCCCCACTCCCGGACCCGCTGGATCACGAAATCACTTACAGACACCATGTCATTCCTCTTTCACTCCCGGCGGCGCGTGGACACGCCTGCCGTATCATCCGGAGATTGTCTTCGGTGTGGCGGTTCGCGGACCCTCAGCGGGGGCAACGCAAGTATCAGGCGGAGAGTCCGGCAGCTTCGTGCAGGCAGGCGCGGGCAGCGAAGGGACGCCGGTGACGTTATGGGCAGCCATGATTGTGTGCCTGGTGCCGCTACGCAAGTGCCGCAGCCCATCCGGGGCAATCATCCCCAGTGTGTGATGCACAGAAGAGCTCCGTCATTCAGTGTTGAATTGTCGGGTAACACCGCCGTGGCCGTGGCCGATGTATTACTAGCCGATGTATTACTAACGGCAATTACTAATTACAGTAGGCACGTTGGGACGACGCGGTCAAGGTGACCGTTTCGAGGGGGACGGCCCGACGCCCTTCAGTGTTCTTCACCTGCCCGAAAGATAGAGTCTGGACGCCAGCAACAGCTCATGGGGGGTGTCCCTATGTTCTTTGTCAAGCTGCTTTGGGGACTTTTCCCTCGTAGAGGGTCATGTCTCTGAGCATGGCGAAGAGCATGTCGGTTCGGCGTCGGGCGAGGGCGATCAGGGCTTGGTTGTGGCGTTTACCTTCGGCACGTTTCCGGTCGTAGTAGGCCCGTGATACCGGGTCTTTGAGAGCTGCGAACGCGGAGAGAAACAGGGCGCGTTTGAGCACCTTGTTGCCCTTGTGTGAGGGGTGATCCCCACGGATGGAAGTTCCGGATCTCCAAGTGACCGGTGCCA
>NZ_KI914626.1:0-1670 GCF_000520495.1 Arthrobacter sp. H14
GTCCTTCGACCCATCGTGCGCGGGCCCGTTCGAGGGCGAGGGCAAGGCTTACTTCGACATCGAGAATCGTCAGGTGAGCGTAGTCGTTGGCTTCGAGGTTTTCAAGGTATCGCGTGCCCAGCCCCGGCCAGGAGAGAGTGCCCTCAATGACGACGTTTTCCCTGGCCTGCAGGCAGCGGGCCAGAATATTCTCGGCCAGCATCGTCGACTCGTTATGCACTAACGAGGACAGCTCGTTGAGCATGATCGGGTGCCCGTCGGCAAGGTTGTGCGTGAGCAGGTCATCGAAGCGGCCCTCGGAGAGTCCGTGGCGCAGCAGCATGGTCTTGATGGCATCCGGGTCGATGACCCGCCAGCCATCGCCGACCAGATCAAGATCGCCGATGGCAAAAGACTTACCCGCGCCGGGCGGGCCCGCGGTCACAATCGCCGCCCTGCCTTCTTTGGCTATGTCCGGGCTTTGGCCGAGAAATTGGTCGATCAGCGTCCGGTGGAAAATCAGCCGCCGGGCTGCAAAGACCGCCCCGGGGGCGAATGTGGCCCGGTCGGAATCCTTGTGCAGTCTCCCGCCGGCCGCAGTGAGCCGGTTCAGCTCCGCTTCAACCCGGCCCTGGTCCGCAGATATCATTCAGGCGCCGCGGCGGGCAGTGCCGCTGGCCGCGACCAGGTGTTCGTAGTCCCGGGCGCTGAGCAAATCCCGGTACACCGCATCGGCGAGCTGGTCCCAGGTTCCCGGGATCATCACGCTTTCCGGGTTGGCCGGTTCGGCGGCGCGGGCATAAGTGTATGGCCACCCGATGAGCTGATTCATCATCTCCTCATGGCTGATTCTGCCGGCGTGGAAACGCAGAATAATTTCGCGGGGGTTCAACACCAGCAGGTCCGGGAAGTTGTGCACCTTCCGCAGGATCCGGTGGACTTCCGGCTGGGAAATGGACAGGCGGTTCGCGATCTGTGTCTGTGTAAGGCCCTTGTCCCTGGCCTGTGAGACGGTGCGCAGAAGATCCACGCGGTTCAGCTCCCCCACCGCGTAGACACGCGCCAGCTCATCTTCGATAGTGAGCATTTCAGACCCTCCCAATCCGCCATATATACAGTATGTATAATCCAACTGTACCGGGGTTGGGAAACTCTGGGAACCCCGCCCGCAGTAACGTCCCCGACTGGTTCACGAGCTTTACCGGCCCACCCGTGTTGAACAGTTGTTTTATTCGCAGCCGACAAGGTCGCCATCAGCGTCAAATTTGGTATCCCAACCGGGATCGCCTGCTTTGATAGGGTCCGCGTCAGCGTCACGGACCGCAGTGCAGTTCTCATAATAGACATCATCCTGCGGCTTGGGGGCTGGTTCGACCCCCTCGGGCTCCTCCGGTGCCGGTGTGGCGGCGACGGGCACCGCCACTCCCCCAACATCGTCCGGGACAGGCTGATTGGGGCATTTGCTGGTGAGGATGCCGGCGATCGCGTCGTGTTCGGCCTGTGTCATCCACAGCTCGTATTTGGCTTTCACCGCCGTTTGCAGGGCAACGTATTCGCAGCGGAATGCCTTGTTCGGCGGCAGCCAGGTCGCGGCATCACCGTCGCCTTTGGAGGCATTGGCGGGACCGTCGACCGCCAGCAGATTCAACGGGTCATTGGCGAATACTTCGCGCTGATTCTCTGCCAGCTGT
>NZ_KI914626.1:1770-6631 GCF_000520495.1 Arthrobacter sp. H14
CCATGGTTGAACTTATCGGCATGATCACCTATGTGAAAGTCATTCCCCGCCTGGTTCCATCGGAACGGAGACTGCGACCCGCCCAAGAAACTGGTGGTTGAAGGATCGGCTTATGGGACGAGGCAACCGACAACCCAGCTGTCATAAACCGCCATTCTGAACTAGCAGTCACACCAAAGCGATTGATCCACTCTCTAACTGCAACACCACAGAGATGACATGTCTTCACTGATGAAACGTCGTCATATAGCACCCTTAGAGGGTGTGACTACAGATAACACCGTCACCATCAAACTTCGTGTCCCACCCTGGGTCCCCGACGCTGATCGGGTCGGCGTCTGCTTCGCGGACGGCGGTGCAATTCTCGTAGCTGACGTCTGAGCCGGTTCCAGGTGCTGGTTCCGGCGACTCTTCCCGTGTTGGTGTGGCCGCTACGGGAACGCTCACTCCCCCGTCGTCGTCCGGGACTGGTTGGTTGGGGCATTTGGTGGTGAGGATGCTGGCGATGGCGTCGTGTTCTGCCTGGGTCATCCACAGCTCGTATTTGGCTTTGACTGCGGTTTGCAGGGCGACGTATTCGCAGCGGAAACTCTTGTTCGGCGGCAGCCAGGTTGCTGCGTCTGAATCGCCCTTGGAGGCGTTGGTGGGTCCGTCGACGGCCAGCAGGTTCAGCGGATCGTTGGCGAACGCTTCGCGCTGATTCTCTGCCAGTTGTTGTGCACCTTTCTGCCAGGCATCCGATAACGCAACAACGTGATCAATTTGGACATCGTTGCTGGTGGTATTGCCGCGGAGGAACTCGATGATCATGCCGGTAAACGGTCCGGCCAGGGTTCCTGTCAGCACAATGCATTCGTTGGTGCCGGCACGGAAGGTTTCGCCGGTGAGGTCGCGTTCGAGGATATCGTTGCGCCTTATGTGCATGCGTTACGGCGTGGCGAGCGACGTGAGTGACAACCTACTTCTACCTTTGTCCCTATGAGGCGCCGATCGCATTGAGGCACGGGCCTGACTGAGCATGAATCTTGGTGAGGACCAGATGGCGCTTCGGGTGGAGAAGGCAGTCTCGCCGACAACGGGAGTGATCACGCTTGTGCTTGTCGATGAAGACACATTCGTGGTGGACTCCGCTGCGAGAGATTATGCGATGTATCTTCGGGCGGCGGGACGGTCACCTAATACCGCCAAGGCCTATTTACCGCGCATCTGCCGATTCTTGAACTGGGCCAACGAGCAAGGAATCGACTGGCGAACCATCGGGCTTGCCGATATGGCCCGGTTCAAGATTGCTGTCGAGCAGACGCCAGCCCCGCGCGGCGGGCCGAAATCGGGTAAGACGGTTAACGCGACGTTGACCGCCGTGTGCGGGTTCCTGCGCTTCTCCGCGGCACACGGCCACGCCGACTCCCAGGTGGCGGTTCGTCTCTCCGAACCGAAATTTCTGCGCTACATACCGGCAGGTTTCAATCCCGGAGAGGCGAATCAGTTTCGCACCATCGAGGCGCGGGTGCTGAAGGCTCCGGAGATTGAGAACGCGCCACAGACGCTCCAGCCTGACGATGAGGCCTCGCTCCTTGAAGGTGGACGGACAGCCCGTGACCGGCTGCTGCTGGCCATTCTGTTAGGGGCTGCTTTGAGGATAGGTGAAGCTTTAGGGCTGCGTCGTGGCGACCTTCATATGCTTCCCGACTCAAGCCATCTCGGGTGTTCCACGCAGGGTGCACATCTGCACATCCTCCCACGGCAGGACAACACCAACGGAGCGCGGGCAAAGTCCGGCCGGTCAAGGATCGTACCAGTGCCAGCTTCGATCGTGGCCAGGTACCGTGACTACCTGATCGAGCGCGAGGTGTCCGGATCATCCTATGCGCCGGTTGATCGTCAGGACAGGCAGTGCCGGCAAAAAGCGAAACAATGCCCGGGCGCACAGCCTGCATCATCCCCGAGTGGTGGGTGTGGTGAGCCGGTCCGCTGGGCGGGGGTTTATGGGTTACGGGTGTAGGTCGTAAGGGTCCTGCCAGGTGCTCTCTTCACGGCGGATCCGCCGTACGTGCGCGGGTTCGACCCAAACGTTGTGGCGGGCCCCTTCGGTGTCGGCCCATTGGACCAGGGCCGCCGTGGTGGTCCAGCCGCCGGCCTTGCCGGTGATGTGTGCTGTTCCGCCGGCGGCCAGGGCGATGTCCGCGCTGATGTAGGGCTCACGCCGGTACGGGGGCATGCGTTGCCGGGCCCGAGCCGAAGTCCGGGGCCAAGGAGATGTAGGCGCCGTCATGATTTTCGAAGTGCCGTGCCGCTGTGGCGGTATCGACTTTAGTGACCATGGTGACCGATTCTGCCATCGCGGACAGACAATATTCATTCCCGCCCCCGAAAGCTGGCCCCCGCGCCCGCCGCCTGTCCTGGTCAACGGCCCACACCGACTTGCCGGGCGTCTCAATTGGGATGGCTCCCCTGTCCGTCACCTGCAAGGTGATCATGGACAGGGAGCCACCACTTCCAAGACTATGCCTCCGGTTCCGCCCGGTCCATGGGGTTTAGGAGAATCTTTACCCGGTTAGACTCGGTTCCCATGGAGGCGCTGGGCGGGGGCAATGGCACGGGCGGAGGAGTTCCTGGCCCGGCATGGGCGGTTGCCCAAACGCCACAGCGGCGATGCGGCCGAGGAGACAGCGGCGATGTGGCTGTACTCCATGCGCCGCCTGCACAGCCGCGGTGAGCTCAGCGCCGAACGCATCAAACAGCTCGACAGGACCCTCGGAAACTGGCGCACACCGGGAAGGCCCCCCGGTGAGGACGCGTACTGGTTTGCCCGCATGACCGATCTGGAAGCCTCCACAGCCTCCGCCGGGCGGCTGCCTCAGCCGGGGTAAGAATGCCGGTGAACATGAATGGTCTCTGGCGTTGTTTATTAACCGTCAGCGCCGCCGGATCCGGAACGATACCCTTCCGGCTCACCGGGTGGCCCAACTGGACGCAGCGGTTCCGGGCTGGAACACCAAACCCGAACCACATCAGGGCAAAAGGGTAAGAGAGCACCATGCGGCCGCGTGGGAGCGGGTGGCACCGCATGCGCCGGTGATCCTGGCCGGCCTGGCCTCGGGCCGGTCCCCGGCGCAGATGGCACGGATGACCGGCGTACCGCACCAGCTGCTGTTCGGCCTGGCACGGCACAACACCGAATGGGCCAGCCGGTTCGAGGAAGCCCTGATCCAGGGCAGGAATCCTGCCACCGAACACGGAACACACGCCGCGTACCGGCACGGGTGCCGCTGTAAAGAGTGCCGGAACCTGATCGCCGGCTACCGCCAACGCTCACAGCGGCACTAAAAAAGACCGGGCAGGACCCGGGTGAGTCACGGTTTGGGGGGAACCATTCACGCCAGGCCCTGCCGGCCCATACTGGAGCCGGCACCGGCCGGCTCCAGGAACACCACCCGGCCCCCATAAAGGGAAGACGGGCAACACCGGGCTAATCTACCCTGCCCCGGACGGCATCGTCGAAAACGCCGCACACAAACGTTGGTGGGCAGGTCAGGTCAAAGGCCCCGCTGTTCGGTATTGCCCGTCACAACGCCGAGTGGGCCAAACAGTTCGAGGAAGCGCTGGTGGAGGGCAGGAATCCTGCACTGGAACACGGGACACGGGCCGCGTACCGGCATGGTTGCCGTTGTAAAGAGTGCCGGAACCTGATCGCCGGTTACCACCAACGTTCACAGCGGCGTTAAACGACCGGCAGGACCTGGGTGAGTCAAGGTTGGGGGAACCATTCACCGGAGCCCTACCGGCCCAGTTGGGAGCCAGTATCAGCCGGGCCCGGGAACACCCGGACCCGTAAATGAAGACGGGCAACGCGGTCTAATCTACCCTGAACCGGGATGCACCACCGCTCGACACACATCAAACAGACTTCGATGGTGGCTTAGGCTCAGGCCCCTGGTTCCGCCACCGCACACGGACAAAGGCGGTGTGGGTTTAGTCTTCGCTGGTTTCCGCCTCGTCCGGGTCCTGGCCCGGTTCGGTCAGGGTTTCCGCTGTGCGGGCGTATTGTGCGCTGATGTACTGTTCAAGATCGTCGCGGCCCACACGCCAGACTGCCCTGTTATCTCTAGTTCAGATCCTGTTCTGAGGAACAGGAGGATCGAGGTTCCTTTCACCGTTTCTCAGATGTGCTGAACCCATGTGAGAAACGTTCGTCAATGCTGGAGAAGAAAAGGGATAACTGATTCCATGACTTCTCCGGCGTGGATGACGGGCTCGAGATGGCCAGCGTCCGGATACTCGACATATGAGCTTCCGGGGATGGCGGCCGCCACCTCCCGTGCCCGCGCGAGATAAGTGTCTGTGTCTTGCCCGAATCCGACCACGAGGCAAGGAACTGTCATGGTGGTTAGCGATTCCAGGCGCTCCTGATAGCCGCTTATGAACGCCGCCGATCTCTTCCGCGCCTCGACTGATGCCGAGCCCTTCGACGCCCACTCCGCTTGGATCTGCACAAACGGCTCAACGAAGGAATCTGATCCCAGAAGAGATGCTGGATGGCTTGTCAGCAAGCCCATTGCGAGCCGGACCGGATCCATATCCGCTCCCGCGACGGAGAGAGAATCCCACGCTTCCTGAAGTACCTTATCCATTTGATTTTGCCGGCCATACGTTGCTATCAACACAGCCGACCGAACAGGAGACGGGTGTGCCAGAGCGACTTCCTGGGCGATCGCAGCCCCTTGGGACCATCCAAGGAGGCGCACCTCGACTACGCCCAAATGGTCAATCAGATGTTTAACGTCGGTGACCACAGCTCGCGGTTCGTAATGTGGTCCCGTGTGAACGAAGGAGATAGCTTCGTATCCGGCTTCGACCAGCA
>NZ_AZRX01000471.1 GCF_000520495.1 Arthrobacter sp. H14
CGTCCTTATGGCAGGCTTTTTCGACTGTGCTTCGCTACTTGAACCAAGTCGGATCGAAGAACCGCAGCCCGTTCACCTGTCCGCTCGTGCAGCAGTATCGAGGCTAACTGGCCATCCACAGGAAGGCCGCTACCTGTCAGCCGACCTTAACGTACGATTTTTCTGGCGTAGCGTTCATCAAGGATTTGCCTGGCCGTACTCTGATCATCTTGTCCGCTGAGCTTATGACCGTCCCGGCGGGGGTTATCCCGGTTGACGCCTCCCGCAAAATACCGCACAGCCAGAACCACCAGCAGAACGATAGCCACGAAGGTCAATAACCCAAAAAGGCGCAGGCAGCGGGGAGGACACCATGATGGCCTTCACCATCAACGGGAGGGAATTCGACGGTGAGCGGACCGACACCGCGGTGGCGGCCGGGACAGTGGAGGAATGGACCCTGACCAACTCCAGCCCCATGGACCATCCCGCGCACCTGCACGTGTGGCCCATGCAGGTCATCGAAGACGGTGGCCGCGACGTCCCCGAACCGAGGTGTGTTTCGTCAAATTGAAGTAGGCCATTTCAGCGCTAAGAATTAGGCCACCTCGGCTCGTTTCTGGTCCATCTCGGCAGCTGGCTATTTCATGAGGGCATTTTTTTGACCCTGTAGGACTCGCCGCGGAACTGTAAGAGCCGCCCGTGGTGCACCAGCCGGTCGATGACGGCCGCGGCCATGTTGTCATCGCCGAACACGGTTCCCCAGCGGGAAAACTCCAAATTTGTTGTGATGATCAGGCTGCGTTTTTCATACCCGTGCGCGATCACCTGGAACAACAGCCGGGCGCCCTCGGTATCGATCGGAAGGTAGCCCAGTTCATCAATCGCGATTAGCTGGTTCTTGGCCAGGGAAGCCAGTTCTTTATCCAGCCGGTCTTCATCCTTGGCGCGGCGCAGCAACATCACCAGAGCAGAGGTCGTGAAGAAGCGTGCTTGGATGCCCCGCCGGCAGGCGGCTGCCACCAGCGCGGTGGCCATGTGGGTTTTTCCGGCTCCGCGTGGCTGCAACCGCTCCTTGCCATAGTGGCGGCTTCACGAGGGAAGTGTAGACTTCTGTGCCTTTAAGCGCCGTAGCGGTTCAGCCAACTGGAGAATGTTCAGGTGGATCGGGTCTTTACCGATAAAGCCTCCGGCAGGGACACGAAACGGGCGCAGCTCGATGAGCTGCTCCAATTCGCCCGCGACGGAGACACCCTCCCCGTGCACAGCATGGACCGGCCTCGCCCGTAATCTGGATGACCTGCGCTCCTTGGTGAAGATGCTGACCAAACGCGGTGTGCGGGTCGAGTTCCTCAAAGAAAACCTCACCTTCACCACTGAAGAAATGAATCCTCCCGGTGTGTTCGGAGACTCGATTTTTTGGAAGGATCGGGATCATGGCACGACCGACACAGAATTACAGCCCGGAGCTCCGTGAACGTGCGGTGCGGATGGTGTTCGAAATCGAGAAGGACTATCCGACGCAGTTCGCCGCTATGAAGACCGTGGCCCAGAAGCTGGGGATCGGCTCGCCCGAGACGGTGCGCAAGTGGATCCGTAAGGCCGAGGTGGACCGCGGTGAGCGGGCCGGGACCACCAGCGAGGAACACGCCGATATCAAGCGGCTCAAGCGGGAGAACGCGGAGCTGCGCCGGGCCAATGAAATCCTCAAGGCGGCCTCGGCTTTTTTCGCGGCCGAGATCGACCGGCCACAGCGCTGATAGCGGCCTTCATCGACGAGCATAAAGACCGCACCGATGGAGGTCTGCGTTGGGGCGTCGAGCCAATCTGCGACGTGCTCACCGAGCACGGGACCAAGGTTGCCCCAACGACGTATTACGACGCCAGGAACCGGGATAAGACCCGGCGTGAACGCAAGGATGAGGAGTTGATCAACACGATGGAACGGGTGCGCAGGGACAAGCCGTTCACGCGCCTGTTCGGGGCGCGGAAAATGTGGCTGCACCTGCGCGGCGCCGAAGGCATTGACGTCGCCCGCTGCACCGTTGAACGGCTGATGAACGGACAAGGCTGGGAAGGGGCCCTGCGCCGGAAAAACGTCCGCACCACCATCGCTGACGAGCAGGCAGCCAGGGCTGAGGACCGGGTGAACCGGCAATTCTGGGCACCGGTACCGAACCGGTTATGGGCGGCGGATTTCACATACGTCAAAACTGATGCCGGCACCGTCTACGTCGCTTTCATCATCGACGTGTTCTCCCGCCGGATCATCGGCTGGATGGCCGACACAAGGATGCGCACTTCCCTGGTGTTGGCCGCCCTCGAGATGGCGGTATTCACCCGCAGAAAGGAGGGCGTCAAAGACCTCACCGGCTTGGTACATCACAACGATGCCGGCAGCCAGGGCAGATTCAACCGGTCGCCGCAACACCCCGATTATGGAGGTGTAAATGGGCAGGCCAGCTGGATGGATGAAGGAGCAAACGGGAAGGGCGCCGATGAAGTCGCCTGGGAAGCCGTCGCTTCGCCGGGATGTGGAGCGGTTGTTCTGGCGCGAGATCGCCAAGGGACTGACCAGCGAGGAAGCCGGAATCGCGGTCGGCGCGTCGCGGGCGGTGGGCAGTCGCTGGTTCCGGGATCGTGGTGGAATGCCGACGTTTATGCTCACCCCGCTGACAGGCCGTTACCTATCATTTGAGGAACGCGAAGAGATCGCCTTGCTGAAAGCCCAGGGAGCCGGAGTTCGGGAGACCGCCGGTCGGCTCGGCCGGGATCCGTCAACCATCTCGCGGGAACTGCGTCGAAACGCCGCCACTCGAAGCGGGAAGCTCGACTATCGGGCGTCCGTGGCGCAGTGGAAGGCGGAGACGACTGCCCGACGCCCCAAGACGGCCAAACTTATCACCAACGAACCGCTCCACGAGTACGTGCAGACGCGGCTTTCCGGACGGGTCCGCCGGCCCAACGGGACACCAGTGACGGGACCGGAAACGGCGCCCTGGAAGGGCCGTAACAAGCCGCGACGCCAAGACCGCAGGTGGGCGACGGCATGGAGCCCGGAGCAAATTGCCAACCGGCTGAGGATCGATTTCCCCGAAGATGTGTCCATGCGCATCTCGCACGAGGCAATTTACCAGGCACTTTACGTCCAAAGCCGCGGGGCACTCAGGCGGGAACTAGTCACCTGCCTGCGCACCGGGCGCGCATTGCGCGTGCCACGGTCCCGCGCCCGGCAACGGCCCAGCGGCCACGTCACTAAGGAGGTGATGATCAGTGAACGACCGGCCGAAGTGGAAGACCGTGCCATACCCGGCCATTGGGAAGGCGACCTCGTTATCGGCACCGGCCGGTCAGCGATCGGTACGCTCGTGGAGCGCACCAGCAGATTCACGATGCTGATCCATCTGCCTCGGATGCCCGCCTACGGCATCGAGCCGCGGATCAAGAATGGCCCCGCGCTGGCTGGCTACGGGGCCGAGGCGGTGCGTATGGCCCTCTGCGAACAAATGGGCACGATGCCAGAGCAGTTGCGTCGCTCGCTGACCTGGGACCGCGGCAAGGAACTGGCCCAGCACACGCAGTTGAGGCGCGAGACCGGCATCATGGTCTACTTCGCCGACCCGCACAGCCCCTGGCAACGTGGCACGAATGAGAACACCAACGGGCTGGTGCGCCAGTACTTTCCCAAAGGCACAGACCTCTCACGGTGGAGCGCCGATGACCTCAGCGCTGTCGCCGCAACCCTCAACGACCGACCCCGCAAAACACTCAAATGGAAAACACCGGCAGAAGCTCTCGATGAGCTAGTCTTTCGACCACAGAGCAACGATGTTGCAACGACCGGTTGAATCCGCCTCAGACGGGCATTTCCCGCTTAAAACGCCGTAACTACCCAAAACCAACCGGTGGATTCAGGCTAAGTACTGCCGCGCTTCTAACAACCAGTCCAGCGTCTCGGGGCTTGGGGAATTTGCCGATCGGATGGCACGAGACGACTGTGCTAGCGGAACGACGACTGTGGCTTCAGCTTCTTCTGGCGTGGAATCTCCGTGCCACGCAGCGACGCGCCAGCGGTTTCCGGCACGAACCAGAGGGCCAGCGCCCCACGGCACAGGCGGCCATCAGGTTGTACGCCGGGACAAATACATCGCCCGTCACCTCGATGAGTCGAAACAGTTCGCCTTGATCGTGCCACCAGCGGCAATGTCACCCTCGGCGGCGTTTGGGGTAACCAGACGGCTAACCCAGTCACGGGAACAGCGTCGGTCACGCTCATTACGGCTACTGCGCCTCCCCACTCAACACCGCCTGCCGCAAGAGCCATAGACCGGAAATTCCTTTGGGATACTGGGGGTATGATGGTTGCCTCCCCGTCCGGCTTTTCAGCCTGGGCGAAGAAGACGGATAGTTCCTGGAATGCCCGGTTATGGGCGTGGTGCAAGAGGATTCTTATGCATCCACAGGTGTTACTGGCTGTTAAAGCAGCCTTGGCTTGCGGTGTTGCCTGGGCCTTGGCGCTTCTCATTCCGGGGCCGGCGGCCGAGTATCCGTACTATGCTCCCTTGGGTGCGTTGATGGCGATGTATCCGACTGTTGCCGGCACGACAGTACAGGGACTGCAGGCCATTGTGGGTCTTGGTGTTGGTGTGGGGTTGGCCTACATCGGTATCCTGATCGGCGATGTCGGCGCATTCACGGTGGCTTTCGTTGTCGGGGCAGGGATGTTGGTTTCGGGGGCATTGCCGCGGCTCGGCGGCGGCAGTCATTGGATTCCCGCTGCCGGATTGTTCGTATTGGTTGTTGGGGGCAGTGATATAGCTGATTACTCGCTGGGTTATTTCATCCAAATGGTCGTTGGTGTCCTCATCGGCATGATTGTGAGCACGTTGATCTTTCCCCCGCTGTACGCAGGTGACGGGGTGCTGCGGATGACCGGGCTGCGCCGGAGTGTGGCACACCAGCTGCAAAACATGGGCCAGGCCCTGGCCGAAAAATGGGCGCCGGACGATATCCGCTGGGCTGCCAGCGAGAAACAACTGGCCCAGGCGGCGCGCGGAGTCAGGGAAGCCGTGCGGTATGGCGAAGAAAGCCGGAAAGGCAATATCCGCAGCGGCTTTCACCGCGGTGACCCTAAAAGGGACTACGAGCACGTCAGAGCTCTGGAAAGGGTGACCTTCCACGTCGAAAACATCACAGACATGCTCAACGATGCGATCTGTGGCACCGCCGACCAGGACGCCATCCCCGAAGCGATGAGCGTGCCGCTGCAGGAAGCCTTCGCCGCAATAGCAGAGGTTCTGTATTCATGGACCATCAACGACGATGACGATAAAGCCCTTGCCACCGCCCGCACGGCCATGAGGCGGGTCTCCGAAACAGGCTACAGGTCACTTTCCAGCAAGGCTCCCTACGGCGCCGCATCCGCGATCGCTATGAGCCTGCAACAAATCCTCAAAGCAGTAACGCCTCTGCTGAAAACCGCCGGAAAAACGACGCCGGAAAAATCCCACCTCGTTAACAGGCCCTCTTAGCCACAAATGGCGGTCAGTTGCGGGGGTCGGTGGGCGCGTTCAACGGCCCGTAACCGGATAGCTCGTCGGGGAGCGAGTCGTATCCGACCAGCAGGATAAGGACGAGAGTTAGCTTGACTCTGCGCCCAGCTCGATTTCGGTCCAGGGAAGATCGACCATGTCGGCTCAGGGAGTAACCGGTCAAAGCCCGCGCGCCGTATATGACACCAGGATTCACGCCGAGCAGGGCAGGTACTCAAAGCTTTAGCCGGTGAAAGTCAGTCTTCGATTTGCGCCAATCTCCGTCTAAGTTCGAGGTTCTCGCCGTGTGCGGCCGCCAGAGCGTCCTGCAGCGTAACGAGTTCGGCGCGGTGGCGGCGCCGCTGCTCTTTGATTTGCGACGAAAGCGCACGGATGGCCGCGGTGTTGATCGATGTATCGGTGTCGGCGGGTTGGGAAGTAGATGACGCATGCGGTTTGCGCAGTTCGGTGATTCGTGACCGGAGAGCTGGCGTGTTGTATAGGAAGGCGAGCTCCCCGACGCTGGCGTACTGACCGAGGACGAAACACAACGAATTCTCAACAAAGAAGGCCGAGCTGCTGGCCCGGCTCTAATACCGCGGCAAAGGTAAGACAAAACATCGTGCTTAGCCCCTGTCAAGCGCCCTTGGCCACCGATAATTTTCGCCTAGGTAAAGCCTGGCTTCCTGCCCCGGGTGAGCCCACTGTCACCGTCGAACCGGCGCGGGACTGTCCCCCCGCCCCGGGCCGGAACTTCCACGCGTTGCGCTGCAACTCGGATACGCCGGACGTCATCATTCATTGTCCGTTATCGCTGGATTTCCGTCTTCAATCTGTTCCTCCAGGGCCGGTCGACTGTTCCTCTTGCCCTCCGCCCCTCCCCGGGGCGTTTCTTCAGCTGCCTGGCCGCTGTCTTCCTGGTTGAGATGTTCGGTGACGGCTTCATCGAAGCTGTCCTTACCATCGGATTCGGGCATTTTAGGGCCAGCTGACTCCGGGCCTGAAGCCTGGCCGGCACTGTCACGGCTGTTACTTTCAGCCGGTGTCCGGTGCTTGTTGGTGTTCACAGTGCTTCCTTCCCTGTTTGATGTACGGATCGGATCGGGAGCCTGGAGAATTGGCCGGATCTTGCCCGGTCTTTGCGTGGCATCGAACCGCACTCTCCACGACGGATCATTGTGCGTGCATCTGTATGTGATGCGCAGGCAAAACATATACCAAGCAT
>NZ_KI914627.1:0-5231 GCF_000520495.1 Arthrobacter sp. H14
GAGCGCTTCAAGCATCGCCCTGGAGGAGACACCGGTCAGGTCCGAAACCACGGAGGAGAGTTTGATGCCCGAGCCTTCCAAAAACTTCTCCAACCGTTGGATTTCCCGGGTCCGGTCACGGGTGGCAATGGAGCGGGTCCGCGTCAGGTCCCGCAGTTCCCGGATCGGTTCCGGTGGGATGAACGAGGCGCGCAGCAGCCCGTGGGCGGCCAGTTGGGCCAGCCATGTGGCGTCGGAGACGTCGGTTTTACGCCCGGGGATATTCCGGGCGTCTTTGGCATTGACCAGCACCACCGGCAGGGTCTCTTCCATCAGATAAAAGAAAGCCTTCCAATAATCACTGGTCGCTTCCATCACCACCGTGCTCACGTGTTCGCGCTCCAAAAAGTCCCGCAGGGCCAGAATTTGCTTCGTCGTTGCACCCCAGGTGGTGACCGTGGAAGTGTAGGTCCCGGCCCGCTTGCCCGGAACCCTTAAACAGACCTTCGCGTCGCGTTTGGAAATGTCCATTCCGACCGCTCGCTCGTGCACAATATCCATGACCGTTCTCCTGACACCCAGAATTGAATTGTTGGCATCTGCCGCGGGGAGAACAGGGAAATAATTCAGGAATCTAACACTCGTGCTCAAGGCAACAATCCACGGTTCCCGTGGAAGTTCTCCGCGCCACGCTAACGGACAGGCTCACCTGCAGCACCACAGAAGTACCGGCGTCGACCGTGACAGACACCTCCATAATCCGCCCAAAACCGTCTCCGGACCAGAGCTCGGGGCGACCCGAAAACAGACTTTCTACCACCACGGCGCGTCAGCGACGCTAAATCGCTAACGGGAATTCAGGAATCTAACACTCGTGCTCAAGGCAACAATCCACGGTTCCCGTGGAAGTTCTCCGCGCCACGCTAACCGGCAGGCTCAACTGCAGCACCAAGAATGAACCGGCGTCGACCGAGGCAGACACCTCAATGATCCTCCGCGAAGCACCCCCACACCAGAGCCCAAAGTGACCCGACAGCAAACTTTCTACCACCACGGCGCGTCAGCGACGCTGGACCGCTAACGGGCTGCCTCACTGTGGCTGATCGGCGTGAGCCGGGGTTGCGCCCGACATTGCGGCGGTCTCGTTCGAGGCGGACCGTCCGGCGGTCGTGAACTTCCGCAGCCGGCGCAGTTCGTCGTAGCGGACCAGCACGACGCCGGTGACAATCAGCGAGCCGCCGGCCAACTGAATCAACCCAGGCAACTCGCCCAGCATCAGCCAGGCCGCCAGGACGGCGAAGAGCACTTCGGTCAACGCAATGAAGGACGCCACCTGCGATCCCAGCCGCCTTACGGCGACCAGACCGGTCAGATAGGAGGCCACAGCGCAGATCAGCACCAGGCCCAGCGCCGGAACGAGCCAGGAGACCTCGGCGCCGACGAGCACCACCTGCGTCGCTGCGAACTTCATCGGGAAGAATCCGATCCACCCGGCGAGGAAGATCGCGGCCGTGCCGACCACGAGTCCGCCGCCGACCAGCACCATTGGCGGCAGCGCGTCGTCTGAATGCGCGGACATCAGGAAAAATGCGGCCAGGCAGACGGCGGCCAAGAGGCCCCACATCACGCCGATGGGGCTGTGAGTAACGGAGCCGCCGAACAGGTCAAGCACAAGCACCAGTCCGGCCATGGCGATAACGGCACCCACGGCGGTCAGCGACCGCGGCGCCCTCTGCGTGCGCAGCCACAGCCAGCCGACGATCAACACCGGTGCCAGGTACTCCAGCAGGAGCGCGACACCGACGGAAAGGTGCTGGACGGCGTTGAAGTAGAAGAGTTGGCAGGCCGCGATCGGAACCAAACCGTAGGCGACGATCATGGGCCAGCCGCGGAGGAGCACTGACCAGCGGCCGCGAAGGGACAGGAGGATCGGCACAATCAGCACCAGTGCTGCGCCGCCAAGCCGGATTCCGACGGCCGCTCCCGGCGACCAACCGCTTTCCAGCAGGGACTTGGCAAACGGCCCCGAAACCCCAAAAGTTGCCGCGGATACCAGTGCCACGCCCAGTCCTGAACCGGTGAGGCGTGCCGAAATGTTCCTCATGTTCCCTCCCTTCACCGAAATCTCCCGCACTTGGTGTCAGGAGTAAAATGTATCTACACTAGTGACACTAAGGTAGGACACGTCAGGAGTCAACTTGCTTTTTGCTAATGACACAGAAGTCTCGCTGCGTTCCGTTGCGGCGTTGATCAACACGCTCAACGACGACGGCGATCAGCTTGCGGACCTTTCCGCCCTTGAAGACTTCGTGCAGCGGGAGGAATACAGCGGCAGCCGCACTCATGACCAGGCCGAACTTGAGGCAGTCCGTGCCCTCCGTCCGCGGCTAAGGCAGGTCTGGACCGCCAGCGAAGCGGAGGCGGTGCAGATCGTGAACAAGGTGATGGCGGAGGCGAATGCGCTCCCCCAGCTCGTTAAACACGACCGTTGGGACTGGCATCTGCATGCCACCAGCCCGGAAGATCCGCTTGAGACCCGCATGGCGGTTGAGGCGGCCATGGGCCTGGTGGACGTCATCCGGTCGAAGGAACTGGAACGGCTGCGGATCTGTGAAGCGGAAGGCTGCAACGCCGTCGTCGTCGACCTGTCGAAGAACCGGTCCAAACGGTATTGCGACACCGGAAACTGCGCCAACCGCGCTCATGTTGCTGCTTACCGGGCACGTAAGGCCGGAGCCAGCGCATAGCTGCTGCTTCCAATGCAGGGCGTTCCTGTGGAAGGGTGGCTATTTCTGCAGGCTCAGCTAAGCTTACTTTTTCGGCGGATGCAGCGGGCCGGGGGTCTCGTCGTCGCTGTCCACACCATGGTGATGGTCCGGCTCGACCCGGCGCATGCTTCCCTCGGCATCGCGGCCAGGTTCCGGCGCTTCCACGGATTCCGTGGCACCGTAGCGCCCGATCAACCGGCCGCCGTCGTCCTTCCGCGGCATGTTGGCATTCTGCGCGCCGCCGGGAATCTTCGACGAACTCAGGTTGATGCCGGAGCCTTGCCCGAGCTCTTCGTCGTTCGGCTTCTCGCTCATGGACAACATCGCCGCGACCACCAACGCCACGATGAAAACGATCCCCGCGGCCGTGATGCCCAGGTCCACGCGGGGCGCCTGCATGGAGCCGCCGGTCGAGAAAATGGTGACCGCTACGCCGGCGATTCCGGCCAGCACGGCCGAAAAGATGAGAGGTGCCTTCACCGAGGTCCGCGAACGCGCTCCTGGTTTCCTGGCCACTGACATCACTCCTGTTGATCGACTCCGCCCGCGCCACCGCTGGGAGCCGGCAGTACTGTAACGGGCTCTTCTAGTTTACGGCCTGTGATGGACCGGCCTTGCCGACTGCGCCTCGTGCCGGTAGCCCAGCGCGGCCAGCAACAGGACGACGGCGGTGATGATCGCCGAGCCACCGAGAACACCCAGCAATGCGTGCGGTTCCAATACTGCAAACAGCGGCACCGCGGGCAGGATCAGGCCGGTAGCGGCGTTGACGACGCCGGTGATGAGCCAGTCGCGTCCAATCACAGTGGTCCGGCGGTGCCTCAGTCCAAGGAAAATTTCGACGGCACCGGCCGGCAATAGCGCGATGGTGACGACGATGGAGAAGATCTCCGGCGTCGGAAAGATCACAATCAGCACGCCTCCCACGGCCAACGCGATTCCGGCCGAGCGGAGCAGATTCAGGGTCAGTGCGTCCCCGCTGCTACCCGCGCTTTGCCGAAGCCGGTCGCGGAGCCAGTACATCGCCACGCCGGTTCCGATCAGGTAGAACGCTCCGGAACCGCCCATCACGAGGGCCGACGGCTCCTGCCAGAAGATCGTCAGGGCCCCGAAAACGGCCGCGATCAGAGCACGCAGCAGCAGGGGTTTCCAGATCAGCGCCATCATCCAATCCACATTAGCCGCGGCTCGCACCGACAACCATCCAACGGTCGTCGCGCACCCGCCAGCCCAGAGTAAGCGCCCGTGCCGCCAGGTAGCCGACGCCAAACGCCGCCCACAACCAGGCGATTCCGGCGCCACCGCTGAGGTCCGCACTGAATACCCACCACAGCAACGGCAGATAGAGAACCAGGTTGACGACGCCGGCGATCGCCAGATACTTCGCGTCGCCCGCACCAATGAGGACGCCGTCGAGCACAAACACGTAACCGGCAATCGGCTGTCCGGCCGCGAGCACCAGCAGCCCGGCCGCAAACGCCGCCTGGACCTGCTGGTCGGAGGTGAAGATCCAGCCGATGAAGGGGCCAACAGCGGCCAGCAGCGCCCCGGTGATGACGCCGAAACCGGCGCCCCATTTGATCATTTTCCGGGTGAGGACGTGCACAATCTGCTGCGCCGCGCTTTGGGGCGTATCGCCGTCGGCCGCTTCTTCCGATACCGTTCCGGCACCGAGTTCCTTACCGATCATGGCCTGCGCCGCAATGGCCAGCGAAACGGCCGCCATCCCCCATTGGGCGATGCTCGTGCCCAGCGCCGCGCCCGTTACCGACAGGTCCAACCCGTAGACCAGCACGAAGTTCAGCACAATGTTCGCGGCGAAACCGATCGTCGCCACCACCAACGGCGTCTTCGTGTCCTGCAGTCCGCGCAGCACACCGGTTGCGGCGAGCACCAGCAGCATGGCGACCAATCCAGGCATGGAGAAGCGCAGATAGTCGACGGCGTAACCCAGCACCTCGCCGTCGGCCCCCATCAGCCGGACCACGGGTTCGGCAAAAATCCACCCGGCTGAAGCGATCACGATCCCGAGCAGAACCGCCAGCCAGAGCCCGTCCCGGCCGACAGCTAGCGCATCGCTTGTGCGGCCCGCGCCGACGTAACGCGCCACCGCGGCGGTTGTGGAGTAAGCGAGGAACACCATTAGTCCGACGCCGGTCTGCAGCAACGTGGACGCCAGCCCCAGCCCTGCCAACGGGGCCACGCCGAGATGGCCCACGATCGCCGAGTCGGCCAGCAGGAACAGCGGTTCGGCGATCAGGGCGCCGAATGCCGGCACCGCGAGCCGCAGTATCTGTCGGCTGGTCGAGGCTGGAGTCCGGTCCCGGGCGGAGGATGTTGCACGCACTTGCCCATCCTAAGGCGAATTCCCTTTCCGCCCGGGGCTGTTTCGCAGCCTGTGGATATGCGACTGTATATCTCATGGACACCTCTGGATCCACCGTCGCCGAGGAGCGACTCAATTCGGCCGAGCGGCTGGCCCGC
>NZ_KI914627.1:5331-6486 GCF_000520495.1 Arthrobacter sp. H14
CGGCTGGCCCGCCGGCTGGACCGGCCGATGGGCATTCTGGGTTTCCTGTTCCTCTTCATCGTCCTCGGGCAGCTGCTCGCCACCAATCCCACGCTCGTCACGGCGTTGACCGTGGCGGGGTGGATTTTCTGGGCGGTCTTCGTCGCCGAATTCGCGCTGCGCGCCTACATTGCCCGGGACCAGAAACGGTTCTGGAAGCGCAACTGGTGGCAGGTGATCTTCCTGCTGGTGCCGTTCCTGCGGTTCTTCCGCGCCCTGCAGGCCCTGCGCTTTTGGCGGATCGCGCGCTTCGCCCGGTTCGGCGGCGTCGTCTCGGCTGGCATCCGCGGCTCCCGATCGGCCGGGCGCTTGCTCTCCAGCCGGATCGGCTGGCTGGCGGCGGTCACCGGCGTCGTCATTCTCGTTGCCAGCCAGTTGCTCTACGTGGTCGGTTCCTACCAGAACTACGCAGCGGCCCTGCTGGATGCCGCCATGTCCACCATCACCGGAGCAGAACTCCGGGCCCCGGACACGTTCGCGAGCGTGCTGCAGGTGCTGCTCGCCATGTATTCGGTAGCGGTCTTCGCAACACTGGCCGGCGCCGTCGGAGCTTATTTCCTGCGCGGCGACGAGGCGATGGAGGGAGGCGAAAATGTGGTGGAAAACAGTACGGGAAGTCCGGAGGCTGATGGCCGGCAAGCGGTCGGGTAGGCTTCGAATCGTGACTGATGAGACTTTTGTTACGCCGGGGCACCTCGCTGTGAATCCGAGTATCCGCCGGGAGGCGCGAACCATCCTGCCCACCGAATATGCCCAGTTCGACATGCAACTGTTCGTGGACGAGGAAAACGGCCATGAGCATGTTGCCCTCGTGCTTGGCGACGTCGACGCCGCTTCCGCACCAATCGGTGCCCGGCCACCACTGGTCCGGGTGCACTCCGAGTGCCTCACCGGCGATGCCCTCGGATCACGCCGGTGCGACTGCGGCGACCAGCTCAAGGCCTCGCAGCGTGCCATCGCCGCAGAGGGACGCGGCGTAATCATATACGTGCGGGGGCATGAAGGGCGTGGCATTGGCCTGACCGGCAAGCTGAAGGCCTACGAACTGCAGGACTCCGGCCTCGATACCGTGGACGCCAACCATCGGCTCGGCTTCCCCGTGGACGCGCGCGACTA
>NZ_KI914628.1:0-5441 GCF_000520495.1 Arthrobacter sp. H14
CTCGCCGAAACGCGATTGGCACGCGATGGCCTGCATCGCCGAAATCGTCTTCCGCTTCGACGTGGTCGCCGTCCAGGAAACGCGGCGCAACGTCACCGCCCTGCAACACCTGATGGCCCAGCTCGGTAACCAGTGGCGCTTCATCACCTCGGATGTCACCGAAGGTGACGCCGGAAACGGTGGCTCCATGACGACGAGACCGCCACCCCAAGTGGCCCAGGACGTGCAATCTATCAGCACAGCCTTGGACGAGCAGCTTCCACCAAAAACTGCCTCCAACCTGTTGGTCGGCACATGGAATATCCGTGCCTTCAGCGACCTGACCGAGAAGTGGCATGCCGACGAAGACGACTCGCCGAAACGCGATTGGCACGCGATGGCCTGCATCGCCGAAATCGTCTTCCGCTTCGACGTGGTCGCCGTCCAGGAAACGCGGCGCAACGTCACCGCCCTGCAACACCTGATGGCCCAGCTCGGTAACCAGTGGCGCTTCATCACCTCGGATGTCACCGAAGGTGACGCCGGAAACGGCGAACGCCTCACCTACATCTACAACACCACCCGTGTGCAACCCTCCGGCCTGGTCGGCGAAATCGTGCTGCCCCCATCGGCTGAGGGGCCGGTGGAGCAGTTCGCCCGCACCCCCTACACGGCCAGCTTCCTGCGCGGGAACGTCGAGTTCAGTCTCACCACCGTGCACGTGCTCTGGGGAAACGACCCCGAAGAACGCCTCCCCGAACTAACCAACTTCGCCCAATGGATGCGCAACCGAGCGCGACGGCCATTGGAACGAGAACCTGCTGGTCCTGGGCGACTTCAACCTCGACCGCAAAGACGACCCCCTCTACAAAGCGTTCGCCTCCACCGGGCTGCGCCCGGCGCCTGAATTGAACGGTGTCCCACGGACCATCTTCAGCAACGACAACTCCGGCCACTTCTACGACCAGATCGCCTGGTTCCACAACGAAGACAAACCTGCTCAAATCGTTGGACTACACCGGCCAAGCCGGCCACTTCGACTTCCTCCCCCACGTGTACGAAGACATGACCAACAACCAAATATCGTGGCGCATCTCAGACCACTACCCCCTATGGACAGAATTCAAAATCTAGCTGCAGACCGGTAGCCGGAAGCAGGCACCAGTGGGGATAGCTTTACTGCCGGTTAGAAGCAGTGCAGGTCGAGTCCTTTGCAGGCAGTTTTCAGTGAGGGGTCGGTCCGGTCGATCGGCTTGGTGGAAACAACCCGTAGGTGGTCTTCCCCCAGGCCTTCGTCCCTGCGGCGAAGCCAGTATGCGTAGCACCTGCCACCGAGTTTGCTGCTGTAGGTAACCCCGGCCGGCTGTCTCCCATCGTCGAGCACGAGGGTGCGTAGCCATTCTGCAATGCGCGTGGTCACTTCCCGGTCGGGGGCATGGACCTCGGCCAGGCTGACGGAGTCGATTCCGGTATCGGCGGCGAGCCCGGCGCCGATGGCGCTGCGGATGGCTGCCAGTGATGAGGGGTGTTCGATGTCCACCCACGCCTCGGAGGCCGGGACCTGTACCTGGTACAGGTCCCTCGATGTCCTCCATTGGGTGGGCAGGCACCCTGTGTTCATGTAGCTGCTTTCCTCCCAGTACGACTTAAAATCCCGGATGAAAGCCGGCAACGGCATTCCCAGAAAGTCGGCGTCTTTCTGCAGCGCAGAATTACCCTGCAGGCCAAGGGTGAAGGGGGCTATGACCTCGCGGAAGGCTGTCTCCACTTCCCCGGCCAGGTAAACGGTCGACCCCGGAGTGTCATAGCGTCCCCAGCCCTGCCGGTCTGAGCCGGCCACACGGGTGGGAGGATTGAGGCCGCCGTAGGTCGTTCTGGCCACTCGGTAGCCGGTGGTGAAGCCAGTATTGAGCCACAGCCCGGTGCTGGCGCATCGGCGTCCAGTCGGACTCATCCGTCGTAGGTATCTTCCAGAAACGCGGTAAAGGCGGCGACGACTTCGCGGTGCCGGTCCTCGCGGATTGCCGTCAGGGGCGTATCCTCTTTCAGACGTGGATTACCGCCGATGAACCAGGCCCGTGCGACTGAGTCGGATTCGGCGTCGGCAATGGCCAGCCACACCCGTCTGGCCAGCCGGATCCGGTTCTCGAAATCGGCCCCGGGGGCGGGCCCGTCCGGTTTGGCCCAGCGGATGGGTTGCCTGCGGTCCTTGGTGCCCGACAGTGCGGCCACCAGTGTTGGCCCCAGATGGGTGTTGAGACGCCGCACGACCTCGTGAATATCCATCCGCGCGGTTTCGGAGAACCCGTCGGCGATAATCGTTTCGATACTCATAACCCGATCTTACACTCTAAAGTCACCCAAAAGCCACCGCATCCACGTGTTTGGGTTCTCTCTGCGCACTCTGTCCGCCAGATCCATGCCAAGCCACTCCCCTCCACTGTGTAACGGGGGTCTATTCGCAGCCGATTCCGTCGCCTTCAGAATCAGTAGCCGGGGTCACCACGGTGTACAGGCGGCTCCCGCCTCGTGGGCGGCGGTGCAGTTCTCGTAGTAGACGTCTTCCGGAGCCGGCCGGTGCCCCGTCCGTTTCCGGTGTGGGTTCTTCCGTTTCGGGGTCCGGTGCGGCGGCTTTGGGTACCTCCACTCCTACCTCGACTCCCCCGTTGTCGGTCGGTACCGGCTGGTTGGGAGATGTGGTGGTGAGGATGCCGGCGATGGCGTCGTGTTCGGCCTGTGTCACCACAGGTCGTATTTGGCTTTGACGGCTGTTTGCAGGGCGACGTATTCGCAGCGGAAGCTCTTGTTCGGCGGCAGTCAGGTCGCCGCGTCTGAGTCTCCTTTGAAGGCGTTGGTGGGTCCGTCGCCGGCCAGCAGGGTCCGGCTCAGTGCTGCTCAAGCCGCCGGCGCCGGACCCGGCCGCACCGAGCGACAGCAGCTGATGGCGTGTCAATGGGCTCACTGGCTGTCCTCCTCCAGGGTCCGTAACCGCTCCCGGTACTCTTCGGTGCTCAGCTCTCCGCGGGCGTAGCGCTCTTCGAGGATTTCCCGTGCCCGGTCGCCACCGGTGCCCGGGCCGCGGCTGTTGTCGGCGCCGGCCGTGTTCTGGGGCCTGCCGGAGAGAGCCTTCACCAGCACGATTATCAGCACGATCACCCCTACGAGCACCAACAACCCGAAGATCCACATCAGACCCATACCGCCCATACCGCTGCCGTTCATCATGATCGTGCTCCTCATCTCTTGTCGTCTGTGTCATGTCAGTGTTGATCGTTGGCCCCCAGGGTGTAGCCAAGCGAACAAGGCCTCGTTACCCCACCCGGCCAGATGGAGACCCAGGACGGTAGCCCCCATGACGGTCAGGCTGCGGACCTGTCCCCGGGGACAGGACTCCAGGGTGCGAGTTTCCATACGGGGAGCTCTCCTGGAGGGCGGGAAGCCGAGGCGCGGGCGGCCGGCGTAGCCCGGGGGCTGGGTGCGCTGGTCAGCCGGCCATGGGCAGCCCGGCTGTTTCGGCGTCGTTGAACATGGCGTCAATGTGGACCACGTCCTTGCCGGCACGCTGCAGCAGGCTCGCGGCGATCCCGGATCGGTATCCTGAGGCGCAGTGCACCCAGAGCCGCCCCGGCGGAACGTCGTCCATCCGGGAGAGCAGGTCATGGACGGGAATGTTCACCGCTCCCTTGATGTGGGATTCGTCGAACTCGTCGGTGCGGCGCACATCAAAAATGACGTCGTCGCCGGTACTGCCATGGGGGACCTCGTCCCATCCGACGCGCGGGTAATTGGCGGTGGGAGCCTTCTTAGCCCATTGCTCCGGTCCGCCGCCGGTGGAAGCGTCGGGGTGGTCAATGCCGATGCGGGACAGGTCCCGGATCGCGTTCTCGACGTCTTCGTGGGAACCGACCAGCGTCAGTTTCTCGTTCCAGGGCAGCACCCAGCCGAGGTAGCCGGTGAAACTGGCACCGTTGCCGTATTCGAAACTGACCGACCCGTCCAGGTGGTTGCTGGAGAACGCCGTGCGGTTACGCAGGTCAATGACCCACTCGCCGTCGTTGAGGCGGCGGCTGAGTTCGCCCGCGTCGACCGATTCGGGCACCGTCAGATCCGCCGGGCCGGGGCCTTCGAGGTTCAGCGGGCTCATGTGTGCGTAGTAGGACGGGTAGGCGGTGAGGTTGGCGATCAGCTCGGATACGAAGTGGTCTTCATCCGGGTCCGTCAATGCGTGGTTTTCGCTGGCCTGTTCGGCGATGGTTGATGAGTCCACGCCTGAGGCCGGCCCGCTGGAGCAGAAAGAGCCGAAGCCGTGGGTTGGATACAGGGGTGCCTGCTGTGCGGCTTCTTCGACAAGGCGCCGGGCCGAGGCATACTGCTCGCGGGTCAACGTCTCGGTGTCTTCCGGGCGGACCAGGTCCGTGCGGCCGACCGAACCATAGAGCAGGCTTCCGCCGGAGAACACAGCCTGCTCGCCGTCGTTACTGACGATGTAGGAGAGGTGCGTGTGGGTGTGCCCGGGGGTGGCCAGCGCCTTCACCGTCAAATTCCCCACGTGGACGACCTCGCCATCTTTGATGGGTGTGCGTTCGTAGTCGACCGGATCGGCGGCGTTGACCAGGTACTGCGCCCCGTGTGCCTTCGCCAGCATTAGACCGCCGGTGAGGTAGTCGTTGTGGATGTGGGTTTCGGCGACGTGGGTGATGCGCACTCCGGCATCGCGCACAGCGGCTTCGAGCCGGTCCGTATCGCGCTGCGGGTCGATCACCAGTGCACTCGTGCCATCGTGGACCAGGTAACTGCGGTCTCCCAGCTGCGGGGTCTCGATCGTGATGACGTCCATGGGATTACTCCTTCAGTACGTGTACACCTGTTCAGGTGGTGGTAATTCGTGCGGACTTTCAGGCCCCGGCTGCGGGTAGTTGAGCCAGTGCGGCACGCAGGCGGGTATCGGCGTCGTTGGCCACCTCGCGGACAGCGTCGGTCCCGCTGAGCTGGACCATGGTCTGCGGGTCGATGGCCTGGACCACCGTGGTGCCGGAGGAGGCTCCGCGGCGTACGACGACGTTGCAGGGCAGCAGCGCCCCGAGGTCCGGTTCGGCGGCGAGACCGCGCTGGGCCAGGGCGGGGTTGCAGGCACCGAGGATGACGTAATCGCCCAGCTCTTCGCCGGCACCTGCGCCGAGTTTGTTCTCGAACGTGGAGCGGACATCTATTTCCGAGAGGATGCCAAAACCCTGCTCCGATAAGGCAGCCTTGGTCCGCTCCACTGCGGTCGTGTAGGGCAGGTCGACGGTAACGGTGTGGGTGTAACTCATGTGCTGCTCCTTGATCATTGGTTCTGTTGTGCCGGGTGATGATTGTTGACCGGCGCGGCCGGGCTGAAGCTCAGGCGAGCGAGAGGAAGAGTTTTTCCAGGTCCTTCTTGTCGATACTGGGGTCCTCCTGATCCATGCACTGCTGAAGCC
>NZ_KI914628.1:5541-6184 GCF_000520495.1 Arthrobacter sp. H14
CAGTCACTGCCGCTTTCAAGCATCCGGGTCACAGCGCCAAGCTGGCCCTGCGCGCGCTTGAGCCGGTTCACGACCGGGCCAAGATCGGTGGTGTCCAGTTGCATTGTTTCCTCCATAGTCTTTCGCACTTACCCACCAACTGTATACCCCCAGGGGCTTATTGCATACCCTAGGGGGTATGTGTAAGACTGGGTTTCATCCCCACCACGACAATCCTTTGGAGGATGAAATGTTCTTGAAGCAGTACTACCTTGGCTGCCTGTCCCACGGCTCGTACCTGATCGGTGATGAAACGACCGGCCAGGCAATCGTCGTCGACCCGCGCCGCGACATCGCCGAATACCTCACCGACGCGGCCGCGAATAACCTGACCATCACCGGGGTGATCAACACCCACTTCCACGCCGACTTCGTCGCCGGCCACCTCGAGCTCGCCGCCGCCACCGGAGCGTGGATCGGATACGGCCGCCTGGCCGAAACCGAATACCAGATCCGCACCTACAGCCACGGCGAAAAGGTCTCACTCGGGGAGGTGGAGCTGGAGATCCTGGAGACCCCCGGACACACCTGGGAGTCCATCAGCATCCTGGTCCGCGAACACGCCGGCGACACCACACCTGAGGCCGTGTTGACCGGCGACGCG
>NZ_KI914629.1:0-1589 GCF_000520495.1 Arthrobacter sp. H14
AAGCCAGCCACCCCGCACCAGCGGGCGATCCGGCACGAGAAGATGCGCAAACGCCCCATTATCCAGATGAACGCTCAGTTCAAACGGATCAAACCCGCCGCTCTCTCACGCCAGATTCTGGCACTGACCGCAGAGCTGGAAACACTCGCACTCGCGAAGAAAGCCGCGCCAATCAAACCCGTCAACCGGGCCTGGAACGCCTAACCCTCCCGGAGGTTTTCCTATGAGGCAACGAAACCCGCTATCCGGAGGTTCTCAAATGAGGCAACGTATTATTCTTCCCGGAGGTATTGCAATGAGGCAACAGGGGGGCGGCGAAAGGACGCCCGCCGCCACGGAAACGTGGGCTACCGGTTGAAATGGGTGCTTGCCGGAGGCGACCCGGTGGAGGCGACGATGCCGGCGGCGACCTCGCGGAGTTTGATGTTGCGGGTACTGGAGGCAGATCTGAGCAACGCGAAAGCCTCGTCCTGACTGCACCGGCTCTGTCCCATGATGATACCCACCGCCAGATCAATGGTCGTCCGTGTCTTCATCGCCGCTTTCAGGTCCGCCTCGGGTGTCCCGGTGTCCGGACAACCGCACCGACAGGCTCAGCGCCTGCGATGCCTGCGAGGCGTATTCCTGCGCCTTACTGATGTCCCCGGCGTCGAAGTCGTCCGGCTTCTCGGAGTAGAGGTTCAGCGCCGCGCGGTCACCGGATTCGAGGATAAAAGGCACCGCGAGGATCGAACGGACCCCGCGTCCGGCGACTTCTTTGGCGTAGGCCGGCCAGCGGCTCTCATCGTGGAGGTCAACGACGTGAACGGTGTTCTGTTCACGGGAGGCGCTCAGGCAGGGCCCGTCGTTGTAGTCGTACTGGATTTCGTCCATGACCTGTGCCGCCTCGCTGCTGGAGGCAACCGTGCCGGCTTTCTTCTCACGCAGCAGCGTGATCCCGCACAGAATCTCCTCGTCCGGGCCGGACAGGGAATGGACGCTGAGCCGCGTCAGCGCGTTCAAAAAAGCTTCGATAGTCTCACTATCGAGCGCCAAACCATGCAAATAGTCCCGCACAGTGGTGTCGGCGGTCATTGCGGAGGTCCCCTATGTCAATAGGTGCTCCGCGCGTTGACCCCGCCCGGCAAACCCAATCCCGGCCCAGCTCCATGCTGGTGAGAGGGAGCCGCAGGGGATGGACCGTAAGAAAAGCACATCAGTTGGCTCGCTGCTGAACCACGCCCCCAAATCTACGCCCCGGGGCGCGCCGAACCTAACGTCACGAACGCTTGCATCGGCGGGCTGGTGCGGGAACCGGCCGGTTTTGCCACAACGAAAGGGGCCTCAGTCCGGCGCTTCTTCAGGACTATCGTCCTGATCCGTTGGTTTTTCCTCGGCACTGCCATTGGTTTCGTTTTCCGGGCCCGGGCCGCCGTATCCGCCTTCGATGGTCTCCCCCCTTGCCCTGAGGGGCGGTTTCCTCCACTTCCGGGTCCGGATTCCGCTGCTGTTCGTCGTCTTCGCCGCCCATGATCTTCCCCTTTTCCTGAAGGTTCGATGTAGAAACCAGCTTATGCACCGCGTGAACGTGTGAACAGGCCCCGCCGGCG
>NZ_KI914629.1:1689-5840 GCF_000520495.1 Arthrobacter sp. H14
CACGACGGATCCGCTGTACCTGTGCGGGTTCGACCCAGACGTTGTGACGGGCACCTTCGGTGTCGACCCATTGGACGAGCACCGCCGAGCTCGTCCAACCGCCCGCCTTGCCGGTGATGTGTTCCGTGCCGCCGGCGGTCAGGGGGATGTCCGCGCTGATATAGGGTTCCCGCCGGTACGGGGCGTGCGTGGCCGGATTCGAGCCGAAGTCCGGGGATAAGGAAATGTAGGCGCCGTCGTGATTTTCGAAGTGCCACGCCGCGGAGGCGGTATCGACTTTATTCATCATGGTGGCCGATTCTGACATCCAGGACAGACAATATTCGTTGCAGGCTCCGAAAGCCCGCCGCTCCGGCCGTCTGCCCTGACAGTGGGCTGCTTTAGGGCCCCCGCACGGTTGGGAAGGCTCCCCTCTCCCGTCATGGAGCGACATGGGAGGGGAGCCAGCACTTCTCGGACTATGCCTCCGGTGTTCCCCGGTCCACTGGCTTAGGAAATCTTTGCCCGGCTAGCGGTCCAGCGTCGCTGACGCGCCGTGGTGGTAGAAAGTTTGCTGTCCGGTCACTTTGGGCTCTGGTGTGGGGGTGCTTCGCGGAGGATCATTGAGGTGTCTGCCTCGGTCGCCGCCGGTTCATTCTTGGTGCTGCAGTTGAGCCTTGCCGGTTATCCTTTCCCGCGATCCCCCAGGAGGACCTCGAGTCTTCACTGGAGAACCTGGCCGCAGCGGTTTCCCAGGCATAACCGGCCGTCACGTCGCGGCACGGGCGCAGGACTGTTCCACTCCGCACGGCCACTAACAGCGAAACGCCATGACCCCGGGCCCCGGAGACGGATGGTGCCGTCTTTGCCCGCCGGCGGCCTGGCTATGGTGTCCGGCACACTGTCACGGAGTTTCCCCTTGTTGTGCTTTAGTCGAGGTAGCCCTTTAACACCTGAGCCTGTAAGGGCTGGCGCAGCTTGTCCATGGATTCGGCTTCTATCTGCCGGACACGCTCCCGGGAGAGACCATACGCCTGTCCTGTTTCGGCAAGGGTCGCCGGCTTGCCGTTGGACAGACCGTAGCGCAGGGCCATGATCCCCGCTTCCCGCTCAGTCAGGGTATCGAGTACTGCATGGAGCTGTTCACGCAGGAATACAGCCTCCGCTGCCTCGGCCGGTACGACGGCGCCCGAATCTTCAATCAGATCGCCGAAGCTGGTGTCTCCGTCCTCACCCAGCGAAGTGTCCAGGGAGATGGGGTCACGCCCGTGCCTTTGGATTTCGTTGACCTTTTCGACTGTCATATCCAGTGCCAGAGCCAGGTGCTCTCTTCACGACGGATCCGCTGTACCTGTGCGGGTTCGACCCAGACGTTGTGACGGGCACCTTCGGTGTCGACCCATTGGACGAGCACCGCCGAGCTCGTCCAACCGCCCGCCTTGCCGGTGATGTGTTCCGTGCCGCCGGCGGTCAGGGGGATGTCCGCGCTGATATAGGGTTCCCGCCGGTACGGGGCGTGCGTGGCCGGATTCGAGCCGAAGTCCGGGGATAAGGAAATGTAGGCGCCGTCGTGATTTTCGAAGTGCCACGCCGCGGAGGCGGTATCGACTTTATTCATCATGGTGGCCGATTCTGACATCCAGGACAGACAATATTCGTTGCAGGCTCCGAAAGCCCGCCGCTCCGGCCGTCTGCCCTGACAGTGGGCTGCTTTAGGGCCCCCGCACGGTTGGGAAGGCTCCCCTCTCCCGTCATGGAGCGACATGGGAGGGGAGCCAGCACTTCTCGGACTATGCCTCCGGTGTTCCCCGGTCCACTGGCTTAGGAAATCTTTGCCCGGCTAGCGGTCCAGCGTCGCTGACGCGCCGTGGTGGTAGAAAGTTTGCTGTCCGGTCACTTTGGGCTCTGGTGTGGGGGTGCTTCGCGGAGGATCATTGAGGTGTCTGCCTCGGTCGCCGCCGGTTCATTCTTGGTGCTGCAGTTGAGCCTTGCCGGTTATCCTTTCCCGCGATCCCCCAGGAGGACCTCGAGTCTTCACTGGAGAACCTGGCCGCAGCGGTTTCCCAGGCATAACCGGCCGTCACGTCGCGGCACGGGCGCAGGACTGTTCCACTCCGCACGGCCACTAACAGCGAAACGCCATGACCCCGGGCCCCGGAGACGGATGGTGCCGTCTTTGCCCGCCGGCGGCCTGGCTATGGTGTCCGGCACACTGTCACGGAGTTTCCCCTTGTTGTGCTTTAGTCGAGGTAGCCCTTTAACACCTGAGCCTGTAAGGGCTGGCGCAGCTTGTCCATGGATTCGGCTTCTATCTGCCGGACACGCTCCCGGGAGAGACCATACGCCTGTCCTGTTTCGGCAAGGGTCGCCGGCTTGCCGTTGGACAGACCGTAGCGCAGGGCCATGATCCCCGCTTCCCGCTCAGTCAGGGTATCGAGTACTGCATGGAGCTGTTCACGCAGGAATACAGCCTCCGCTGCCTCGGCCGGTACGACGGCGCCCGAATCTTCAATCAGATCGCCGAAGCTGGTGTCTCCGTCCTCACCCAGCGAAGTGTCCAGGGAGATGGGGTCACGCCCGTGCCTTTGGATTTCGTTGACCTTTTCGACTGTCATATCCAGTGCCAGAGCCAGCTCGGACTCGCTCCGTCTGCCCGTGGCACGTTGAACGACTGGCTGCAGACTCGGCAAGGCCCGCACATGTGAAACTCTGCTGGCACGGGGGCCCCGTTGCCACTAATTAATCGGTGCGGGCGGTCGTTCGCCACTGAGCACCGCGCGGGCGTTGTCGGCGGCGAGCATCGCCATCGGGGTGCGCGTCTCCACTGTTGCGGAGCCCAGATGCGGCACTAGCACCACGTTCTCGAGCTCGAACATTCGGTGAGCAAGCTCACGACGGCGTCGGCGCCGACTACTCGGCGCAGGAGCTCCTCGCGGCCAATTGACTCCTGCCCTGCCAAGGTTCGACCTCGTGCTCGGCGCGGAGCTTTTCGAGAGCGGTTTCGGGTACACGCCCCCTGACGCCGACCCGGCTCATGCCGTCTCGATCCACTTGCGCAGGCGTCCGAGGCCGTCGCGGATATCTGCGACGTCGATGCCGGAGTAGGCGAGCCGAATGTACTGCCGCTCTTCGCCGGGTTGGCGGCGGCCGAAGTGCTCACGGGTGCAGAAGGAGACACCGGTCTCGTACAGGGCTGCTGAGGCGAAGTTCCCGACTGCCGTATAACCCATGCGCTCCATGGTGTCGGTGACGTCGGGGAAAAGGTAGAACGTCGACCGCGGCACCGCGACCTGCATGCCGGGGATAGCGTTCACAAGTTCGCACGCGGCGTCCCGGCGCTCTCCCAGGATGTCGAGCATCTGCTGTACGGGTTCCTGGGTGCCGCGGAGCGCTTCAATGCCGGCCCATTGCACGTAGTGCGTCGTGCACGACTCATCATTGGTGTTGAGTGTGCCGAGGATTTTGGCGATCTCGATCGGAGCGACGGCGCAGCCGAGGCGTGAACCTGTCATGGCGAACTTTTTGCTGAACGTGTAGAGGATTACGGTGCGCTGTGCCATGCCGGGGAGCGACGCGATTGAACTCGAGACCCCCTCATAGCGCGTCTCGAAGTAGGCCTCGTCGGAGAGTACCCAGAGGTCGTGCTCCTGGGCGAGCTGTGCGATGACCTCACGCTCGGCCGCCGTCGACTCGGCTGAGATGGGGTTCTGCAGGTCGTTGTAGATGATTGCGACTGTGTTTGGGGTAATGGATGAGCGAACCTGGTCGAGGTCGATGGTGAAGCCCTCGCTCGTGGGCAGGTACCGGTACGGCACAGCCGTGCCACCGTGGTATTCAATCTGCGATTCGTAGATCGGGAAGCCGGGGTTCGGGTAGAGCACTTCCTGCCCGGGGTTCATGACCGCCTGCAGGAACTTCGTGATGACGGGCTTGCCGCCCGTCATCACGACCACGTTGTCAGGGGCGAACTCAATACCTCGGCGGGCCCCAAGATCGTCGGCGAGTGCCTCGCGCAGTTGGGGGATGCCGGGGCCGGGACAGTAGCCCGTTGCACCCTCAGCGATTGCCCGGTTCATGGCGTCGATGATATGTGGGGCCGTCGGGATGTTGATGTCGCCGAGGTGGAAGGGGTACACGAGGTTCCCCTTCGCCTTCCAGGCGGCCGCGGCCTG
>NZ_AZRX01000478.1 GCF_000520495.1 Arthrobacter sp. H14
CCCACCGCTCCAACTGGTCACGTTCCGTATCGGAGAGTCTCACTTCGGCCAATGCCGGTCCTCGTTGCGCCATACTCCAGCCTACCAACAACTAGCAACGAACTAACGGCGCAACACACTAGATGCCAGGCACACTGGTTGTTACCACTTCGTGATCTAAAGATGACGGATTCAAGGCCTGGTGGCAGCCCGGCCGGACGGCTTGCTTTGCGAATGGAGTATGAGAATGCCGGAAAGCAGAAAAGCCTAGAGGAATATCTTCGCTGCCTGCCGGCATCCCCGGGCCGGAGAAGAAAGACCGGCCCCGCCCAACATGAGGTGCCCATCACACTACACCTCTCACCGGACCCATCCCGGTCCAGAACCGGAAAAATTTCCGGTTGACGGGACGGCGCGCGGCGGCCCCCGCGACAAAATCTTTCGTGCCTGATGGCACTCTGGAAAGGTAATAACCGATGAAAAAAACCACAACTTCTCGCACTAGGCGCACCGCGGCCCTTATCGCGGCCACCGCTTCACTGATGGTGTTCGGCCTCGGCGCAGCGTCAGCCCACGTCGGAGTCACTCCCGATTCAACGACTGAGGGCGGCTACTCGCAGCTGACGTTCAGCGTCCCGAACGAATCCGAAACAGCCGGCACCAACAAGGTCGAGGTGGAGCTTCCCACCAAGACCCCGTTCACGTCGGTGCGGGCCAAGCCGGTCGCGGGCTGGACGGTCGAGGTCGTCACCAGCGAGCTGCCCGAACCGGTCGAGGTACAGGGCGCAACCGTAACGGAGGCACCCACCTCCGTGGTCTGGACCGCCGATGAGGGTAATGAGATTTCGCAGGAGCAGTACCAAACCTTCTCCATCTCGGTGGGAACGCTGCCCGGGGCCGGCACCACGGTGATGCTGCCAACCACGCAGCACTACACCGATGGATCGGTACGGAACTGGGACGAACCCGCCACCGAGGGCGAGGAACCGGAAAGCCCGGCCCCATCCTTCACCACAACCGCTGAAGATGCCTCCGGCGAACAGGATCAGACTGAGACCTCATCCGCGACAGCGGAGACGGAAGCAGCTCCTGCCTCTACAGTGAACACAACCGGACAGACCCTTGGCTGGATCGCCCTCGTTGCCGGCGTGCTCGGTCTCGCAGCCGGTCTCATCGCGCTGACGCGCACCCGCACACACAAGAGCTGAGCCTATTAGCTCACTGTTCTGGCCCGCTCCAACCTACGGAGCGGGCCAGAACAAATTAACCTCGCGTCCATCCCTATCAACTCACCACTGTTGGAAGAAGGCGATTAGTCCAGCACCTATGTACGAGCTGGCCGAGCTCTTTACCGTAAGCCGCTCCACGGTCTACCGTTAGCCCGCATCTGTTTTGAGTGACTGTTGATTCCGGTACAGGTTCGCCCTGCTCCACAACCAGCTTGGCGGCTTGAGCGCAGTCTTCCCTTCACGGCGGGGCTGATCCACGATTACCAGTTTTTCGGCGATGACGGTTGGATCGCTGACCGGTCTTCCAAAAACAGTGCCGGATGCCCGGGATGCGGCGATGCCGGCATTAACACGCTCCACAATGAGCTCACGCCCGTACTCTGCAAGGGTCACGAGCATGTTCAGCATTAACCGTCCGGAGGTCGTCGATGTGATTCCATCGGAAATCGAACGAACGCTAATACCTTGATCGCGCATGTCGTGCACCGTGGCCAGCACATCGAGCAACGACCTCCCCAGGCGATCAATCCGCCACACCACAACCGTGTCGCCATCCCTTGCATTACTTCAACAGTTCGACCATGCCCGGCCTCTGTTTAGCTTGGCTGGAACCGGAGGTCACGTCGGAGAAAATCCGCTTCGGCGCCACCTAAAAATCATCCATGCCCTCACCGGACTTTGTGAAAAGGCCCTGTCGAAGCTGGCGTGGACGGTTCCGCTCAGCTGTGTTGAGGGTCCCGCGGGCGGTGGAACAGGAATAGTACCGCCAAGGCACCGAAGACGAGGTGTGCGAGAACTTCGAAGGGCTGATTCGGCATCTGGAACTGTGGAAAGATAAACCGTCCGATCAGTTGGAAGTTCATAAGGTAGAGCAGCAGGCCATACACCAGCCCTGCCACTGCGATAGAGATATTGCTCGGCAGCCGCGCGGCGATCAGCCCCAGGATGATACCGAAAATAAGTGAATTAATTGTGTGGATCAGCACGCCCAACGGCACTGATGCGGCACCGGCCGTCAACGAATCAGCGCCTAGCACGATCGAGGAGATCAGTCCGAATGGTGCAGCGGGCGGATTGCCCTGTGTCGCTGCAAACCACATCGTTACGCCAATGAATACGGCTCCTCCAAAGATGCCGCCCATGGCCCCGCGCAACGCATAGGCGGCCAGGCCGGGCTTCATTTGAGCTTTGTTCGTGGCCATTGGGCCATCTCCTTACAGGCGAATTCAAGTGAGTGTTACAACAGTATGGTTGTTACCCTGCCACGAAACCGGCGAATGTGGTGGCCGTGGCATCTGTGCAAGCCGCTGACCATGGCACCGTGGTTGGGTCCCTGGGTAGGAGTCTGGTTGGCATGGGCCCAACCAACCGGGCTTGCCCATTAACCACCGACATCTGTTACTTCAGCGGGGACGCTTTGAGGACCGCACCCGTTGCGCTCATCCCTTCACTTCCTCAACAGGGCTGCAAAGACTACGGCAGTGCCTGAAACAGTAACAATTCCTGCCGCGGTAACGGCCGGCTTGGCGGCGGCTCATGGACCACGGCGGCCGGCAGGAACGCGGACGTAATCCTGAAGGCAGGTTCCCGCCCGTCTTCCGGGGTTATGCACCATTTTGCTGTGCAACGCGACAGGTGGGGCCACCATGGCTGCCTTGCGATGCCATGGTGACCCCACCTGCGCTTTAGAAGATGCAGTCTACGACCATGAAGCCGGGCCGTACCGCCGGAACTTCACCTATTCGGATTGTGCAGCGGTGTTCGATGCCGCGCTTTTTGCGCCCTTTTTGTGTTGTATGGCCAGAGCTGCCGCCGCAGCGGCGGCGATCCCGCCGCCGGCTCCGATCAGGCCCATATCGGGCCCGCTGGCACCTGACCCTTCGACGCCGGTTCCGGGGGCACCGCCGGGCATGGCTCCACTTGGCTGCGCAGCCAAGGTACCACTGCCATTGAGTTCGCCGTTGACGCCGTTGGGGAAGAAGCCTCCGGAGCGCACTGGTTCCGGGTTGAGGTAAACGATATTCAGGACCTGGCCGGGTGTGCGGCTGAAGGTAAGAGCGTTCGCGTCCGTGGGCACGAGGTTCGCCTCGTCCGTGGTGCCGATTCCCTGATCCAGATCATCCGGCCCATCGAGGCTGTCCCTGGCGTCAGAGATAGCCATGGCAGGCACCTGCAGCCCCTTCGCGAACAGGTTGGTCCGGATGATACCGGCGTGGTACGCCTCCACGGCCAGAAGTCCTGCCGCCGCGTCCAGGAACGTTTTGTTATCGATCAACGGGGCCGCGCCCTTGTAGGCGGTGACTCCGACATCTTCGAAGATGAACGCACCGAGGAGGAAGTTCTCTTCGCTTTCATAGACGTCGAAAGGTTCCCCCTCTTTGATCAGCCCGGCCGCTACAGCAGCTGCGGTGAAACTCGCGCCAATGTCGATGCTGGGGCGGGACACAGCAGCGTTGCCCAGTGCTGTGCGCAGGAAAGCAACATGTGCCTTTTCGTCTGCGGCGATTTCCCTGGCGTATAGTTCAATGGCCTTGGTCTTGAAGGGCACAGCATGTCCGCCGGTGACACCGCCGGGGGTGCCGGTCCCGCCGACCAGATTCGATGGCAGTCCCTGACCGTCGATTGCCCGCAGGTAAAACTCCGCTTCCAGATATTCCAGGTTCAACGCGAAGTTCAGGATCGCCGAATCACTCGGGCCTCCCGTGTCCATGGGGGCGGCATGTGCCGGCGCTGCTGTGGCGAGCATCGCCGCTCCGCCGACACCCAGACCGGTTAGCCCGGCGGTCCGGAAGAACCGACGACGATCCAAACCGTTTTCCGCGCTTCTGGAAATAGCTTTGGTAATAAAACTCTGATCGAACATAACCCAGTACCACCGTTGATTAGAGAAACCCGGGAGATGATAAGCCAGCCCCCTTCGTGATCATAATCATTATCGCTTCATCAACTATTTGCAAGAGCCTGACTCGACTTTTATTTAAGCTATACACTCAGTTTCTCTTGTGATTGGTGATGCTGGTGCTACCTCCGCCGGTCCCCTCCTCTGAGGAACTTACCCCTGAGAACGCCCGTTCCGGGCCCCGGAGGTGCGGGCCGCTGAAGATCCGGAAGATCGCCGGGGTGCCTGCCCGCCATGGCCGGCGCCGAAGCATTCTGCCGAGTGCGCTCATACCTGTCCCCCAGGCGCCAAACGAGCGACAGCTGCCTGGATCTCCGCCTCAATCAGCCGGGTAGTTACTGTTTTTAGGAAGGACCTGCAGGTTTATTTGGGGTGACTGGAAACAAGATAGGCGTACGCGACCGTATTCTGGGTGAATTCACCCGTCGAGGGCTCGAACCCGGCACAGGTGATCAGCCGCAATTCCGCCCGTGCAGCGTTGCCGTAAACCTTCGCGGTGGGAAAAGAAGCCTGCTCATAGGTATCAACGCGGTAGACCTCAAACACTGCCACCGTGCCATCCTCGCGTGTCACAGAAACCTGGTCCGCGTCCTTGAGCTCGTGCAGGCGATAGAAGACGCCAACGCCGGTTTGAATCGAATTGACGTGGCCGAGGATGATCGAGGAACCCAGCTCACCAGGAGTGGGGGAGTTCTCATACCAACCAGCCGGAGCGCCGGCATCCCCCGGGGGCACGGCTACGGTCCCATCAGCTTCCAAACCCAGTTTCATCAAATCCGAACCGGCCCCAATACTGTCGATGGCCACACTGGCAGGTTCAGAAGGAGCAAGGACCGGCCCGAGAAGATCCGTGGACCCCTTCGAGGCCGGGGAAGCTGCAGCAGATGCTTCGGTGGTGCTTTGCCCAGGGCGCTCAACCGGTGGTGGAGCCGCCTGTGTCCGCGGTGGTGTGCTTGGCGGTGCCCCCGGTGTGGGAGGCGAAGATGCTTCGACGGAGGGTTGGAAGGCGGTGGCCCCGGGGGACACATCGGCCTGCAGACCAACACCGACTGTCACTACTCCGGCAGCGAAAAAGACAGTGGCGACACCGGAGACTAACAAACGTCCCCTCATTCTGAACCTGTTGCTGGTTCCTCTATGTCTCATACGCCCTCATTCGACCATCAGTAGCAGGAAATTTCTGTGTCCGCGGAAAATAACTTCAGGCCCACACCGGCACAGCAACAGAACCAGCTGAGCACACGGACACGTTCCTGTCCAGTGTCCCGGAGCCGGGCACGGCTCCAATGGGTTCAATGGGTTCTGAACGGCCGCAAGCAGAGTAGTCTGCTGAAATGTTTGGAATCAACGGGCTCGAATTCATAGTCATCGCTCTGATTGCCCTGCTGGTCCTTGGCCCGGAGCGCCTTCCTGACTACGCCGCTCAGCTGGGACAACTGGTCAAGGGCCTCCGACGGATGGCAGGTGGCGCCCGGAACCAGCTCCGCGACGAGATGGGACCCGAATTTGACGACATAGATTGGCGCAAACTCGATCCACGCCAGTACGACCCACGCACCATCATCAAACAAGCACTCCTCGACGACGACGCCGGTGAAGTCCGGAAACCAACCAACCAGAGCCCACACGACCCAGCCCCGTCCCCACAGACACCTCCAACACCTACAGCATCTACAACCTCTGTGACAGCACCGGGTGAAGCAGACAACATGCCACCACCCACCAGCTAAGACGGCCCGGCCAGAAAAAAGGTCCCCTGATCCGGCAGCAACCAGCTCATCGACCTCCCCG
>NZ_KI914630.1:0-8005 GCF_000520495.1 Arthrobacter sp. H14
CGCCCTTCGCATCGGCGAGGACCTTGCCATGCTCGGAGGTGACAATCGCCGCCAGCTCATCCACATGCGCGGACAACAACTCACGGAACTTGAACAAGATGCCGGTGCGCTTCGACAGCGACACCTGCGACCAGGAATCCGCCGCGTTCCGCGCCGCCGCGACGACACTCTTAATATCGTCCTGACCCGCCAACCGCAGCTGGCCAGTGACCTTCCCCGTCGCCGGATTGAAGACATCCTGCGTACGGTCACCCGTACCGGAAGTCGACTCACCATTAATAAAATGCGCAATCGTATTCGTCATGAGAGCTCCTTACGTCCTTGGCCCAGAAGCGGGCGCTGTCCTGCCTTGTGGTCTTTGTAGATTTTGTATGCCTCTTGCGTTGATTCCAGCTCCGAGGTCTCCGCGACGGGAACATCCCACCAGGATTCTGAATCGGGAGCGGGAATCAGCGGGTCTGAATTGACGTGCACCAGCACCGGCCCATTGGCAGGATCCGAGGCCTTGGCCTGGCGGAGAGCCTCTTCCAGATCGCTGATGGTGTTCTCGCCAGGTTCCACGCGGAGCACCTTCACGCCGAGTGATTCGGCATTGGTGGCCAGATCAATCGGGAGCGTGTCACCGGCGTCGAAGCTGTGCTGCTCCTCGTCGAGGTAGCGGTATTTAGTGCCGAATCGCTCCGAGCCCAGCTCCTCCGACAGCGAACCGATGGAGGCGTAACCGTGGTTCTGGATCAGCACCACGATGACCTTGATCTTCTCAGCGACGGCGGTAACCAGCTCCGTGTGCATCATCAGGTAGGAACCGTCACCGACCATGATGAATACGTCCCGGTCCGGCGCGGCCCGCCGCACACCGATGCCGCCGGCGATTTCGTATCCCATGCAGGAGAAGCCGTACTCCACGTGATAGCCGGAAGAGTCCCGCACCCGCCACATTTTGTGCAGGTCGCCCGGGAGGGAGCCGGCTGCGCAGACGACGACGTCGCGTGGTTCCGAGATGCTGTTGACCGCGCCGATGATTTCGGCCTGCGCGGGAAGCGGCGTGTGGCGCTTGCTGTGCGCGGCGTCGACAATGCCGTCCCAGTTCTTCTTCTCAGCGGCGACGGCCTGCTCGAGATCGGCGCCGGTGCGGTAGCCGCCGAGCATACCGGTCAGCTTCACCAGTGCCTTGCGGGCGTCCGCCACCACGGGGATGGAGGTGCCGTGCTTGTAGGCATCCAGCGGGGCGACGTTTATATTGACGAAGCGGACGTCCGGGTTGGCGAAGGCTGTCCGCGAGGCTGTGGTGAAGTCCTCGTAGCGGGTGCCAATTCCGATGATCAGGTCCGCTTCGGCTGCCAGCTTGTTGGCCGCCGTCGTGCCGGTTGAACCAATGGCGCCCAGCGAGAATTGGTGGTCCCACGGGAGGACGCCGACGCCTGCCTGGGTGTTGCCCACCGGGATTCCAGTCGCTTCGGCAAAGGCAGCCAGCTCGTCGGTGGCGTAGGCGTACAGCACTCCGCCGCCGGCGACGATCAGGGGGCGTTTGGCGTTGCGGATGGCATCCGCGGCTGCACGCAGGTCGGCTTCCTCCGGTTCGGGGCGGCGGATGCGCCAGTCCCGTTCGGCGAGGAATTCCTCCGGCACCTGCATGGTTTCGGCCTGCACATCCTGCGGCAGGGAAATCGTGACGGTGCCGGTTTCCGCCGGATCCGTGAGGACCCGCAGACCGTTCAACATGGCGGAGAAGAGCTGTTCCGGTCGGGAGACCCGGTCGAAGTATTTCGACAGTGGCCGGAAAGCGTCGTTGACGGAAATGTCATAGGCGTCCGGGCGTTCCAGCTGCTGCAGCACCGGGTCCGGGGCGCGGGTGGCGAAGGTGTCGCTGGGCAGCAGCAGTACCGGCAGCCGGTTAATGGTCGCAAGCGCCGCGCCGGTCAGCATGTTGGTAGAGCCCGGTCCCACCGATGCGGTGACCGCGTAGGTTGACCGCCGGCGCTGCATCCGGGTGAAGCCGACCGCCTGATGCACCAGCCCCTGTTCATTGCGGCCCTGGTAGTACGGCATGGCCGTCGGATCGGTCACCTGGTACTGCTTGAGGGCCTGGCCCACACCGGCCACGTTTCCGTGACCGAAAATCCCGAACATTCCCGGGATGAGCCGTTCGCGGTACTCCTGGTTGCCGACCTGGTCCACGGTGTACTGCCGGGACAGGAATTCGACCAGGGCCTGGCCCACGGACATTGTGCGGTTTGTCATGAGTTACTCCGTAATTCCCTCTGCCTTGATGCCGCTGCCGACCGTGTCTTCATTGTTTCGATTGTCGCGATTGTCGCGATTGTCGCGATTGTCGCGATTGTCGCGATTGTTTTGATTGAGCAGTGACGCGGCAGTGGCCACCGCCGCAGCGACATCCCCGTCCCGCGGATAGAGCAGCGTGCGGCCAACGGTCAGGCCCTGCACACCGGGCAATGCCAGCGCCGCTTCCCAGCTGGCGAAGACGTCGTCGGGCGTGCCATTGGGGTCGCCGCCGAGGAGCACGGTCGGCATCGTGGTTGCCGCCATCACCCGTTCCATGTCAGCCACCACGGGCAATTTCATCCAGGTATAGGCACTCGTGGAGCCCAACGCCGAGGCAATCGCGACCGACTTGATGACGGCGTCGGTGCTGAGGTCATTGCGGATCCTGCCGTTGTCCCGGACTGAAAGGAACGGCTCCACCATGGCGACGAGTTTGCGCTCGGCGAGACTGTCGACGGCGCGTGCCGTGGCTTCCAGCGCCGAAACCGTTGCGGGGTCCTGCAGGCAGATTCGGGTGAGCATTTTGCCGCCGGTGGCGCCGATCTCTGCGAGCGCCTTTGCGGTATGGCCGGTGAACCGGTCGTCAATCTCGTTGACCAGTCCGGTGAGACCGCCACGGTTCATCGAGCCGAAGACCAGTTTGCCGTCGAGTGCGCCCAGCAGAAGCAGGTCGTCAAGGATGTCCGGGGAGGCGAGGACGCCATCGACGGCCGGATTCTCCAAGGCGACCAGCAACCGGTCCAGCAGATCGTGCCGGTCGGCCATCGCCGTCGGGTTGTCCCCTACTGCGAGGGCTCCGCGGGCGGGGTGGTCGGCCGCAACGATGAAGTTCTGGCTGCCGGAGCGTGGCCCGGGATGCGGTCGCCGGTTCGAGGCGGCGCGGCTTACCGCGTCCGGGTCTTCCAACCGGATGTCGGTGAGGTCCCGGTAGCGGTGCGGGCCGGAAATCTTACTCAGTACTGGATTTGTCGTCACGCCAGCACCTTGCGTCCACGCTCGGCCAGCAGCGACTTGACCTCATCGGGGGTCGGCATCGCATCGGCGCAGGAGAGCCGGGAGGCGACAATGGCGCCGGAGGCATTCGCATAGTCAAGCACCTGCTCCAATGGCCAGCCGGCCAGCAGTCCGTGGCAGAACGCTCCGCCAAAGGCATCGCCGGCACCGAGGCCGTTCAATGTCTCCACCGGAACCGGAGCGGAAACAACCCGTTCGTCCTTGGTCGCAGCCATTACGCCTTCAGAGCCAAGCTTGACGACGGCAATTTCGACGCCGGCCGCCAGCAGCCGGTCCGCCTGCTCATCGGGGGTTCCTTCACCTACCGCGACGGCGCATTCTTTGTCGTTGCCGATCGCTACGGTCACCTCGGGAAGAACATGGGCGACGGCGTCGCGCGCTTCCTGTTCCGAGTCCCAGAACATCGGCCGGTAGTCAAGATCAAGGATGGTGAACTGGCCGGGCTGCAGCTCCTTGCGCGGCCGGGCCGCGTGGGCTGCCATGTGGGCCTGGCGGCTCGGTTCCTGAGCAAGACCGGTGACTGTGGACCAGAAGATTCCCGCCGAGCGGATGGCACCGAGATCAAGCTCATCCTCGCGGATCTGCCAGTCCGGCGCGGTGGGCGTGCGGTAGAAGTAGAGCGGGAAATCCTCCGGCGGACGGATCGCACAAAACGTAACCGGCGTCGGCCAGACTTCCACCTCGGAGACGAACCGGTCATCCACGCCAAACTTCCTCAGTTCCTGATGGAGGTAGGTGGCAAACGGGTCGATACCCGTACGGGTGATGACTGCCGATGCACGTCCGTGCCGGGCTGCGGCCACCGCTACGTTGGTGGGTGATCCGCCAAGGTACTTCCGGAACGTTGATACATCTTCGAGCCCAACGCCAATGTCTTCGGGATAAATGTCAACGCTGATCCGACCGATGGTCAATACGTCGTGGGTCACGCTGCTCGCCCGCCTCTCCTGTTTCCGCTGTGACTTCTAAAAGGTGCACCAGCACCGAACCGCTTGTGATTCGAAGCACAGAACTACTCTGCAATAGATTCCATTGTCCTGTCAAATGTTTGTACTGACATACGGACAAGCTAAAAAGCGGGTACGCCAAGCTCCCCGGTTACATACTGGGCACGGCCGAATCCGAACGACCAATCGCCGGGCGAGTTTTCGACATATCCGATGAAGACGTCTTCGCCCGCAATCCCCACCTCGCCAAGCTCGTCCGCGATCCGGGTGAACAGCCCCGTCTTGGATTCCTGGCTGCGCCCGGTCTGCGTGAAGATCTGAATCATCACCACCCCGGAGCTGCGGTCGAACCCCAGCCCCGCATCCTGCGCGCGGATCTGGCCGGCGGGGTGCTCGGAGACGATATGAAAAAGGTCCCGGCCCGGGATGCCGTACTCGTCAACGATGGCGGCATGGATCCGGTCACTGATAGCTTCCAGCTCGACGGCGTCTCTGCCGGCATTGACATCAATACGCACAAGCGGCATTTCCACTCCTTGGATAGTTTGTCCTGTCATACTATCAAAGTTTTACTGTTACCGGGAGCCCCGTCTCCAGAGATTCCTGCGCAGCATCGGCCACCCGGGAGGCGGCAACAGCATCCTGGGGTGGGCAGGGATTCGTGCGGTTACCCAGGATCAGGTCCGCGAAAGCGGCCATTTCGTCCTGATAAGCCTGTTCAAACCGCTCGATAAAGGTCTGGTGCGGCGCACCGGAGGGGAAGGGCACGCCCGCCTCTGCCGACCTCAACGCCAACTGTTCATCAAGTCCGACCAGCAGCGAGGACTGCGAACCCTGAATCTCCAACCGGACGTCGTGGCCGGCCCCGTTGTAACGCGAGGCTGAAACGGTGGCCACCGTGCCGTCGTCGAACGTGACCACTGCCAGCGCCGTATCAACATCCCCAACGGCTCCGATCTCCGGGTCGCCGTTGTTGCTGCCCTTGGCATAGACCTCAACGATTTCGCGGCCGGTGAGCCAGCGCAGGATATCGAAGTCATGGACCGAGCAATCGCAGAACAGCCCGCCTGATGTTGCCAGGAACGAGACGGGCGGCGGAGTCATGTCGCAGGTGACGGCCCGCAAGGAGTGGATCCATCCGAGTTCACCGGCACCAAAGGCGCGTTTGGCTTCCAAATAGCCTGCGTCGAAGCGGCGCTGATGACCGATCTGGACGACGCCGTTATGCGCCTCCACGTAGTCGAGGACGGGGAGCGATTCGGCAACATTGACGGCGACCGGCTTCTCGCAGAAGACCGGAATCCCTGCATCGACGCCGGCCATAATCAACTCAGGATGCACGGCCGTTCCGGCGGCGATAACCAGTCCATCCACCCCGGTGGCGAGCAGTTCCTCGACGCTGGGGACGAACTCGGCGCCGAGGTCGGCTGCCACCCGCTTGGCATGGTCGGCCGCCACATCGGTAAGCCGGAGTTTCACTTTGACGTCCGGCAGGGTGCCTTCAAGGGCGGCGATATTGCGTGCATGCATGACGCCGATACGGCCTACGCCGACCAGGCCAAGGGTAAGTTCCTTCATGGTTCCTCCGGTTGAGATAGTTCATCAATTGTCCTGACAACCTATCTTTTCACGGACTACTCGCGGACGGAACCTTCCAGCATGCCGCGGATGAAGTGCCGCTGCAGGAACAAGTAGACGATGACGACCGGCAGAGCCACCAGCACGGCGGCGGCCGCCAGCAGCGCGGTTTCCTGGACATGCTGGCCCTGGAAGAATGCCAACGCGAGCGGTGCCGTGCGGAGATCGCCGTTGGGCGACATCACCAGCGGAATCAGGAATTCATTCCACGTCCACATGAAGGTCAGCACGACCAGTGTCACGACGGCGGGACGCGCCACGGGCAGCAGGATGGAAAAAAGCGTGCGGAATGAACTTGCACCGTCCAGGGTCGCCGCCTCCAGCAGCGCCTTGCTGGAGGATCGGAAACTGGCCCGCATCCAGAACGTGCCGAAAGCCACGGACTGGGCTATCTGCGGCAACGCGATCGCCCACAGTGTGTTGGTCAGTCCAACAGCCCGGAGATCGAAAAACAGCGGCACCACAATGGCTTCGCTGGGAACCATGATGCCGAGCAGGAAGACGTAGAACAGAACCTGCGAACCGGGGAAGGTCATGGTCCCAAATGCGTAACCTGCCAGAATCGACAGCACCGCCGACGCCGAGACGACGATCACCGCGACAGTCACCGAGGTCAGCATGTAGCTGGAGAAGTTTCCCTGCTGCCAGGCGTCGACGAAGTTGCCGGGATGAAGCCCCAGGAACCCATTGCCGGCGTCGGACCCCTGCGGAGCAAGTGCGTTGCTGAGGATGATCAGGATCGGACCCAGGGCCATGGCGGCGAAGAAGAAGAGCATTAGGTAATTCATCAACCGTTCGGAGCGGGCGATCATGCACTTTCCCTCTCGCCGATACGGTTCACAATCAGGTTGATCGCGAAGATCATGATGGTCAGCACAATGGCGATGGCTGCCGCCGAGCCGACCTGTCCGAGTTCAAAAGCCCTGCGGAACACTTCATAGGAGGGCACCGACGTCGAATTGCCGGGGCCTCCCCCGGTGGTGACGTAGATCAGGTCGAACGTTTTCAATGCGGCGATAATCGTCAGCGTCAGCGCCACGACAATCTCGCCCCGGACCGCAGGGAGCGTCACGGCGAAGAATTCGCGGACCGGACCGGCGCCATCGAGGCGGGCGGATTCGTACAGCTCCCCCGGTATCCGGCTCATTCCAGCCAGCAGCAACACCGTCACCAGACCGGTCTGCACCCAGGTCCCGATCAGGCCGACGGCGGGAAGCGCCAGCACGAAATCGCCCAGCCAGGGACGCGCCAACTGGTCCAGGCCGACCGCTTCCAGCACGGAGTTCAGGGTGCCGTCGGGGGCATAGATTTGGCGCCAGGCGATGGCCACAACGACCAGCGCAATCACCTGCGGGAGGAAGACGATCGTACGGAAGGCGCCGAGGCCACGCACCCGGGCCCGGTGCAGGACGGCTCCGAGCATCAGGCCGATGACGACCGGGAGTACGGAGTAGAAGAAAATCAGCACCAGCGCATGCGCGAAGGAGGCACGCAGCTCCGGATCGGTCAACACCTCCTGGTAGTTCGCGAACCCCACGAAGGTGGCCAGGCTCAGCCCGTCCCATTCATAGAGCGACAACTGAACGGCGCGGATCAGCGGGTAGATCATGAAGGCGCCGTAGACCGCCAAGGCAGGCAGCAGGTAGAGGTACGGAGTGAGCCGTGAGTGTGCCGCAACCGAGGGCCGGCGCCGCGTGCCGGCCCCCGGTCCCAGCTCAGCTGCCTGAGCTGGTGAACTCTTCATAGTCGGCTTGTGCCTCCTGGAGGAATTCTTCGGTCGTCAACCGGCCGGCGATCAGTCCCTGCAAAGCCGCTCCGAGTGTTTCGCCCATGGTCGGCGTGGCGTAGTCGAGGTAGGGCAGCAGGCTTCCCTCACTGGTGACCTCTCCATACACCTCGTAGACGTCCTTGAGCACGCCCGATTCAGGTGCATAGGAAGCTGTATTCAGCACCGGAACGTTGCCGGTGTCCGCCAGTACCTGCATGGCTTCCTCGGAGGTGATGAAGTCGATGTACGCGGCGGCGGCATCCGGGTGCTCGCTGCCGCTGGTGATGGCAAACGGCAGACCGGTACCGCCAGTGGTGACCGGCGGGTCCCCTGCTTCGACCGGCGGCGGAGCCAT
>NZ_KI914630.1:8105-43717 GCF_000520495.1 Arthrobacter sp. H14
CGACCGGCGGCGGAGCCATGAAGCCGACATCGTCGCCCATCTCTTCCTCGAGGCCGGCGGCGAGCCACGAGCCGGCAACCAGGAAGACACCCTCGCCCTCGGCAAAGGCGTTCCAGGCGTCGTCGTACGCAGTTCCATTTGGAGCCTTGCCAAGGTAGCCCTGTTCGGCCCATTCACCGAACTGCGAAGCGGCGGCCTCATTTTCCGGCGTCGTCCACGATGCTCCCTCGTTGCCCAGGGCGAGCGCGGTGATCTCGTCAACGGGCACATGGGCGCCCTGGATCGGTCCGAACACATGCAGCGCCGGCCACTGCTCCAGGTTGCCAAGGTTTATCGGCACCTCGCCCGCCTCGCTGGCGGTGGCGAGGGCCTCTTCGAACTCCGCCCAGGTCTCAGGCAGCTCCATGCCGAGCTCCTCGAGCCTGCTCTCGGAGTAATAGACGCCGACGACCTCGCCGACCTGCGGCAGACCATAAAGATTACCCTCGCCGAAGGTCTTGCCGTCCTCGCTGTAGGTCGAGTACTGCAGTACTGATTCCGGGTACCGGTCCTTCCAGCCATAGGCCTCGGCATAGCGCTCCAGGCTGACGATCTGGTCGGTCGAAACGAACGCTCCCATGTCCGACCTGCCGTTGTTGGCCTGGACCACATCCGGGGCATCCTCGCCGGTGAGGGCCAGCCGCAGGGTGGTTCCCAGGTCATCGAAGGACTGCGAGTTCCGGTCGATGGTGACGTTCGGGTACTTTTCCTCGAAGGCAGCATTGAGCTGTGTCATCTGCTCGTTCTGGCCGCCGCGGACTTCCTGGTCCCACACCGTCAGGGTAATGTCGCCGAGGCTGGCGATATCCTTGGTAACCTCCCCGGCCGGTGCACTCGATTCTTCGGTCGATTCCAGGTTGGAACCGGGCGTGCAGGCGCTGATGCTCAGGGCCGCGACGGCGGCAACCGCCAACACGCGCCCGGCCCGCAGGGATGGATATTTCATCGCAAAACTCCTCGGTCGTATATATGTAATTGTGGATCAAACGGGACGGCGATGGGGGCAAGCAGCACCTTATTTCCTTCCGCCCACGGCGCCGGTCGTCTGGGCCAGGATCTGCAAAACCTCGTCCACCGTGTCGACGCAATGGACGGACCGCGACATGGTCCTGTCCCTTGCCAGCGATTGGAGCACCGGCCAGGCCGGCATCACATTGGTCCAATAATCCGTTCCGACGAGGATCATCGGGGTGACTGCTGTGTCCGCTGCATAGTAATTTTCGCAGGCGTCCTGGAAGATCTCCTGCACCGTTCCCGCGGCACCGGGCAGGAATACGATGCCGCCGTTGCACCGCTGCAGCAGGACCGCTTCGCGGACCGAATTGGTGAAGTACTTTGCTATGTGGGTGGCGAAGAGGTTGGGCGGTTCGTGGCCGTAAAACCAGGTCGGGATACCGAGGTTGGCGGTGCCCTGCGGATGGCGGGCCAGGACCACGTTGGCGCTCCGGGCCCAATCCGTAATCGACGGCTGGAAGCCCGGGGTCTCGGCCAGAGCGGCAACCGCGGCCGCAAGGTCCCCGTCGCTGGCAGCGGACAGGTAGGCGCCGAGATTGGCGGCTTCCATCGCTCCCGGACCGCCTCCGGTTGCCACCATTACGCCGCTTTGGGCCAGCAGGCGCCCAAGCCGGGCGCCGTCGTCGTACTCCTGAGTGCCGCGGACCACCCCATGGCCACCCATCACACCGACGACGTCGCGCCCTGCCGCTGGTCCGCCGGAGTCGAAGAGGTCGTCCAGAGCGTCACCGATCGCGTGATCGTGAAGGGCGGTGGCGAGCGTGGCATTCAGGTTCCGGGCCGTGCCGGGACGGGTGCTCCAGGCGTAGACCCGTGCGTCGAGCGTCTGCTCATACGGCTCAGCCTCAAGCCCGGAGTAGAGGTCCGCGGCGGTATACAGGCCTCCGCGGTAGGCGTCGAAGGGAATATCTGGCAGCTCGGGAAAGACCAGTGCGCCGCCGGAGCGCAGGTGTTCCTCAACGCCGTCGGAAAAATCGCAGCCAAGGAAAATGGACCCGGACGGATCAAGCCGCCGCAATGCCTCTCCGCGTTTGGTCAGGTCGATCGACTGGACATGCCAGCCCTGCATCGACACGGATCCCTGCTCGACGAGCGAGTCGAACCGCTCCAACGACTCGACGTCGACGGCGTTGACCCGGGGACCGAGGTTGGGCGCGGGATTCATACTTGAACCCTAGCAAGACGGACCGACAGTCCAAGGCGGAACCCGGAGGAGGTCAGGTACGGGCCTTGCGGGCGGCTGTTGCCTTGCCGTCCGGCTCAGGCTCAGGCTCAGGCTCAGGCTCAGGCTCAGGCTCAGGCTCAGCGTCCCGCTCGATGACGGTCGCCAGCGGTATCTCCCGCACGAAGGACAACAGCACCGCTGCGGCAATGGCCAGCGGCACCATGTACAGGAACAACGGCGTCAAGGCGTCGTTATAGGACTGGACGATCGGATTCTGCACGGCCTCGGGCAGTGTGTAGACGAGTTCCGGCGTCAGCGAGTTGATGCCACCCTGCGTGCGCGCCCCATCAGCAGGCAGCCGTTCGGTCAGCAAGGACGCCAGCCGGGCGGTGAAAAGGCTTCCCACAATGGCCGATCCCAGCGAGGCACCAATCTGACGGAAGAAGTTGTTCGACGCCGTCGCGGTGCCGACGACGCTGTTGGGAAAGGAATTCTGAACGATCAGCACGAGGATCTGCATACTCAAACCGAGTCCAATGCCCATCAGGGACAGGAACAGGCAGATCAGCACTACCGGTGTCGACGGCGTTATCAGGGACAGCAGCAGCAATCCGGCGGCCACCGAGTAAGCACCTGCAATCGGCATCCATTTGTACCGGCCTGTCTTGCTCACCAGCTGCCCGTCGATAATCGATGTCAGCAGCATCCCGCCCATCATCGGGACCATCAACAGACCGGCATTCGTGGCGCTGGCGCCGGTCACCATCTGCAGGTATGTGGGCATGTAACCGATGGCGCCAAACATCGTGACGCCGATCAGCAGGCCGCCGCTGGTGGTCAACACGAAATTCCGTTCCCGGAACAGATACAGCGGCAGGACCGGCTCTTCCGCACGGCATTCCACCAGCACAAACGCCACGGCGCTGACTGCCGTCAAGCCGAGCAGACCAAGGATCTGCGGCGAACTCCACCCGAATTTCGTACCGGCCCAGGTACCGACCAGGACCAGCGCCGTCGTGCCAACGGCCAACAGCATCATTCCAGTGATATCGAGCCTGACGCGTTTGCGGGGACGTTGCGGCAGATGCAGGAACAGCAACACGACGACCATGGCGGTGAGGCCGAGCGGCATATTGATCCAGAACATCCAGCGCCAGCCCGGGCCCTCCGTGAACCAGCCGCCGAGCAGAGGCCCGGCCACCGACGCGAGCGCAAACACCGCGCCCATGAACCCCATGTACTTGCCGCGTTCCCGGGCGGGAACGACGTCGGCAATGATCGCCTGGGAGAGGATCATCAGGCCGCCGCCACCAAGCCCCTGGATGGCGCGGCCGAAAATCAGCCAGTTCATTCCCGGAGCCAGCCCGCCGACGATGGAACCGGCCATGAAGATGGCGATTGCCAGCAGGAGCAGGTTCTTGCGTCCCATCAGGTCGCCGAGCTTGCCGTATACCGGCATCACGATTGTGGCCGCCAGGATGTAGGCGGTGATGACCCACAGCATCTGGTCGACCCCGTTGAGCTCGCCAACCATGGTCGGCAGGGCCGTGCTCAGGATCATCTGGTTCAGGGCCGCCAACAGCATGGAAAGCATGAGCCCGACAAAGAGCAGGACGATCCCCGGTTCTCTGCCGCCCGCAGCGGTGCCGGTTGACGAAGTGGCTGTGCTCATGGAACTTCCCGCAGGTCCTCCTGAAGATTCGTTGGCTTCATGATTCGCCTGAAAGAACAGTCTAATGGTCGTTGTCCAGCGCAACTATGCCTGGACGCAGAAAACCCCGGGTCCATGGCCAACGACCAAGAGCCCCGGGGCTTCAGGTTTTGCTTTAGAGGCTTTTCGCGATTTCGCGCAGCAACTCGGCAGTCTCGGAAGGCGTCTTGCCGACCTTCACACCGGCCGCCTCGAGTGCTTCCTTCTTGGCCGAGGCGGTTCCCGCAGAGCCGGAAACAATAGCGCCCGCATGGCCCATCGTCTTGCCTTCCGGCGCGGTGAAGCCTGCAACGTAGCCAACGACTGGCTTGGACATGTTCGCCTTGATGAAGTCGGCGGCGCGTTCCTCGGCGTCGCCACCGATTTCGCCAATCATGACGACAGCCTTGGTGTCCGGGTCTGCTTCAAAAGCGGCCAGCGCATCGATGTGGGTAGTGCCGACGACGGGGTCGCCGCCAATGCCGATGGCGGTGGAGAACCCGAGATCCCTCAGTTCGTACATCATCTGGTAGGTCAAGGTTCCGGACTTCGAGACTAGCCCGATCGGTCCCTTGCCGGTGATGTTCGCCGGGGTGATACCCGCCAACGACTCCTCCGGAGTGATGATGCCGGGGCAGTTCGGACCGATAATCCGCGTGACCTGGTTGCCGTCGGCGTCGACCTTGGACTGGGCAAGCGCCCAGAACTCGGCCGTGTCCTGAACCGGAACACCCTCGGTGATGATGACGACGAGACCAATACCTGCCTCGATGGCTTCAACGACGGCATCCTTGGTGAAGGCCGGCGGCACGAAGACGACGGACACATCTGCGCCGGTCTTCTCCATGGCTTCGGAGACCTTGCCGAAAACCGGCAGTTCGTTATCGCCGTGGGTAACGGTGGTTCCGGCCTTGCGGGCGTTGACGCCGCCAACAATGTTGGATCCGGCCTTGAGCATCAGGGCCGTGTGCTTGGAGCCTTCGCCGCCGGTAATGCCCTGGACGATGACCTTGGAGTCTTTGTTCAAAAAGATAGACATATGTGAAGTTCCTTAGATCTCGACTAGCTCAATCAGCGAGCCGTAAAAAGCTCGATCAGCGAGCGGAGAAGGCGAGCTGGGCAGCCTTATCGGCGCCCTCGTCCATGGTTGAAGCCAGCGTAACCAGCGGGTGGTTGTCCTCGGATAGAATCCGGCGGCCTTCCTCCACGTTGTTGCCGTCCAGGCGGACGACCAGCGGCTTGTTCGCCTCGTCGCCGAGGATCTTCAGTGCGTCGACGATGCCGTTGGCAACCGCGTCGCACGCGGTGATGCCGCCGAAGACGTTCACGAAAACGCTCTCAACCTGCTCGTCATTGAGGATGACGTCCAGGCCGGCGGCCATGACAGCGGCGGATGCGCCGCCACCGATATCCAGGAAGTTGGCAGGCTTCACGTCTCCGTGCTTTTCGCCGGCGTATGCGACGACGTCGAGCGTGGACATTACGAGACCGGCGCCGTTACCAATGATGCCGACTTCGCCGTCGAGCTTCACGTAGTTCAGGTCCGCGGCCTTGGCCTTTGCCTCCAGCGGATCCGCCGACTCTTTGTCCTCAAGCGCGGCGTGATCCTCGTGCCGGAACGCTGCGTTCTCGTCAATGGTGACCTTGCCGTCGAGGGCGATGATCGCGCCGTCTCCGGTTTTCACCAGCGGGTTGACCTCGACCAGCGTGGTGTCTTCCTTGGTGAAGACGTCCCAGAGCTTGAGGATGGCGGCAATGATTCCGTCCCGCACCTCGGCCGGGAAGCCTGCCGCGTCGACGATTTCCTCTGCCTTGGCCTGATTGAGTCCGGTGCCCGGATCAATGGCAATCCTCGCCAGCGCGTCAGGGCGCTCCACTGCGAGCTGCTCGATTTCCACGCCGCCCTCGACAGAGCACATGGCGAGGTAGTTGCGGTTGGCCCGGTCCAGCAGAATCGAGAAGTAGTACTCCTCGGCGATGTCCGCGCCCTGGGCAATCATGACCTTGTGGACTGTGTGGCCCTTAATGTCCATCCCGAGGATGTCACTGGCATACTGGAACGCCTCGTCGGCGTTCTTGGCTACCTTGACGCCGCCGGCCTTGCCTCGGCCGCCAACTTTCACCTGGGCTTTTACGACAACGACGCCGCCAATTTTCTCGGCTGCCGCCTTTGCTTCTTCGGGTGTATGGGCCACGATCCCAGCAAGCACGGGGACACCGTGTGCTTCGAATAGATCGCGAGCCTGGTATTCAAACAGGTCCACGTCAGTTACTGTCCTTCTACGTCGAAGTCGATGGTTAAGTTCCAAGGGGAACAATAGTTCAGTTTGGGCGGCTGCCCGTCCCACACTACCGCTTTCGTGAGTAAGCACACAGTTCTATAACTTGTAGAAAAGGCAGGGTCTGCGCTACTGCACAGTTGGCGAAAATGCAGCGTTACTGATGCGTGCCGGTGGCGGACCTGCGCCGCAGGAACAGGAACAGCGCACCCATGCCCAGCACGACCGCTCCGAGGAACAGTGGCGCGGGGCCCATCTGCGTTTCCGGCACCATCGCCGCGGCCTGGCTGCCATCATCAACATCGTTACCGGCCAGCTCCGCAGGGGAACCGGTTTCGGATACTTCGCTTGAGGAGATCGGCACGGGATCGCCGTCACTCAGGACAGTTATGGTCATTTCCTGTGCGGCTGTGGAGCCGTACCGGTCGGTGCTGACCACCGTGAAAGTGTAGGTTCCCGCCGCATGGGCTTCCGGCTGGCCCGTCAGTACGCCGCCTTCCAGCCGCATACCGGCCGGGAGATTGCCGACCTTGCTTGGGCTTCCGGCTACAGTTCCGCCACTCTTGCTGTCGGCGACACCCTGGATTGTAGGCCCGGAGTCGAGCAGCTTCGAGGAACCCATCAAGGTATTGGGAGCCGTTCCAATCCAGCGTGAGCTCTGCACCGGCGCTGGATCCGCTTCCGTGCCTGCCAACTCGGAGCCCTTGAGACTGTAGGTGAACGGTCCTTTGCCACCCTCGGTGTGGAGCACAACTGGCTCGTACGGCTCACCGGTGCGTGCCGGTTCGAGAGGCGGCGCTTCAATATCGAGCGGACGTTCCTTGACCACAATCGTGTACTTGTGGGTGGTGCGGACGTTCCCGGAGATGACCTCGACAGTGAACGAATGCTTTCCAACGTGCTTTACCGTGCCGGCGATGAGCCCGGTATCCGGGTCCAGAATCAATCCCGGAGGCAGCGCTCCCGAGACCACACGGTAAGTGAAATCACCGGTTCCGCCGGTGGCATCCAGATTGAGCTTGACCTCGTCTCCCGCCACAATGCCGGAGTCGACGTCGGGATCCAGTGTCAGCGGTGGTTCGGGGTCACCAGGAGCCGGTCCATCCGGTGGGCCTGCAGGATCCTGCGGCCCGGAGGGTGCGGGGGTCTCAGTGTTGGGGGCGTCGGTGTTGGGGGTNTGGGGGTGCCGGTGTTGGGGGTGCCGGTGTTGGGGGTGCCGGGATCGGTAGTACCAGTCGAAGGGTCTTCCACTGGGCCGGCGGGTTCCTCAACCTGGCCGCCGGGTGCCGGATTGGTGGTGGGGTTATCGGTGTTGGGGTCCCCGGCGGGCGGTGGGTACTGGGTGGTCCCACCGTTATCGGTTCCCCCGCTGGATGATCCGTCACCAGGCGCACTCTCGACGGGGTCAGGCTGCGGCTGCGGGTCCGGCTCCGGTTGCGGGCCCGGCTCCGGGGCCTCCCCGGATGGTGTTTTGCCTGTTGTGGGATCGCCCGTCGACGGCGACTCGGTCCCACTACCGTCCCCTGTTGGGGTCTCCAAGGCGGGAGTTTCCTCCTCCAGCTTCGGGACAAGCTGTGGTCCACCATCCAAGGTGGGAGTGGGTCCGGGCGGCGGCGAAGTGGTGGACGTGGCCGTGAGGTAAATGAGCGGAGCGGCTGCCTGGGAGGGCGCAACGAAGGCAAGACTCATGGCGGTCACTATGAGTGACAGCAACAGCGCATACACCAAACGTATGCGGTCCGCCGAGCGGTTCATTCCGGTCTCCCCCGAGCGAGTGTTTCCCTTGATGCGAGTTCTAAGAAGTTAGTCCTGGATATTCAGTTATCTGTTGCTTTTCGATCCCTACGCCTTGCTCAACGGTGCATACCTGAGCAGTAGGCGCTTTTCCCCTACATTGAACTGTACCTTGGCAACGGTCTTGTCTCCAGACCCCTCGAGCGAGAGAACGGTACCATTTCCAAAACTTGTGTGACTAACTTTATCTCCAATTTCCAAAGAAAGAACCTCTTTGTTCGGCTGAACTCTTCCGGCAGCCGCTGGCCGGGACACCGTGCTGGGCGGCAATTGGCCCCCTCCGGCGGCTCCCCAGTAGGATCCGCCGTACCTGCTCGTTCCGCCGCTGTTGCCCGTTCCCCAGCCGTCCGTGGCAAAGCTCCGGGACCTGCCTTCACGCTTCCAATCGACCAATTCGCGGGGAACCTCCTCAATGAACTGGCTCGCCGGATTGTATTGGCTCTGCCCCCACATGCTGCGCTGCTCCGAACGGGTCAGATACAGGCGTTTGCGGGCACGCGTCAGGCCCACGTAAGCCAGCCTCCGCTCCTCAGCCAGTTCCGCCGGATCGGCCATCGACCGTTGATGCGGGAAGATTCCGTGCTCCAGGCCGGTCAGGAACACGACCGGGAATTCCAGACCCTTTGCGGTGTGCAGCGTCATCAGGGTGACAACGCCTTGTTCGCGGGCCGCCTTGGCCTGGGCGGCAATGTCCTCTTCCGATGCGCCCTCTTCCGGCTGATCCGGTATCTGGTCGGCATCGGCCACCAATGAGACCTGCTCGAGGAACGCGCCCAGTGAACCGTCCGGATTGTCGCGCTCATACTCCCGGACGACGGCGACCAGTTCGGCAAGGTTCTCCACCCGCGATTCGTCCTGCGGATCGGTGCTTTGCCTCAGTCCCGCAAGATATCCAGTCTGTTCAAGCACGGCTTCCAGCGCGGCGGCCGCACCAGAGCCGTCGGCAACGTCGCTAAGATCATCGAGAAGCTTCACGAAACCGGTCACAGCGTTGACCGACCGGGTTGCCATGCCGGGCGCCTCTTCCACCCGGCGCATCGCTTCCATGAAACTGATCCGGTCACGGTCGGACAAGGCTGCCAGTGCACCCTCTGCCCGGTCACCGATGCCGCGCTTCGGTTCGTTGAGGATCCTGCGCAAGTTCACAACGTCGTCGGGATTCACCAGCACGCGCAGGTAGGCCAAAGCGTCCTTGATTTCCTTGCGCTCATAGAACCGTGTGCCGCCGACGACCTTGTAGGGCAAACCGACGCGCATGAGGATTTCCTCCAGCGAGCGGGATTGGGCGTTTGTGCGGTAGAAGATCGCGATGTCGCCCGGGCGCAGGCCATGGTCGTCCTGCAGCCGGTCGATCTCATCGGCGATGAAGCGTGCTTCCTCGTGCTCATTTTCGGCCACGTAGCCGATGATCTTTTCACCGTCGCCTTCGGCTGTCCAGAGCCGCTTAACCGGGCGGTCCGGGTTTCTCGAAATGACGGCGTTCGCGGCCGAAAGGATGGTCTGGCTGGAGCGGTAGTTCTGCTCAAGCAGGATCGTCCGCGCATTCGGATAATCCTTCTCGAATTCGACGATGTTCCGCACATCGGCACCACGGAATGCGTAGATCGATTGGTCCGAGTCCCCGACGACGGTCAACTCGGCGCGATCGTCCGAATCTGATGCGCCAACGAGCTCATGAACCAGCGCGTACTGGGCGTGGTTCGTGTCCTGGTACTCGTCGACCAGCACATGGCGGAACCGCCGCCGGTAGGAATCCGCCACCGCAGGAAAGGCGCGGAGCAGAAAGACGGTTTGGGCAATCAGGTCATCGAAATCCATGGCATTCGCGGCCCGAAGGCGTTGGGTGTAGCCCTTGTAGACTTCGGCAACCGCCTGCTCAAACGGGTCCGAGAGGTTTGCAGAGGAGGCAAAAGTGTCGTCGTCGATGAGTTCATTCTTCAACGCGGAAATTTTGTGCTGGATCGACCGCGGCGTGAAGCGCTTGGGATCCAACTCATGCTGTTTGGCCACCTGCGTGATCAGGCGCAGCGAGTCCGCGGAGTCGTAGATGGAGAAATTCGAGTTCATCCCGACCGTTTTGGCCTCACGGCGCAGGATCCGCACACATGAGGAGTGGAAGGTGGAGATCCACATGTTCCGCGCCGAATCGCCGACCAGGACCCCAATGCGTTCGCGCATCTCTGCGGCCGCCTTGTTGGTGAACGTAATGGCGAGGATCTGTCCCGGCCTGGCACGGCGGGTCGCGAGCAGGAAAGCAATCCGGTGGCTCAGCACCCTCGTTTTACCGGAACCGGCCCCGGCGACAATCAGCAGCGGGCTGCCCGAGTGCTTGACTGCCTCCTCCTGTTGCGGATTCAACCCGGCCAGTAGGTCCCGCTCTCCGGGGAGTGCGGGGGCGGCTGTGCGGTCGTCCGTGTCTGCCAGTTCCGAGTAAAGAGAATTCATGGTGCTTTAAGTCTAGGCGCTGGCACAGACAGGAACGACGGCGGCTCTGCGACCCTGACTGACGTTTAAATAATTGTGCCCGTCGGCTCTGAGTCCGACGGGCACAATTTGTTGAGGTTGTGTTCAATCTGCTCCGCGATTGAACGATCAGTTACTAGTGACCGGCGGCGGTACGCTTATCCGTCTCTTCACCAAGCTCCTTCAGGGTGCCGGCACGGCGGTCTGCCAGGTACTGCTTCATTTCCTTCTTGATAACCGGCAGCAGCAGGTAAACACCAAGCAGGTTGACGAAGCCGCAGACAAACAGCGCCGCATCCGAGAACGCCAGCACCTGCCCGAAGGTCAGCACGGTACCGATGACGGTGAAGGAGAGGAAGATGATCTTATAGATCACTTCCGAGACGTTGCCCCGTCCAAACAGGAACTCCCAGGCCTTCAGCCCGTAGTAGGACCAAGTGATCAGGGTGGAGAAGGCGAACAGCGCAACGGCGATGGCCAGCACAATCGGGAACCACGGCAGCACGGTTTCGAAGGCATCTGATGTGAGGATCACGCCGTCCGGCGTACCCTCGCCAGCCTGGACCTGATCGATACCGGCTTGGAAGCTCGGCGCACCGGCGATGATGATGGCCAGGGCCGTCATCGTACAAATAATCACAGTGTCGATCAGCGGCTCGAATAGTGCAACGAAACCTTCACTGACCGGGCGCCTGGTCTTCGCTGCAGAGTGTGCAATCGGGGCCGAGCCGAGACCGGCCTCATTCGAGAATGCCGCACGGGTGAAGCCGGTGATCATGACACCGATAACGCCACCCGCGATGCCTTCGGCCACAAATGCACCTTCGATGATGGAAGCAAACGCTTCCGGCACCTGGCCGAAGTTGGCGAAGATGACAATCAAGCAGGCGATCACATAGACGATGCCCATGGCCGGAACCAACCGGCTGGTGGTGGCGCCGATGGACTTGATGCCGCCCAGGATGACTGCTGCGACGAGGCCGGCCAGAATTAGGCCGAAGATCAGGGCGGCACCATCGCTACCCATGAGTCCGTCTGCTCCGCCGGTCACATTGCGAATCTGCGCGAAGGTCTGGTTGGCCTGGAACATGTTGCCGCCGGCAACACCGAAGATCAGGATGGCGACGGCGAAGATGCCGGTCATGATCTTGGCCGGGATATTGCCGATCTTTCCATAGGCCACCATTAGATACTTGAACGGCCCGCCAGAAACGGTGCCATCCGGATGAACCTCGCGGTATTTCACGCCAAGAGTACACTCGGCGAATTTGGTGCACATGCCCAGTAGACCTGCGAGGATCATCCAGAACGTGGCGCCCGGACCACCGATGGCCATGGCTGCACCTACACCTGCGATATTGCCGAGGCCGACTGTTCCTGACAGGGCCGAGGTCAGAGCTTGGAAGTGCGGCACTTCCCCGGGGTCACTGGGCGTGGAGTAGTGCCCGCGGACAACCTCTGAGGAAACCTTGAGGCCACGGAACTGGATAAAGCCGAGGTAGATAGTAAAGATGACGCCGGCGGCAATCAGCCACGCGACGACGAACGGGAACTCAAAGCCGCCGATTGAGATGGGAAAAAATACAATCTTCCCAAACCAAAAAGCCACAGGTTCGAAAACTGTGTTGATTGAATCTTCAATTGATGTAAGCCACTCGGACTGCGCGAGGGGTGCGATTACGTTTGTTGCCATGGTTCAATAACCAATCGTATATTGTGACGAATCTCAAACTGAGTGAGTCGATTCTCTCACAATGAGATCAGATTGTGACTGATGCCACACATCTCGAATTGGTCAATTTTCCGGTCTTTCACGCCCCTTTGAGCACCCCGCAGGCAACAGTTGGAGCGCCTCGGATCCGGCGCACGGCAGGCAACCGGCGGCGTAAGGCAACTACTCCGGCAGCAATCCGGAACGCTCCCCGATGCTGACGGTTCCGGACTTTTTATAACAATTAGGCTACGGCACCTCGAGGGCCAGCTGATGAGCTCATCCTGTTAGGCTGACTGGTGGTGAGCCGGGAAGTCTGGTCGGCATATGCAAATCGTCGAGCCTTCCGGCAAGGAGCCTAATTGTGGCTGAGAGTTCATCTGAAAGAAGTTCAAAACCGAGCTTTCTCGGCCGGGGGAGTTACACCGAGGCTGTCCGCATCGGTCAAATACTCCGCAAGGAAACCGTGGGCGGCGCACTACTGGTTGTGGCCGCCGTCGTCGCACTCGTTTGGGCAAATTCGCCTGCCTCGGACAGCTATTTCGCGCTGCGGGACTTCTCGATCGGTTATGAACCATGGCATCTGGAGTTGAGTCTCGGCGCGTGGGCAGCCGACGGCTTGCTGGCCATCTTCTTCTTCCTGGTGGGTTTGGAGCTCAAAAAGGAATTCGTCGCCGGGGACCTTCGGGACATGAAGAAGGCTATCGTGCCCGTCGCCGCCGCTGCCGGTGGAGTTGCCGTACCGGCCCTGCTCTACGTGGCGGTGAATATCTACAGCCCTGAGACGCTATCCGGTTGGGCGATTCCCACCGCCACGGATATCGCCTTCGCCGTGGCAGTACTGGCCATCATTGGCTCACATCTACCCAGCGCCCTGCGGATTTTCCTGCTGACACTGGCAGTCGTTGACGATCTGCTCGCTATCTCCATCATCGCCTTCTTCTACACCGACGAGGTTCAAGCACTCCCCCTGATGCTGGCACTGATCCCACTCGCCCTATACACGTTCCTGGCGCAGCGGTTTCGGCGCTTTTTCGGCCTCAAAGCCTCAGCCGCCTGGTTCATCCTACTGCCCCTCGGAGTCGCCGTGTGGGCGCTGGTCCATGCCTCCGGCATACATGCCACGGTTGCCGGTGTACTGCTCGGTTTTGCGGTCCCTGTCATCCGGAGCCAAGCCAGCGGCGGGCCGAACGCAGGTCCAGGACTGTCGGAAATCTTCGAACACCGTTTCCGCCCCCTCTCAGCTGGCATCGCGGTACCCCTGTTCGCTTTTTTCTCCGCCGGCGTGACGATTGGCGGGTGGAACGGTTTCACCTCAGCGATTTCTGACCCAGTGGGATTCGGCATCATCGTGGGCCTCGTTGCCGGCAAACCTATCGGCATAGTGGGAATAACCTGGGTCGTCACGAAGGTCACCAAGGGCGAACTCGATAAGTCGTTCAAGTGGATTGATGTGCTCGGTATTTCGCTGCTGGCCGGTATTGGCTTCACCGTCTCCCTGTTGGTGGCCGAGCTGAGTTTCGGACCGGAAAGCACGGACAACGCCACCGCCAAAGTGGCCATCCTCACTGCATCAGTCCTCGCCGCCCTGCTGGCCTCGGTAGTACTGCGATTGCGGAACCGGCACTACCGGAAGATCGAGGCACAGGAAAGCGTCGATGCCAACCAGGACGATATTCCCGATGTCTATCAGCAAGAAGGAAACCGGCAGGAACAGTAACGGACCAACCTGCACCTCCTTTGAGCCTGTAAGCTGGATTGCGCACCGGCGCTGCTGGTGAATTTCGCGTGAGTAGCTCAGCTGGATAGAGCATCCCTCTCCTAAAGGGAAGGTCGCGGGTTCGAATCCCGCCTCGCGCACTGGCGTTGAGCTGAACCAGACGACATACGGGTTGTTCGGAGGACCTTAAAACGGATAGTGAAGTTGCTGACCTCAGAACGTTCCTCCTTGGCACCTGGCGGATCGAGCGCCGGTTGCTTGACCGCGCGTCGGGCAATTCCGGAACATTTAACGGCACAGCGTTATTTAACGACGACGGTTCCGGCGGCTTGATCCATGATGAAGCAGGCACACTGGCGTGGCCCGGCCAGGCGGCGGCGCCAACCACCCGGCGCTTGATTTTGAAGCCGACAGGTTCTCCTTCCGCCATGGACGTATTCTTCGATGATGGCCGCCCGTTCCACCGGCTGGACTTATCCACCGGAATGGACCACCCCGAACACCCCTGCTCCCCCGATGTCTACCGCGGCTCCTTTCATGTATCAGGTCCGGACTCGTGGAGTTACCAATGGACCGTGACAGGTCCTGCGAAGGGTCTGCTGCTGGCCAGCGAACTTCGCCGGGATACGGATGCTAATCACTCAGGACCGGAATAAACGTTGTCCGGGTAGTGGTTCCACCCCCATAAGCTTCCTATGAACCAATCTGAAGGGAATGCATGATGAAAATTGTAGTTGTCGGCGGCCACGGAAAGATCGCCATGTCTCTGACCCGCCAGCTTGCCGGCCGCGGCGATGAAGTCCTCAGTATTTTCCGCAACCAAGACCACACCGCCGACGTTGAAGAGGCCGGAGCCAAGCCGTTGGTCTTCGATCTCGAAAAGTCGGACGCTTCGGAGCTGGCCAAGAGCCTCGGCGGCTTCGACGCCGTCGTTTTCGCTGCCGGCGGTGGGCCAAACTCCGGTGTTGAACGCAAGGAGACTGTGGACCGGGACGGTTCCGTGCTGGCGGCCGAAGCAGCCGCCCTTGCCGGCGTCGACCGTTTTGTCCAGATTTCCGCCATCAGTGTCGACGAGCCGGTGAGCGCCGACGCGAACGAGCAGTGGACGGCGTATGTCAAGGCCAAGAAGGACGCCGATGACAGCCTCAAGTCAACCTCGCTGCAGTGGACGATCCTCCGCCCGGGCGGGCTGACCGATGACCCCGGAACCGGGAAAATCGAGCTGGCGGAGAAGCTCGAACGCGGACAGATCCCCCGCGAGGACGTCGCCGCCACCGTCGTCGCGGTGCTGGACCAGCCCGAATCGCAGGGCCACGTGTGGGAACTTGTCGGAGGCGAAACTCCCATCACCGATGCCGTCCTCGGGGGAATCTAGACTTCGGCTTCGGCCTTCTCGGTAGCAACCACATCGGCCTCGGCCTTGTCCGTCTCAGCCTTGTCCACCGCAAACTGCGTGCGGTACAGCTCGGCGTAGCGCCCGTCGGCAGCCAGCAGCTGCGAGTGTGTACCGCGCTCGATGATCTGCCCGGCCTCCACCACCAGGATCACGTCGGCGGCCCGGATGGTGGAGAGCCGGTGGGCGATGACGACGGCGGTACGTCCGGCAAGTGCCTCGGCCAGGGCTGCCTGCACCGCCGCTTCGGAGGTGGAATCGAGGGCAGCGGTGGCCTCATCGAGGATCACGACGCGCGGTTGGGCGAGCAGCAGCCGGGCGATGGTCATCCGCTGGCGTTCACCGCCCGAGAGCCGGTAGCCGCGCTCCCCCACCACGGTATCGAGTCCGTCCGGCATGGACCGGATGACAGGTTCCAGGCGGGCACGTTCGATCACGCTCCAGACCTGCTCATCGGTGGCATCCGGTGCGGCAAGAGTGAGGTTGGCCCTAATCGTGTCATGGAACAGGTGCCCGTCCTGGGTGACCATGCCGAGGGTGTTCCGCAAGGATTCGAATGTCACGTCCCGCAAGTCGGTGCCCGCCATCCGGACAGCGCCGCCGTCGACGTCGTAGAGCCTTGCCAGCAGATTGGCGATAGTGGACTTGCCGGCGCCGGAGGACCCGACCAGGGCCACGGTCTGGCCCGGTTCGACCCGGAAATTGATCCCATGCAGGACTTCTTCGCCGCCGCGGGTGTCCAGTGTGGCCACTTCTTCCAGTGAGGCGAGCGAGACTTTCTCGGCCGAAGGATAGGCGAAGGTGACGTCGTCGAACTCCACTGCCACCGGTCCGGCCGGAACTTCCACGGCGTCGTCCTTTTCGGTGATCAGGGGCTGCAGATCCAGCACTTCGAAGACGCGCTCGAAGCTGACCAGGGCGCTCATGACCTCGACCCGGGCACTGGCCAAGGCGGTCAGCGGCGCGTAAAGCCGGGTCAGCAGCAGGGCCAGCGCGACGACTTCGCCGGCGTTGAGCTGACCGATGATGGCGTAGAAACCGCCGAGACCGTAGACCAACGCGAGCGCCAGTGCGGAGACCAGGGTTAGCGCCGTGACGAAGGTGAACTGCACCATGGCCGTTTTCACGCCGATATCCTGCACGCGGCGGGCACGGGCCTCGAACTCCGCAGACTCCTCGTGCGGCCGGCCGAAGAGCTTGATCAGCGTGGCTCCGGGGGCCGAGAACCGCTCGGTCATCTGCGTGCCCATGGACGCATTGTGGTTGGCGGATTCGCGTTGCAGGGCCGCGAGCCGCTTGCCCATCCGGCGGGCGGGGATGACGAAGACCGGAAGCATGATCAGCGCCAGCAGCGTGACCTGCCAGGACAGTCCCAGCATGACCACGAAGGTCAGCACCAGCGCCACAATATTGCTCACGACGCCGGAGAGGGTTCCGCTGAAGGCCCGCTGCGCGCCGATGACGTCGTTGTTCAGACGGCTGACCAGCGCGCCTGTGCGGGTCCGGGTGAAGAACGCGATCGGCATTTTCAGCACATGGTCGAAGACGGCGGTGCGCAGGTCGAGGATCAGTGCTTCGCCGATCTGCGAGGATAGCCACCGGCTGAGGAGTCCGAGACCGGCGTCGGCGATGGCGATCAACGCGATCAGGACCGCCAACCGGACGACGGTTTCCACCGACTCGGACTGGGTGATTGCGTTGACCACTTGACCGGCCAGCAGAGGTGTGGCGACGGCCAAAACCGCGGTGACGACCGAGAGTATCAGGAACCACACCAGCTTTTTCCGGTGCGGAGCGGCAAAGCCCATGATCCGTTTCAGCGTGGCCTTATTGAACGGTTTTGCGTCATTCTTGGCATGGGTGATGCTGTAAAGCGAATGCCATGCCGCCCCTTCCATGCTCATCTGCACGGACCTCCATACCTTGTTATCGCCGCCCGGCAATCTGCGTCGGCGGGTGCCTGCGCCGAAAAGGCGCTGCTAAGAGCCTAAAGCCACAACAGCAGGGGAGGTCATTCCATTCCGGACAGCCGCCGACCGGATGCTGGTGGAAGGGTACACGTCATCCGGTTTCGTCCGTCCCGGCTCCGAGCTCGTTATTGACGGCGGGCAGGATCTCGGTTCCCAGCAGCTCGATCGACTCGAGGACCTGCGCCTGTGGCACGGAGGAGAAGTCCAGCTGGAAGATCTGCCGGCCGTGCTCCATGAATTCGTGGGCGCGGAGGATCTTGTCCGTGATCTGCTCCGCGTTGCCGACGAACAGAGCGCCGCGTTCCGAGGCCTGCATGTCGAAGGACTGGCGGCTCGGCGCCGGGAAACCGCGCTCGGCGGAGATCCGGCTCATCGAATCCATCCAATGCGGGAAGTAGGTTTCGTGCGCCTTCTCCCGCAGAATCAGGCCAACTGAACTGACGCCGACCTTGAGGCTGCCGGCGTCGTGCCCGTTTTCTGTGGCGGTGCGGCGGTAGAGCTGTTGGTGTTGGGCGAAGCTGTTGATGGCACCGCCGAGCATTGCGTAGATCACTGGCTTGCCCAGTACCGCCGCCCGGACCGTCGACTCGGGGGTTCCACCGGTGGCGATCCAGATATCGAGGTGCTCCTGCACCGGCCGGGGCAGGATGCGTGCGTTCTCCAGCGCCGGGCGGAACTTGCCGTTCCAGGTGATGTACTCGTTTTCGTCCAACTCGAGCAGCAGTTGGATCTTTTCGTTGTAGAGCTCGTCATAGTCGGCAAGATTGGCGCCGAACAGCGGGTACGACTCGATGAAGGAGCCTCGCCCCGCGGTCAGCTCCGCCCGGCCGCCGGAGAGCAGATCCAGCGTGGCAAACTGCTGGTAGACGCGGACCGGATCCTCGGTGCTGAGTACGGTGACGGCACTGCCGACGCGGATGTTCCTGGTCTGCGCGGCCGCCGCGGCCAACACCATTGCCGGCGCGGAAACCGCATAGTCCGGCCGGTGATGCTCACCTATCCCGAAGTATTGCAGCCCGACCTCGTCGGCGAGTCTGGCGCGTTCGAGCAGATCCGTCATCCGCTGCTGTGGCGATGTCTTCTCCCCAGTGACTGGATTTGGGTGGATGTCGCCAAAGCTGAAGATACCGAGTTCCATACTGACCGCAACTACCCGTGAATCGCTTCTATTTCCGGCCCAGCAAGACCGCCTCGTACGACGTCGTTTGTTTCCATAGTGCCTCTGCGACGGCGGCCACCGCCGGCTGGCGCAGCGAATCTGCCCGCAGCACCATCCAATACGGCAGCTCCTCCTTGAAGTCATCCGGAAGCAGCCTTACCAGATCCGGGTGCCGATCGGCCATAAAGCAGGGCAGGAACCCCACTCCAGCGCCGGCCCGGGTGGCCTCCACGTGCACGAACACATTGGTGGATGTCAGCGAGTCCCGCATCGACGGCACAAGACGGCGCGGCGCATCCAGGTCGTCGACTTGAAGCATCGAGTCGACAAAGTAGACCAGCGGGTGCTCCTTCAGTTCTTCCGGCGTCGCAGGGGTTCCATGCTCTGCCAGGTAGCTGCGGGAGGCATACATTCCCAGCATGTAAGGACCCAGGCGGATGGCTTCGGCCCGGTGGACTTGCGGCTCCCCCACCACGACCTCGATGTCGAGTCCGGAGCGCTGCTGCAGGGCACGCCTGGTTACGGTTTCGATCTCCACGCTGAGTCCAGGGTGTTGCCGCCGCAGGGCCGCGACGGCCGGCGCGGCGATGTAGGCGCTGAATCCGTCCGTGGCCGACATCCGGACCACGCCCGTGAGCCGGTCCGTCTCATCGTCGCTGCCGTTCAACCGTCCGACCGCCAGCTCGACGTTTTCGGCGGCCAGAACCGCCCGCCGGCCGAGCCCGGTCAGCTCCCAACCACCGGACGCCCGGGATAGGACCCGCGCACCCAGATTCTTCTCCAGAGCCGCGATCCGGCGCGAAACGGTGGTGTGGTTCAGGCCGAGATCTTCGGCCGCGGCGGTAAACCGCCCGGACCGGGCAACGGCGAGGAGAACCAGCAGATCGTCAGGGTTCGGCGGCGTTCGTAGCGGGGGCGGTACGTTCATTCTGCAATTCTGCACCCCATGGTGGCCCTTATTGGCAGATATTTGGCTGCCCCTTTGGGACATTTAACCCTGCGCACGCATGTCGAAATGTCCCAACGGGGAGCACTCCGCCGCATTCGACGCCGATTACCGGTGCTTCCGGGAATGTTCTACGATGTGTAGAAGTTACTGTTTCTACGGAGTGTAGAAAACTTAGGAACTCGCGTCGGACACCGCATTTCCCCGTCCGGCTCTTCGGTTGTGAGGACGGCTGATGGAAGCTCTGGAACTGGCCCGCTGGCAATTCGGCATCACCACGGTGTACCACTTTCTGATGGTGCCGCTGACGATCAGCCTTGGCCTGGTCGTCGCCGTCATGCAGACCATGTGGGTCCGCACCGGCAAGGCGCAATACCTGCGGATGACGAAGTTCTGGGGGAAGCTCTTCCTGATCAACTTCATCATGGGAGTGGCCACCGGTCTGGTCCAGGAGTTCCAGTTCGGCATGGCGTGGAGCGAATATTCGCGCTTCGTCGGCGACGTCTTCGGGGCGCCGCTGGCGATGGAGTCCCTGCTGGCATTCTTCGTGGAGTCGACGTTCCTCGGCCTGTGGATCTTTGGCTGGGACCGGCTGCCCAAGAAGCTGCACCTCGCGACAATCTGGTCCGCAGCACTGGCCTCCATCATGTCCGCGTACTTCATCCTCGCCGCGAACTCCTGGATGCAGCACCCCGTCGGCGTGGAGATGGTCGATGGCCGCCCGGTCCTGAACGACATCTGGGCCGTCCTGACCAACAGCACCCTCCTCGTCGCTTTCCCGCACACGATATTCGGCGCCTTCTCCGTGGCGGGCGGCTTCCTGCTCGGCATCAGCTGGTACCACCTATGGAAGCGCCGCAAGGATGGCATCGACATGGTGGACGACGGCGGCAAGGTCCTCGTCGGAGACGTCAAGGCCACCGGACGCGACGCCGCCGACCATCACGTCTGGCTCCGTTCGCTGCGGATCGGTGCCGTCGTGGCCGTCGTATCCTTTGCCGGCGTCGCCATCACCGGCGATATGCAGGCGAAGCTCATGTTCGAGCAGCAGCCGATGAAAATGGCCGCCGCGGAGGCTGCCTGCCACGACGGAACCGGCTTCTCCGTCCTGTCCGTGGGCAATCTCGGTTCCCAAAACTGCGACGACATTGTCGCCGTCGTCGAGGTCCCCGGCATGCTCTCCTTCATGGCCAACGGCGACTTCAACACCGAGGTCCAGGGCGTGAATTCGCTGCTGCCTGAGTACCAGGAGAAGTTCGGCACGCACCTCCCGGACAACCCCATCTACGGCGAGCGCGCGGGATCGAAAATCGACTACGTCCCGGTCATGGAAGTCACGTACTGGGGCTTCCGCATCATGATTACGTTCGGAGCGATCGCCGCCGCCGCTGCGGCCGCAGCCCTGTATGTCACGCGCAAGGGAACCGTGCCGCAGTCGAAGTGGCTGATGCGGCTGGCGGTTTTCGGGATCCTCGCACCCTTCGGCGCCAACTCGGCCGGTTGGATCTTCACCGAGATGGGCCGCCAACCCTTCGTCGTCGCCCCCAACCCGGACCCGAACGGCATCGACAATGTCTTCATGTTCACCGCGGCGGCCATCTCCCCCGGCGTCTCCGCCGGTGAACTCCTGACCTCCATGATTGCCTTCACCACCGTCTACGGCGTCCTGCTGGTTGTGGAGGTCAAGATGCTCTTCACCTACGTCCGCGGCGGCGTCCCCTCGGCCATGCCGGAACTGCTGGCCGACGCAAAGCACCCGCACGACGACGGTGACGGCACCGATGGCGACGGCAAGGACAAAGACGATGTGCTCGCCTTCGCCTACTGACCTGTCCGAGGCAACACCGATTCCCGCTACACCCGGCGCAACCACAGCCGAACGGCCCCGTCCCCGCACCAAGCCCCTGGAGAACTGAGATGGAATTCCTGCCAACCCTCTGGTTTGTCATCATCGCCTACCTGTGGACCGGCTACCTCCTGCTGGAGGGCTTCGATCTGGGCGTCGGGATGCTGATGAAGCTGTTCGCCCGGAACAACGACGAACGCCGCGTGCTGCTGAACACCGTCGGCCCCGTCTGGGACGGGAACGAGGTCTGGCTGATCACCGCCGGCGCCGCCACCTTCGCGGCCTTCCCGCTGTGGTACGCCTCCCTGTTCTCCACCCTTTACCTGCCGCTGCTGGCCGTGCTGATCGGACTGATCTTCCGCGCCGTCGCGTTCGAGTACCGGGGCAAGGTCGATTCGGCCGCCTGGCGGAACCGCTGGGACTGGGCGATCGCCCTCGGTTCGTTCGTGTCGGCCTTCGGCGTCGGTGCCGCCCTGGCGCTGACCACCACCGGCCTGCCGATTAACGCGAACGGCGACCGCGAGGGCGGTCCCTTCTCCTGGTTCAGTGGCTACGCGCTGCTGGGCGGGTCCGGCGTCGTCCTCTTCTGCCTGGTCCACGCCGCGGCGTTCCTTGTCCTCAAGACCGACGGCGATATCCGCCTCCGTGCCCGCCGGCTGTTGCTGACGTGGCTGCCGGTGGGGTTGCTGCCGATGGCGGCCTGGGCGATCGTGGTTCATCTCGACGGCGGCAAGCTCGTCACCTGGCTGACTCTCGGCGCCGCGGTGGCCGGCGCGGTCTTCGCCTGGCGGATGGCTTCCCGGCAGCGGGACGGCCTGAGTTTCACCGGGATGGCGGTTTTCCTGGCCGGCGGCACCGCGACCATCTTCACCGCCGCCTTCCCCGTCGTCCTGCCCTCGACCATCAGCGAAGCCTTCGATCTCACGGTCACCAACGCGTCGTCGTCGGATTATACGTTGACGGTGATGAGCGTTGTCGGGCTGGTCGGCCTGCCGTCGGTGCTCGTCTACCAGGGCTGGACCTACTGGGTATTCCGCCGCCGCGTCAGCAGCGGCAGCATCCCGCAGGCACACTCGGTGACAGCACAATGAAACCTGTCCTGCCGGTCAGCACCACCAGCCGGCGCGCGCTTTATCTGCTCGGCCTGCTCGCCGCCCTCAAGGCCGCCGGTCTGGTCCTGATCGCCCAGGCCGTCGCCACCGGAATCGCATCCCTGGCTGCGGGCGCGGTCGATTGGACCGGGCTCCTCGTCGAAGGCATCCTCGGGGCGATCCTCCGCTCGCTCGCCGTCTGGGGGCAGGAATCCACCGCGCAACGGGCCGCCGCAGGAGTGAAGGAAGAGCTTCGCTCCGCGTTGACCACCAGGGTGATGGACGACGGCGGCAAGGCAGCGGGGATGGGCACCGGCGCCTTGAGCGTGTTGCTCACCCGCGGACTGGATGGGCTGGACAACTACTACACGAAGTACCTGCCGGCACTGGTCATGTGCGCGGTTGTTCCGCTGCTGATCGGCGCGCGGATCCTGTTCGCCGACTGGATCAGCGCCGTCGTCGTCGTGCTGACCGTGCCGCTGGTGCCGGTGTTCATGATCCTGATCGGTCTGCACACGCAGGACAAGGTCAGGGAAGCATCCGCGTCGCTGGACCGGCTCTCGGACCACCTGCTCGAACTCGCGCGCGGACTGCCGGTGCTGGTGGGGCTCGGCCGGGCGGGTGCGCAGACCAGGGCACTGCGCGACGTAGCCGAAGAGTACCGCTCCCGGACGATGGAGACGCTAAAGGTCGCGTTCCTGTCCTCGCTGGCGCTGGAGCTGATCGCAACCATCTCGGTTGCGGTGGTGGCGGTGTTCATAGGCATCCGGCTCCTGAACGGCGATATGGGCCTGGAACTCGGCCTGCTCGCGCTTATTCTCGCGCCGGAATGCTACCAACCGCTCCGGGACCTCGGTGCCGCACACCATGCCAGCGAGGACGGGCTGGACGCCCTGGAACGTACCCGTCAGGTAACCGATGCGCCGCCGGTGCGGCGGCTGGTGCCGGACGGTTCCGGCGAGCATCAGAGGGGCCGCGACCTGACGGTTCGGGGATTGTCCATCGGGTATGAAAGCCGCGACGGCAATGTGGTCGAGAACCTGGACTTCACCGTTCCGGCAGGCACGATCACAGCACTCTCCGGCCCGAGCGGCAGCGGCAAAACCTCCGTTCTGAAGGTACTGGCCGGTCTGAGGGGTGACGGATCCGGCTCCCGGATTTCCGGCACCATCACCGGAGCGGACCGCGGCTCAATCGCCTGGATCCCCCAGCATCCGGTTCTGACGGCTCCCACTGTCGTCGAAGAAATCGGGCTCTACTCAGGACTGGCCGGCGGTCAGGAACGACACGACGCAGCCGTCCGCGCCCTGGACAAACTACACTCGGCCGGCCTGCTCGACATTCCGACCGGTGAACTCAGTCCGGGCGAGCTGCGGCGCGTGGCCGTGGCGAGGGCGCTGGCCCGGCTGGAGAACACCGACGCCTACCTGTTGCTGGCCGACGAGCCAACAGCACACCTGGACGATTCCAGCGCCCGCGCCATCGAGTCCGCGCTGGCAGCATTGCGCGGCCGGATCACGATGGTGCTCATCGCGCACAACCCGGCGACCGCTGCGCTCGCTGACCAGGTGATCCCGGTCGGGGTGGACTTGCCCGTCGAGCACACCTTCCACAACCTGGCTCATGCTGGCAATGGCGGATTCACCCAGCCGATAACCGACTCCACCTGGTCCTCTTCGTCGGCAGTCGGCAGCATCGACAACAAAACCTCCGCCGTCGGACCGTCGTCGAACTTGCCGGAAACGCCGGATCCGGCGCCCGCACCTAAGCAACCACTGCTGCGGAACCTGGCCATGCTGCGGCCCTGGAGCAGGCAGTTCATCGCTGCCCTATTGTTCGGCACCGGCGCGGCGCTGTTTGCCGTGGCCCTGGCCGCACTGTCCGGTTGGCTGATTGTCCGTGCCAGCGAACAACCTCCCATCCTGTACCTCCTAACCGCCATCGTGGGAGTCCGGTTCTTCGGGATTGGCCGCTCTGTGTTCCGCTACTGGGAGCGTCTGCGCCTGCACGATGCGGTATTCCGGAGCACGAACGCTTTGCGGCTCCGGCTCTGGAACGGTCTGCTCGAGCACCCGGCGGCCTGGCGGAAGCTGGCCCGCGGCGGCGGAGTACTGGAGAAGCTGGTCGGCGATGTCGATGAGCTCCGCGATCTCGCCCCACGGGCGGTATTCACGCCTTTGGTCGGAGTGGCGACGGCGGCCGTCTCGTGCGCCGTTACGGCTGTGGCGGTGCCGGCCGGACTGCCCTGGCAACTGTTGCTGTCCGCCGTCTGCCTGTTCGCCGCTCCGGCCCTGGCTCTCACCGCAGACCGGGCTGCCCGACGTGCCACGGTTGAGGTGAAGGCCAACATGTTGAACGCTTCGTCCCGGATGTTGGCCGCGGCGGAAGACCTGACCGCTAATGCTGTAGCGAATACCGTGCGTGCCGACGTCGGGAAGCTCGATGCGGCTCTCACTTCAAGGCTGCAGCGCAGTGCCTGGGCGCAAGGTCTGGCCAACGCGCTCACCGCCCTGGCCTGCTCGCTGAGCGCACTGGCCATGCTTGGCGCCGCGGGTAACGTGCCGGCCGGGGTCGCCGCCGTCGTCGTTCTGATGCAACTGGCCCTGATCGAGCCGTTCACCGCTGTCAACACCGCCGCTCAGCAACTCGCGGCCTGGCGCGCGGTCGGTGAGCGGGTGCTGCCGGAGCTTGGATCCGCCGGGGTGCGGTCCGATAACGCCCCACGCAACGTCCACGCGGACCAGAACGGACAGGCGTCTTGGGAGGGCACGCTCTCCACGGCACCAGCTCCGGACAAGGTCCTGGAACTCCGCGACGCCGGCTATAGCTATCCCGGACAAGAGTCACCGATCTTCTCATCCCTGTCACTCGAACTCCCCCGGGGTCGATGGCTGGCCGTGACCGGTCCTTCCGGGAGTGGAAAATCGACCCTGCTCGGCGTGCTGCTCGGATTCCTGCCGCTCGACCATGGAAGCTATCTGACGGCAAATGTCTCCGCAGACTCCGCCGTTTCAGCGGGCACCATCCCGCGGATCGCGTGGTGCCCCCAGGAGGCACACCTGTTCAACTCGAGCATCCGGGCCAATCTCGTCCTCGCGCGCAGTGCCGGTGATCCTCCGTCGGAGGCGGAAATCCAGGCCGCTTTGGACAGCGTCGGTTTAGGCGGCTTCGTTCGCGGCCTGCCGGACGGGACTGCTACCTCGATCGGACCGGGCGGTACCTGGCTCTCCGGCGGCCAACGTCAGCGCCTGGCCGTGGCCCGCGCTCTGTTGACCGAGGCCGACATCGTGCTCTTGGACGAACCGACGGCACATCTCGACCGGGAATCCGCAGGGCAACTCCTCACAGATCTGCGCCGCGGCCTGGCCGGCAAATCCGTCGTCATGGTGACGCACAATCCTGAGGACGCGGCGGTCTGTGACGACCTCCTTGAACTGCTGCAGGGTGCGGAGTCGGAGGACACGGAAAGCGGGACAAAAGCGGGGAACACTGAGGCGGGCGCCACTAGTGATGAGGAATTCGATGATGCGGGGACCTCCAAAATGGAACCGCAATTCGACAGAGTCTAGAAAGCTCCCAGTTGGGACATTTCGACATGCGCGCGCAGGGTTAAATGTCCCAAACGGGAGCATTCCCGAATCCCTGCGACGATCCGTCCTCAAGAGACGTGGAATCTCCGACGGCGGTGGCAACAGGACGGCGGCCGGACCACCACCGACGGGACCCGTCCTTAGACGATCCGCTCCGGATGGGTGTACGCGTTGAGGGAGGTTCCGCGGCTGAAGCCCACCAGGGTCATGCCCACCGATTCGGCGAGCTCGACTGCCAGCGATGACGGTGCACTCACGGCGGCAAGGGCCGGAATGCCCGCCAGGTACGCCTTCTGCACCAGCTCGAACGACGCCCGGCCGGAAACCTGCAGCACCGTCCGGGCAAGCGGCAGCCGGCCCTCGCGCAACGCCCAACCCACGACCTTGTCGACCGCGTTGTGCCTGCCGACGTCTTCGCGCAGGCAGAGCAGTTCGCCGTCTGCGGTGAATAGCCCGGCCGCGTGCACGCCGCCGGTGCGGTCGAAAACCTTCTGCCGCTTCCGCAAGGTATCCGGCAGCCCGGCCAGCACCTGCACCCCGATCTGCAGCGGATCGGTATCGATCGCAAAGCGCGACGTCTTCCGCACCGCATCGATGGATGCCGTCCCGCAGATGCCGCACGAGCTGCTGGTGTAGACGTGCCGCTCCAGACTGGTATCGGGCGGCGCCACACCGGGGGCAAGCTGGGCTTCGATGACGTTGAACGTTTGCCGTCCGGTCTCGTCCTCCCCCGCGCAGAAACGCATCGTCGACAGCTGCTCTGCTTCGGAAATGATCCCCTCGGAGACCAGGAAACCGGCCACCAGATCGAAGTCGTCGCCCGGTGTGCGCATGGTTACCGAGAACGGGGTGCCATTGACGCGGATCTCCAGCGGCTCCTCCGCCGCCGTCGTGTCCTCACGGGTGCGCACCGGGCCACCGACGGTGAACTTCGTGACCGTTATGCGCTGTGTAACTCTGCCCATGTTTCCTCCGTCCAGGCCGATACTGAAACTCTACCGGCCACCGGCGCGGTCGGTTATTCGGTCGGGATTTTCCACGGCAACGGGATCGTCGTCACGCTCTCGCCCGCCGTCAGGCCATCCGCCGGAACCACCATGACGCCGTCTGCCGCGGCCAATCCGCGCATCATGCCCGAACCCTGCCACTTGGAGGGTACAGCCATGCCGTCCTCTAACGTGAAGGAGATCAACCGGTCCCGCCCCGGCATTCCCGGCATGTCCTGGCCGGCGACGACGGCACCTAGCAACGGCCGCGGCGCACCTTGGATGCCGGCCAGCAGCGGGCGGACCAGCGTCAGGATGGTCATCATCGCGGCCAACGGATTACCCGGCAGCCCTACGAGGTAACGCCCGTCCGGCAGCCTGGCGAGCAGTCCGGGATGGCCCGGACGGATGGAAAGCCCATCGATCAGGATCTCCGCCTCGAGCTCCGTCAATGCCGCCCGCAGATGATCGGCATGCGAAATACCGGTTCCTCCGGTGGTGATGACGACGTCGGCACCCCCCTCGCGGATGGAGGCGACAGTGCTTGCCTGCCCGGCCAGGGCCTGGACCACATGATGCAGGTTATCCGCGATCCGGTGCTGGGCCACGAGATCGCCGCCGAGCATATTAATGAAGGAAGGCAGCTGTGGGCCGAACGTGTCACGGACCTGCCCTGGTTCAGGCAGTCCTGACTCGACCACCTCATCACCGGTCATCACCAGCGCCACCTGCGGCGCCCGCAGAACCGGCAGGTCATCGTGGCCGCAGACGGCCGCGAGGGCAATGTGCGGCGGAGAAACCACCGTTCCGGCGGTCAACATCGTCTCTCCCTCGTACGCTTCTTCCCCGGCCGGGCGTATGTGCTGGCCGGGTTCAGGTTCCCCGGGCCTGGCATGCTCGTTCACGGACAGCGTCGCGTTTTCAATCCGGGCGTGCTCAGCCCGCAACACGGACGTCGTGCCGCGCGGAATAAGCCCTCCGGTCACGATCGAGCAGGCCTGCCCGGATTCGAGTTCCTGCGCATACTCCCGCAGCTCCCACGGTCCGCGACCGCAGACGGCCCAGCCATCCATCGCGGCGGAGTCGTAGTGTGGCACCTCTGTCAGCGCCAACATGTCCTCCGCAAGGGTGTGCCCGATGGTCTCGGCAAGCGGAAGGGTTTGCGGAACCTTCGACTCTGGCAATTGGAACGCAAAGTTGAAGGCATCGGTCCAGTTCGGTCGTACAAGCTGCTCAGCCATCAGGGCTTCCTCCCTTCCGGCGTGCCACTGCCAAACGTGGCCTGGACTGCCTCCTGCGCCTGGGCAGCCGAGGCGTCCTCGCCGGCTGTATCGAGCCCGCTTCCGTCCCCGGCGCCTTCTCCGCGCCCGGCGTCTGTCCCGCTTCCATGTCCAGCTTTTGGACTGCGGCCGCCGGCACCAGGCCCACTGCCGCCGTCGTCGTCCTGCTTTGCCTCACGCACCAGCCGGCGCGCAACCTCACTGGCGGAGCGGATCGCGACGTCGTCCGAAGCCTGTCCGGTGGCCGATGCACAGCCTGCGGCATAACCGACAATGAAGGTCGTCAGCGGAGCCGCGGGCCGCACCACCGCATGGGCCGCCTCGCCGGCGAGAGCCAGCACCTCGTCAATGTCGACCTCGAGTCCCTGCAGTTCCAGCGCTTCTATCAACTGCCGGCACCACGGTTCGAGAATCTGTTTCTGGTCAGTCAAGGCCATCTCCTTTTGCTTGCACAGCCGCTGCCGGTTGCTGGACAGCTTATGCCGGACCGTCAATGCCGAACGTCCGCGCATCGTCCCAAGTGTCGACGTCGCGGGTAGCGGGCGCGGCAACGGTGACCGGCACTACCTGCAGACTAGCAACCAGCCGGAAGACTGACATCCCTGTGACGCCGCCGCCCTCCCGTCGCTGCCGCACGGCTTCGGTCAGCGCGGCTGTTTTATACAGTGCAGCGAGCGGCTGCAGCTTGGCCATCCCGTCCTGCGCCATCACGCCGTCCGCGCCGGAGGCGGCCGCACCCTTTCCGGTCCTGGCCAGCGATGCCGTTGCCGTCAGTAAGTACTGCATGGCGGTGCGGGCATAGGGCATATCGCAGGCCAGGACGGCGGTGTATTCCGCTGCGCTGCCGGCCAGTTCGTCCACTCCGGCGGCGATTGCGGCGGCAGGACCGGAAAACGGCGGGTCCTCGCGGGCACTCCGCACGCCCTCCGGCAGCTCAGCAGCAGAAAAGGGACCAACGACGACGACGGCGCCGGCCCCCTCGACAGCGGCCAGTGTGCGCGCGAGGAGCGTGCCGCCGTCGAACATCAGTGACGCCTTGTCCACGCCGCCGAGCCGGGACGAACGGCCCCCAGCCAGGATGATCGCATCGAAGTCGACGCTGTCTGCGGGGCTACGCTGCATTATTGAGGAATTCCCTCCATTGTGGAGCCGGCCGTTCCAGCTCCTTGATCTGCCAGCGGGACCCGCGCGGTGGCTTCGGCAGGACCCGGAGCTCCCATCCCATCTCACGGAGCGTGTGGTCGTCCTTGGCGTTATTGCAGCGCAGGCAGCAGGCGACGAGGTTCTCCCAGGTTTCGGCTCCGCCGCGCGACTTGGGCACGATGTGGTCAATGGTGCTGGCCGGTTTGCCGCAGTAGCCGCAGAGGTGATTGTCCCGGCGGAGGACTCCGCGGCGCGTCACCGGGGCACCTTCACGGTAGGGAACCTTCACGTAGCGGTTGAGCAGAATCACGGATGGCCGGGCCAGGATTTCATTGGGCCCCACGACGGGATCGCCGGCCTCGGCAATAATGCTTGCCTTGCCACCGAGCACAAGGACGATCGCCCGGCGGAAGGTGACAACCGCCAGCGGCTCATATCCAGCATTGAGAACGAGTGTGCGCATGCACGTACCTCTTCGCGCCGGACCTGCGCCCACCGGACCGGTCGTGCCGGTTCAATGCCCGCAGGTCTTGGATCAACAAGCCAAGAGTAAACGAGATTTGCGCCGGTGTGCCAGTTATTCACCGCTGGGGGACGACCAAAGGCCCCCGCCGAAGCGGGAGCCTTTGCCATTAATACTGTTACTACTGTCCAGTCTGGACCGAATCCGGTTCGATCAGCCGTTCACGTGGATGTAAACCGCGCCGGAGCCGACATTGACGGAAGCCAGGACGGTCTTGCCGCCTTCCCATCCGCCGTGGACGGCCTGTCCGTTGCCAACGTAGACCGCGATGTGCGCCATGCCCATGCCGCCGTCCGCGTAGTAGACCAGGTCGCCCGGCTGGGCCTGCGATGCGCTGACCTGGTTGCCGAGGGAGAAGTAGGAGTCCGGCCAGCCGTGGTGGTTGATGCCGACGGCGGCGAGGGCGTTGGTGACCAGCATGGTGCAGTCCTGGCTCACGCCGAGCTGGGCATACGCTGCGGAAGCAATTCCCGCGGCAACTCCGCTGGAGGAAGGAGCCTTCTGCTGTGCGGGCTCCGGCGCCGACTTGGCGGCGGGCTGAGTGGAAGCTGTGCTTGTCGTGTCTGCTGTGACAGCGGCGGCTGGCTCGCTCTGGGCAGGTGCCGGAGCCGGCGCCGGTGCCGGTGCCGGGGCCGGGGCTTCCACAGGTTCTGCGACAGCGGGCTCGACGACGTTGGACTGCGGGGCAACAACCGGTTCCGGCGCTTCAACGACCGGAGCGGGAGCCGAGCGGACATCCGGCCGGTCAAAAGAGATCTTCGCCGCAGCGGGAGCGTTGACCTGGACGGCGGAAGCGGTCTGGATCTGCAGCTCCGATGCTGCCGATGCCTCGCGGTTAACGTCGCCCTGGGCGGCGGTCGCGGAAACGCCGGTGACCAGCACCATTCCGGAGGCAGCGGCGACGACGGCGGCCTGGCGGCCCATGCTGCCGGCGTTGGAACTGACCGCCTTGGCGATGCTGCTCAGTGCGGTGGGCTGGGCCGGCGCCCGGTGGCGGGCAATGGTTGCGCTGGTCGACATTGTGGAATGCGCTCTCTTTCGTTTTCTAGCTGCTCACAGCCTGTGGATACTAACGGCGGTGGAATTGCAGCGGGCCACCGTTCCCGTCGAAGCTTTTTCTTGGGGCGCCCTACGGGAGGGTGTAGAAACCCGAGACCGGCATGGCGCTGACTGCATGCAGCAGGGTGCCGTCCGAGGGGTTGAGGGCCGAGATCATCTGGCCGTTGCCGACATAAATGCCGACGTGCGCTCCGCCGCGCTGGACCACCAGGTCGCCCGGCTTCGGGTTACTGGTGGGAGTCATGGCCGACCACTGGTTGACACGGGGAATGCTTTTGCCGGCCTGGGCGTAGGCCCACTGCACGAAGCCGGAGCAGTCCCAGCCGGCGGTCGGGCTGGTTCCGCCGTAGACGTACGGGTTGCCGATTCCGGCGTAGGCCGCACCGGCAACGCTCGAGTTACCGGCCGAAACAGCTGCGGCGGGTTCCGGCTTGGGCTCAGGCTGTGGCGCCTCTTCCACCACGGGAGCGGGCGCCTCGACTTCGACGTCGACGGCTGGCTCCGCGGTTTCGGTGGACTGGACACTCACCTCGGCAGGGGCGGCGGGAGCTACGGGAGCGGCTTCGGAGGTGACGGAAGCACGCTCGAAGGAAATCCTGGTGTCGGCCGGAACGCTGACGTCCACGGTCACCGGCTGCGCTGCGGTGACGGCGGTGAAGGAGTTCGCTTCACGTTCGGCGTCGGAAGCCTGTGCCGGCACTCCAACGGTCAGGACCAGGCCCGAAGCTGCGGCGATAACGGCTGCCTGGCGACCCATGGATCTGGCATTGGATGACACTGCCTGCGAGATTGCCGCCAGCGGATTACTGCGACCCCGGGCAGCACGATGGCGCCCCAAAGTAGAGCTAGAAGACACGTTTGAGCCTCTCCCATAGCCTGCGGGGTGAGCTGTCGGATTCGGATGGGAGTCACCCGGCCGCACGACATCAAGGAAAATTTCCCAGGATGCCGGTACGACTTAACCCCTAGGACTTCTTGCGAAGCCCGATAATGGTTCCCCCGCCTCTGCCAGACGAATAGTTGCGAACGGACCTTGGCACAGTGACAGAGTTAGGCAATCTGTCCAAGAGTGCCAAACCCCTCTGGAAATTGGCACGAGTAAGACGGTACCCCAGATCTATATCGATGTCACGCTGAGGTCACGGGAAGGTGTCATTTCGATACAACACGGTAACGACGGTCCTCTGGGCCGGCGGGAATAACCGCTGGTCAGAGGGTGGTTGGCGGGGTAGCTTTGACCGTAAAAACAAATCGGACATTATCAGTGTGTCGGTGCGTTTCGGACGTGTTGCGACCTTTAAAAGCGAATGCACCGCCGGAAACCGGCGGTGCATTCGATGGCTCCGGCGGAGCCGGAACCATCCTGTGAAGGCCGTCTTACATGGTGTAGAAGCCCGTTACTGACATGGCGCTCACGTCGTGCACGAGGGTTCCCTGGCTCGGGTTCAAAGCGCTGACCATCTTGCCGCCGCCAATGTAGATGCCAACGTGGCTTTGGCCGTTCTGGACAACCAGGTCACCCGGCTGCGGGTTACTGGTCGGCGTCATGGCCGCCCACTGGTTGGTGCGCGGCAGGTCAATACCGTTCTGGGCGTATACCCACTGAACGAAGCCTGAGCAGTCCCAACCGGCGCTCGGGCTGGTGCCGCCGTAGACGTACGGCGATCCAACCATGGACTGGGCAGTGCCAGCGATTCCCGCGGTGGAAACCGACGCTCCAAGCGCCTGGGCTCCGCTGGAGGCCGTGCTCAATCCGGTCGTGTTATCGGCAGGCGCCGGAGCCGGTGCGGGCGCAGGCGCTGGCGCTGGAGCCGGCGCAGCTGCCGGTGCGGGCGCTGGAGCCGGTGCGGGCGCTGGAGCCGGTGCGGTCGCTGGAGCCGGGGCAGCCGCCGGAGCGGGAGCCGGAGTACCCGACAGGTTGACGACGTCGCCCGGGTAGATAACGGAGTTCCATCCAAGACCGTTCAGCGAGAACACAGTCTCCAGGCTGACGTTATTGGCTGCGGCGATCTTTCCCAGCGTGTCGCCGGACTTCACCGTGTAGCTGCCTGAATTGCTGGAAGCGCTGGAAACGTTGGCGGAAGCGCCGGCCGAGCCTGAGAACTCAATGCTGTCGCCAGGGTAGATGACCGAGTTGGCACCGAGGCCGTTCAGCGAGAACACTGACTCAACACTGACGCCATGCTGAGCCGCGATTCCGCTGAGCGTGTCGCCCGACTTGACGTTGTGCTCGGCGGCGTTCGCCGGAACAGCGAGGCCGAACATCATGCCGGACGCGGCAGCAACCACTGCTACCGGGCGGCCGATGGCGCCTGCATTGGAGGAGACCGCTTTGGAAACGGACTTCATTGGGCTGACCGGAGTCGCGCGGTGGCGAGCAAGGTTAGGATTTTTGGACACGTAGATTGCCTCTCCCAATGCCTACGGGGTTAGCTGTCGGGTTCGGATGGGAGCCACCCGGACGCATAGACACACAAACGTTGTGCGCTTTACCTATGCGTCTTAACCCCAAGGACTTCTGACGAAGCCCGCTATTTGGTTCCCCCGCCCCTGTCAGATGCTGTTGCGAACGGACCTTGCGACAGTGACAGGGTTAGGCAAACTGTCCAAGGGCGCCGACGCTACTGGAAGCCGGCACGCGGACCAGCCTACATCACGGAACGGTAACTTGTCACACTATGGTCACGACACGGCGATCCGCGGCGATTTACGGCGTTTCAGCGCCCTGCGGTGCTAAGCACTCCCGCTCTGTTACAGCCATCCGAGAGGGTCAACAGTCGTGCCGTTGACCACGACCTCAAAATGCAGATGACACCCGGTGGACGCTCCGGTGGTTCCGCTCACTCCGACTGCCTGGCCGCGGGAAACGGACTGGCCGGCGGAGACCGCTATGGAGGAGAGATGGTTATAGGTGGTTTCGAGCCCGCCGCCGTGGTCGACGACGATGCGGTTGCCGCCTCCGAACGGGTGCCATCCCGCTTCCTTGACGACGCCTTCGGCGGCAGCGGCCACCTCTGTGCCACAGGCGATGCCGAAGTCCTGGCCGGTGTGCATTTCTCCGGCAAGTCCGGTGATTGGGCTGGTCCGGGGGCCGAAGCTGGAAGTCATATTCGATGCCGGCACGGGCATGTCCAACGTTCCACCCGAGGCCGCTGGCTCGGCTTCGCCCGAGGCCGCAGTCATAACGCTTGCCAGCTTCTTCTCCGGATCAAAGCTGCTGGTGACGCCGGAGCGCACAAAGGAAACGGTGGCGTTGTCGGAGGCTTTGACGGGAGAGACCACGTCCGGCCCGGAGGAGCTGCTTACTTCGGCTGATGCCGTCAGGGCCTTCTGTGCCTTCTGCGTCTCTGCCGGCTCACCCGCGGCCGTTACTGTCGCCGTCGGAACCGCCACTGCCATTGCCAACCCGGAAGCGGCGACGACGATGGCCGCCTTCTGCCCCACGCCACCTACGGCCTGCGTGGCTGCCCAGGAGATTTGCCCCAGTTGGCTCCGGCTGCGCCGTGCAGCGCGCTGAGCATCCCTTGGGCGTGGCTCCACAACGGGAGCGGACGCGCGGCGGCGCCCGTGTACCTTGTGCCTCGACAAAGCTGTTCCTCTCGTACCGGCCTGCGGAGTTAGCTGTCGGATTCGAGTCTGAGAGCGACTCGGCCCGCACTAAACGCACAACCCTGTACCGCCTTGCGGCTCAGGATGTGCGTTCTGCCGGGCTTCACCCCAAGATGCATCTGCGGAATCCAGTTGGAATCCGCAGTTCTGCACCGATTGGTGGGTCCCCCGCCCCTGCCGTAATGATCGGAAGCTGATCCGCCGGCAGGGTTTGGCATACAGATCAGCTGACGCTTCACGATCAGCGCCAGTGATCAACTATAGGGCTTCAGAACCAAAGAGACACTTCTGTTATCACGTGTTGTGGATAACACTTCGTCAGGACATGGAGACAAAAACGTGCGCGGCGACTTCGGGAGGAAGTTCCAGGGCACCTTCGATTCCCGGCACGCGAACGGAGATGTATTCGCCGGCCCGCTGCAGGGTGATTTGGGCACCCGGATGCAGGCCGCCGTCGTCGAGTTGTCCCAAGAGTTCCGGCTCCACCTGGATTGGCTCCGAGAGCCGGCAAATGACCACCTTGGACTCCGAGGTATAGCGCGGCATGGCGTCCAACAGGGTAATGACACCGTCCGAGAATGCCCCGGACGTTTCCCCGCCAAGAGCCTCGAGTCCCGGAATCGGATTGCCGTACGGAGACTCGGTGGGCCGCTCGAGTAAATCGTAGAGCCGCCGTTCGACCCGCTCGCTCATAACGTGTTCCCAGCGGCAGGCCTCATCGTGGACGTAGGCCCAGTCCAGCCCGATCACATCAAAGAGCAGCCGCTCGGCAAGGCGGTGCTTGCGCATGACGCCGACGGCGCGGCCGCGGCCCTGTTCTGTGAGTTCCAGGTGCCGGTCACCGGTTACAACCACCAGGCCGTCCCGCTCCATCCGGCCGATCGTCTGGGAGACCGTCGGACCGGAATGGCGGAGTCGCTCGGCTATGCGGGCGCGCAAGGCAATGATGCCCTCTTCCTCCAGCTCAAGGATGGTCCGCAGATACATTTCGGTAGTATCGATCAGATCGGTCACAGAGGGCTCCTTGGGCGCTGCCAGAAAAAAGTCTTGCCCCCTACATTAGCTTATTTGGACAGAGTACAGATAATCGTGCGGACGGGGTGGATGGGGCGGGGGCGGCCGCAATAACACTGTCACGGTTT
>NZ_KI914630.1:43817-47118 GCF_000520495.1 Arthrobacter sp. H14
GGCCGCAATAACACTGTCACGGTTTAGCCGCCGTTGCCGCCGTGGGGCAGAATAATCACACAACATCACCAGAGGCGCAGGTCTGCGCCGTGCCCCCAATATTCTGGAGCCTTCGACGTGAACGAGACCACGAATTTGAACATCCCGCGCGATCTGCTGCCCAAGGATGGCCGCTTCGGTGCGGGACCGTCGAAGGTCCGCGCCGAGCAGATCCAGGCGCTCTCCGAGGCCGGAAGCACGCTGTTGGGAACCTCGCACCGGCAAGCTCCCGTGAAAAACCTGGTCGGCAGCGTGCGTGAAGGCATCAGCCAGCTGTTCCAGGCGCCGGACGGCTACGAGGTGATTCTCGGCGTCGGCGGCTCGACTGCTTTCTGGGATGCCGCCAGCTTTGGTTTGGTGGAGCAGAAGGCGCAGCATCTGTCCTTCGGCGAGTTCGGCTCCAAGTTCGCCACCGCCACGGACAAGGCGCCGTTCCTGGAATCGTCCTCCATCATTGAGTCCGTGCCCGGCACCCGTCCGGTTCCGCAGGCTGAGGCCGGCGTGGACGTCTACGCCTGGCCGCAGAATGAGACGTCGACCGGTGTCGCCGCTCCGGTGCACCGCGTTGACGGCGCCGACGACGGATCGCTGGTGCTGATCGACGCGACGTCGGCCGCCGGCGGACTGGACGTGGATGTGAGCCAGTCCGACGTCTACTACTTCGCCCCGCAGAAGAACTTCGCGTCCGACGGCGGACTGTGGCTCGGTCTGTTCTCGCCCGCCGCGCTGGACCGGGCAGCGAAAATCACCGCCGATGGACGCTGGGTTCCGGACTTCCTGAACCTGTCCACCGCCATCGACAATTCACTGAAGAACCAGACCTACAACACGCCGTCGATCGGCACTTTGGTGACGCTCGATGCGCAGCTGAAATGGCTCAACGGCAATGGCGGACTGAGCTTTGCCACCGAGCGCACGGCGGATTCGGCGTCGCGGTTGTACAACTGGGCGGAGAATTCGCCGTCGGCCAGTCCGTTCGTGGCCGACCCTGCCGACCGCTCCAACGTGATCGTCACCATCGATTTGGACGGCACGGTTGACGCCGCCGCCGTCGCCAAGGCACTGCGGGCCAACGGCGTCGTCGACGTGGAACCGTACCGGAAGCTGGGGCGGAACCAGCTGCGCGTGGCCACGTTCGTGGCGATCGAGCCCGACGACGTCTCCGCACTGATCAACTGCATCGACTACGTGATCGAGAACCTGCGCTGACTGCCCGCCGCAGGAAGCCAGCAGAAAATTAGCTGCCGTCGTAGGAAATATGCAGCTTCCGGGAAGCCGAGCGGTCGAAATGGATCCGCAGGTGCTTGGTGCGGGTCATCCAGACCAGCCCGACGACGGCGGCCACCAGTCCTGATGCGGCAGCGACACCGAGCGCCCATCTCGGGCCAAGGACGTCGGCGACGACGCCAACAATAGGAGCGCCGATCGGTGTGCCGCCCATGAAGATCGCCATGTACACCGCCATCACGCGCCCGCGCATGACGGGGTCCGTCGTCGTCTGCACGTAGGCGTTGGCGCTTGTCATCAGGGTCAGCGCGAAGAGGCCGACTGGAATCAGCGCGATGGCGAAGACCCAGTAGTTCGGGGCCAACGCCGCGAGGCCGCACGCCAGGCCGAAGGCTCCCGCAGCGCCGAAAATGAACCGCAGCCGCGGCCTGTCCCTCCGCGCCGCCATCAGCGAACCGACGACCGATCCGACAGCCATGACCGAGGAGAGCAGACCGAAAGCGTCCGCCCCTTCACCGAATTCGGTCCGGGCCATGGCGGCGATGAACAGCGCGAAATTGAGGCCGAACGTGCCGACGATGAAGATCGCAGTCAGCACCACGATCAGGTCGGGCCGGTAGCGGATGTAGCGGAAGCCCTCACGGATGCGGCCCTTGCCCTTGGGCGATTTCGGCAGCTTCCGCAGGGACGCCGAGCGGATCTTCAGCAGGGCCGTGATCATGGCGACGAAGGTGAAGACGTTGATGATGAATACCCAGCCGGGTCCGACCGCCGCGGTCAGCAGACCTGCTATCGCCGGGCCGAACATCCGTGCCCCGTTAAAGGAGGCGCTGTTCAGGGCGACGGCGTTGGAGAGGTAGTCGTCGCGGACCAGCTCCGAGACGAAGGTCGTGCGGGCCGGGGCATCGATCGCCGCGACCAAACCGAGCGCCAGCGCAAACCCGTAGACGTGCCACAGTTCCGCGGCGCCGGTGATCACCAAAAGCCCGAGGGCCAGAGCAAGGAAGGCCATCGAAGACTGCGTTATCAGGACAAGTTTCTTGCGGCTGAACGTGTCGGCGATCAAGCCGGACCAGGGAACCAGCAACAGCTGTGGGCCGAGCTGCAGCGCCATCACGATCCCGAGTGCCGACGCGTTCTGGTCGGTCAGGATGTCGTATACCAGCCAGTCCTGGGCGGTGCGCTGCATCCAGGTGCCGATGTTCGAAACCAGCGCGCCGATGAACCAGATGCGGTAATTGAGGATGTGGAGGGACCGGAACATGGCTGTCCGTACCCTCCTCTTCCGTCAGCCGCAGCGCCGCGGCCCGGGGCGAGCCACCCACAAGGACCGGTGAGCTGCGTCAGTTATTTATCTGCAGATTGGCTCTCTTGTTTACTTTTGGCGTCCTCTTCGGCCTGGTCCGCTTCTTCCTGTTGTTTTTCCTCCGGCCGGACCCGCTTGGCCCACGGAACCCATTCCGGCGCCAGCACCGAGCGCTCCGACGGCAGCAGACCCACTTCGGAAACGGTGGCGAACTTGCCGCGCGGCACCCGGGTCAGGACGGCGAACCACTGCCAGCCGTCATAACCGGGCAGGTACGACTCGAACAGGTGGGTCACGACGCGGTCGTCTTCGGCTTTGACCCCTGCATATTCACCGATCTGGTCTTCAGGGGCAACTTCCAACAAAGCTCTACGGGCGGCGTCGACGTCGGCGGCCAGCAACGCGTCAAGCTTTGGCGCACGACGGCGTTTGGCCGGCTTGGCCGCTTCGGCTTCCGTTTCCGGACGCTGCTCAGGGCTTTCTTTGCCTGACCGGTCCGCTGGGCCGGCGTCGGCGGGATCTCTGTCTGGCGCTCCGTCACCGGGCACGCCGGAAGAGGCGTCTGGGGTGCCGGACGTATCACCTGGCGTGCCGGAGGCGTCCAGCGTTGCCGTTCCGTCTTGGCCCTCGGCGCCGCGGACGTCCTCGGCTTCACCACCGGCGTTCCCACCTTCGGCGCCGGCTTCACCTGTGGCGGCTAACGGGGCTTCCGCAGCCTCTCCTGTGGCG
>NZ_KI914630.1:47218-49366 GCF_000520495.1 Arthrobacter sp. H14
CCGCAGCCTCTCCTGTGGCGGCCACTTCAGCCGCCGCGGCGTCCTCTGCAACCTGCACGGCGCGTGCACGTTCGGCGGCTTCCGGATCGGCCGGTGTGTCCAACTCCACCGACGTCGATTCCGGCTGCCCGGCTTCCTCTGCTTTCCTCGCTGACCTTCTCGCCACGAGTTTCTTAAGCGTCCAGATCATCCGCTACAGCACGCAGCAGTGAGGCGACCTTGTTGGCCACCTTCTTTTCCGGATACCGTCCCTTGCGGAGGCCGTTGGACACGCCATCCAGGAGCTTGATCAGGTCCTCGGTGATGAGCGCCATGTCGTCGGCAGGCTTGCGATGAGCGCGCACCACCGACGGCGGCGTATCAAGAATCCGGGCCGACAACGCCTGGGCTCCCTTGCGGCCGGCGGCTACGCCGAACTCCATCCGGGTGCCTGCCTTGATCTCGGATACACCTGCCGGCAGGGCCGAAGCGTGCAGGAAGACCTCTTCACCGTCTTCTGCCTGCAGGAACCCGAAGCCTTTCTCCGTGTCGTACCACTTAACCTTGCCGATTGGCACTTGAAACCTCTTCGCTACTCATAAGTTTGTGTACCTATAGGTTATCCCGGCGTGTCCAATCGGCTGTGTTGTTTCACATACAGCGAAGACCGCGCCGCATTCCGACGGTCCATCTTGATAGTTTTAAACCATGATGTCCGCTTCCAGTCCCAACCTGCCCGGAGACAACGCCGGTGGCTCCTCCCCCGCGTTGCTCACCGCCGTCGCCCTCGCCGCCGTGTCCGTCGTTTGTCTGGCGCTCGTGGTGGCCATCAATCTGAGCGGTGGTACTGCATGGGCGGTTTTCTCCTGGATCCCGATGATCGGTCTTCCCATCGCCTTCATCCTGATGCTGGCTCTCATCATTTCCGCCGTCCGGAGCCGCCGTCAGAGCTGATCCACCGCAGCTTCGGCCCAATATCCCGCGGTCAATACTGGGCAGTGACTGTCCCAGCCCATAATTCAGCATCCAATATTGGGCACAATGAACGGTGATCCACCACGCCGTAGTCGTATATATGCCGCCGTAGCGAAAAGCGGGCAGAAAGGGCCGCCCGTATCGGGGTAACGTTAATCTGATGTCCTCTATCCGTGCGTTGGCCGCAGATTTGACGGACCGCAGTGATGACTCGCTGCGGGCGCTTTTCGCCGCCCGGCCGGATCTGATCTCCCCGCCAGTGCCGGATTTCGCCGCTTTGGCCGCCCGCGCCTCCACCCGCGTCAGTGTGCAGCGGGCGCTGGAGAACCTCACGCTTCCACAGACCCGCGTGCTGGAGGCCGTACACCTGGTCACCGACGACGACACCGGCGTCACAACCTCGGCGGCAGGGCTCAAGCCGATGATGGCCGGTTCCACCCAGAAGGTCCTCGAGAACATCCTCGGCGGGCTCCACGACTTGGCCTTGATCTACCGGGTCGAGCCCGACGGCAAGTCGCGCAAACGGTTCTACCTGCCGGTTTCCAGCCTCAAGGACGTCGTCGGCCCGTATCCGCTCGGGCTGGGCCGCAGCTATCAGGGACTTGCCGCCAGCCAACCGTCCTTCGGCCAGCACATCGTCGAACTCGCGGGTGAACTGCGCCGGCATGGCTATCCGGTCAAGCCGGCGACAACCTCCCGCGAAGCGGCCGGGGCCCTGCAGGACTGGGTATGTAATCCGGCGCATTGGGACTCCCTGATGGCCGAAGCTCCCGAACAGACGGCCGACCTGCTCGCCAAGTTCCGCCGCGCCGCCGTCGGAGCCGTCCCCCAGGCATCGCGCCGCGTTTCGGTCTTGACCCAGCCCGACGACGCCGGCCCCCTCCAGTGGTTGCTGGCCCGTGGGCTGCTGGTCCCCCTCGACGCGGAGCATGTGGAACTTCCCCGCCCGGTCGGCCAGGCCGCACGGGGACACGTCCTCGTGGACAATCTGCAGCTTCAGCCGCAACCCGCCGAACTGTCCACGGTCAGCGCCGCCCGCCGGGACAATGCCGCCTTCTCGTCCGCCGCTGAGGTGCTTCGGGTCCTGGCCGAACTGCTCGGCCAACTGGAGGACCAACCGCTGGCCACCCTCCGCTCGGGAGGGATCGGCGTCCGTGAGATCCGGCGGCTCAGCGAGCGGCTACGGGTCGAGGA
>NZ_KI914630.1:49466-50508 GCF_000520495.1 Arthrobacter sp. H14
GCGACGGCGGTGAGGTCGGCCTGGAGGAGTGTTGCTCACCGGATGGCTGGTGGCCGGACGGGCGCCGTCGCTGGTTGGCGAGGCACTGCCGACCGGTTCCGTGATCAACCCGCTGGCCGCCGAAGCCGCCCGCGCGGAGGCGCCGATCGTCCGCCGTCGCACGCTGGAAATACTGTCCGAGCTGACGGCGGAAGCGGAAAGCGGCGGAAGTCCCCCGGTTCTCGATGAGGCCGCCGTCCTCACCCGCCTGATCTGGCACCAGCCGAGACTGCAGCGCCGGTTCCGCCGTCTGGTGCCCGGCATTCTGCGCGAGGCGGAGTTGCTGGGGCTGACCGGCTCCGGCGCCCTCACCGACGTCGGACTTGCCACTGCCCGCGGCGACCTCCGCGCGGCCGCCGAGCAGCTCGACGCGTCACTGCCCAAACCGCTCGACTACGTACTCCTCCAGGCCGACCTCACCGCCGTCGCGCCCGGCTATCTGGAGCCCACACTTGCCCGAGAGCTGACCCTGCTGTCCGACCCGGAAGGCCAGGGCCCGGCCACCACTTACCGCTTCTCCGCCGCCTCCATCCGCCGCGCCCTCGACGCCGGCCGCGACGGCGCCGCCATCCTGCGCTTCCTGGAAAAACACTCTGCCACCGAGGTCCCACAACCGCTGGTCTACCTGGTCACTGACACCGCCTCCCGGCACGGAACGCTTCGGGTCGGCGCGGCCGGCAGCTACCTGCGCAGCGAGGACGAAGACGCTCTGGCCGTGCTGCTCTCCAGCAACCACGCTGCGATGCTGGGATTGCGGCAGATCGCGCCCACCGTCGTCGTCAGCCGTGCCAGCGCCCGGGAAGTTGCCGTGGTGCTGGAGGAGCTCGGGCTTGCCCCCTTAATAGAGCACGACGACGGCGGCACCCAAGGTGGGCGGGGAACCCGGGGTGGGGCGGGCATAGGGACTGCCTCAGCGAAAACGGTGCCCGGCCGCCAGACCGGTGCTGAGCACCACCGTTTTGGCGGGTCAGGACCGTTTTCGGCGGGCGGGGCGGGCCTCCCG
>NZ_KI914630.1:50608-71551 GCF_000520495.1 Arthrobacter sp. H14
GGACCTGGGGGCGGCGGCGAGGCGGGCAACGCGGAAGCGGACGCGCAAATCACCAGACTGCGGACGGCGGACCCCAGCCGGTCTGCGTCCACGGGCGAAAGCGGCCCGCTGATCAGTATGGAAACACTGAACAAGGCCATCCGGCTCAAGAGCGAAGTCTCGATGGGTATCGTGGACGGCCAGGGGAATCACCAGCGGGAGCGGCTTGTTCCACTCTCGGCAGGGGGTGGACGCGTGCGGGTATATGACCCCGCCCACGAGATGGAGCGCGTCATCTCCATTCACCGCGTCATGGACGTTGAACTAGCAACCGAACCGGAGACCCGATGAGCGACGGACCATTGATCGTCCAAAGCGACAAAACCATCCTGCTGGAGGTCGACCACGAGCAGGCCACCGAGGCCCGCCATGCGATCGCCGCCTTCGCGGAGCTGGAGCGCGCGCCCGAGCACATGCACAGCTACCGGCTCACTCCGCTCGGTCTCTGGAACGCCCGGGCTGCGGGGCTCGACGCCGAACAGGTGCTGGACACCTTGCTGAAGTACTCGCGCTTCCCGGTGCCGCACTCGCTGCTGCTGGACATTGAGGAAACGATGTCCCGCTACGGCCGGCTCTGGCTGGAGAAGGACGAACAGCACGGTTTGGTCATGCGCACCAATGACTACCCCGTCCTCGAAGAGGTCATGCACGCCAAGAAGATCGAGCCGCTGCTGGGCCCGCGGATCGACGCGAACACCGTCGTCGTACATAATTCCGAACGCGGCCAGCTCAAGCAGCTGCTGCTCAAGGTCGGCTGGCCCGCCGAGGACTTCGCCGGTTACGTCGACGGGCAACCGCATCCGATCGAGCTGGACCTGACTGACTGGCAGCTCCGCCCGTACCAGAACCTCGCGGTGGAGAACTTCTGGGCGGGCGGTTCCGGCGTCGTCGTCCTCCCTTGCGGCGCGGGCAAAACCCTGGTGGGCGCGGCGGCCATGGCAACCAGCGGTACGACGACGCTGATCCTGGTCACCAACACCGTTTCCGCGCGGCAGTGGAAAGACGAGCTGCTCAAGCGGACCAGCCTCACCGAGGACGAGATCGGCGAATACTCCGGCACGGTCAAGGAAGTCCGGCCGGTCACGATTGCCACGTACCAGGTGATGACCAAGAAGCGCGGTGGACTCTATCCGCACCTCGAGCTGCTGGACGAGAACGACTGGGGTCTGATCATTTACGACGAGGTCCATCTGCTGCCTGCGCCGATTTTCCGGATGACGGCGGACCTGCAGGCGCGGCGGCGGCTCGGGCTGACCGCCACGCTGGTGCGTGAAGACGGCCGCGAGGGAGAGGTGTTCTCGCTGATCGGCCCCAAGCGCTACGACGCTCCGTGGAAGGACATCGAGGCGCAGGGCTACATCGCCCCGGCGGACTGCGTGGAAGTGCGCGTGGACCTGCCGCGGGACGAACGGGTCGCCTACGCGATGGCGGAGGACGCGGACAAATACAGGTTATGTTCGACGTCGGAAACCAAGACTTCCGTGGTGGAGCGGCTGGTGGCCTCGCATGCCGGGGACCAGCTGCTGGTGATCGGACAGTACATCGACCAGCTCGACGAAATCGGCGGGAAGCTGGACGCGCCGGTGATCAAGGGCGAAACTCCGGTGAAGGAACGCCAGCGGCTGTTCAGCGCCTTCCGGGCCGGCGAGTTGCACACTCTGGTGGTCTCGAAGGTGGCGAACTTCTCCATCGACCTGCCCGAAGCCTCGGTGGCGATCCAGGTCTCCGGGTCGTTCGGATCACGCCAGGAGGAGGCCCAGCGTCTCGGCCGGCTGCTGCGGCCCAAGGCCGACGGCCGGTCCGCCCGGTTCTACACCGTCGTCGCCCGGGACACCCTGGACCAGGAGTATGCCGCCCGGCGACAGCGCTTCCTGGCCGAGCAGGGTTACGCGTACACGATTATGGACGCGAAAGACATCGCCGCGGCTTAAAGTGTTTCGCAACGCTGGTGTCTAGTGACACTCGTGCGGATCGGAAGGCGCAGGACCAGCGGGCGGCCAAGGTGGAATGTTGCCGGTCCTGCGCTGGTCAGCGCATACCGCTGTTCCGGTACATCTGCAGCTGGACCTGGTCCCGCTCGCGTTCCAACCGGGCAATATCCGGCGAACCCTGATGCTGGGCGAGGAACGCCACCACCCGATGGGATCGTCCGGTAATGCCGTGAATGGCCTGCCGGATTCTGTGGTGTGCCTGGTCTGCCGCTTCGATCACGTCCTGGACGTCGATGACCGGCGACGCTGCAGGTGCGGCCATCGATATGGGCTGGCTCAGTCCGACGACGGGTGGCAGGTTGTCCTCCATAATTCAGCCCTCCTGGGACATAGATGGCAAACGGATTCACTACCAACTTTGGGGCTTTACCGTTCTGTGATCATGAGACCGGTGCCCTATTTTTCAGCGGAAGCAGCCTCCCTCGGGTCAAGCTGTGGGACCGGGGTCCCGCCGCTGTTCAGCGCCCACCCAGACCGGTATCCATCAGTCCGTCCGGCGCCCGCTCCGATCTACAATTAGGTCCGGTCAGCGCCCGCCCAGACCGGCGTCGCGGGCCAAGATAATGGCCTGCGCCCGGTTGGTCACAGCGAGTTTTTCGAAGATATGCGTGATGTGGTTCCGGACCGTTTTGGGACTGATCACCAGTTTGCGGGCGATGGCGGCATTGTCGAGTCCGGCCGCCACCAGTTCCAGAAGCTGCCGTTCCCTGTTGGTCAACATGGCCAACGCCCTCGGAGCGTGTGACGGTTCGGTGCCAAGGAAGTCGCCCACCGCTGCCAGGAACTGAGGCCATGCCGGTTCGTGGGCGAGCAGCACATGGTTGCGGCTGTCCAGCGGGACAAAGGAAGCACCGGGGATCAGGGCCGCCACCTGGTATCCATTTTCCATCGGCACCATTGCGTCATACCGGCTGTGCAGCACCAGGGTCGGCACATCCAGGCACTGGGCCTGTTCGGTGACATCGATGTCGTGGCCTACACGCATCGAACGTACGGCTGCCCCTGCAGTGGCGGAGCGGCGTTGCAGATGGTTAAACCACTGATACTGCTCCAGCGACGCATCCGGCATAAACCGCGCCGTCCAGAGCTGACGGATGGCCGGATTATCCTCGCCCCAGGATATTTCCATCAGGGTCTGCAGAGCTTCCGTCTCCTGCCGGCCCTTGGCCGTATCCGCACGCCGGGCACGTCCGAGGAGGAACGTCCCATACAACACGAGAGCGGTGACCTTCTCTGGGTGGCGGAGGGTATATTCAATCGCGACCGGGCCGGCGTTCAATATTGCCAGCAGCGGAAAACGGCCCAGTCCGGCGGCGTTGATGACTGTTTCCAGGTCCTCGACCCACACATTGAGGGAGACCTCCTTCTCCCCGGCGGAAGAGAGGCCGGTTTCCCTGCTGTCATAACGGATCATCCGGTGCGAGCGGCCCAGATCCTCCAGCCAGTGGCGCCAGACCGGGCTCTCCCACTCATACTCCAGGTGCGTCAGCCAATGGCCCACCTTGACCAGCGCAGGCCCGTGTCCATGAACGGCATACGCGATCCGCGCGCCGTCCGGGGTGGTGGCAAAACGGATTCTCTGATTCGATACCAAAAGACACCTCTGACGCCGGTTCTTATGCTACTCGCACGTCCGGTCGTCAGTCCCTGCTGTACCCCACCAAATTATCTGCCAGCTGCCGCTGCAATCCGCCCGACGGCGTCCGTGAGGATCTCCGGTGAGGTCCCGAAGTTCAACCGCGCATGCCCTTCTCCGGCAGGACCGTACCGCGGCCCCGGACCGAGACCGACCCGGGCGTGTTCGAGGATGTGCGCCGCCGGATCGCTGCCCCAGCCAAACCGACGAAAGTCGAGCCACGCCAGGTAACTGGCCTGCGGCGGTTCGTAGCCGACGTCGGGCAGTTGCTCCTTGATCAGGGTGGCCAGGAGCGAGCGGTTCGCATCAAGTGTGAGAATCAGGTCATCCAGCCACGGCTCGCCCTGCTCGAAAGCGGCGGTGCTGGCCAGGACCCCAAAAAGCCCCGTGCGGTACTGCACAGCTTCCGGAAGCCGGCGGACGACGTCGGCATTGGAACCATTGGCGGTGACGACGGCGGCACATTTGAGACCTGCGAGATTCCAGCCCTTGCTCGCGGAGACGAAGGAAAAGCCCTGCACCCGGGCTGCCTCCGACACGGTCAGGAACGGGACGAAGCTGCTGCCCGGCAGCACCAATGGCGCGTGGATCTCGTCGCTAAGGATATAGACGCCGTACCGGTGCGCCAGCTCAGCCAGAAACTCCAGGTCCTCCCGCCCATGCTGCAAGCCGACCGGGTTCTGCGGGTTGCACAGCACGTAGGCCTTGAGGCCGGCCGCAAATGCCGCTTCCAGGCCCTCGAAATCAAGCCGCCAGCCACCACGGTCGCTGGACAGCGGTACATCGACCGTCCGTGAGCCGGCTTCGTTCAACCAGTCGTAGAACGGCGCATAGACGGGTGAGCTGATACCGACCGGATCGCCGGGACGGACCAGCAGACGCAGCATCTCGACGACGCCGACACCCACGTCGGGCGCCACGGCGACCTGCCCGGGATCGATCCGCCATCCCCAGCGCCGGTCGGCAAAACCGCTCAGCGCCAGCGGCAGCTCCGGATTCGGCGGAACGTAACCGGTGTCGGACCGTTGCACAGCCGCGGTCAACGCAGCGGCCACCGGTTCGGCGAGCGCGAAGTCCATCTCTGCCACCGGCAGCGGCAGGACGTCGTCGTCGAACGTACTCCATTTGGCGCTGTGCCGGCGGCGGAGTGCCGGAAGTGAATCGACCGGAAGCAAGGGCATGTCGCTGCCATCCTTTCCAAAAGCGGGCCTGGGTAGCACGGGCGCCGTGCAGCCTTTCCATCACTGTATCGCCGCCGGACAGCCTGGTCTTATCGGGTCTGCCACCGTTTCCGCTCCCAATGTGTTCCCAGCAAACACACAGACTCGCCGTGCAGGATGGAATTGTGAAGAGAACTGATACTGAAGCAAAACTGCTGGTTGTAGATGATGAGCCCAACATTCGTGAACTGCTTGCCACCTCGCTGCGCTTCGCCGGTTTCGACGTCGTTGCTGCCGCCAATGGCCGCGAGGCCCTCACCGCTGTCGAGGAACATAACCCGGATCTCGCCGTCATGGATGTGATGCTTCCGGATATGGACGGCTTCACGGTGACCCGTAAGCTCCGCGCTGCGGGCAGGCATTTCCCGGTCCTGTTCCTGACCGCAAAGGATGACACCGAAGACAAGGTCACCGGCCTGACGGTTGGCGGCGACGACTACGTGACCAAGCCATTCAGCCTCGACGAGGTCGTGGCCCGTATCCGCGCGGTCCTGCGGCGGACCGCTCCGCTGGAGGAAGACGACGCCATCATCCGCGTCGATGACCTTGAGCTCGACGACGATGCTCACGAGGTGCGCCGTGCCGGCGAGAACATCGACCTGTCCCCCACCGAGTTCAAACTGCTCCGCTATCTGATGCTCAATCCCAACCGGGTATTGTCGAAGGCCCAGATCCTCGACCACGTCTGGGAATACGACTTTAACGGAGACGCCTCGATCGTCGAATCATACATTTCGTATCTGCGGCGGAAAATCGACGCCCATCCGGATGCACCGGCTTTGATCCAGACCAAACGCGGGGTGGGTTACCTGTTGCGGACGGCCGAGAAGCGCTAGACCTTGGTGAAGCTCTGGAGATCCTCGTCGCTGCGTGCGCAGCTGATCACCATCATGTCCGCCTTGATGGTGATCGTCGTGGGCGTGACCTGCGTGTTAACCATTTCGTTACTGCGCGGCTTTTTGGTTGACCAGATTGACCAGGACCTGAAGGCCAACCGGCAGGCAGTTTCCGACCGGCTTTTTGGCATGTCCGACTCATCCCGGGTGCCGCTGACGAACTATCATGGCATCCTGCTCTCCCCGGCCGGCAAGCACCTGATCGCCTTTACGAGCGATGATGAGCCAGAGATCGGCACGCCATCAGTTGCCGAGGTCAAAGCCCGTGGCAGAGATGCGTTCACGGTGCCGGGCACCGGCGAAGACAGTGAGGGATGGCGCGTCCGGCTCTACCCGCTTGCCAGCGGGGAAGGGAGCGTCGCCATTGCCCTGCCGCTCAATGACACCACCGCCTTCATCAAGCAAGCCACCCAAATCATCCTGACCGGAGGCCTTCTGGCGACGGCAGTAGCCGCCGTCATCGCCTATATGGCTGTAGCGCGCTCGTTCCGGCCGCTCGCCAGAATGGAAAAGACCGCATCCGCCATCGCCGCGGGAGACCTCTCACAACGCGTCCGGGTGGAGAACCCGTCCACTGAGGTAGGCCGGCTCAGTAAATCCGTGAATGCCATGCTGGCCCATATTGAGGAGGCATTTGCCTCCCGCATGGCCTCCGAGAAGAAGATGCGCCGTTTCGTGGCGGATGCTTCCCATGAACTGCGCACCCCGCTGGTGACTATCCGCGGCTATTCCGAGTTGTACCGCCATGGTGCACTTCAGAGTGATGAAGACATTACGACGGCGATGGGCCGGATTGAGAACGAAGCCAAGCGGATGGGCCAGATGGTGGAGGACCTGTTGATGCTCGCCCGCATCGATGAACAACGGCCCCTCGAAATGCGGCCGGTGGATCTGCTGGAACTGGCACATGACTCCGCCACGGACGCCATGGCAGGCGCCCAGGACCGGGACATCCGGGTGATATCGCTCGACGGCGGCAAACCGGCCAGTGCACCGACCGCCGGGGACGAGGCCCGCCTTCGCCAGGTGCTGGCCAACCTGGTGACCAACGCGCTCCGCTACACTCCTGTCGGCACTCCCATCGAGATTGCGGTGGGCGTACAACACGTAATTGATGACAGCAAAGACTCGATCATCGAAGTCCGCGACCATGGTCACGGCATCTCCGATGCGGAGGCGGCCCGGGTCTTCGAACGTTTCTACCGTGCTGATACGTCGCGCACCCGTGAAACCGGCGGTACCGGTCTGGGGCTGGCCATCGTCGCGGCGATCGTCGCCCAGCACGATGGCACCGTTCGGCTGGAGGAAACAAGAGGTGGCGGAGCGACGATGTCGATCCGGCTGCCTTACGTGCATCCTGCGTCCCGCACCGGCGGAGCAGATACGCATACCGGTCCCAACTCCGCTTCTGTCGAGGTTATTGAGCCCACGTCACGCTCGGTCGATTTCGGGCGCTGACCGTTCTGCTGTGAGTTATCCACAGTTGAAGCATTGCCCCTCGCGACGCGTCCTTTGTGAAATTAGTCTTGAATCACAGGCGAACACAAACAGGAGGCAGCCACGTGGCACAGTTCAATGTTGACAGTGAAGTACTACAGCTCAGGAGTTCCGCGGTCCGGGGGTCGGTGGAGCGGATCCGGACCGAAGTGGAGACCATGCAGCGCGGGCTGCAGGAACTTCAGGGCAGCTGGACCGGCGCCGCCGCGACGACGTTCCAGGGATTGATCGTCGACTGGCGCGCCACCCAAATGAAGGTGGAAGCGTCACTGGAGAGTATCAATACGGCCCTTTCCACCGCCGCTACGCAGTACGCACAGGCAGAACAAGCCAACACCAGAATGTTTACTGCAGGCTGATCCATGCCGGCAAGGACCAGCCGTCGGAACCGGTCTTAGCGGCGGCGGTTCCGGCGGCGCTCCTGCCATCCCGCTTCGGTGGTTAACGGTCGGGCAAGGTTATCCCCCAGGACCACGCCGCCGGCGATCGAGAGCGTGACTGTGAGCGCGTTGAACAGGCCGACGAACCCTTCGATCGAATCCACGGACTCGACGGTCACGCCATACATCGACCGGAAAAGCAGCAATCCCGGCAGAAGGAAGGTCACAGCGGGTACGGCCAGCACCAGCTGCGGAGTATGCATCCAGCTGCCCACCAGTCTGGAGCCGAGGCCGACGACAGTGGCGCCGATGGCCGGAGCCAGCAAACCGCCCACACCCAGGGCGATATAACCGTTCATGGCGAGCAGGCCGGCCAGTCCGATGGCCGCTGTGGGTAATACATAACTGGCCTTCGTCTGCTCTGCTATGGCGAGCATGGCGGTGGCGAGCACCAGCAGGGCGCCCAGCAGGAAGGGGCTGATAACCGCGCCTTCTTCGGTGACATCGATCCGCCCCGGGCCCAGCAAGGCCCCGGCAACAACACCCACTGCGATGCCCGAGACCAGTCCGCCCAGCACCAGGAACGCTGAGGAGAACCGGCCCGCGGCTGTGACCGGGAAACCATAGATAGCGTCCTGGGTGGCGGAAATAACCCGGCCGGTCGGAAGGAGGAGAATTATGCCGCCGGCCACGATGAATCCGGTGCCAGCCGGCAGGCCCATGCGCAGTATCGCGATGGCGGCCAATGTGATGAAGGCGGAGCAGGCCGCCATCGTGAAGAATTCCGGCAGCCTCCAGCGGCCGAGTTGCCGGGCAAGGAACTGCACGATGAGGGTGATGACGAAGGCGGACAGGCAGTCGACCAGACCGCCGCCGAGAACGCCGGTGAGCGCCGAGGCCGCCGTTGCGCTGGCCCCAATCACCATCCATTTGGCAAACGGCTTCGGCCGGGTCATGATGTCCTGCAACTCTTGCAGAGCTGCCGTGCGGGTCAATTCGCCGGTCGCAATTTTCCTGACCAGCTGGTGTATGTAAGCCAAGCCGGCGTAGTTCTGTGACCAGGACCGGACCACCCGCATCATGCTGACCGGCTCTGAATTAGTGTCGGGGTAGTTCACCTTCACCGACTGGTTGGTGATGTCGACTTCGATCTCGCGGAGTCCATATGCGGCTGCAATGGCGACAATGCTCGATTCTGCTTCCAAGGCGCCAGCTCCGAAACGCAGCATGCCCTCAGCCACACGCAGCGCCAGATCGACCGTTTCGCGTGAGTCGGTATCCGCCACGGCACGGCTCTTCGCCTGCGCATAGGGTCCACCACCGAGACTGTCCACCAGGCTCTGCGGGGGACGCGGAGTCTCACCCTGTACCAGCCGGCGCAGGACGCGTCGCGCATCGCTCTCGCGGCCCTTTCCTCCGGCGAGCCGCGCCGGAGACGGCCGGCTCCGGGTCACCGAAGGCGGTTCGGTGCTCTGCTGTCCCTGCAAGGTGGACGGATCCGGCCGCCGGCTGCCGCCGGAAGCAGCGCCTGTGTCCTTCTCCTTCGAGGACTTGTCCTCCACAGATCACTCCTTCCTGCTGATCAAAGCCGCGGTCCTGCTGCTGGTTAAGACGTTAGGCGAACACCGGCGGCACTATCCACATCACCGGCTTAACCGCGTCGGGCGCGGCATCCGCAATGGATGCCGCGCCCTTCGCTGCGCTCGGCTGAACCGATAGCTGAGCTTGTGGGGACTAGAAGCCGCCCATACCGCCCATGCCGCCCATGTCGTCGCCGCCCGCGGCTCCGCCGCCGCCCTTTTCAGGCTTATCGGCGACAACTGCCTCGGTGGTGAGGAACAGACCGGCGATGGAAGCCGCGTTCTGCAGAGCAGAGCGGGTCACCTTGACCGGGTCGGCCACACCGGCAGCCAGCAGGTCCTCGTACTGGCCGGTTGCTGCGTTAAGCCCGAAGCCAACGTCCAGTCCGCGGACCTTGTCGGCCACAACGCCCGGCTCGAGGCCGGCGTTGAACGCGATCTGCTTCAGCGGAGCATCAATAGCAACCTTGACGATGTTGGCACCGGTCGCCTCGTCGCCCGAAAGCTGCAGGTTGGCGAATGCCTTCACGCCAGCCTGGATCAGAGCCACGCCACCACCGGGGACGATGCCTTCTTCCACAGCCGCCTTGGCGTTGCGGACGGCGTCCTCGATGCGGTGCTTGCGCTCCTTGAGCTCCACCTCGGTGGCCGCGCCGGCCTTGATGACTGCAACGCCGCCGGCCAGCTTGGCCAGGCGTTCCTGCAGCTTCTCGCGGTCGTAGTCGGAGTCGGAGTTCTCGATCTCGGCGCGGATCTGGCTGACACGACCGGCGATCTCGTCCGCGTCGCCTGCGCCCTCGACGATGGTCGTCTCGTCCTTGGTGACAACAACCTTGCGCGCCTGGCCCAGCATGCCGAGCTCGGCGTTATCCAGCTTCAGGCCGACTTCCTCGGCGATAACCTGGCCACCGGTCAGGATGGCGATGTCCGCCAACTGAGCCTTGCGGCGGTCACCGAATCCGGGAGCCTTGACGGCAACGGACTTGAAGGTGCCGCGGATCTTGTTCACGACCAGGGTGGCCAGGGCTTCGCCCTCGACATCCTCGGCGACGATCAGCAGCGGCTTGCCGGACTGCATGACCTTCTCCAGGACGGAAACCATGTCCTTGACGTTGGAGATCTTGGAGTTGACGATCAGGATGTATGGGTCTTCCAGTACAGTTTCCTGGCGGTCGGCGTCCGTTACGAAGTAACCGGAGATGTAGCCCTTGTCGAAGCGCATTCCCTCGGTTAGCTCAAGCTCCAGGCCGAAGGTGTTGGACTCCTCGACGGTGATGACGCCTTCCTTGCCCACCTTGTCGAGGGCTTCGGCAATCAGGTCACCGATAGCGGTGTCGCCGGCGGAAATCGAAGCCGTGGCAGCGATCTGCTCTTTGGTCTCGATCTCCTTGGCGGAGGCCAGCAGTTCCGTGGTCACTGCTTCAACGGCCTTCTCGATGCCGCGCTTGAGGCTCAGCGGGTCAGCGCCGGCCGCGACGTTGCGCAGGCCTTCCTTGACCAGTGCCTGGGCCAGCACGGTAGCCGTCGTCGTACCGTCACCGGCGATATCGTCGGTCTTCTTGGCGACTTCCTTGACCAGCTCGGCGCCGATCTTTTCGTACGGGTCGTCCAGCTCGATCTCCTTGGCGATGGAAACACCATCGTTGGTGATCGTCGGAGCGCCCCACTTCTTCTCAAGGACCACGTTGCGGCCACGCGGGCCGAGGGTGACCTTGACGGCGTCAGCGAGGATGTTCAGACCCCGCTCGAGGCCACGGCGTGCCTCTTCGTCAAATGCAATCATTTTGGCCATAACGGCTGATGTCCCTCCTGGACAGTTCCACTGTCAGCTATAAAGAGCACAGACCTGCTGTGATGCCCGCGACGGACGGACTGACACGCGGCGATCTCTTTACGTCACGCGCCGGCCCTCACCACAGAGGTTTACTGTTCCACTCCAGCCCAGCGCTGCTTAGCAGTCAACCGGCAAGAGTGCTAAGCCAAAAATTAGCACTGAGGCCACCGGAGTGCAAGCTGTGGCGGCGTCGCAGCAGCCATGTTCGCCACCCGCGCAACTGGGGCTTCTTATTCCTGCTGCTCCGTCGCGGTCGTGGTCGCCAGTATCGTCTTCGCTGGTACCGCCCGGCCGTCCGCACCGTACTCATACAGCTCGAACTTCGCCTCGGTAATGTCGCCGTCCGCATCGAAGGTGGTGGGGCCGGATTGTCCTCGATAGTCGATCGGTCTACCCTTGTCCAGCAGAGCAACGCACTCCGCGAAGCCGGAACAGTCCGTTGCAGCCGGATCGGACGTAACGGAAGAACCATCCGTGTACTCATGGTTGCCCGAGACTTCCAGGAGGTGGGCAACGATGGATGCCCCGGCGTCGTCATCCGCATCTGCCGCGGCAAGCGCAGCCAGGATAACCGCGTCGTAAGCTTCCCCCGCAAAAGTCAGATGTCCGAGGTCCGGATTCACCGCGAGGATTCGTCGCTGGAATGGCGTCGATGGCAGACTTCCAGCGAGGATTCCGTGACTGCCCTTCAGCGCCCCTGCCGGCAGCTCGTCATGATAGTTCCCGGTGGCCGCGCTGCTCAGGAACAGAGCCGAAGGTGCAATTCCGGATTCGGTCAGCTGTTCCAAAGCGGTCCGCGCGTCACGGACGGCGACGACGACGGCGTCCGGCTCTGCGTCCACGGCCTCCGCAACTGCCTGGCCAACGCCTCCGGCAGTGGAAACCAGGGCCGGCGACGCTCCCTTGCCGTCCAGTTCCTCCTTCAGTGCCTCAGTGACAGTGCCGCTATAGGTTGAATCGTCGTGGAGGATCACAACGTTTCGCTTTTCGGCCGTCCACAGCTGTTCGGCCAGCGCCTTGCCCTCAAGGGCATGGGAAGGATAAGTGCGGAAGTAATAGCCGCCCGAGGAATAGTTGCTCAAAGCCGCTGCACCATTGGACGGGGAAATCAGCACCGTCCCAGCGTCACTCAACATGTCGATGGCTGCAGGGGCCTGTGACGAGTCGGTGGGGCCAATGACGACGTCGGCGCCGCCGTCGATAAAGTCCTGCGCTGCCACAACTGCGGCCTCCCCACCCTGCGAAGGAAGCAGTTTCACCTGCCGGCCGTTGGGCCCGACCGCGTCATTGATCTCCCTGACGGCCAACTGCACCGCTGCGCGCTGGGAGTCGTTCAGGAATTTCTGCTCTCCGGTACTTTCCAGGATCATTCCGATTTTCAGCACACCGTTGCCGCTGGCCTGCGTTTCGGTGATTCTGAGATTCGGCTGCGGCTGCCCGCACCCGGTCATGCCCACCGCCAAGCCGGCGGCAATCGTTGCGGCTGCGAAGGCCCTGACAGCTCTATTCCGGACTGTTCTTACGGCTGCCATGGCTTGACCAGGCCGCTCAGAGCGGCCTTACACTTTCGGCCTGCGGGCCTTTCTGGCCCTCTCCGATATCGAACTGGACGCGCTGTCCTTCAACGAGGGAACGATCCCCGTCCATCTCGAGAGCCGACCAATGAACAAACACTTCGGAACCGTCCTCATCGACACTGATGAAGCCGTACCCTTTTTCCGCGTTGAACCATTTCACAGTTCCCTGCGCCATACCTTCTCCAGACTGTCATGCCCCGTTGCGGCGGTCTCACTGACCGGGGCATGCAATCACTTTATTCGCCGGTTCCCGGAAACGACGGCGGCGGCGCGCGGAACGTTATCGACGCGTAACGATTCAGCAGGCCGGCAGGTTCGACGTCGTCGCCGTCGTGATACTCAGCGGCAGAGGTTTCACAGTCGGTGCGGCGGCTTTAGCTGAAACCGGGTCCGAGCACTACGGTCAGAGGCTGCTGCAGCTCGGCAGAGTCGATAAGCCGCTCAATCCCCAGCGGACCGGCTATTGCCTGCGCGTTGGCCAACTGATCGGGACCGTTGTAGAAGACAACGGAACTTGGCTGCGGCGCGCCGGCCCAGTTTCCGGTGAGGGTGACCGGCCACCCGGCAGCGGTCAGCCGGCTGCCGGCATTACCGGCCAACCCGGGCACGGTGGTTGAATTCAGAACGACGACGCCGGTGGTCTTGTCGACCGCGGCTGCCTCCGGCGAAGGCTCGGCAGATTCTGGAGGCGCTTCGGACTCTGCCGGCGCTGACTCTTGCGTCTCTTCAGCCGGGCCGGCGCTTTCCGACGGGGCCGCACCGCCGTCGGACTCCTCGCTGGGATCGGACGATACCTTGTTCTCATTGTCGTTAATCGCTTCCGCGGGTTCGTCAGTAGCCTGCGAATCCGTGCCCTGGGTCGCAACCGGTTCAGAGCCGCCCAGAAGATTGAGGTTGGGAAGGACGAAGTATGCGGCGGCACCGATCAAAAGGGCGATTACACCTGCCGAGATGACGAGCGCCAGTCCCCCGCCCTTCGGCTGTTCCATCCGTTCGCGGTGAACTCCCTGACGCGATGAGGATTCCGGGACCCGGTCAAACTCGTCCCGAGAGTAATTGCTCATAGTCGGCTGATGTCCTTGTGGTTGCTGGCTGCTGCGGTGGCTTACGCCTCGTTTCCAAGCCGCCGTGCAGTACGTGCGCGTTGACGAGACGTACGTAGTCTACGCAATCTCTTGACCAGCATGGGATCGTGGGCCAGCGCCGCCTCGGTATCGATCAGCGCGTTCAGGATCTGGTAATAATGCGTAGCGGACAAATCGAACAGCTCGCGGATGGCCTGTTCCTTCGCCCCGGCGTACTTCCACCACTGCCGTTCGAGGGCGAGCATCCGCTGCTCCCGCTCGCGTAAGTCGCTGTCCGGGTCGTATTCGGTGTCGATGGAAAAAGCGCTGGCCGCACCGGTCCCCGGGGATGCTGCAGGCTGGGGTCCGGATGCCTGAGCTGCTGCCACGATACACTCCATCATTGTTTTTCCGCCATGAATTACCTCCCCATGTTAGTTGGAAATAACAGCGGTGTCATTCGCATCGGCGCGTCGCCTTCAGCGCCGGACGCTTGACGCAACTCGCCTGTACCCGCCGTCATCGGCAATGATTGAAATATGCACGACGACGGCACTGACCTTTCAGAGGTGATGGCACCCGACTGGGCCGAGGCACTGGCACCGGTTGAGCAGGATATCCATGCGATGGGAGAGTTCCTGCGGGAGGAGCTCAGAATGGGCCACCGGTACCTGCCGGCGGGTGGACACGTCCTCCGGGCCTTCCAGCGTCCGCTCGCCAATGTCAAGGTCCTGATAGTCGGCCAGGATCCGTATCCGACGCCGGGACACTCCATTGGCCTGGCATTTTCGGTCGAACCGCATGTCCGGCCACTGCCGCGGAGCCTGAACAACATGTATACGGAACTGCACGCGGACCTGGGCATTGAGCCGGCCCCACACGGCGATCTGAGTGCCTGGAGCGACCAAGGCGTGCTGCTCCTGAACCGGGTGCTCACCGTCCGTCCGGGCGAGACCGGATCGCACCGGCGCAAAGGCTGGGAAGCGATCACCGAAGCTGCCATCCGCGCTGTTCTGGGACGCAATCAGCCACTTGTGGCCATCCTCTGGGGCCGGGATGCGCAGAAACTTGTCCCACTGCTCGGTGATACGCCGCGGATCGAATCCGCCCATCCGAGTCCGCTTTCGGCATCGCGGGGCTTCTTCGGCTCGCGGCCCTTCAGCCGGGCCAACGAACTCCTGCAGGCGCAAGGAGCCGAACCTGTGGACTGGCGCCTGCACTGATTCGCGGGGCCATTTCGCTGAACCGGAGAGTGGACCGACGCTCTGGCCCGAACCTGGTTACCGGCGTCGTCCGCGGCGGCGCTCATTGGCACCCATGCCTTTGGTGACCGGGTTGGCGAGGTTGTCTCCGAGGACCACACCGCCGGCAATCGCCAGGATGACCGTGAGCGCATTGAAGATCCCCAAGGGCCCGTTCAGGCTCCCGGTCTCCTCAATTGTGAAGATGTACATGGAACGGAAAATCAGCAGTCCGGGCAACAGGTAGAGCACCGCGGGTACGGCCACCACAAGCTGCGGCGAATTCAACCGCAAGGCGACAATACGGGCAGCGAAACCTATCACCACCGCCGCCATCGCCGGCGCCAAACGCTCGCCGATGCCCAGGTTCAAGGCGGCGGAGTAGACGAAGAACCCCAAGACCGCCACCAATCCGGTGGGCAGCAGCAGGGTGGCCTTGCTCTGTTCGATGACGGCGATCATCGCACCGGCGACCAGCACCAGGACGATCAGCACCCAGAAATTGTAAACCGGCGGTGATTCCTCAGTAACGTCCAGACGCGGCAGCCCCAGCATCACTCCACCGACCAGGCCAACGGCAATTCCCGACACCACCGCGCCGAAGGTTAAAAATGCCGAGAGCAAGCGTCCTGCAGCCGTTACGGGATACCCGTTGATCGCATCCTGCACGGCGGAGACGAGCCGGCCCGAGGGCAGCAGCAACAGAATCCCGCCCGCGATCACGAGTCCAGGCGAGATCGGCATCGTCAACCACCAGCACAGCAAGGCGATAAAGGTGACGACGGCGGAACTGGCCGCGGTGGTGAAGAACTCCGGCACCCGCCACCGTCCCAGCTGCCGGGCAAGGATGTTGACCAGGATTGTACTGCCGAAGGCGACGGCCGATGCAGCCATTCCGCCACCAATAATGGCGACAATCACCGCACCGAAGATTCCGACGGCGAAAGTCACCATCCATTTCGCGTACGGCTTCGGACTTGTGGTGATCTCCCCCAGACGGTTGGCTGCCTCGCCGCGGGTCATCTCGCCGTCGATAACCTCCGTAACCAACTGGTGCACCAGCGACAGGCCGGAATAGTTGTTGGTCCACGAGCGGACCACCCGCATCAAAGTGATCGGGGTGCGGTCCTTCGGAGCGTAGTTGATCACCACCGACTGGTTGGTGATGTCCACCTCGACGTTGCGCAAACCCAGCGACGCGGTGACAGCGATGATGCTGGTCTCCACCTCGAGGGCGCCGGCGCCGTAGCGGAACATGGATTCAGCGAGATTCAGGGCGAAATCGAGCGTCTTACGGGCATTCGCGTCCACCCCGCCGACCTGGATGGTGGGGTTGGCATAGGGGCTGCCGACCAACCGGTCCACGAGACTCATTGGGGCCGTCGGCGGCGACTCCCCCTGCACCAGTTTGCGGAGCATCTGCCGGGCCGGATAATTCGTCCGTGGCTGCAAGACCGACGGCACCGGACGTGTTCCACCGGTGGCAGGATTCGTTTCCTGGGGAAGCGCCATCTTATCTGGAGCTGGCCGCTTGCCCTTTCTTGTGCGGCCGGGCGTCTTATCCTCCAAGAACCCCTCCTCAGTACTGCTTGGATACCATCGGCAGCGTCACAATCCGGCCGGCGGTACCGTCATTTTTAATAGAATGGCTGGTGATGTTTCCGCCAATACACTTGGCGGGCAACGCGTTCACCGACAGTGCTCCAGACACGGTACTTCACTGGACTAATCACGCGGTCATGGCAACCTGCGAAATCGGTGACAGTCTTGGTGAAGCTGGTCTTGAACAGGCCCAGCCCGTATTGCGGGTGGTCCTTGTCCTTGCGCCTGGCCGCTGGCGGCGTTCCACAGAAATCATACTCCGTCACGCCCAGTTCCTTGAGCTGATTAATCGCCGTCCACTGCAGCAAGTGGGAGTCACCGTACTGCGAGCGCCGCGGCGTCGAACCGCCGTCCTTATAGGTGCCCTTGCAGCCGTACTTAATCACGAACGCGCCGACCGACGGCTGGCCGTCCTCGTAGACGAACAGCAGGCGGCCGAAGCCGGCATCAACGAATTTCCGCCAGAAGGTCCGGTAGTACTCGAACGAACGCAGGGTGGCCGTCAGCTGGCCCTGCTGCGCCTGGCCCATCAGCTCGAACATGGCCCGGAAGTTTCCCTCCGTCGGCTCCACATTGTGCACTTCAACGCCCTCGCGGATGGCACGGCGCACGGCATTCCGGCCGCGGGAGTGCAGGTTTTTCAGCAACTCCTCCGGTTCCGGGCTGACGTCCAGCAGCGCCGTCGAGTCATTGGGCTGGATATTGAAGGTCTTAACCAAACCGGACCGCGTGAAGAATGCACGGATTTTTTCTGTGGCGACGACGTCGGGTTCCACCTTGACCGCGAAGACGTTGAGCCGGAGCCGCTTCACCAGCGCCGCGGCCGCATCCGCAATGTCCGGCACATCGGCCGGTTTCGCGACGCCTGGTCCCTTGATCATGTACCAGAGGCTTCCGAGCCCGGGAACGGCCTTTTCCAGCACAAGGTTGTAGCTGGTGTAGGGACCTTCGAATACGAGATGTACCGGGCGCCAGCCCTGCAGCTGCTTCACCTCGGCGAAGGGCGTCGACTGGAGCACATTGCCACCGTTCGGATTCGAGGTGACGTGTGAATCCCAGTCGGCGATCTCATCGGCAGTGGCCAGTCGTGCGGAAAATTCGGGCACAGTTCCTCGCTTCGCTTCTTTCAGCCATCGTTTTCGTTCCAGCTGCGCTGGTGGCACGGCGTTGCGTCTTCGTCATCGCCTTGGCTCTGTCCAGCATCTGTCGCCGACAGGCCCCGCACAAATCGTACTCTGTCTAGCGCTCTCCCCCGGCGGTGGTCAGCCCCGGGAGGAATTCCTCCGGCAGTTCCGCAACGGGAACAATCACCATGTCCTGGACCTTCCAATCCATCTCGATGCAGGCTTTCCGGGCCTGCTCGAGGTGGCTCATCGAGGGAGTCAGTTCCTTATTGGGCACCACGAACGACTCGACATGGAATACGTGGCCTTCATCACGGACCCGGGATGCGGCCTTCGCCACCCAGTCCAGTCCACTCAGGTACGCATCTATACGGTCGGTGAGCGGGTTCGGTTCGGAATCATCGTAGGTCCTGGCCCGGGTGTCGACCAACCCTCCCACTGCACCGCGCAGATTCCTGATTCCGTCATGCAGAATGCTTGCCGAGATGACCAGCGCGGCCACTGAGTCCGCCCACCACCATCCAACGCCGATACCCGCGACGCCGATGGCTGCGGCGAGGCCTGTCATCCAGTCCGCCTTGTTCATATCCGCGTCCGCGTACAGCACCTTGTCATGCAGTTTCTTGGCCAGTTTCATCTTGACCCTGCCCAAATACACGGGCGGAGCAGCCGTCAACACCATCGCACCGATCATCAGCCACCCCAGCCAGAAGGTTTGGCCGAACAGTGTGATGCCGCCAATGGTGGGGTGCTCGGCAGAGATCAGCGCGATGCCGGAATCGACCACCAGGTAGCCGCCCATGACCAGGAGCGCAACAGCGGCCACCAGGTGGGCAATCCCCACAGAGCGGTGGAACCCATACGGATGCTGCTCGGTCGGAGCACGCCTGATGATGCGGGATGCCACCAAAAAAGCAATTGGCGGCAGGAACGACAGCAGATCTTCAATCCAGGCCGCTTTCATGGCCTGCGAATTGCCCAGTACAAGGTAGACGATGATGACCGCGACGACGAGGAACGCGATCGTGATCCATTCCCATTTAATCGCTTTGCGCAGCGCCGCCTGCTGCTCCTCTGGAAGCTCGGTATGGCCGAAACGGGCGGTCTTGCCTGCCTGGCTCATGACGCCAGCCTCTGATTTCCCGGCATTTCCCCGGTCACCTCCAAAAACCAATTTTGGCGCGGCTGCTGATTCGCACTCTAGCAGAACCAGTCAGCATACTGTCTTTATCGAAATGGAGGTCAGCTCGTCGAGCCGTACGTATACCCATGGTCCGCAGCAAATGTTTTAAAGACCTCCTTGGTGGTGTCTCCTTTAGCGATGAATTTGCCGCCCATATATTCGGCCAGATCGTCCAATGCTTCCGACATGGCCTGGCCTCCCGGCAGAATATCGGGCCGTTGCGAAAGCCGCGCTTCTTCGCACAATTCCGACGCATAGAAAATCACTGCAGGCAACGATGTTTCCGCCTGGGCGACACCACGGCCAACGGACCGGTGAACGATCCTGGTTTGCGCCGCAGATTCCTCGAAATCCACCACACCGTCGTGACCACCAGCCGGCTCAGTCTCCCGCGCCCGCGCGGATGCAGCAAGGTCTGGAAAACGTCGTACAAACCCACCGCGGCGACAACAATTCCGAGAATCGTAAACAACCACTCCATGTAAAGACTGTAATCGTATTGACCCCATAAAAACCTGCATTAAGAAGTATCCTTAGTACACGTGGGAAATCGACTTGATTCCCACCTCTACCACGTCGCCAAAGCGTGACGCGGTCAGGGTAATTCAGGTAGCAGTATCCATTAAGGAGTAGGACACATGGGTATCATCGGATTCCTGATTCTTGGCCTCATTATGGGAGTGCTGGCCAAGCTCATCCTGCCTGGAAAGCAAGGCGGCGGTTGGATTGCCACCTTGGTGCTGGGCGTACTTGGGGCCCTCCTCGGAGGATGGCTCGGTTCAGCAATCTTCGGCGTCGGACTCGAAGAATTCTGGTCGCTCCAGACTTGGCTCGTCGCACTGGTCGGAGCTCTGGTGGTTCTCGGCATCTGGGGATTCATCACCAACCGCGGCCACGCCCGGACCTAACCGCACGCTGGCTCATCGACACGTGGTCCCCGGTCCACCGGACCGGGGACCACGTGCTGCACTCAGCGTCGATGTTTTGCCTTGGTCAGATGTCCCGTGCCGGAATCAGGCCTTCCCGCCCTCAAGGAACTGCCGGAAAGTCAGCGGGGTCCGGCCGGTTAGCGCCTCGACATCACCGCTCACTCCGTCCAGCTCTCCCTTGGCGACAGCCGTATACGTACTGACCCAGGCATCGTACTGCCAGCCCGGCGCGTCCCACTTCTTCCGGGATTCGTACGCCTCTTCCACGGTTTCGTTGTAGTAACTCAAATCCCTGCCGGTCACGTCGCTGATGGTGGCGGCGATCTCGGCAAAGGTCAGGGCCTCCGGGCCAGTGAGATTGTAGGTCCGGCCGGCATGCGGGCCCGGATCCTGAAGTACGACGGCGGCGGCAGCGGCAATATCCTCCCTCGTTACGGCAGACACCCGGCCGTGATCGCCGGGACCGCGGATGACGCCGTCGTCGCCGGCCAACATTGGCATGATGTCCTGGTAAAAGTTGTTCCTCAGGAAGGTGAATCCGAGGCCGCTTCCACGGATATGCTCCTCCGTTGCCCAATGGTCCCGGCCCAGCGTGAACGTCGCGTCCGTTGCCGCGCCAAGAAAAGATGTGTAAACAAGATGTTCGACGCCGGCATCCTTGGCCGCATCGACGAAGGTCCGGTGCTGGGTCACACGGTCGGCGGTTTCGGAGGCGGAGACCATGAACAACACCTTCACGCCGGACAGCGCCGTTTCAGCCGAATCCCTGTCCGAATAAGTGGCACGCACGGTGGCCGCGCCCGGCAACTGCGGGGCGCGGCTGATGTCGCGCACCGGCAACCGCTGCTGCAGTCCGGCGTCGGACAAGATCTGCGCCACACGGCCTCCCAGAGCGCCGGTGGATCCGGTTACTGCTATGTCGGCTACCTTCTCAACCATGAAGTTCCTCTCCTGCATTGGCTTTACCGATGCGAACAACCCGTCGGCTGTATCGATTCCGCCGAATGTACCGCATCCCGTCCAGCTTGACATCACCGCCGGACCGGGAAAACTGGAAGCATTACCGCGGGAGGGGAGGCAGGCATTGTGAAGGAGCCAGAGTCGCCACGCTTTCTCGCTTCCGGACAATGGGTGGACCAGGACGAGCCGG
>NZ_KI914630.1:71651-88898 GCF_000520495.1 Arthrobacter sp. H14
ACGAGCCGGAAGGCCACGGACTGCACTTCGGCTTGAATTGGCGGCGCGACCGCAAGGCCCGCATCCAGCGGTCCTGGGAGGAAACATTTGCCCTGCACGACGAGATTTTCCGCCGCTGGTCGGAATACGAACTCGATCTGGCCAAGCTGATCGATTATCCCGTGATGACTGACCTTCGCGAGCCGCATACGGTGGCCATGGTCAAGGCGATGCGTACTGCCGGCCGGCTCAGGCCTGGTTCTGCAGCCGGCCACCACGATGAAGCTGCCGGCACCGAGTACGGACATGCGGTGCGCGAATTCGAGGAGGCCTTCCTGATCGCCGAGGCGGAAGCAAAGCGCGTCAAGCGCGGCCACTTCACGCCCGAGGAGCAGCAACGGCTGCAGACTGCCCGCCAGTTGCTCAACGTCGCCGCTGATGAGGCCAGCTCGCCCGGGGAAAGGCAGGGGGCTTACCGGCAGCTGCGGAAGGCGGTCGACGGGCTGATCGCGATACCGGAAAAGGCTCTCGCCGCCCTCGAAGCCCGCCACGAGCTGCGGCGCCGCGCCAGCGAAACAGCGCAGGATTCCGGCGAAACTGACGGAACCGGCACTGTCCCGTAGCACCGGCACACCGCCCCTGCACACCGCACCTTGAGGAAGGAACGCACCACCCACATGACCCAAAGCGACACTCCCCCGGACACTACCGTCCCCTTCAGGGACGCCACTTCCCGCAACGGCTCTTCCTACGACGACTCCTTCTCCGGCACCCCCTTGCTGGGCGGCTGGTCGATGCTCGCCAGCTCCGCCGTCGTCGAACTTCTTCTGCGCTCCGGCTTCGACTGGGTGTGCTTGGATGCCCAGCACGGCCAGTACGACGACGGCGCTGTCACCGAGGCATTGGCGATGACCCGGCATCTGGAGACCCCCGTCCTGGTGCGGGTGGTTGCCAACGATGCCGCCGTGATCGGCCGAACCCTCGATGCCGGGGCGGCCGGCGTTATCGTTCCGATGGTCAATTCCGCAGCCGAAGCGGAACGGGCTGTTCGCGCCTGCCTGTACCCGCCGTCCGGAGACCGGAGCCGCGGACCGTTCGAGGTCCACCGCGGCCGCGACTTCCCGTCGGTCGAGGAAGCCAACGCCTCGCTTCAGATCGGAGTCATGGTGGAAACCGCGCGGGCGCTGCGCAATCTTGAAGAGATTGCCGCCGTTCCAGGGGTCGGATTCATCTTCGTGGGTCCGCTCGATCTCTCCATCGATCTGGGCACCACCATCGATGATCTGTTGGACGGAGACGGTGAAGTCATCGCAGACGGCGAGCGCCATCCCGGACCGGGCGGGAACCAGCTCGAACGGGTTGTCCGCGTCTGCCGGGACAATGGCATCGGGAGTGGCATCTTCACCACCAATCCGGACCACCTTGCGGCGTTCAGGGCCATGGGTTTCGGCCGGATTGCGGCGGCCACGGACGTATCGCTGCTGCAGTCGGCAGCTGGCGATCTGCTCGCTGGACAAGGCAGGAACCGTCCCGCCGGGTAACCGGCAGCAAGGCCTGCCGCGAGGGCACTGCAGCGGCGTACACTGCGGGTATGGTTGCACGGATGATCCGCCGGATCGCCGGGCGGAAGATGCTCCTGGTCAGCGGCCTCCAAATCGTGTGCCTGGCCGGACTGATCGCTTATCTCGTTCATGCTTTCGGTGTTGCCCCCTTTGCAGCCGGGATTCAAGCCGTCAACATCTGGACTGTGCTGGCGGCCCTGTCCTGTGGCTTTGTCGCAACGTGGGCACAGGCGACACGGTGGCGGATTATCTGCCGCGGGTATGGAATCCAGTTGTCCACCAGCCAGGCGCTGCGCCAGTGCTATGGCGCTACGCTGCTGAATTCTGTGTTGCCCAGCGGGATGGCCGGTGACGCGTATCGAACCGTCCAGCACCGGACCGAGCACAATTCATCCTGGTCCAGCAGCATCGGCTCGGTCGCGGGAGAACGCCTTGCGGGGACCGTAATCGTCATTCTCGCAGCGGCGATCGCGCTGGCGACACAGGATTGGCGGCTGAGTCTTGCGACGCTCGCAGTGTCGGTGGCTGTACTCGCCGGCGCCTGGCCGTCCATCCGACGAATTGCCTTGCCGGCGTCGATGGCGGTCTGGTCCTTGTCGCTGTTGCAATGGGGCTGCTTTTTGCTGATGTTCTGGGCCGCGGCTTCAATGACCTCGCCAGGCATTCCGTTCGCCCACGTGACCGGACTGGGAGCGATCTGCCTGGCCAGCATGTTCATTCCCCTCGGCGTTGGCGGTTGGGGTCCGCGCGAGGGCGCCACGGCCCTTGCTTTCATGGCCTATGGGTACTCCGGCGCGGAAGGCGTCGCCGCAGCCACCGGATACGGCATCCTCGCGCTTATATCCGTCCTGCCCGGGGTGCCGGTATTGCTGGCATCCACCCGCATTGCCACTCAACTCCGCGCAGCTGCCCGCCGTCTGCGCAAATACCGCCGCCCGCTTCCGACCGATCCATTGGGAGAGCCTTCACAGCGGATTCCATAAACGGCAACCGGATTGACAAAACATCTATAGTCGGAATGTGCGCTATTGCGGCGCATCCCCTTTGGAGAAAGGCAGCCATGCCCCTCGACGTCCACCGCCTCCGTGCGCATTTCCCGTCCCTGGCTTCAGGTATCGCCCACTTCGACGGTCCCGGCGGCACCCAGACACCCGACGTCGTCGGCCATGCCATAGCCGCCACCCTGACCGGTCCGCTGTCCAACCGCGGCCGCAGCGTGCTCCCGGAGCAGAACGCCGACTACGCCGTCGCCGAGTTCCGCGGCGCCTTCGCGGATTTCCTCAACGCGGACACACGCGGGATCGTCTACGGCCGCAGCGCCACCCAGCTCACCTACGACTTCTCCCGGCACCTGAGCCGCAGTTGGGGTCCCGGCGACGAGGTCGTGGTCACCCGGCTGGATCACGACTCAAACGTCCGGCCCTGGGTTCAGGCCGCCGAACGTCAGGGTGCCGCCGTGCGCTGGGTCGGATTCGATCCGGAGACCGCGGAACTGAACCTGGACGAGGTCAAGCAGTCGCTCAGCGGACGCACCCGGATTGTTGCCCTCACCGCCGCATCAAACTTCGTCGGCACTATGCCGGACGTTCCGGAAATTGCCCAGTTGGTGCACGACGCCGGCGCACTGCTTTACGTCGACGGCGTCCACTATGCTGCTCATGAAGCGGTGGACGTGCTGGCTCTCGGCGCGGACTTCTTCGTCTGCTCGCCCTACAAGTTCCTGGGTCCGCACTGTGCCGTACTGGCGGCATCGCCGGAGTTGTTGGAGTCCATCGAACCGGACAAGCTGCTGCCCTCGACCAACGCCGTGCCGGAACGGTTCGAGTTCGGAACACTTCCCTACGAGATCATGGCCGGCGCGACGGCGGCCGTTGACTTCATCGCCTCCCTCGGCGGGACGGAAGGCGGCCGGCGCGAGCAAATTGTCTCAGCCTTCGCCGCCATCGACGCGCATGAGGAAGCGCTACAGGAGAAGCTCGAATCCGCACTTGCTGGACTGCCCGGCGTCGTGCTGCACTCGCGGGCAGCAGCCCGCACGTCCACCCTGCTGCTGAGCTTCAACAACCACCGCGCCGTCGATGTCAGCAAGTTCCTCGCCGGCCAAAACATCCTCGCCCCCGCCAGCAACTTCTACGCCATCGAAGCCTCCCGCACACTGGGGCTCGACGACGACGGCGGGCTCCGCATCGGCCTTGCACCCTACACTTCGGACGACGACGTCCAGCGGTTGATCGACGCACTGACGGAGTTCCTCGAGGTCTAGGTGCTCAGCGCCTGCTCAGTTCGAAGATTCCGCAGTGGCCCCCAGCTGTGCCGCGGATGGAAACCTCCTCAGGGCTGCCGGTGTTTTCCAGACGGAGGAGCTCATTCCGGGCGAGTGCGAGTTCCGCACCGGACGACGTCTTCACAATTGTTTCCGCACCCGTGGTGTAGATGAGAACGGTGTCCGCGGCGGTGAGGAATGTCCTTGTATCCGGTAAATCGAGCCATTCCACCCGGGCGGTAAAACTGTCCTGGCGGTGGATTAAATTGAAATCCCGGATGGGCCCTCGGAGCAAAGCGCACTCGGTACTGCGGCCGCCGTCGAACGGGTAGGCGTCAAACGGGAGCAGGTCCCGTCTGACCTTCCCGTCGATAGTCAAGCGCATACCGCCACCTTCCAGAACCGTGATGATCCGCTGCATCCCCGGAAAGGTGGAGAACGATCCGTCCCCGGCGATGTCGGCGATGGAGAGCCGCCAGCCATAATCCGCATCCGCCGTGTCCCGCGCAAGTTCCGTCGTCGTTCCGCCACCGTTCTTCCACGGCATGACCGTAAAATCCGCCGCTGAATAGTGCGTCGCCGTCGTCAAGAACTTCCTCCATCATCGTGCAGCTCGAAATGGCAGAGCCACGTGAAAACCCTACAGCGGATGGTGCCGGGCGCCGTCTAGGGCCGCGTCTTTGGGACCTGGTCCATTTTGCGCGTCCTCGCTGGAGGAGGAAGTTGGGCGCAAACGATAGCCAGCAGACAGATACTGAACCCTATCCATTGGACAAGCCCCAGATACTGTTGCAGCAATATGATTCCGAGCAACGTTGCGACGATCGGCGACAGAAGAGGGAGAAACGAAGCTGCCGAGACCGGAAGCTTACCCAGCCCGCCGAACCAGGCCCAATACGCCAGAAGCGCGCCGACGATTCCCAGCCACGCGTACCCCGCTCCGGCACCGGCATCAATTGGCGGAGGGGCGCCTTCGAACAGAAACGAGGCCGGGACAAGCATGACGCCTGCCCAAGCCAGCAGCCACGAGGCCCAGGTAAGACCTCCCACCGGACGGTGCCATTTCTTGAAGAGCACAATTCCTGCAGCCATGCTGCCGGCGCCGATGATACCGGCCACGATCCCCCATGCATCCACTACAGCGTCCGAATCCAGCACCATCATGGCAATGCCGGCTATGCCGATAAGCCCCCATACAATTCTCCATATCGTGGGAGCTTCTTTCAGGATCAGATAGCCGAGGGCCGCGACGAACAGCGGCTGGCAGGCAATCAATACCGAGGCCAGCCCGCCCGGCAAGCGGTAGGCGGAGATGAAGAGCAGGGGAAAGAACATTCCCATATTCAGCAGCCCCATGACGAGCGATTTCCACCACCACTCTCCCCAAGGGAGCTGGCGGCAGATGAGCAGGCCGATAATACCCGCGGGCAGGGCACGCAGGGCGCTGGACCAGACTGGGTACCCGGCGGGCAACAGCTCGGTCGTGACGACGTAGGTGGTGCCCCACACGGCCGGCGCGGAAGCGCACAGCAACACCCATTTCCAAGGCGTGGTTCTGTCCGCGGTGGGGGCACTGGTGGCATTCGGTGCCTTCATTTTTGCGCCCTTCCTGGTATCGAAATACATGCGATGGCCATGGCGTGGTTTCGGCCCTGCCTGTCCGGCACGACTTCGCCTGACCACAGAGTCCCTTCCGCTTGCCCCTTGGACCAGCGACGTCCCCGAATCAGTAAAACCTCGGGACTGAAGAACCCCGCTATACCCACCCCCAGGGCCTTGTAAACGGCTTCCCGCGCGGTCCACCACTCCACCAGTTGCCGGTCGGTCATCCCGGCCGCGTCGGTCTGAAGCGACGCGAGCACGGACCTCAGCTCCGGCGCCCGTCCTTCCGGCTCGACGTCGATGCCGACTTGCGTGCCACGGCTCACGGCCGCGCAGACTATAGACCCGCTGTGGGACACCGAAGCATGCAACTGCGGGTCGGTTGGCACTGGAATACCGCCCCTATAGTCCAGCCCGGCATGCCGTGGGTCGACCCACCCTGTCATCAGTCCGATCAGCAGCCGCACAAAAGCGCTGCCCGTTAGCGAGGCAAAGCGGGCGGCTTCGGGCCGGAGGTACACACGCTCATGCTCACGGCGGTTACACCAAACCGCCGTCTGAGGATCCGGCTCTCCGGCCAGGTACGCCAGCTCTGGCCTGCCATCGGGCTGCAACTGCACTTTCGCAGTTCCCTGCCAACCTTCGTACTCAACCCTGACAGCGGATCGTTCACTTGCAGATGCCTGCGTGTGATGGTCCCGGATTTCGTGCCGCTCCATGCTGATGGGCATCTATCAGACTTTCGCGCTTGAGTGCTTGAGCTGGAATTCGCGTACGACTGCCGCCAAGGATTGCACACCCGGTTCCCTGAGCACTGTGTAGTGGTCGTCCGGTAACTGCTTCTCATCAAAGTCCAGCTGCCCGGCGGAGATGATGTCTTCTACTGAGGAGTAGAGATCACCGGCGGCTTTGATGATGAGTACGGGACATCTGAGCTGGAGATCCGCCATCTCGGTGAAGGAGTAGTCGAATTCATACGTCCCGGACACCAGATCCACTATCCGGCGCACCTGCGACGCTTCGAATCCATCGACGTTGGCCATCACGAACCTGACCATATCCTCGGCCGAGGTGACGGTCTCCCAGGCCTCTGATATCAGATCCGGGTCGATGCGGCCGGTGAACACGGAGGTGAGCATGGCGACGAATTCGCGGTTCTCGAAGGAGGCTGCCCGGTTGCCTGTCGGCTCCCCGCCGAGTTCCACAGCAGGGTTGCCTGGACAGACAAGCACCAATGACTCGACGTTCTTTCCCCAATTCTCCAGTTGAAAGGCTGCTTCGAACGCGACCCGGCATCCGAATGAGTATCCGATCAATCGGTATGATTCGCGATCCGGTATCAATTCGATGTCGTGCCGCGCCATCTCATGTACGTCACTGTGGATGGGCTCGTCCGGGTTGAGGCCGCTCGCCCTGACGCCGTAGACGGTGGACTCTGTCTGCAGGTTGAGGGCAAGCGGTTTAAGGTTGATCGGAACGCCCCCCAGGCCGGGCCAGGCAATGGTCGCGGGGCCTGGCCTGGAATCACTGAGCGGGATGAGCCTGGAGGCATGTGAACCTTCGTCAATGGCGCTGGCGAGATCGTTCAGCACCGGATTGGAGAACACTGTCTCGGGCCCAATAGTGATGCCGCCCTGCTCTCTGAGTTTCGCAAGCAGCATCATGACGCGGATGGAGTCACCGCCAATCTGGAAGAAATTGTCGTCCGCCGATACGTCGTCTTCCTTCAAAACGCCCTGCCACAGCCGGACCAGCAGCGCCTCGGTCGCTGTACTGGGTTCAACAATCCCGCGACTGCGTGACGGGGCGGTCACTTCCGGGCTCTGCTCCAGCGCGCGGCCGTCAATCTTTCCGTTCGGTGTAGTCGGGAAGCCGGAGACAAGCACCGTCCGGTCCGGAACCATGTAGTCGGGAACGTAGTTGGTCATATCCTTCGTGATCATCTCGGCAGGGCCGGTCATGTGTACGGAGTCTTCGTTCATGCCGCGGTGCTCGATTTGTTCGTCGGAGATGTGTCCTCCCAGTGCGAAATATGATGGAAGGTCCCGTTCTTCAGAGACGCCGAGTGCCTTTTGAATCGTCAATGCCGAGGGGAGCGGGTGGCCGCTGAATGAGCTGTATCCGGCGGACATGAATCCGAACTTCAGATCGTTGTCCTGGATCTTGTGCATCTGGTAGCCCATCGATATGTAGGCGTGCCTGGGATCGTCTTCCCCGGACACGATGGCCACCCCGAAGTCCGCCCGGCTGTACACCGCCTGGTTGATGGCGATGACCTCGTTCTGCCGGACATAGAGGTCCGAAATGCGCTGCAGCTCGTTTTGCCCTGTGTGCTTGTACATTCCAGGTTCGAGCGGCATGGTCGTGTGCTCGGGAATCGAAATATAGAAGTTGCAGGCCTCCAACCACGGCTGCCGCAAAGTGCGAAGTTCAACAGTGCCCAGGTAGACGTCGTCGTCTGACTCCTGTCCCGGGAAGTTGATTTGTCCGGGCTCCTCGAAGTGCACGTGGGCATCGTGCCGGGCGGCGAACTGCTCCATGGCACCGAGCATGTGGCCGGCCTCCAGCAGCTGTACCTCTTTGACGTTCTTCTGGTAGACGTCCTGGATTGCGGAAGTCTTCGAAACCAGGTGGAACCGGAGCCCGGTCGGATTCCATTCCTTCTGGTCAGGCAGGAGGTAGAGTTGCCGCTCGATTGGATGGAAATAGTACATGCCTGGTGGAATGCCAAGCGTCCCGTCGTTCTCCAGATAAATCTGCGTGGAGTACAGCGCCCCGGGGGAGGCATACAAGTACTTTGGCAGCAGCCGCTCCGGGCTATGGTGAGCCGATACCGCGTGAAGCATATCCAATACCGATGCGCGGTAGGTGTCCGCATCGGGCGCGGAAGGCTCAACGGCGCCTGGTTCCGCGGCTGCAATCAACTTCAGGATCTCACGTTGGCGGGCACGCGGCCCGTCGAAGAATCGATACGTTTTCCGCGCGTAGGTGTGTGCTTCGATGCGTTCCTCTGAACCGCTACCCGGGATACTGATGACATCCGCCTCCGGGATGCCGTCAACATCACGCAGCCCCGGGCTTGAGAGCTGGGCTTTTACCTGTGTTCTGTCTGCTTTGGACCGGTGGTGTGATGCCGCCTGGGCACCATCCATCAAGGGTGCATTCCCGGGATCAAGCTGGATGCAGGCAACAAGCTCCTGTTGGCCCGGTCGGCGGCCGGACAGCAACAAGGCATGGGCCCGTTCAACCCAAGGATGACGGTGAAATTGAGCCGCTATTTCGTCGAGCTCGACCCGGTTGCCACGAATTTTGACTTGATTGTCGAACCGTCCGAGGAACTCAAGGTTGCCATCCTCCAGCTTTCTCACCCGGTCTCCGGTTCGGTAGCACCGTTTACCGTTGATGACCGGGAACTTCTTGGCAGTTTCCCCGGGCATTCCCTGATAGCCAATGGCGACTTGCACCCCGGAGATCCAGAGTTCGCCGACCGTGGCGGCCGCAGGTCCCTCGGGACCGTCCTCCATCACCGAGAAGTCAACATTGGACACTGGCTTCCCGATCGGCACGGAGTTGGTACCGGACCACGTCTCCTGGAGGCCGCCGGCCGGAATTTTGAACGAGGTCGCGTTGATAGTGCACTCAGTCGGCCCGTAAAGGTTGACAACCTCAAGGTCCGGCAACTGCCCTGAAGCTTGGCCACCAGGTCCCACGATAGGGCTTCCCCACCGGAGAAGATCCGACGGAGCGAAGTCACCTTCGGCAGCTCCCCGGTCTCGACTATTGCGTGCAGCAGAGTCGGGACTCCTTGGAAGGTGGTGACCCCGGCCTCCTGCATCCGGGCGATCAAAGCGTATGGGTCCCTGTGTTCTCCGCTTTCCACGGTCACCGCCACGGCGCCGGCAAGAGGGGCGAGTATTTCCCATTGCGCCGCATCGAACCCAATGGGGGTCTTTTGGATGATCCGGGTTCCCACTGTCAAGTACTCGTGGTCATGGAACCAGTCCAGCTGGTTAGCAAGGTTCGCCCGTGATACTACGATTCCCTTGGGGTCGCCCGTCGAGCCGGACGTATAAATCAGATAGGCAGGTTCATCCGGCTCTACGTTTAAGTCCACCAGGTCCCACACATGGGCTGTTCCTGTCGGAGCGTCAGCCTCCATATCGTGGAGCAGGATCTCGACATCCATAACGGTGAGGTCCGCATATCCCCAGCTCCGGACACGCTCGGCGTCATTGGAAGCGGCGAGCACCGTGGTTGCTCCGCTGTCGTCCAGGATGTACTTGATCCGCTCTTCAGGATAGGACGCGGCGATGGGAAGGTAGGGCCGCCGGGAGGACAGTGCGGCGATGGCAGCCGTGGATGGCACAATTCCCGGCTCGGCCAGAATTGCGACCGCTCCTCCCCCTTCAGCGGAGCCGATTTCCCCCGCAAGGCGTGCCACCAGTGTCGTCAAATGTCTGGCGGAAATCGAGAAGTCTGCACCGATAAGTGCATCTATTTCCAAGGGTTCAATCGGTTTGAGCTGGTCAAACGTCATTTTGAGGTCCTATTGCGAAAATTTCCTATGGTGCCGGTACACGCCGATCGAAAGACCGGCGTCTGGATCCGCGCCGTCGAATCGGAAGTTGCCGGGGCAGGACACTTGCTTCGGCCGTTTGGGAGGCAAGTGTCCGGCGGGGCAACGCATAAAGCCTCGAGCTATGAGACGAGACAGGAGTAGGTGAAATCTGGGGAATCAAAACGCGAATCATATCTGACCTCGTCGTATCGACTCCAACAACCTGGACTATATGGTTAGGCATGAAGCTCACCTCGAAGATAACAGGAGTATAACACCGGGAGCTGAGCCGGGACTGGATCTGTTGCAGTGAGGATGAATGGTTCAATCCGTCCAGATGTCAGTTCCCCGTACTTCCTATAGCGCAATTCATCCGGATATGTCATCATTATTCCGTCGCGTGGATACCATCGTCCCGCGCAGACATCACCGTATCCGCACAGAGGCTTTGCCGAGCGCTGGATAATTCATTATTTGGGGGAAATGATGCTTGGAAAAGCTCTGTCCGTTATCGTTGGCGCCATTTTGCTGGTGAGTGGGTTCACTGTGCCAGCCGAAGCCGCCACCACCTATAAAGCTTCGCTTCGCAGCGCCGTCCGCTCGCTTCCGGTGGCCGCCGAGCGGGACACCGGCTATGACCGGTACCGCTACTTCGGTGATTGGAAGGATTTCAACCGGGATTGCCAGGACACCCGGGCCGAGGTTCTGATTCAGGAATCGAAGACCACCACGCGTTTCACCTCGCCCACCCGGTGCACGGTCAGCAAGGGCAAATGGGTTACCAATTGGGATAACCGCACTCATTACTACGCTTCCAAGGTCCAGATCGACCATCTGATCCCGGTCCATGAGGCCTGGGGCTCCGGCGCGAAATCATGGAGTCAAAACCGGCGCATCAACTTCTATAACGACATGGGCGACCGCCGGGCGCTGAACCCGCAGACCAGTTCGCTGAACTCATCCAAGCAGGCCAGCGGACCCGAAGCCTGGATGCCGCCGAAAAACCGCTGCCGCTACGTGGCGGACTGGGTCGCCATCAAGATCCGTTGGGGCCTGAAGGTCGACCGGGCGGAGAAGGACGCGCTGGTGAAGTTCGCCAATGCCTGCTCGTCCCGTACCATCACCGTCACTAAGCGCTAATCTGCAGCGGACAGCCTGGTCAGTTCCCGGTACGTTCCTTTTCGAGCCGCCGCGCCACGAGAGCTTGTGTGTCGCAGTGGCGACCAGGGCTTGCGGGCATCTGGTGTCACAGTGGCTTCAGAATCCATGCTCCGGCTCCTTGTCTCAGCATCCAGATTTACATGAACCGGCCAATATACATCTGCACAGCTCAATCACCGCCGGCTGCGGACATACTTCGCCCGTCACCATATATGGCGACCCGGTCAGGTCTCGGGCTCTATGTTATAGACACCGGGGTTGGTAGTCCGGATCCGCCGGACCGGAGGGCTGTCCGAGTGCATGCGCCACCAGTTGATGGACTACAGGATCGTTGGGTGCCTGGTCATGTTCCACGAGGTCAGCCGGGCATTTATCCTGGATCGTGATGTTAGTGGCCCGACGGTCCGGTCCTGCCAGGAACTGACTGCGGTAAGGCGTCACCACCTCGTCGTAAATGGTTGCGATGACGGTGTATGAGGGACCGTTCACGATGTCCCCGATCGAGTTCAGTTTGGTGAGGAACGGCGAGCCGGCCTGCTGGTCGGCACAGGCTTGGCACAGCGGGTTTGAATCACTGGTCTCCAGCGGAACGTTTTCCGGAGTCGGAGTAATAAGGCCTTCCGTGCCGTGGTTGGACGGCGCGATACCCACGAGATGGTTGACCTCCTTCGCGCCTCCCAGGAATCCCATGTAATAGCGGGGCATCATTCCACCTTGGCTGTGGCCCACAATATCCACTTTCTTCGCCCCGGTGGCTGCCAGGACTTCATCAACGTATACCGCGAGCTCCTGCGCTGACTCGGCGACGGGTCCGGTGGCATAGATTCCGTTGGTTTCGCCGTAATTCAAGGCGAAGACGCAGTACCCTTCATTTTTCAAGTGTGGCGACAGCGTGCTCCAGTTTTTTGCCATGCTCTCGAACGTGCCCGGAACCAGTACGACTGGATTGGGGTGCTCGGCGGATGGCTGGCAGGACCAGTCGTTGGCCCCTGGCGGCGAAATCTCAAGGGTGTCAGCAGCAGCAGGTGCGACGCCGGTGAGGCTTGCAGCGGCGAAAGCCAGCGTGGCTATCAGGGCAGAAGGCTTAAAGGACATGAAGGGGTCTCCCTCTACTCGACCGCCGGTGAGCTGTTTGCCGCCGGGCGGGATCATCATTGAAACGAACGTAAGGTCCAACTCCCTAAACCCTAAAGTTGAATTCGGAAGGCGACAAGAACGATCCTGCGTGACGCCTCCGGGTAAAGCACAACCGCGGGCAAGCCCAAAGATATAGTCGCCTGAAACACTTCCCGTCCTGTTGCCCGAATACACTGGTGGAATGCCAGCAGTGAACGCGTCCCTGATTCTGGGGCCCATCTTGCGCTACGTCGACGAGATGACGGCCACTGTTTGGGTCGAGACCTCGGCACCGTCGGAGGTCGCTGTGCTCGGCCGCACGAGCCGGACCTTCTCCGTCGGCGGGCATCATTATGCTCTCGTCATCATTGACCGCCTGAGCGCCGGTTCCGAGACTGAGTACTCGGTGACCCTCGATGGAATGACGGTTTGGCCGGAACCGGACGAGCGGCGGGCCACTCCCCGGATCCGCACAATGGAAGCCGGCCGGGAACTCGATATCGTTTTTGGTTCCTGCAGGGTCGACCGGCCCAATGTTGAGCCGTGGACACTGGAACACGGTGAAGCACCGGACGCGGTGGGAGTTGATGCTCTGATCGCTTTATCCCGCGCGCTGCAGGCCGGTGAACGCCCGCTCCCTGACCTTCTGCTGCTGCTCGGAGACCAGATCTATGCGGACAAGCGGCTGTCCCCCGAGGTGCGCGAGCAGATGGCCCGGAAGCAGCCGCCGGGCACACCCCCAAAGGGCGCGGCGCGCAACTTTGACGACTATGCCTGGGTGTACCAGCACAGTTGGTCGCAGCCGGATATCCGCTGGCTGCTCTCGACTGTGCCCTCGGCGATGATTTTCGACGATCACGAGGTGCGGAATCACTGGAACATCTCGGCCCAGTGGCGGCACGAGGTGATGCAGGATCCGGGTTGGCCGGAGCAGATCATGGGGGCCTACCTGGCGTATTGGCTCTACCAACACATGGGCAATCTCTCTCCGACTGCTTTGGTTGAGGAGGGCTTGTGGCCCGCGTTGATGCACTCGGACGACGGCGAGAGGCGGCTTCGTGAATACGCAGCCCATGCCGATGATGAAGTGAATGGCCGCAAGCAGTCACGCTGGAGCTACTGCCGCAATCTGGGCCGCACAAGGCTCGTCATGCTGGACACACGCTCCGGACGAGTACTGGAAACCGGCCGGCGCAACATGCTCAGCGAGGATGAGTGGGACATGGTCGAAGGCTGGCTCCAGGGCGATTGCGACCATTTGTTGATCGGCTCTTCCCTGCCGTTTCTGCTTGAGCCGTCCGTACACGACGTCGAAGCTTGGAACGAGGCGATCGCCGAGGGGATTTGGGGCACCAAGTTTGCGAGACGGGGAGAGAAACTCCGGCTGGTCGGCAATCTTGAGCATTGGGGCGCATTCCGCACTTCGTTCCGACGTCTGGCAAAGGCCATCGGAGAAGTCGCAGCCGGGCAACGCGGGGCGGCGCCGGCAACAGTGCTGGTGCTTTCCGGCGACGTCCACCATTCCTACGTCGCACACGTCGACCGGCTGGACCAGCCGGCACAGGCGCCGGTTGCCCAGATCGTCAGCTCCCCGTTGCGCAGCCACTATCCGGGCAAGCTGCGCAGGGCCATCATTATCGCCAATTCCTGGATTGCCCGGCTTATCGGCCGCCTGCTGGCCAACACAGCCCGGGTTCCGGAGGCAGGCATTAAATGGTCCCTGACAACCGGTCCGCTGTTCGGCAATCATCTGGCCTCGTTGCGGCTCGACACCGGCTCCGGAAAGCTGCGGATCGAGCGCGCGGAGCACAGCAATGGCACTCCCTTTCTGCGGCTCGTACATCAGGAAACGATCGCCGGAAACGATGCCCGGAAGAAGCGGCAATCCTCTGTCCCGCCGTCACAGTAGCAGTGTCGTGATCTATGCGAATGTTTCAGTAGGTAGACTCGATCCGTAGTCCAGTAGTCAGCGCCGGAAGGGGTGGTTTTCCTGATACGGGTCATTAGCTACAACCTCCGAAAGCACAATGCCAGTGGTGAACTTGTCGACCTGACGAAGGATTTCCATCCCGATATATTGTGCCTTCAGGAATGCAAGGTATCGGAACTTCCCGAGACGATCGGCACCCTGCACCTGGCCGACTCCACCAAGGCGAACCGGCTCGGTTTGGCGATCTATTACGCGCAGGACCGCTTCACAGCACTGGATACAAGCGCCTTCTCCCTCAAGAAATCACTGCATGACCGGATCGCCGCACCGGCGCATGAGCGGCTCATCGGAACACGGCTCATCGACAATGAGTCGCACCATGACATCGTTGTCGGCTCCTTCCATGCCGCCCCATTGACCGCCTCGAATTCGCTGCGCCGGAAGCAGATCCATGCCGCGCATGAGGAACTGCTCAGCATGGGTTCCGGACTCATCTCGCTCATGGTCGGGGACTTCAACTACCCCTTCTTCACCAAGAACCTCACAGCGCATATGAACGCCTCCGGATATGACCTCACGCTGAGCGACAGCAGAACCTATATGCGCTACAAGGTCTTCAAGGGACACTTCGACTTCGCCACGTCCAGAGGTATGAACATCGACAACGTCGAGACCCTGCCGAGCGGCGATTCCGACCACTTACCAATTCTCATAACCGCCGAATACAGCGAAATTCTTTAGGAGCATACATGCGCGCCGCCATAATCCACGGCCCGGGCGACATCCGGGTCGAAGACCGGGATTACCCCACCATCCAACGCCCCACAGACGTCATCGTGAAAGTGACGGCGTCCTGCGTCTGCGGCTCGGACCTCTGGCCTTACCGCGGCGTGCGCGAAACCGAGGAGCCCCGCGCGATCGGCCACGAGTTCGTGGGAGTGGTCGAGGAAACCGGCAGCGAAGTGACCCAGCTGGCGGCTGGCGACTTCGTCATCGCTCCTTTTGTGGACAGCTGCGGCCACTGCCCCCAGTGCCTCAATGGCGTCACCGTGGCCTGCGATCATCTGACCGGTTGGGGCGGCAACGACGAGCATGGCGATTATGTCGACGGCGGCCAGGGTGAGGCCGTCCGTGTCCCCCAGGCGGAAGGAACGCTGCGGAAGGTCGAAGGAGTCAGTGATCCGGATGCCGCCTTGACCGCCAATCTGCTGACGCTCTCCGACGTCATGGCCACCGGACATCACGCCGCGGTCAGTGCACAAGTGGGGCCGGGGCGCACCGTCGTCGTCGTTGGTGACGGCGCCGTGGGGCTGTGCGGGGTACTCGCCGCCAAGCGTCTGGGCGCCGAACGCATCATTGCCATGTCCCGCCACGAAGACCGCCAAGCCCTGGCCCGCGATTTTGGAGCCACCGACATCGTCGCTGAACGCGGCGACGACGGCGTGGCGAAAGTACGCGAGCTCCTCGGCGGAGTGCTGGCCGATTCCGTGCTGGAATGCGTCGGGACGAAGGAATCCATGAAGCAAGCGCTTGGCAGCACCCGTCCTGGCGGCAATCTTGGCTTCGTCGGAGTTCCGGCCGGAGGAGCGGAGTTGCCGATCGGATTGCTCTTCGCCAAGAACATCACCGTGGGCGGCGGAATGGCCCCTGCGCACACCTACATTCCCGAATTGCTCGAGGATGTCCTGGCCGGGCGGATCAACCCGGGCAAGGTATTCGACGTCGAAATGCCCCTTGACGAAGCGGCCGAAGCGTACAAGGCTATGGACGAAAGGCGCTCCATCAAGGTCCTGCTGAAGCCATAACGATAACGAGTCCGGCGCCGCGACGACGGCGCGGTCAAGGGATCAGGCATTTCTGCCTGCCGCAGGTCCGGCCGGAGGGAATATGCCCGACGGATCCAGCTGGGCACGGAGCGCTTCCAGACGCATATGGATGTCGGCCGGCCAGGCAAGGCTCATAGCATCGGGCTCAGTCCAATCTCCCAGGAAGTTGATCTGCGATCCGCCCGTCGCCCAAGGTGCAGCCATGGTGAGGACAGCTTCACCGGACCGGGGGACGACCCCCTCGGGCATTTCCGGCATCACCCTGGGGGCCCCGTGGCCTGTGGCTTGAACGGAAGTGGGCACTTGGAACCTGGTTCCAGAACTGCATCGCCAAGGGCGGTGCGGAGGGCCGGGATGACTTGCACGCCCGGGATGACTGAATGCCGCCACAATTCAGGCATAGGATAGCGCACAGACGGGACGGGCCCGGCCCTGCTAAAGCGAAAGACTGCGATGAAGAATCCGCCGGAAACCGGTGTACGGAGATGACTTCCCACCGGACGGAATCAATCAATGCCCGCTCTGGAAGCAACCGCTTCGGAGGCAGGTTTTTCAGGCGTCAAAACATCAAATACATCGGCATGGGCATCATCGTGGCGAGCGTGATTCCCTACCTGGCCCTCGCCACCTGGGTCAACGTCTTCGCTCCTGAACTGATCGTCGGCAACTATCCCTTCGGCACCACGGACCCGATTTCGGCAGGCGTCGGGGGATGGTCATTGCTGATTGGTTTCCCGGTGGGGCTTGCGCTGGTGTTTGTCGGATGGATGGTTAACGGCCACATCAAGGACCGGGACAGGTTCGGCAGAGGACGGCGGCTGGCCTTCGGAGCATTGCGCCTGGCCACGTCCTTGGAAATAACGTTCCTGACGGCTACCCTCGCCTTCGGATTCCAGCTGTTGCTGATGTTTGTGGTCGGACGCGCCTGACATCCCGCCCCTCGTCTGGCAGCAGCAAACCCGGCTACGGCTGACAGGTGCTTTCCATGACGAGCTGCAGTTCCTGAGTCGTCCGGATGCTGCCGAGCGTGTCCGTCACTCCCGCGTTGCGTGCATTGTCAATGATGCTGGGCATCGTCACGATGACGAGAGGACCAGGTTTCGCGTAGTTGGTCGCTTATTGCACATAAAAACCCTTCTGACTAAGGGTTTTGCCTAGTCAGAAGGGTTATTCGGAGCCCCCTGCCGGATTCGAACCGGCGACATCCTGTTTACAAGACAGGTGCTCTGGCCAACTGAGCTAAGGAGGCG
>NZ_KI914630.1:88998-98817 GCF_000520495.1 Arthrobacter sp. H14
AGCAAGCCGGCCGACGTCGTCGTTCCCGCCTTAACGGCGGAACTTCAACGCGCTAAACAAGGTTAGCCCAAGCGGGCCGGTCGTAGGAAACCGCGCCCGCCTGGACTACTGGGAATTACTGCTTCGCTTGGAGTTTCTGCTCGACGAAGTCAATGAACGAGGGAACTTCCTGCGGGTTCCACTTCTCCCCGTCCACGAAGGCCGTCGGGGTCCCGCTCACGCCGTACATTCCGGCGCGCTCGGTCTGGATTTCCACGGCGGGGCGGAACTTGGTGCTGTCGATGCACTCGCCCAGCCCATCGGCTCCAACCTCCGCAGCCATGTCGGTCAGGCGTTCATTCGAGAGTCCCTCGCCACCGTCCTCGGGAGGCTGGTTCTCGAAGAGTGCATTCGAATAGGCCGTGTAGTTTTCGGGTGACTCATCGGCAACGCACTTAGCGGCATTGGCAGCCCGGGACGCGTAGTTCGTCGATGTGGCCCGGTCCAGAATGCTGATGATGCGGTACTCGACGGTGATATCGCCTTCGTTCTGCAACTCCTGCAATTGGCCACCGAAGGTTTCCTCGAACTGCTTGCAGATCGGGCACTGGAAGTCCTCGAACAGCACGACGTTTACGGGTTCGCCCTCTTCGGAAGGCTCGATTCCCGGCGGAACGAGAGGTCCGTCCCCTTCCGGCTGCGGCGCTTCGTCCGGCAGGTCATCGGCGGAAATGTTCCCAGCCGGATCGTTGGTCAACACCTCGTTATCGGCGCCGATGACAATGCCGCCGTACTCATTGGTGTTTGCCGCCGTCGGACCCTCATCAGCTATCTGGCCGCGGACGTTCTGCATCACGATGATCGCGATGATGGCGATAATAGCGACGATCCCGGCGACGACTCCCCAACGCACCAGCAGGCGGTTCCGCTTTTCCTTTTTCTGCTGTTCCTCGCGGATCTTGCGGGACTTTTCGCGCGCCTCGGCCGTACGCTCGGCGCGGGACGGCTTACCTTTGTTCTGCGGAGTCATAAATCCTCGTGTTGTTGGGCGTGGCCTCGGACCACGGAAAACGGCAACTTTGCCAGTTTAGCCAGCAATTTCATGCACCGTCATATAAAACGAAGCAGCGGAACAGAAAGTTTCCATAAACGTTAGAGTCTGTATGGGGCGAATCGACGTAGGGAGCAACTGTGACTGCATCCGCAACCGCTGATACCGGCGAAAATCCTTCAAGCGAGCTGGAGGACTTGAGCACGCAGGTCGGTGACGAGGACCAGCGCGAATATGACTTCATAGTCGTCTCCAACCGGCTTCCCGTGGACCGGGTGGTCGACGACGACGGCAACGCTTCCTGGCGCCGCTCCCCTGGCGGTCTGGTCACCGCGCTGGCCCCCGTCATGGCGAAGGCCGACGGCGCGTGGATCGGATGGAACGGCGCAACGAGCGAACGCCTGGACGCGTTCAGCCACAACGACATGCGCCTCATCCCCGTCAGTCTCAGCGCCGATGAGGTTGAGTATTACTACGAGGGCTTCTCCAACGCGACGCTGTGGCCGCTCTACCACGACGTCGTCGCCCCACCTGAGTTCCACCGCCATTGGTGGGAGGCCTACCGTCGCGTCAACCAGCGTTTCGCCGATGCCGCGGCGCTCGTCGCCGCCGAAGGCGCCACCGTCTGGGTCCAGGACTACCAGCTCCAGCTCGTGCCGCAGATGCTCCGCCGGCTCCGCCCGGACCTCTGCATCGGCTTCTTCAACCACATCCCGTTCCCTCCGACCGAAATCTTCGCCCAGTTGCCCTGGCGGGGACGGGTTATCGATGGCCTGCTCGGCGCGGACCTGATCGGTTTCCAACGCACCAGCGACGCGAGCAATTTCATGCGTTCGGCCCGGCGCTTCCGCGGCTACAGCGTCAAGCAGCAGTTTGTCCACGTCCAGGACGACGACGGCGAGGTCAGCCATATTGCCCGGGCTGAAGCGTTCCCGATCTCCATTGACAGCACGAAAATCCATGAGCTCGCCCACGATGACGAAATCATAGAACGCGCGGCGCAGATCCGCCGCGACCTGGGAAATCCGACGAAGGTGCTGCTCGGCGTGGACCGGCTGGACTACACCAAGGGCATCGGCCACCGGCTCAAGGCGTACTCTGAGCTGCTCGACGACGGCACGCTGACCGTCGAGGACGCCGTCCTGATCCAGGTTGCGAGCCCGAGCCGCGAGCGCGTGGAGCAGTACCGGATTCTGCGGGAGGAAATCGAGGGCTCGGTCGGGCACATCAATGGCCAGCACGACACCATCGAACACACTGCGGTTCGGTATCTTCACCACAGCTACCCGCTGGAGGAAATGGTTGCGCTCTACCTGGCCGCCGACGTCATGCTGGTGACGGCTTTGCGGGACGGCATGAACCTGGTGGCCAAGGAGTACGTCGCAGCGCGGGTGGAATCGAACGGCACCTTGGTGCTCAGTGAGTTCGCCGGGGCCGCGGACCAGCTCGATGAAGCGGTGCTGATAAACCCGCACGATATCGACGGGCTAAAGGAAGCCATCTTGAAGGCCGTCCATATGGACCCGGATGATGCGAAGCGGCGAATGAAGAAAATGCGGCGCGAAATCCTGGACCACGATGTCGAGCACTGGTCGCAGTCATTCCTCAACACCCTGCGTGAAGTCACCGCCGACAGAGGCACCGCCAGTGAGTGAGAACGACGACGGCGCTACCCTTCCCGAAGACCTGCGCCATGCCCTCGAACGGGTAGCCGCTGCGGAACGGCTGCTCGTCGCCATGGACTTCGACGGAACGATGGCTCCGCTGGTCGACCGGGCCGAGGACGCCAGGGCGCTTCCCCGCTCGGCGAAGGCTTTCGCGGAGCTCGCAGCACTGCCGGCGACGACGACGGCGCTGATCTCCGGGCGCGCTCTGGACACCCTGCGGCTGCTCGCCTCGCCCGGGGAGAAGACGCTGCTGATCGGCAGCCACGGCGCCGAAACCTGGACCGGTCCGGGCCGCAAACCGCTGGAGCTGGACCCTGCGGCGCGGGAGCTGCTTGCGGAGGCCACCGCCGTCGTCGAACGCATTGTTGAAGCCCATCCCGGTACACACATCGAAACCAAACCCGCCGGCGTCGTACTTCACACCCGCACCGCGGAACCGGATGTCGCCGCTGCGGCAACGGAGACGGCGTTGAGGGAGCTGAACGAGGTCGATGGGCTTAGCGTGACCGAGGGCAAAAAGGTCGTAGAGTCCAGCGTGGTGCATTCCGATAAAGGCCGGGGCATCGAAACCCTGCGGTCTTTAACGGGCGCGACGGCGGTACTCTTCGCGGGCGACGACGTCACCGATGAGCATGCGATGGCCGTGCTGGGGCCGGAGGATGTCGGGGTAAAAATCGGTCCTGGAGAGAGCCGCGCCGGATACCGGGTCGAAAGCCCGGAGCAGGTGCAGGATCTGCTCGAAACCCTGCTGAAACTGCGCACCACCGTCACCCGCTAGCCGCCCTCTTTTCATCCACTCGTGTGAGCCTTGTTACGTCGCCGATGCGCGCCGTCGGATTTTTTCTGCCATACTTCTTCAGGGACGTGAACCACGTCACCTCCGGGCACAGCCCAAATAACTGAATATTCACCATTCACAACGGATCGTCCGGCACGTACCTGCCGGTGAAGGGAAAAATAAACATGGCAACGGTATCGTTTGACCAAGCCACCCGGGTGTACCCGGGTACCGAGCGTCCCGCAGTGGACAAGCTCGACCTCGACATCGCGGACGGGGAATTTCTTGTACTGGTCGGCCCCTCGGGCTGCGGAAAGTCCACTTCACTACGGATGCTGGCAGGCCTCGAGGATGTGAACGCCGGCCGCATTATGATCGGGGACCGCGACGTTACCGATGTCCCGCCCAAGGACCGCGACATCGCCATGGTGTTCCAGAACTATGCGCTGTACCCGCACATGTCGGTCGCCGACAATATGGGCTTCGCTCTGAAGATCGCAGGTATCGGCAAAGAGGAACGCGCCGAGCGTGTCCGTGACGCCGCCAAGCTGCTCGACCTGCAGGACTACCTGGAGCGCAAGCCGAAGGCTCTTTCCGGCGGCCAGCGCCAGCGTGTTGCGATGGGCCGCGCGATCGTGCGTAATCCGCAGGTCTTCCTGATGGATGAGCCGCTCTCGAACCTCGATGCGAAACTGCGTGTCCAGACCCGTACCCAGATCGCCTCGCTGACCCGCCGCCTCGGTGTCACCACCGTCTACGTCACGCACGACCAGGTCGAAGCCATGACCATGGGCGACCGCGTTGCCGTGCTCAAGGACGGACTGTTGCAGCAGGTCGACACCCCCCGCCGGTTGTACGACCACCCGAACAACGTCTTCGTCGCCGGCTTCATCGGTTCGCCGGCCATGAACCTGCTCGAACTTCCCGTGGTCGACGGCGGGGTGCAGTTCGGCGGGACGACCTACGACGCCGGACAGGAAGCACTCCAGGCCGCGGCCGGCAATACGGTCACCCTCGGCGTACGCCCCGAGGACCTTGAGCTTGTTCCTGAAGGTGAGGGTCTCTCGGTTGAGGCTGACCTCGTGGAGGAGCAGGGCGCCGACGCGTTCATCTTCGGCCACACCATGGTCAACGACCAGTCGCATGACATGATTGTCCGCGTCGGTGGCCGCCGGCCACCGGAAAAGGGTGCAATCGTCTGGGTCCGTCCGCAGAAGGGCCACGTCCACGTGTTCGATTCCAAGACAGGACTTCGCCTCGGCGACTAAAGCCCTGTCAGCTGGCTGAATCCGCGGCTCCGGTGCCGTGCGTGCTTAAGATGGGAGCATGATGAGTGAGCTTTCCGGTGACGCCCAGTGGCATGAACCCAGCGATTGGGAACAACAGGGCAAACTGCCACGCAATGCCGGGCTGCCTCCCGCCAACGTTGTGGGTTCCCTGAGCATCACAGCTGCTGCCACCGATCCGGGGCTGTTGGACCTGCCCTGGCATATCACCCTGGAGGAGTGGCCGGACGAGTATCTCGCTGCCCTGCCGCGAGGCATCTCCAGGCACGTGGTCCGGTTCGCACATCTGGGCGGCTCCGTCATCGCCGTGAAGGAAACCAGTGAACACATCGCCCGGCACGAATACCATGTGCTGCGCCGTCTGCAGAAGGTCGATGTTCCCTCGGTGGAACCGGTCGCCGTGATCAGCGGCCGCACAACGCCCGACGGCGAGGAGCTCAACCCGGTCCTCGTCACCCGGCACCTGAAATTCTCGCTCCCCTACCGCGCACTGTTCTCCCAGAAACTGCGCCGCGACACCCTTACCCGTCTGATCGACGCCCAGGCCCTGCTGCTGGTCCGGCTGCACCTGATCGGCTTCTACTGGGGAGACGTATCCCTCTCCAACACCCTCTTCCGGCGCGACGCCGGGGCGTTCGCCGCGTACCTCGTCGACGCCGAAACCGGAGAAATCTACCCCTCACTCTCATCCGGCCAGCGTGAGTACGACCTGGAGATCGCACGGGTCAACATCGCCGGTGAGCTGATGGACCTGCTTGAAGGCGGATTGATCGAGGAACATGTCGATCCCTTGGCGACCAGCGAGCGGATCATGGACAGCTACCGACGGCTCTGGAACGAGCTGACAGGCAAGGAGACCTTCGGCGCCGGGGAACGCTGGCGGGTCACCGCGCGCGTGGAACGGCTTAATGAGCTCGGTTTCGACGTCGAGGAGTACTCGATCAATACCGACTCCGAGGGATCGCGGATCCAGCTGCAGCCCAAGGTCGTCGACGCCGGCCACCATCCACGGCGGCTCATCCGGCTGACGGGGCTGGACGTACAGGAGAACCAGGCACGCAGACTGCTTAACGATCTGGACCAGTACCGGGCGGAGTACTATCCACATCTGGACGAGGAAATCAGCGCCCACTCATGGTTGACGCATGTATTCGAACCTATTGTGCGGGCGATCCCGCGGGAGCTTGCGGGCAAGCTTGAGCCGGCCGAGGTCGTGCACCAGGTCCTCGAGCACCGTTGGTACATGTCCGAGAAGCAGGACAGGGATGTCCCGCTGGCCGAAACTGTGCAGTCCTACCTGGATGATGTGCTGCGGCACCGCCGGGACGAGGCCGCGATCCTGCTGAACCCGGATACCAAAACGCTGAACGTGCTCCAGGGCAATGATGCCGGCGACGCGCCGGATCACGATCCGGCAGGCGAACCAGCAGCCAGCCATCCCGCTCACGGTACGCCGGCATCCAGCAACCCGGACAGTGATGAGCCGGAACAGCATCCAGGAACAGAACCTGGCAATTCCCCTCGCTGAAGATTCACGAGGGGAATTGCCCTTGGGGCTCTAGTGCTTCTTGACGTTGGCAATGCCTTCGGCGGCGTCCTTGCCAGCGGTTTTGGCCTTCTTGTCCGCCCGTTTTTCCTTCAGCGACTTGCCGGCCTTTTTGGCCAGCCCTTTGTGCGGCGATTTATCAGACATCGTTGCTCCCAATCTTTGGGGCCTGGATGGCTCCGTTGATTAGAGATTACGCCACTTCCAGCACGAGTGACACCACTCACTCTCATCCTCTGCGGCCGTCGGCACCGGCGATGATGGACCTTCATCATTTCAATGATGAAAGCGTTTCCACTCCGTTCCCCCTTGCAAGCGCTGCCCCGCCCTTCAGCCGCATAGGACGCACCCGCCGTAAGCCCACTTACTGTCTGCAAGCGTTTCCATTATGGGCCGGAGCGACCTAAAATGGCCGTCATGGAAAATTCAGTAACCGCACCCGCCGGCACTGCCCAAGCGTCATCGCCGGTGCTGCTGCACCCTGCGGACCGCGACCTGCGCTGGTGGCGCTCGTCGGTCATCTACCAGATCTATCCTCGTTCCTTCCGCGATCTCAACGGCGACGGCGTCGGCGACCTTGCCGGCATCACCGCCGGACTGCGCAGGCTCACCCCGTGCTCCGCCGCCATCCGTTCCAGCTCTGCAACGTAGAGCACAAGCTGTGAACGAGGCACCGCGACATCCTCGCCGACGCGATATTCTTCGGGCTTTTCCATCCCGCGGCTGTTCCTGCGCAGCTCAACCAGCTTTTCGGCTTCCGCCGCATTCTCGGTGCTGATGGTAGAGCCCAGGCAGGAGAGCACCCGACGAATCTCTTCCGCCTCGGCCGCGGCGCCGAACCCGTCGGTTTGGATGAGCAGCAGCGCGGTGCCGCGGTCGCTCAGGCTGGAGCCGAACTGACGGTCGAGTTCAGACATCGTCGCAGCGTCAAGCAGTTCCATGATTGCCGGCTGAATCCGCGCCTTGCCGACGGCGAGCACCCCGGCCGCGGCGATTCTGAAATCCGGAAAGAAGGCCGCGAGGGTGTGTACTTCGTCCGGCAGGTACTTGAGCCGGACCGTCGCCCCAACCACAACTCCCAGGGTTCCTTCCGATCCGACGATTAGACCGGTCAGGTCGTATCCAGCGACGCCTTTGAATGTCTGGTGACCGGTATGGATCAGTGTTCCATCGGCGAGGACGACCTCGAGGGCCAGGATTGCTTCCCGGGTCACGCCGTACTTGGCGCACCGTAAGCCGCCGGCGTTGGTGGCGATATTGCCGCCGATCGTTGAAATCCGGTAGCTGGCAGGGTCAGGTGCGTACATGAACCCGTATTCGGCGACGGCGGCATTCAGGTCAGCATTGACCACCCCGGGCTCGACCACCGCAAGCTCATCGTCCGGCCGGATGTCGAGAATACGGTTCATCCGCTCCAAACTCAAGACAATGCACCCGGCGGTCGCATGTGCCCCGCCCGAAACGCCTGTGCCGGCACCCCTCGTAACCACGACGGTTCCGGTCCGGTAGGCCCAGCCAAGTACCGTTTGAACCTCCTCAATGGTTCCGGGCCACACCACCACTGCCGGCAACTGCAAGTCCACGACAGGTCCCAGATCTGTGGAGTAGCGCTGAAGCTGGTCTGCGTCTGTACTAATGGCGTCCGCAGGCAGGGAGGAAATCAGGTCGGTGAGTTGTAGCTCTGGCATAGCCAGAGCCTACCGGCGCCGGGGGTGGGTCGGAAATTGGAACGCCGCTAGGTGCGGTGCGTCAAGCATCCAGCCGTGCATTACCGCTGCTGCGCTTTCTCCCTATACCCGGCAGTGGCTCCCTTATCCAGGCGCCGGCGCTGCCTTCTCTCAATCCTCCGGTTGTCCACCTGTGGACCGAGCAGACCCATAACCATGAACAACGTCCACCACAGATGCGTCGCTTCTGTGGGCTGAATAAGGTGCCAGTCGGTGATCCCGATAGCTACCCCAATCAGAACGCCCGTGGTCAGATAATGCAGCCACGCTGGCAAGGGGGACCAGGTTTTCCGCGATTCGCGCGTCCCCCACAGATCGGCAGGAACCAGGCCCAGTACGGCCACAACCGCGGCCAGTCCATAGGCCACTAGGAACATCCGGGTCGACAGGATACCCGTGGTTCCGGCGGCATCGTTCCATTTCAGGGAGGTCAGGGCTATTACTGCGATGAGACTTCCGATGACCCCGACGGCGGGCCGGACTACCCTTGAATTGTTCCAAGCCCCGGTTATGGAGATCGCTCGTGGATCTAAAGGATCCGACGTCATGGTAGTCCCCGTTCCAGCTCCGGTGGCCGAGCGGTCCGATCCATGCCACTCGAGCCTGCTTCCGCCAGTCTAGTTCACGGGAATGTGCCGTTAAATGGGTGGGGGCCCCGAACCACGTGGTGGTTTGGGGCCCGCACTCTTAATGTGGGTCCGGCGGTGACCTACTCTCCCACACCCTCCCGGGTGCAGTACCATCGGCGCTGTGGGTCTTAGCTTCCGGGTTCGGAATGGGACCGGGCGTTTCCCCCACGCTATGACCGCCGTAACTCTATGTCCCCTGGTTCACCCGTTGGAGGGGTGTTGGGGAAGCTTTTTGGGTTACAACTGTGTTGCTTGGTGTTGTGTATTCTGTTTTTGGTTCGGCACCCTTGGGTTGTTGGGTGGGAACCACATAGTGGACGCGTAGCATATTGGTCTTACCGCCGGTCGTTGTGGTGTACGTCCTTTTGAAACGTTCACGCACCGGTGGTGAGTGGTGTAAGTTATCGGCCTATTAGTACCGGTCAGCTTCACAAGTCTTTAGTCCTTGCTTCCACGTCCGGCCTATCAACCCAGTGGTCTGGCTGGGGGCCTCCCAGGCTTAACACCTATGGAAATCTCATCTTGAAGCTGGCTTCCCGCTTAGATGCTTTCAGCGGTTATCCTCTCCGAACGTAGCTAATCAGCGGTGCACTTGGCAGTACAACTGACACACCAGAGGTTCGTCCGTCCCGGTCCTCTCGTACTAAGGACAGACCTTCTCAAATTTCCTGCGCGCGCAGCGGATAGGGACCGAACTGTCTCACGACGTTCTAAACCCAGCTCGCGTACCGCTTTAATGGGCGAACAGCCCAACCCTTGGGACCTACTCCAGCCCCAGGATGCGACGAGCCGACATCGAGGTGCCAAACCATGCCGTCGATATGGACTCTTGGGCAAGATCAGCCTGTTATCCCCGAGGTACCTTTTATCCGTTGAGCGACGGCCATTCCACAATGTGCCGCCGGATCACTAGTCCCGACTTTCGTCCCTGCTTGAGCTGTCGCTCTCACAGTCAAGCTCCCTTGTGCACTTACACTCGCCACCTGATTGCCAACCAGGCTGAGGGAACCTTTGGGCGCCTCCGTTACTCTTTAGGAGGCAACCGCCCCAGTTAAACTACCCATCAGGCACTGTCCCTGACCCGGATTACGGGCCGAAGTTAGATGTCCAGAGTGACCAGAGTGGTATTTCAACGATGACTCCACCGACACTGGCG
>NZ_AZRX01000479.1 GCF_000520495.1 Arthrobacter sp. H14
CCCCCGCACCAGCGGTACCAGCGCCGAATCCGCCTGCCCCCGCACCAGCGCCACCAGCGGTACCAGCGCCGAATCCGCCTGCCCCCGCACCAGCGGTACCAGCGCCAACCGGGACCACGACCCCGCCCGGCCCGGAACCCGAACCGACAGAACCTGCGCCCCCGCTACCGGAACCCAGCGGATCCACGCCCCCATCCTCACCCGAACCAGCACCAACCGGGACCACGGCCCCGCCCGTCCCGGAGCCCGAACCCGCGCCAACCGGGTCCACGGCCCCGCCCGTACCGGAGCCCGTGCCGAGTGGATCACTGCCTACGCAGTAACGCACCCGCCATAGAGAAAAAGGAAGGCTCTGCCCAAGCCCCGGGCCACCCCTGCTGGGCAAGGATTGCTCAACAGGCTCCTTGCTGGTTCTTCCCCGAGCCGGTAATCAGGGCATCCGTTGGGGGCGTCGCGGTGCCCTTGATCCTCGCGGCCACCGGTGCAATAGTGCAAACAGACGCCCTTGTTTGCTCAATGCGTGGAACGTGGACCGGTCATAGTCCCCCACCCTTAGGCGTCTGTGAGGAGATCGCCCCCTGTCCACCCGTGAAGTTCGAACGAAACCCAGCCTTGTCCGCTATGCCGGACGCGGGGCGATTGGCGGCCTCATCGCCGGCGCCGTGTTCATCGGCATCACGATGTGGTTCTCCGCCACTCAGGGAAACCCAGCCGCTGCGCCATTCAAACTGATCTCCTCGATCCTTCTTGGCGCGGATTCGTTGATGGCCGGGTCGGCGTCTGTGCCGCTCGGGGTAGCGATCCACGTCGTTAATTCGCTCATCTTCGGTATTATCTTCGGACTCGTCGCTGCGCGGCTGCCCAATAATGCATCCATTGCGGTGGCCTCGCTGGTATACGGGTTGGCCCTTTACCTGGTGAACTTCCAATTGATCGGACGGTTCATATTTCCTCAGTTCCAGATGCCCAACCAGCCGTTCGAGGTTCTTGCCCACCTGGTCTTCGGTTCAGTTGCGGCGCTGTTCGTTTTCCACCGGCAGGAACGCCCCCCACGCCGCTGAAAGACTGTTCCTCACCGATGACCCTGGCACGGCGGCGCGCCGTCACCATCGCCGCCCGGGCCCGGCCCCTTTGGCCCAGGCCGCCGAACCCGGCCCCGGCACCCGGACCGTCAGCAGGAAGTCAGCTTCGAGGTACAAAACGCCAATAACAGCGAGATCGAGTGTGAGCCCAACGGGGAGACCTACACCGTACGCGGGACACATCACCGGCCCTGAAGAGGCAATGGCGGACCCATAAGTTGGTGACATTGTTCCTGCATGGGCTCAGCTGCTTCGCGCGGAAGCAGGCCGGGGCCGGTCACATCACCGTCACCGTCGACCGTCTTGGTTACGATTGCTCTGACAAGTCGGCCGGGTCCGATATTTGTTTCGGTTCCCGGGCGGACATTGCCCACCAGATGGTGCAGCAGCTGCGCCAATAGCCGCAATAAGTTCTCCTCGCGGGTCTCGACGTGGCTGTATGAAAACGGTTTCGCCTCCAACTCACAGATGTCGGAGATTCCGGTAGGAGGCACCGGCCGCCGGCACTGAGTCAGACCAATCCAACGCGGGCCGGATCACCTCGGTGGAATCATCCTGGCTGCAGGAGCAACCATGTTCGGCCTCCGGCGGGCCGGCGCAAGACACGCGCAGTAAAAAACAGCCCAACCACCTGTTCCCGCAAAAAAAGGCGGCGCCCTGCATGAACCCGGGCGGCGCCACCGCACCGCTATACGGGCAGGGCAAGGTGGCACCGAGGAAATCTGTGCCTTCCTCTCAGGGGTATCCCAGGGTTGGCGTGTAGTGTAAAAAGCACCTCATGAAGGACTGATATGGGCGGGGTTTATTCATCCCCGCCGCCGGTGCCGGTAGGCAGCAAAAATCCCCGCCAGGGACATTTGCTGCTTACCGGCACTTTCACATTCGCCCTTCACGCGGGCCGAAGGCGGCTCTCCTCATTGGTTGACGGGCACTCCGGCCGTCGTCACAAACTGGTAACAATCAGTGTGCTTGGTACTGGCAGGCAACTTTTCCGTGTCATTATCGGATACAGGTGTGGCCTCTGGTACAGCGGATTGATTTCATTCCGGACCAATCCGTGACGTTGGCCACACCGAAGTACTTGTATGTGGGTCCAAGGTTTGGGCCAGCATGAACCCCTCATGAGGAGACTGTTATGAAAATGTTGAAGAAAACAATGCTTTTGGCCCCCGCCGTGGCTTTGGGTCTGACTGCTATGGCCGGTGCCCCGGCGATGGCTGATCAGGCCGACGGCTCGTACTCGACCACGTTCCAGGACATCAACAACACCGGTGCCAGCGGTGGAGCGTGGATCGATGTTACCGGCAGTGAAGCCCACGTCACGGTTGAGGCCGCTGGTCTGGCCGAGACGTTCAACGATGCACCGTTCCCGCACGTGCAGCACATCCACTCGGCTGCTGATGCTGCCGGTGAATGCCCGACGCTGCCCACCAACGATGATAACGGTGACGGCATCATCGACACCGTTGAGGGCCTGCCCTCCTATGGTGAGATCGTGACCACGTTCTCCACCTCCGGGGATACCAGCCCTGCTGCTGCAACTGACATCACGGTTGCACCTTCGGGCAGCAGCTTCACCTATGAGCGCAGCATTGAACTCAGTGCAGCAGCCCAGGATGGTCTGGCCACAGGCCAAGCTGTTGTGGTGGTGCACGGTATTGACCCTGCCGGCCTGAGCGAGGAAGCCGCCAGCGCCAAGTCCAACCTGGTTCCGGAACTGCCGCTGGCAGCAACGGCTCCGGCCCTGTGTGGTGCGCTGGAAATGCAGCCTGCCGGCGGTGCTGACACCGGTGTTACCGCTGCAGCTGCCACCAACGGTGGCAATGGCGGAAGCGAAGTCGGCATGATCGCTCTCGGTGGTGGCCTCCTCGCCGCAGCCGGTGGCGCCTACGCCCTGCGTCGCCGCATGAACGCCAACAGCTAAGGCTCACCCCTTTAGCTAAAGGATCAATGATTGCCATGATCCACAGCGAAAAGGGCCGCCGTCGCCGCCTTCGGGCGGGGGCGGCGGTCCTTTTACTGCTCCTGACCGGCTGCGGCTCCACCGGCGGTGACAGTGCCGCCCCGGACACCGAGACACCGGATTCCTCCACCACGGCGCTGGTAAGGCCCGGACCCTCGGCTCAGCCGAACAGCACGGAACAGTCATTGCCGGCCGTGGCCCCGGTGATGGAAGAGTCCCGGCCGGTCAGCTTCACCATCGACGCCCTGGACCGCGAAGCCGACATTATCGAAACCGGACTCCGCGAAGACCGGACCCTGCAAGTGCCGCCAGAACACGAGGGCGCCCCCGCAAGCTGGTTCAACGGCTCCCCCACCCCCGGCGAAGCCGGCCCTGCGGTACTGCTCGGACACGTCAACTCCACCGAAGACGACAGCGGCGTCTTCTACAACCTCGAAGCCCTGAACAACGGCGAGACCATCACCGTCACCCGCGAAAACGGATCCACGGCGGTCTTCGAGGTATACAAGAGCGAACTTTATCCAAAGAACGAATTCCCCACCATGGCTGTCTACTCCCCCACCCAAGGCGCGGAACTGCGCCTGATCACCTGCGACGGCTTCACCGAGGACACCGGCGAATTCGTCGACAACCTCGTCATCTACGCCAAACTCACCACCACCGGATAACACCGGCCCACACCAGGCGCACTTGCCGCCCCGGACAAATATGAATATCAGAAAAAGGACGCCGGCAGTAACATGAGTATGAAAAACAAGAGCGGTAACCGCAACGCTGCGCTACTGATCGCCCTGCGGATCATCATTGCCGCGGCCCTGGCCGTTGATGCGGTCATTCACCTGCAGCTGGCCGCCAATTACCAGCTGGCCGCCCCGGATGGTATCGGGCAGGGGAACCTCTTCCGCATCCAGGCCGCAGCGGCGATCCTCGCCGGACTCTACGTGTTGATCCGCGGCAGCCGCGGATCCTATGCGGCCGCCGCTGTTGTCGCACTTGCCGCGTTCGCCGCCGTCGTGCTCTACCGCTACGTGGACGTGCCCGCGATCGGCCCGATCCCTGCCATGTATGAACCAATCTGGTTCTTCGAAAAAACCCTCACCGCCATCGCCGAAGGCGCCGCCACACTCCTGGCCATCATCGGCTTCACCCGTCTCCGGAACCACAACAGACGACGCTGACAGACGAGAATGCCCCACATCGCCCACAAACCCGCCCGCTGGCGTCAAAAAAACGGTCCGGCCGCCGCGGAACCCTTGGACTCCGCGGCTGCCCGGCCGTAATCACTAACTAACTAATCCGTCCGGGAAACGAGCCTTCTCTTACGCCCGCTCTGTTGCCTTGCGCCGTACTGCGTAGGCTCCCCCCGCTGCTGCAACCAGGACGAGGCCTCCGCCAAGGGCGAGGACGCCGAGGTTGGCGGCATTGCCCGGCTCCCTCACACCAGTGTCCGCGCCACCTTCGGGCATCGGGCTGACCTGCTGCTCCATACCGGCGCCATCGTCCATCGATCCTGCGGCGTCGTCATCCATGGAGCCCTCGTCCGTCGAGCCGCCACCCATGGAACTTCCTGCGGCTTCGACCATCAGGGCCCCGGACATGTTCGGGTGGATGGTGCAGACCAAGGTGTACTCACCGGGCTCCGCCGGAGCGGTGAAGGTGCCCGTCGCACCGGCTTCAATAATGCCGGTATCGAACGCACCATCGGCGTCGGTGGCCGTGTGCGGGACGTCATCGTTATTGATGACCGTGACCGTCGCACCGGCGGCGACCGGCCCCGAGACAGCGTAGGAGAAATCATCAATAGTGACGGTCACTTCCGCAGCCTGCTTCACCGCGGAGAGTGCCGCCGGGGTATCGACCGCCGGAGTCGAAGCGGTCGCGACCGCCGCCGAACCAAGAGTCGCGCCGCCGGCAAGTGTGGCAGCGAACGCGATACTGAGGGCTTTTGTGCTGGTATTCATGATGGTGCCTTCCCGCGGCGGTCTCTTTCGGTTGGATTCGTCCTGATCGTTCGACTCGCTCTTGCGCAGACTGCACGGAGACCCACCGCTACTATCCAATTCGTCACAGACCAGCCTATCGATTGCCCGGCCCCTTGAAGAGAAACGGAAGGAAGAGCCGGTGCACGGGCCACCGGTTAGTTAGCGGGAGGTTGTTTAGGTGCTACGCCTCGATAGCATTGGCGCAGTTGCTCGTCCGAGGGCAAGTTTCGTCTCTCGTTCGACGCCGCAAATCCCGATCGGACCCAGAACCGGTGGACGACGGGGCAAGGGGATATCGTTCCCCGCACAACGCGTCCACAGAGCCTTCCAGGACGGTCGCGGCGTGGCCTGCGAATCCTGCAAGGAAAAGCTCCAGGGAGCCGGAGGCGAGGATCAGCTGCTGAAGCCGCGCCGCCACCGAAAATCTCGCTAATGTTTTCCCCCGTTACGCTCACAGTGTAGAAGGCCACCATCAGTTGCACGCCACCGGTGGAAGGCCCGTTCTTCTCTTTTCACCACAACGGCACCATCAACCCCATCTTTAATATGTATCGCAACCCACTGAGGTTGTGGGATATCCTCGGAAGGGAAGCTTGTTGATCATTTGGCCGGTCCTCATCTGGAGTGCTGGCGTGGACCTGCAGGAATCATCAACAGCGAAGTAGAGGTTTGTCGTGGATGAGCGAACGC
>NZ_KI914631.1:0-2340 GCF_000520495.1 Arthrobacter sp. H14
GCATCGGCGAGGACCTTGCCATGCTCGGAGGTGACAATCGCCGCCAGCTCATCCACATGCGCGGACAACAACTCACGGAACTTGAACAAGATGCCGGTGCGCTTCGACAGCGACACCTGCGACCAGGAATCCGCCGCGTTCCGCGCCGCCGCGACGACACTCTTAATATCGTCCTGACCCGCCAACCGCAGCTGGCCAGTGACCTTCCCCGTCGCCGGATTGAAGACATCCTGCGTACGGTCACCCGTACCGGAAGTCGACTCACCATTAATAAAATGCGCAATCGTGCTCGTCATCGTCATCCCTACTGCTTCAAAGCTTGTTTGATTTTGATCTTGCAAATGGACGCAACCGGCGACCGACGCCGTCAAGCGCTTTCCATGTAGTACTTATCAGCGACGTCGAGGGCCTCATCGAGGATCTCGATCCCTTCAAGAACTTCCTCTTTCGTCGCGGTGCACGGTGGAACCACATGTGTGCGGTTAAAGTGTGTAAAGGGCCACAGTCCCCGGCTCTTGCATGCTGCCGCGAATTCAGCCATCGGAGCGGCCTCGGCTCCAGCGGCGTTAAAGGGCACCAAAGGTTCGCGGGTGGTTCGATTCCGGACCAGTTCCAGGCCCCATAAAACGCCCAGACCGCGGACTTCTCCCACGCTTGGGTGCCGCTCCGCCATTGCCTTCAGCTGCGGGCCGATGACCTCACGGCCGAGCATGCGCGCATTTTCAATGATTCCTTCATCTTGGAAGATGTTGATGGAGGCGACGACTGACGCACAGGCCAAGGGATGACCGGAGTATGTTAGCCCACCCGGATACGGCCGGTCGTCGAACGTCCGCGCGATCCGTTCGGAAATTATGACGCCGCCCAGAGGCACGTACCCGGAATTGGACCCTTTGGCGAAGGTAATGAGATCCGGAGTCACATTCCAATGATCGACAGCAAACCATTCGCCGCAGCGGCCAAATCCAGCCATGACCTCATCCGCGATCAACATGATGCCGAACTCATCGCACAGTTTCCGGATACCGGACAGGTACCCCTCCGGCGGCACAAGGATCCCATTCGTACCGACCACCGGCTCAAGAATCAGTGCCGCAATCGTGTGCGGCCCTTCGACGGTAATGAGTTCTCGTACATGGGCCAGCGCCCGGTCGCATTCTTCCTGTTCGTTGGTGGAATGGAAAGGCGAGCGATATGTATATGGTCCCCAGTAACGCACTATCCCGGGCATGGACGGCTCGGAAGGCCAACGCCGGGGATCTCCCGTCAGCGCAATCGCGCCGGCCGTCGAGCCGTGATAGCTGCGGTAGGCGGCCAGCACCTTGGCACGCCCAGTGTGCAGCTTGGCCATACGGACGGCATTCTCGTTGGCCTCCGCACCACCATTGGTGAAGAAAACTCTATTGAGGTCACCCGGGGCCAGCTCCGAAATCAGCCGTGCCGCTTCTGATCTCGCGTCGTTGGCAAAACCAGGCGCAATCGTAGCGAGCTTGGCCGCTTGTTCCTGGATTGCGGCAATCAGCCGTGGGTGCTGGTGGCCGATGTTCACATTTACCAGCTGAGAAGAAAAGTCCAGATAGCGATTGCCCTCATAATCCCAGAAGTATGACCCCAGGGCACCGGCAATCGGGAGCGGGTCAATTTGTGCTTGGGCGGACCACGAATGGAATACATGAGCTCGGTCTTTACGCCGGACTTCGTCGGCAGTATTCAAATCAATCCCCGGCCCAACAGTGGTTTGCGTCAAGGCGGTTTCCTCTCGGTAAAGCGGCGTGGGGATCGCCGGCAGTCCCCGGCCCTTAGTGTCCTGATTTGCCGCGTGCGAATCTGATCACACTAACCATAGGTCACGCCCGCACCTATTACAATACGTTCTTTGTGACAGTACAAAAACAACCCGAGGGCCGACATGTCAGCGTCCGCGGCTCCAGCCTCCAGCGAGAGCGGCATCTGCAATCTTCTCGGCCAGCTCCTGGCATGACTCGGAGATCGAACCGACGGTGACCCGAATATGGGCACCGTCCGAGGGCAGGATGGAAAACGGGGCACCCGGCGCTACACCTATCCCTTGGCTCGCAAGCCTGACTACGGCAGCTGACTCGTCAGCGACAGGAACCCAAATATTAATGCCGTCCGAACCCTTCACCGGAATATCATGGCTCGCCAGGGCGTCGACGAAAGATAAGCGACGGCGGCGGTACTCGGATCGCGCCTGATCCACCTCTTTCACTGCATGCTCTTCCGTCAATAGACCCAGAAGAATCCTCTGCAGCAACCGGCTCGTCCATCCCTGGCCCAGCTGACGCCGCGCAACAATTTCCTGCATGAGCGACTCCGGAC
>NZ_KI914631.1:2440-5480 GCF_000520495.1 Arthrobacter sp. H14
TCCGGACCGCTTATGGCGGCGAGCCGCAGATCAGGGCCATGCGACTTTGAGAAACTCCGCACATGAATAGTCTGGCCGGGCAGCCATTCCCCCAGGCTGATCGCCGGCGTCCATGCCACCGAGCCCGCGGAATCGTCCTCAATCACGATGGTGTCAGCCGCGCCGGCAATCCGGGCCAACTCTTCTGCGCGGGCAGGGGTTAGGGAGATTCCCGTAGGATTTTGCGCACGTGGCTGCAGGAATACAGCCGCAGCGGGTAAAGCGAGCGCCTCCGCCAAAGGACCGGGAAGCATTCCCTGCTCATCGATCGGCACTCCAACAATTTCCGCCCCGGCAGCTTCCAACTGATCGAGGATAAGGGGAAATGTCGGATGCTCGACAATCACCCTGTCTCCGAACCGGACCACCGTCCGGGTAACCATCTCCAGCGCATCCATCGCACCATCAACGACTGTGAACTTCTGAGCTTCGTACGGCCACCCCTCCCTGAGGATTTCGATAAGCTCCGGCACAACGGGCTCATCCAGATAGCTGCCCGGTGTGACTGCCGTTGTGAGGTTCTCCAGCACCCGACTCAAGTCAGGAAGGAGTGCACGGTCCGGCACACCCGTGGAGAGATCCAAGGTGAACAAACCCCGCCGGTCCAACGCCTGCCGATACCTGGCGGAACCTGTCTGTGTGTCTGCAATCTTTGTGCCGCGCCGCCCATTCGTATGTATTGCACCGGAACGGGCAAGCAAAGCCCAAGCCGCACTGACCGTCGTCGGCGACAAGCCCAGTTGGGACGCGACGCTGCGGATAGGCGGCAGCTTCGCGCCCGGCTGAAGTACACCATCACGTATCGCCCGGCTCACCGCTGTAGCCACGCCACGTGAGGTTGGCTCTGTCGGCACCCATCCAAGTTTCGTTTCCGAACTGTTCATTTTTGTACTGTAACAATCTGCGTATTGTAATAGCAAGCAGCGTGACCTATCGTAGTTGTGGTCGACCTCACACGTGGCGTGAAGCGGCCATGAAAACCAAGCTGCTTGGGCGTTAGCTCCCAGGTCTTAAACAGAAAGGACTCCCTTGGTGCAAAGGACTCCGAGGCGCGAAACGAGGGCCCGGACGGTCAAAGGAGCCCGTTCCTGGCATGCCGTGCCTCACGGTTGTTCTGACTTGCAATAACCGCTGACACTGGCAGGGCACTGCCGGTTCTGTTGGGGGCAGTGGGGCCCTGAAAAATGTCTCGCCATGCGCCGGCTTTAAATCACCGGCCCAAAATACACTCGAATGTTCCGAAAGAGGACGAAACTTTGCAAACCGATACTGAAAACACGTCTGGCGCTACGCGTGAACCTCCTACAACATTCGGAGGAAAACTAAAGTTCATAGGCCCGGGACTCATCGTGGCAGCGACGGGTGTTGGCGCCGGTGACTTCATCATGGCCACGATCGCTGGATCTACTTTTGGCTGGGCCCTTATGTGGGCGGTCATCGGTGGAGCCGTTATTAAACTGATTCTGTCGGAGGGAATCGGCCGCTGGTATTTGGCCACGGGCAAGACGTTCCTGCAGGGATGGCATTCGCTGGGCTGGTGGGCGACCACTTACTTCGGTATATATGTCGTCATCTTCGGCCTGGTGTATGGAGCAGCTGTGCCGGCGGTATCGGCGCTGGTACTGACTGCGATGTTCCCCGGAACTCCATTCTGGTTGTGGGCTGTCCTCTCCGGAGTGGCAGGTTTCGTCCTTGTTTGGTTCGGTCGATACGCATTCCTCGAAAAGGCGATGACAGTTCTCATCGGCGTCATGTTCATCACTGTTGTCGGTTCGGCCCTGGTCATAATGGTGAACCTCGGAAGTGTCGAGTACAGCCTGATGCCGTCCGTTCCGGAAGGCTCAGTAGTCCGCATTCTAGGAATCATCGGCGGCGTCGGCGGAACCATCACCCTCACCTGCTACTCGTACTGGATCCATGCCAAGGGATGGAAGGGCAAAAAGTGGATTCCGATGATGCGTTTCGACATCACGTCCGCATACATCATCACCGGTATCTTCGCTGTTGCCATCCTGGTTATCGCCGCGGAGCTCCTCTTCGGTTCAGGCGTAACGATCGAGGGAAACGACGGACTGCTGGGACTAGCTGATGCATATGGCGATAGGTTTGGCTCTGTGGCCCGCTGGGCCCTTCTGGTGGGAATTTGGGCAGCTGTCTTTACATCGATTCTCGGCCCGTGGCATGGAATCTCCTACCTCTTTGCCGACTTCGTACGCATCCTGCGGCAGGCCAAGCGGAAGGAAACCGTAACGCACGAAGTTATTTCGGAGAAGGACACCTCATTCCGAATTTACCTGGCGTGGATGACCTTCCCACCCATGCTGTTGCTCTTTGTCGGGGAACCTCTGGCGGTTGTTCTCGCCTATGGCGTCCTGGGCGCAATATTCATGCCCATACTCTCGCTGGGGCTCCTGTACCTGCTCAATTCCAAGAGGGTGGAACCGCATTACCGTAACGGCAAGGTCAACAACACCCTGTTGGTCCTGATTGTGCTGCTCTTTGTCTACCTTGGCGGATCGGAGCTGATCGCCACCGTGGCGGGTTAGCACAGGCCTCAACCGGCAAACCGCGCCGGGTGAATTAAAGAATAAGCACATGCTGAAAGGCTGTCCGGAGCGATTCACATTGCTCCGGGCAGCCTTTTACGCTGTGCATGGCGTCCGGTCGCAAGTCGTTCCTGTGGAACGAGGACCTTATGGCGCTCCCCGAGGAATCATGTCAAGATGCCCGGCTGGATCGATTCGCAGAATCATTTGATTTTGTCCGGATAGCTGTTTGCGTTTTTGGTCCTCGTTTTGCGGTGGCCAGGGTCAGGAGTTCGGCGGTGAGGGCTTGGATTTCACGTTGGAGCTTTGCCGGGTTCAGCGGTTTGTTTTCCCGTGTCAGCTTCGTCTTGACCTTCTTGAGCACGGTCCCTTCATCGGCGATCACCCGTTGGTACGGGGTGGCCGGCTTGTCGTATTTCTTGGTGATTTTAGCGCCGGTGCGGGTCTTTGAGATG
>NZ_AZRX01000482.1 GCF_000520495.1 Arthrobacter sp. H14
AGTGAAGAACTGGCTTGAGAAGCACCCACGGTTCCACATGCACTTCACCCCGACGTACTCGTCGTGGATCAACCAGGTCGAGCGTGTCTTCGCGGAAGTGACCCGGGACCTACTGCAACGTTCTGATCACCGCAGCGTGCAAGCCCTCGAGAAAGACCTCCGCAGCTGGGTGAAGGCCTGGAACGTGGATCCACAACCCTTCATCTGGACCAAAACCGCCGAAGACATCCTCGCCTCCATCGCCAGATACCTGAAACGAATTAACGAATCAGGACACTAGCAAGGTTTCCTTGGTGACTATTATCCCCATATGGACATTCGCATTCGCTTCGATGTGGACGACGAGGCTGTTTCGCAGCTGCATGCTGCAGCGTTCGCGTCCTCATACCGGCTGATTCCCTGGCAGGAAAGACTTAGCAGGCACAGTGTGACCTGGGTGGGCGCATTCTCCGCCGAGGAACTTGTCGGCTTCGTGCATGCAGTATGGGACGGTGGAGCACACGCGTTCTTGCTGGACACTATTGTCGCGCCAGACCGCCAACGAACCGGCATAGGCCGGACACTGGTTCAGACTTTGACCCGCCAGACCAAACTTCATGGTTGCCAATGGCTCCACGTCGACTTCGAGCCGTCCCTAGCCGGCTTCTACAGCAGTTGTGGATTCACCCCCACAGAGGCCGGGTTGCTTTCGCTCACGCAACCTCTCTGATAGCTGGCCATGGAGCGGGACACCCTTGGACGCAGGGGGAGTTATCGTAAGCCGCTCCTCTTGCAGGAGGCGTTCCTGGGTGCCCAACCCACTGCGTGAGGTCGATTGGATGGTGGAGCCCAACTGCTGACCGAATATAGGAAGCAGAACCCTGTGGAAGAATCGGCCGGATGGATGCATCGGATTTCTATACCGGAATTGTCGCAGAGCTCTATAAACCGCTGAAGACACACTCCCAGGCATGGGAGCCCTACGCGTCGTTCATCGCGCAATCCGGGCAGCCCGCGCTCGAACTCGGGTGCGGAGACGGAGATCCTATTCTCGACCTGCGGCGCAACGGAATCGACGTTGACGGCGTCGACTCATCTGCGGACATGCTTGCACGGTGCGCTGAACGAGCTGCCCAGGAGCGGCTCAATGTCCCTTTGCATCACCAACGAATGGAAGAACTTAACCTGCCTCGCCGATATGCTTCGATCTTCCTTGCTGGACCGACTTTCACGCTGCTCCCCGACGACCAGACGGCCGTTCGCGCGCTTCAAGGCATCAGAAAACATCTCACCGACGACGGTTCGGCGCTTGTGCCGCTATTCATACCCTCACCGACTCCACAGGATCAGATCGGCAAAATCAAAGAAGCGATGACCGAAGACGGGACTGCCTTACGTGTATCGGTCATTTCCGAAGACCGAGATGAGGACGCGAGGACTCAACGAACCGTGCTTCGATATGAGAAGCACTTCGACGGAGAAAACATCGTCGAAGAGCGGCCATGGACATTGCACTGGCAAACTCAGGAAGGCTTCCGTGAGTTGGTCGAAGACACTGGTTTGACCGTATCGGCTATCAACGGCGTACAAGGTGGTGCTGCTGCTCCCGATGCCTCCGAGTTCGCTTTCCTCTTGCGACCGGGACACTAACATTGCGCATGTCAAGAGTCGCTCCGATTGTGGATCGGTTATCAGTGCGCTTTCCGGTTGGGAGACTTTTGTGCACGGTTCATCGATTGAAGCGCCAGGCTGTGCGTTCAACGATGGTAAATCCCAGTTTTGTGAGGGTTCGGATGCTCGGTGTTCCGGAAGCCGCTGTAGCCGCGGCCAGCGGCATGCCTAAAGTTTCCACCAGTTGCAGTCGGTGGGCGAGGAGGGCTCTTTGGGCTCCAGTGCCTCGCGCTGTTGGGAGTGTGCAGGCACCGCCAATTACCGCTCCGGTGGCGTGCAGGGACATGGCTGCCGCGGCGAGGGGCTGATCGTTCCGGGAAGCGATAAAACCACGAATGATTGGAAGGGCGTGCTCCGCCCGGATCAAAGCCCCCACATCGCTCGTCTCGGCGTAGCCGGCTTCAAGAAGGTCCAGAAAAGCCATGGTCTCGCCCTTGGTCGAAACTTCGCGTATCTGCCACCTCTCAGCGCTCATTTTTGCCATGGAAAAGTCATGGCCCGGACGCAAGTAGGTAATTGGTCGCGCAGGTGCCGGTTCGTAACCTTCGTCTAACAGCCAGTCGATTAGTTCCAGCGATGGGAACGTTGCGACGATGGCTGGCTGACGCGGGTCTGGAAACCTTCTGAGTACGTCGGGCAGGAACTCCACTGACTGATCGGTGACGCCTTCAATTGCGTTGAGGAAACCATATTGATCCGCGGTTGTCATGCTCGCCCGCAGTCCGCCCATGCAGAATGATTCGAACCGGCCGGGCAAACCTGCGGCCGCCGCCGCATCAAGCGATAGCGACTTACGCTCAAAAACAGCCAGCTCCGCAGCTTGAGTAGGCTCTTCGAAGGTATCTGGCATATTCGAAGCCTAACTTCGATTGACCGGCCAAGATGCTCTGACCATCGTGGCCCGCCGTCCCGCTGACGGATCCTTCAATGCGAAACCTTTGCTGAGGCACTAACGAGGAGCGGCAGGTCTACGGCTTGTCCTTCTTTTTCCATCCGTGTAGGTGTATCAGCCGGATCGGTAGGATGCTCAGATGAGGCAGAGGAACGTTTTGATGTTGGAGCCGCAGGATCCTGAGTTCATTTCCACCGCATTCGCTGATGCTTCCGGCAAGAGAAAAGCTACCGAAAGCCAGCGCTTGGATATTGTCATTGATGGCAAGCCGCTGCGCTATTGGTGGCGTGACTGGGAACAATCCGAGTCAGACGAGAAGGTTCCCGTGGCTGACCTTGTCACAATGCTTTCTTCAACATCCCGGAGGGAAGCGAACGACCAGTTGATCCAATTGCAAGGACCCGCTGTCGGCCAAAGGCCGACGAGGGCGGAGATCTACTACTGTGCGGCCTGCTTTGACGTCACCGATGGCATCTTGACGGTGGAAATCGAGCGGACCCTTGAGTCAGTCATATGGCGAGCCTTCGGATGGAAAGACGAATACCAGGACGGCAGTGAAGGTGCCCTGATCCCGAACTCAACAGAGTTCAAATTCGACCCAGACGCGTACGACTCCGTGCTCGATCGGGCCCACGATGAATTCCGCCGCAGGCGGGACAGACTGTCCCGCCTTCTGCACCGACATTGACTTGGGCGCTGAGGCATAGAGGCTTAGGTGGCAACCGGCACCCTCGCTAACTTCTACTGCGTCAGTTGTGGATCCTCCTGCGGGATCGTTCGTGTGACCTGGAGCAGATACTACAGCTTGTCTCGTTCGGCGCGGCGCCTGGCAATGCGCCAGACCACCAACATGAGTACGACGACGACAAAGTACGCTGAGGCCATGATCAGACCCACGATCAGCGATCCACCGTTGACCATGCTCAGCACAACCAAAACTACGCCCACCACCGCCCAGACTCCAGCCAAGATCAGCGCCTTTCTCGGCGTCAGCGCTCCAACCTTACCGGGCTCCCTCATCTGGGTAGCGCCATAAACCCCATCGCGGTTCATAGGCGGACTGATCGACCCCGTCCCCGGTCTGGGCCGGGGACGGGGATCCGCTTACGGGATGTCAGCGGCTCTGCTCGAGGACGTTTGCCTATCGGCGGTTTCGAGGGCATGCGCGACGAATGCGCGGGCAGCGTCGGCCTCGCCGGTGCGTGGCGGCACCTTCGGGTCCCATCCGAGGCCGCGCTCGTCGCGGACTTGTCCCAGCAGCGGCCGCCAGCGTGGATGCAGTGTGCGCAGGGCCCACTCCAAAGCTCCGGGCTTGCTGGCGACCTCGGCAGTTTCGAGCGTGTAGAGGATGCGGCAGGTTGTGAGTACGGTATAGCGTTGCCCCCAGGCGAGGGTGTCGATGTCGATCCAGGTGGCGAGGTCCTCCAGGAGGGTCGGTAGCGACGTAGCCGCCTCGCGACGCAGCAGGTCTGCGGCCACTACTGGCATGAAGGAACGCGGCACGGGTCCGGTCAGGGTGATGCCGTGTTCGCGCAGGATCCAGCGGGTGTAACCCCGGTTGCAGTGGTCGTCCCACTTCAGGGTGCGGTGCCCGTGGTCATTGAACAGCCACTTGCGATCGAGGTGCTCGACCGAGGCGAGCTGATCGACCGGTGCATAGGATCCTTCGAGATCCTGGCACCAGCGCCCTTCGCGGGTGGGAATCTCGTCGTGCAGTTTCCGCAGCTGTGTGATCTGCGGTTCAGATAAGGAGCCTCGGGTTGCCACGAGCCAGTCGCAGTCGCTGTGTTGGTCGCCGGCCCCGAGCGCGAATGAGCCTTGCACGTAGGCCCCGGCGAGATTCTCGCCTAGAATCCGCTGCCAGTGTCCGAGCATCTCTGCGAGGACCTCGTCGAGATCGGCGTACGGCGTTATGAAGTTGGGCGCGTCCATGAGCCGAGAGTAGAACGCGGCCACACCAAACTGCAATCGAACTGCCCCTCGAAGATGCCGAGGCAACCCAGTGAGGCCGCACGGTCGGTCGAGATGCCCGCCGTCCCGACCGCTAGCGGATCCGCTTGCGACACACGTGTACTGAACAACCAGCGTTCAGAGTTCACATGGCACGACCCGAAGATGATGACTGCGCCGGGCCGTGCAGACGAGTTCTGAGAATGACAGTAATCCTTGTGCCCGGTTTCCTCTGTTTTCGGGACGTGGTTCAGCTGCGCCATACTCGTCCGCTGGATCAAGGGATCAGGTCGAGGTACTTCTTGCGTGCTTTCATTGCGTGAATGGCCTCTTCGGTGCCGTCGTCGTGGACGAGAACAACGAGCTCGATGACGCGCCCGTGAGTGTCGAATCCAAGGATAAGAATGCGCTGAGGGTTCTCATCGTCGAGCGAGCCAGAGAGGATCGGCGACCCGACCGCGGTGACTATGTCTTCGTCGGGGATGCCATGTTTGCGCGCGGAATGACGGATGATCACGCGACGGACCACTCGGCCAGTGCGCGGCGTATGGCCTCGGACCGGCTGAGGTGATCGCGTTCGGCGCGTGCCATTACGGCATCGAGTTCTGCTTCGGTCAGGCGGACAGGCACGACCTTCGCTGGTGATTCGGCACGGGTAGGACGGCCCAGCCGTGTGCCCAGCCATTCGGGGTCGTAGCCACGTTCGGCTTCCGCCACCCAGGCATCGACCTGGTCCTCAGAGATCTCTTTACCGCCTAGTTCCGGACCATTCCATATGTCTGCAACCGAATTCCTCATAGCTAACAAGACATGCTCGCTGGATATTGAAACTTCTCCGAACTCGCGAAGATCCGGCCTTACATAAATTGGATACCCCGTGGTTGGGTCCCCGGGTAGGAGCCCGGTGACTATGTGAGTTTCGCATCCGATAATGGATGCAGGAGGAAATTCACAACAATGGCACGTAGACATACCCCGGATCAGGTCATCGCGAAAGTTCGCCAGGGCCAGAAAATGCTTAACGACGGTCGCCCGATGATCGAGGTCATCAAGGAGCTGCAGATTACTGAGGCGACCTGGTATCGGTGGCTTCAGCAGTACGGCAGCGAGAAGAACGCCGGCCAGAC
>NZ_KI914632.1:0-1456 GCF_000520495.1 Arthrobacter sp. H14
CATCCACCAGCCGTAGCTGAGACCATTGAAGAGTCCGGACAAAACCCGCCCCGTCCAATCGTTCCAGCGCCGCGAATTGAAGATCTGCTGGTGGGCGGCTTCATGGCCGAGAAACGCAACCTGGGCCAGCACAACACCCATCAGGCCGGCTAGAATGAGCTGGTACCAGGTGTCACCCAAGAAAACAACGGCGACCGCGATGCCCGCAAGAGTGAGGGTCAAGCCGACCGATGCGGCGTGCAGATTGAATCCTTCAAGGAACAACAGCGGCAAAAAGAAGTATCCTTGCCGCCGCGCCAGCCTCGCCCGCAAACCCGTGCGGGTGTCCGTTGCCTCCGGCGTAAACGCCGGAAAAAATCGTACGTTAAGGTCGGCTGACAGGTAGCGGCCTTCCTGTGGATGGCCAGTTAGCCTCGATACTGCTGCACGAGCGGACAGGTGAACGGGCTGCGGTTCTTCGATCCGACTTGGTTCAAGTAGCGAAGCACAGTCGAAAAAGCCTGCCATAAGGACGTTTCGGTGTAGTGCACCTCGTATTGCGCGCAGTGCTCCCGGACCATTCGCTGTGCGGCACGCAGATTTGGCCGGGGGAGACTGGGGAAGAGGTGATGCTCGATCTGGTACTCGAGCCCGCCCAATGCAAAGTGGACGAAAGGGCCGCCACGGACATTGCGGGACATCAGAACCTGCCGGCGCAGGAAGTCGATCTTCACATCGCGTGGAACCGTCGCCATGCCGATGTGGTTGGTCGCGAAGGCAGCACCGAGGAGGAAACCGAAGACGCCCACCTGCACGCCGACGAATGCGGCAGCGATACCCGCAGGCAAAAGAATGCGAGGTAGCCGAGGATACGAAGGCTGATGAAGGCGAACTCCGTCCAACGGTGCTTCACAGCGGGGTTGCGCAGAAGGGTCTTGACCGATGCGGCGTGCAGATTGAATCCTTCAAGGAACAACAGCGGCAAAAAGAAGTATCCTTGCCGCCGCGCCAGCCTCGCCCGCAAACCCGTGCGGGTGTCCGTTGCCTCCGGCGTAAACGCCAGCACCTCGGAGTCAATGTCGGGGTCTTTGCCTTCTTTATTGGGATTACCATGGTGGCGAGTATGTTTATCCATCCACCAGCCGTAGCTGAGACCATTGAAGAGTCCGGACAAAACCCGCCCCGTCCAATCGTTCCAGCGCCGCGAATTGAAGATCTGCTGGTGGGCGGCTTCATGGCCGAGAAACGCAACCTGGGCCAGCACAACACCCATCAGGCCGGCTAGAATGAGCTGGTACCAGGTGTCACCCAAGAAAACAACGGCGACCGCGATGCCCGCAAGAGTGAGGGTCAAGCCGACCATCATGGTCCAGTAAAACCCGTAGCGGCGCTTCATGAGTCCGGCGTCGTGGATCCGCTGAGTCAGTTCCCGGAAAGCCTTCACCTGCTCTTCACGTGCTGTCCCTTGCTTCGCGGA
>NZ_KI914632.1:1556-5402 GCF_000520495.1 Arthrobacter sp. H14
TCGTGCTGTTCTGTTGATCCTTCACAACCCGATAATACCGGAACACAAGTGTGCTGATTCAATCGTTCGAAGGATGTTGTGCGGGTCATCCGGGGCCGGTCCCCTATTGCTGGTCGGCGCAACCACGTAATGGTGGGCGAATTTTAGGCGGTCGTTGCAACGATGGGTTTTCCTGGTTCGAACAATAGCCGTTCCATGGCTTGTGCGGGGCTGATCCCGCCGAGTGTTTTGCGGGGCCGGTCGTTGAGTTCGGTAGCGACCTCGAGCAGCTGCTCGGGTGAATGCACCGACAGATCTGTGCCTTTGGGAAGTACCGGCGCAGGAGCCTGTTGGACGCTCCTATGTTTGTCAACCCGGAGAGGGCACCGGATGAGAGGCGGCAGCGGTTTCCATGACGCGGTAGAGGTGCCGGGCCAAGGTGCGCTTGAGGCAGCGGCGTATGTCGCGGTGGGTCTTGGCCTGCAGGGTGCGGCGGGCTTCGTAGGCCCGGGTCTGGGCGTGGCATCTGATGCGGGGGATCGCGACGGTGTGCAGTGCGCGGTTCAGCGCCCGGTCGCCGCCGCGGTTGAGGCGGTGCCTGGTGCGTTTGACCGCTGCTGGCTTCCAGAGGTGCGACTCTGGCCAACGATGCGAATGCCGCTTCGCTTCGGACCCGTCCGGGGTGGGACCAGCTGATCAACAGCTGGGCCGCGACGACAGGCCCGAGGCCGGGTTCGGCGAGCAGCGCCGGTCGGGGCCGGGTGTTCCTGGATAAGGCGGTCCAGCTCGGGATCGATATCCGCGAGCTGGCCGGTCAGGAACCGTATGCGCGCAGTAATCGATTGCAATGTCAGCACCGTGATCCGGTATTCGACCGTGGAGGCTGCGGGGGTGACCGTGCTTTCGATCACTGTCAGCTGGGTGGCCAGCGGGCGGCCGCGCATGCGCTGGCATTTGCAGCAGGGCCGGCAGATCATCCCGAAGTCGGTCACACCCACCCGCATCGCGGAGAACTTTGAGATCTTCGACTTTGAGCTCACCCAGGACGAGCTGGGCCGGATAGATGCTCTCGAGTCCGGAGTCCGCGGGGGGCCGGAGCCGGAGGAAGTCACGCTGGAGACCTTTGGCAACGACATCGCCGAGGCCTGACGCACTCCGTAAGCCCAGTGACTCATCCAAACCCGCTCGATGAGGAACCAGCACGAAGATGAAACCTGCCGGTGGACCCTTTAGGCGTGCCGGAACGGCAGTTCGTGGTCGAGGACTGTCGGCACGGCCGATTCAATCGGGTGTGACTGACGACTTCGTTCGGTGGTACATAGCAACGTCAAATGGGCGCAGCGGCGACGTTGGGTGCCCTGAGACGTTGGGTGCCCTGAGAGGGTATCCCTCATTTTTTGGTGCGAGCATACGCTTAGGTGCATGGACAACCGATCGAAGGTCCGCGAGTTCTTAGCGTCGCGGTGGGTGAAGGTCACACCGGAACGTGCCAGGTTGCCTTCGAACGGTCATCGGCGAGTCCCCGGGCCGCGCCATGTCGAGGTTGCAGGCCTCGCCGGAGTGAGCGCGGCCGGAAGTTTCGAGACCCCGATGGGATGCATGCCTGGCGTGTGGGCCCGATGTGGAACATTTGTCTGCTGCTGACAGTTCAGTCTGATGGAAGCTATTGCTCAGTATGCTTTCCAACTTATTCATGGGCTCCGCCGGTAGTAGTGGAAACTTCTTTGTTGGCGGTCGCCATGGACTCGAAGAAAAGGACCCTCTGTGCCATCAGCGAAGATACCGCATCAGAACCGTTCCCAGCGGGCGGATACGGGCAATACCAGCACCCCCGCAGGCACCACGCAGGTACAAAGTGGTCTCGGCAGGGAATCGGACCCCGGGGCCGGTGCTGCAGGCTCTGCGGGCAAGGTTGCCGCGAAGGACAACGGTGATGGCTATCAGAGTTCGGGATTCGTCTATTCGGATGCCGACGATGAGGATGCGCCGGTTCAACAGGTCCTTGTTGCGGGTGCGTCCGCGGATCCGGTGAAGGATTACCTCAAGCTGATCGGGAAGGTGGCGCTGCTTAACGCCGCCGGGGAGGTGGATCTGGCGCGGCGGGTCGAGGCCGGTCTTTTTGCCGGTCATAAGCTCGCCGGCGACGGTGAACTGGAGGAGAAGTTATCACGTGAACTGCGGTGGCTGGTGCATGAGGGTGAGGCTGCCAAGAGGCATCTGATTGAGGCCAATCTGCGTCTGGTGGTCTCGGTAGCCAAACGTTATACGGGCCGGGGGATGCTTTTTTTGGATCTCATCCAAGAGGGGAATCTGGGTCTGATCCGGGCGGTGGAAAAGTTCGATTACGCCAGGGGATTCAAATTTTCCACGTATGCGATGTGGTGGATCCGGCAGGCCATCACCCGCGCCATGGCGGATCAGTCGCGTACCATCCGCCTACCAGTGCACGTGAACGAGACGATTAATAGGCTTGCCCGCACACAACGCGAACTGCTCCAGGACCTCGGACGGGATCCGGAGCCCGCGGAGCTGGCTTTGGCACTGGATATGACAGTCGAAAGGGTCAACGAAATCCAAAGGCACGGGCGTGATCCCATCTCCCTGGACACTTCGCTGGGTGAGGACGGAGACACCAGCTTCGGCGATCTGATTGAAGATTCGGACGCCGTCGTACCGGCCGAGGCAGCGGACGCTGTATTCCTGCGTGAACAGCTCCATGCAGTACTCGATACCCTGACTGAGCGGGAAGCGGGGATCATGGCCCTGCGCTACGGTCTGACCAACGGCAAGCCAGCGACCCTTGCCGAAACAGGACAGGCCTATGGTATCTCCCGGGAGCGTATCCGGCAGATAGGAGCCCAATCCATGGACAAGTTGCGCCAGCCCTTACAGGCTCAGGCGTTACAGGATTACCTCGACTAAAGCACAACAAGGAGTGTCTTCGTGAGAGTGTGCCGACACCATAGCCGGCCGCCGGCGGGCAAAGGCCGCGCCATCCTTCTCCGGGGTAATGGCGTTTTTGCTGTCAGGGACCGTGTGGCGTGGGGCGGCCCGCCCTGTGCCGGTGCTGCGGGCGCCGGTTATGCCTGGGAAACCGTTGCAGCCAGGTTCTCCAGTGAGGATTCGAGGTCCTCCTGTGGGACCGCGGGAAAGGAGACCTTTTTGAGTACGTCCTTGTCCGTGACGGCGCTCCAGTCGTAGGTGACCGAAACTTCCGTCGAATCAGGCCCCTGGGGGGTAAACTCCCAGACCCACTGCCATCCGGCAGGCTCCTGGCCTTGGACCGCCGTTTGCCAGGCCAGCAGCTTATTCTCCTCAAAACCTGTGACGTGGTTTTCGGTCTTGTATTCGCCGCCCATTTTCTCCCACTGCATGTTCATGGTGAAAACCTGCCCGACGCCGGAGATGCGATCGGTTTTTTCGTCGGACTGAACCATGCCCGAGCCATCGAGCTGAGCGTGCCGTTCCGGGTTGGAGAGCACCTCAAAAATCACGTCCGCTGAAGCGTCGATGTTTCTCGTGGCGGTAATTTTTCCCTCTGTCATGTCTGCTCCTGACCGTAGTTGGGTTTAGCGCGTTAGAGACACTGGGCAACGAGCGTGTAGATCGCTGAGCTGTCCGGCAACAAAGGGCGGGGGAGTCCTTTGTTTGCCATGTCGTTCACGCTGCAACGTTCACCAGGGGCGGGCCCGCTTTGATCCTTTCCCTGACGGTGGTGGCGTTGCAGGGGTTTGTAATTGTGCCAAGTCTCTGGCGCCCGTCGATGTTCAGGTCGACAGCGTTTCTACCGCGGGGGCGGTGTGCGCCGTCGAGCGGACCATAAAGCAAGCATACTTACTAGTGTTTATGGATGCCAAACGCGTTCCA
>NZ_AZRX01000485.1 GCF_000520495.1 Arthrobacter sp. H14
TCCAGACGTCGCTCCAGGAACCGGGAACGCCATTTCCGAACCGTGGGCAGCGACAACTGCAACCGCCTGCCGACCTCCGAATTCGACACCCCCGTCGCGCACTCCAGCACGACTCTGGAACGTAGCGCCAGATCCTGCGCGGACTTACGCCGGCGAACCCACCGCTCCAACTGGTCACGTTCCGTATCGGAGAGTCTCACTTCGGCCAATGCCGGTCCTCGTTGCGCCATACTCCAGCCTACCAACAACTAGCAACGAACTAACGGCGCAACACACTAGATGAGACCCATATCCTGGCCGAGCGCGCCGAGTTCGTCCCCAGCGTCGCGTTGGATTATCGATTCGCGCCGTTTGTAGGCGTACAAAGATTCAGCGAAGACCCGACGATGTGTACCCACTTCGCCGAAGTCGATCTCTCCGGCTTCCAGAAGCCCCACAAGAGACGGGCGAGAGACGTTGAGCATGTCAGCGGCTTGCTGCGCGGTCAACTCCGCCTCCGTCGGAACCACGGTAACCCCCTGTCCCGCAGCCACTTTTCCGAGGATTCTGATCATGAGGTCGGCGGCGGTCGTGGCAGTGTACTGGGCCGGGATGGCTGATAAGGGGCATTATCAGTGGATTCGGAGAAAGAGACGGTTCTTTCCTTCTACGTTTCTTTATGTCGGCCAGCTCGTTCTGGAGTTGCCCGGCAACGTGAGGAACGGGAGACAAGTTGGGGGTGTTTCCCGCTCCTCACACCCGGACATTCACAGTGAACGACTCGCACGGAGGAAGCATGCTGAACCAATTGGAAACAGAGCCGCACGACGAGCCGCCATCTGAAGAGCGGTCCCGCAAGCCGATCTGGGCAGCGGCCGTCGTCGTCGGACTTGTGCTCTTTGGCGGCGGTGCTTTTACCGGCGCTGCCGCCGCCGATCCGACGTCGAGCGATGCCTACATAGCGCTCACTGACGATGTCGTGACCGTGGAGACGGAGCGGGACGAGGCGCTGTCCGACCTGGCGGACCTGCAAGAAGAGTACGACGTGCTGTCCAGCGGCATAGCAGAGCGCGAATCCGAGGTGGCCCAACAGGAAGTGGATCTCCTGAAGGCCGAGACCGAACTCGAAGAGGCACAGGCGAAGCTCGAGAAGGCCCAGGCAAAGCTGGAGGATCGCGAGACGGCTGTGGCCGGCGCTGAAGCCGAGAAGGCGAAGAACACGATCAGCGAAGGCACCTGGACAGTGGGCGTCGACATCGAGCCGGGCACCTACAGGGCCACCGATGGCGTCCGCTCCTCGTGCTACTGGGGCATCTATGTGAGCGGGACGAACAGCGAAGACATCGTCTCCAACGGAATTCCAGGGGGAGGGCGGCCCACCGTGACCTTGTCCGAGGGGCAGGACTTCACCACTAACCGCTGCGGAACCTGGGCAAAACAGTAAGACAGACCGCCGGAACAAGCCGGCACGTTGAAAGGGAACACCATGAAGAAAACACTCAGCACTCTCGCCATTTCCTGCGGCATTGTCCTCGCCGCCACAGGTTGCACCACCGGCGCTGAACAGACCTCCGGTTCGGAGCCCGAGGCTATCCAAGCACCGGCAAGTTCACCCGCGCCCGAGTCAGCGCCTGCTCCAGAACCTTCCCCTGAATCTCCCAGTCCCGCGCCGGAGGTCGAGGAGTCGCTCGTGGAATTCGGGGAGACATGGGAGTACGAGGATGGAATAGCCGTCACAGTGACACATGCAGGCGCGGCGCAAGCATCCCAGTATGCCTCAGGGGCGGACGAAACCGGCGGGCAGATGCGCCTGTTCAAAATCACCATCGAAAACGGGACGGACGGCATTTTCGACCCCGCAGGCGCGTACACAACAGTTAACTATGGGGACACCGGGAAAGTAGCCGAGCGGGTATTCGATTCCGGGCAGGGCTACGGGGACATGTGGCAGGGGAAGATCCTCCCTGGCAAGGAACAGTCGCTCACGCTACCTTTCGCCGTCCCGACGGACAAAGCGTACGAGGTGCTGCTGTCCGTCGCGCCGGGATTCGAGTACGAGGACGCGATCTTCCTCGGCACGGTCGGCAAGTAACCGGTGATGGGGGTCCACCAAGTTCCCGCCTGACTTGTGCCGTGGGAAGGCAATGGTCCTTTGTCAGTTCGCCGGGATACGGTGAACCCTGATTATCAACAGCACGTATGGGGGCCGGGGAACTTCAAGCTCAAGGTCACATCCATAGAGATCATCAAGTGCGACGCCATGTTTCCCCTGAGGCTAATGGCTATCCACTAGCCGTTGAGATGCAAGTGGAAACGTCGGCAGAATTGCGCACTAACACCTCCATCAATGGCCAATCGAACATGCTGAGCCTCACGCCTTATAACTGGACTGGCTATGGGAAAACGGAACTCGAATGAACACCGTCGAATCGTCTGTGTCTCGGAACTTGCCTCGGCGACCAATCCCGAATGTTGCCCCATTACATTGGGAACGCCGAAAAAGTGAGCGGGGGTAGTCATCCTCGACGTCACGGACAAGAGCGGCCAGGTCGCGTGTGAATGGTGGGGACATGGGGCAGGCGGCTGGATTTGGGATTACCCCTCGAAGTCGTCATAAGACACGGCAGCTATATCGATGGCGAAAGTAGATGTTCAGTGAAGCGGCGACTTTGATTTCGCGAGACAGGATGATCTCCAGGACTTGATCAGGAAGGACGTGGAGGTGAAGCCGCTGGACCTCCGCCCATGACGTCCGCTGGCAGTAACTCACTACAAGGTCAGAAATACTCGGGTTCTTCCCTTCGGGACAGCCAGACTCGAAAACGACCAGAACTTTTGGCAATTGCAATAACCCCAAGAGGAGCGTAGCTTTCGCTCACCACTGGTATCCCTCGGCATCGATCCCGGATCGTCCAAAGAGGGTGCCATGAAAGGCGGCTCGGAGCCGTGCTGAGAGGAGAAGTCGTGACGTCCCCTGCGACCACCGGTGCTGGGAGTGAAAACATCATCGAGGCGGCTTTCGCTGCTTATCTCGCAGGAAGGGGGTGGGATGTGCAGCGCCAGATGGACTACTGCGATGTGGTCGCAACCAAGGATGGTGACACATTGAAGGCCGAGGTCAAAGGCCGAACCGGTACGAGCATGGGCCTCGACGTAGACACATTGTTCGGCCAACTGTTGCGACGGTTTCCGGCTGATGAGGACGTGTCGTTCATTCCTGCGATTGTCGTTCCGGCGGAAGCACTGGCCAAGATCCATCGCATACCCGCATGGGTCTTGCAGAAGCTCCGGATCAAAGTCTTCACGGTCACTGAGGACGGGACCGTGGAGCAGATGTAGCGTTAGGCACGTCCCTGACCCTGGGATGCTGCATCGACCTCGACGGATGATGCCTCTGATGGCGGCGACCCGGTCGGTTTAAACGCCGTCGTTGGGGTATAGGGTGAATTCGAAGAACGTTGACTTTTGGGGGATTAGTTGAGCATTCCGTACGTCAAACCGGCCGCACGGATTCTGATCTGGGGCGCACTCGTCTTCATCGTTGGAACGATAGCGAGCGGTTTTCTGAGTTACATGGGTCTGGTCGAACAAGTCTCATCTCCGTTTGGAAAATCTGAGGCTGGTTCATTCTTCGGTGCTGCAGCTGTTTTAGCCCTAGTCAGCTTCTTGGGGTTGATATTGATGGTTGTCGGTGGATGGAGAACGATTAGCCGAATCGATCAACGGTACGACGCTTGGTTCTCCCGGGAACGGAACGAATCGGCTGACCCACAAAGTGATACTTCCGAGCAGCCGGAGCAGGTAGAGCGTTTGCAGGACCCGCAACCGATGCAACAGCAGCAGGCGTACGTGCAGCAGTATCGCCTTGGTCCACCGGCTCCGCAGCAACCTCCCCGGAGCGGACCACAGGCCTAATTCACCTCCAGCTGTAAGGAACCGCTTCGCTTATGCCTTCCCTGATTTCCTGGCTCGATGCCTCCACCGACGAGAACACCCGCATGCGTGAACTGGTGAAGCTCTTCGGCTCACCGGAAACGACTGATGATTTGGGAACCGGACAGGTACGTGACGTGATCAGCAACAGCTTGTTCCCCGGCACGTCGGTTCTGCACGCCGGCGCCCGGTATATGTTGCTGGTTCCGTGGGCGTACCTCAGCAGCTACCGGCGGGGTATGGATCCGGATCGGTCACGGGCCAATGCGGAAGAGGCGGAGCGGAGGTTGATCGAACGGTTCCGCGAACTCGGCATGGAATCGTTCATCGGCCGGGACGCCGGACGCAACGTTCAACAGCTCCCGTCCGGAGCTTACTGGAGCGCACTGCGTACTTACGGAATCGTCAGTTCGGAGCTGAACCGGGCTACTGTCACGCAGGCCATGAGCGTGAGCGGAATGGATTCTGAAGCAGATGAAACGTCCTTTGTCTGGCATCCCACGCTTCCCGAATGGCCCGAGGGCTTTCCGCGGTCGGAGGAACGAGGGCTGGAGCTGTCGGTGGAGGAGGCCCGCTGGTTGCAGGAGCGGATCCTCGCTACGTGTGAAGGGACGCTGCTGGCCCACATCATGACGGCAGGCGGCCAACCGACGTCGGGCAGTCCATATCCCTGGGCCGATTCCGGTTGCAAGGCGGTGGGCGGCGAAGCGGCGCAATGGCTCAGGGATGCGGAATTGTTCTCCTTCATTCACCATGGTGCCAACATCCTCTACAACCATTTGGTGGCCGAAGCGGTCGCGCGGGACGTGCCGGACGCGGGGCTGGACGCCGTCGAACATACTGCTACCTTGCTGGATAACTGGGAGCAACAGCGCCCGGGCAAACAGGAATTGCTGGCGGCTTGGGACGTCGAGGACTTCCTGCGCCGTGCCAAGGAGAAGAACCGCAACATCAGCACCTTGACCATGGAATTCGTGCGGGTAATGACGGATGCCGCCCGCGATACGCGGGAACTCGTAGACAACGAGGATCTCCGCGCCGCCGTCATGAAGCGCGAGATGCTGATGAAGAAGGCCAACTCGCGGTTCCGCCACCAGCGACGGTTGCGGAATTGGCAACCTCCCAATGACGTCGCTGCAATCGGCTTCCGGTGGACGGCCGTACGTCGAACTGCACTGGACATTCACGAAGGGCTTTCACGTGCTTGATGCCAATGAGCGTGAGGCTCTGACTCAACAGCTTCGGCCCCCGGCCGGCTTCCGGCTCGCCCATGCCGTCGGCACCACTTTCACGCTGGACATGACCAGCGCCTTGTCGGTTCCGCTGAGTTTCGTGGCGGGTTCGGGTGAGGAGTTCAACAACCCGGTGGCCGTGCTCAGCGCC
>NZ_AZRX01000486.1 GCF_000520495.1 Arthrobacter sp. H14
TCCGTCATTTTGTGCAGGAGGCGCTTGAAGGATCCTGCCCGCCGATCGCCGTCGACCATGCGGCGGATGCCGAGCATCTGTGCCCGGCAGTACAGTTCGCCGATCCATTCGGCCGATTCGCCCGCCCATTTGTCTGCGGCGGTCAACTCCTCCCACCTGGCGCGGTTGCTCTGAAGCTGCCGGACCTCGACGTCGATCCTGTTGAGCAGGACGAACCAGTCATCGGGAGGGGCGGGAATAGGTTCCGTGGGGCGTGAAGGTAAGGTGCCGGCGTCATCAACCATTAAACCGTTCCTGCTACCGGCCTTCGGGCGGCAGCGCCTCGTGATTCCGCCGTCCATGGGTACGCCGATCTTCCTTCATCTCCGCTTCGTAGAGGTGGCGTTTGCCATCAACGAGCTCCTCACGGGCTCGCTTTTCCGCAGCCTTGAATTCCGCGTAATAGCCGTCGTCGTAATCCTCGACGATCTGGAAGGTCCACCGGCCTTCGACGACGTTACGGCCCACAATCTCCCGGTCCAACCGCTCTGCCACCTCGGTGTGCCCGGCCTTGCTGAGCAGCTCAACCGCTTCTCCAAGGGCCAGGTCCGCCGTGCCCGTCAGCCGGTGAAACCCGTACAGATAACCGCGCGCCTGCTCCACCACTTCGAAGGCCTCGGAGAGTTTGCCGAGCGCCTCGACCGTTGCGTCCGTTACGCCGTCGGGACGCTGATGGTTTGCATCGGGACCGTCCGTCGCGTCACTAGTCATGATCCATACACTATGTGCAGAGCCGGGCGGCGGGAACTGGTGCGGACCATAAAACCGGTAGTTATTCACAGGCGCGGTGACATTCCTGCGCGGCACATTCCCGTCCGCCTAAACTGGTCCGGTGAGTAAAGCTGTGATGACCCCTGCCCCGTCCGCCATCGATCCGGAAGCAATCAACGCGAAGATCTACGCGAAGATTGCCGCTGAGCTGGGGGTGCAGACCTGGCAGGTGAAGGTTGCCGTGGAATTGCTCGACGGCGGCTCCACCGTGCCGTTCATCGCCCGGTACCGCAAGGAGGTCACCGGGACGTTGGACGACATCCAGCTGCGCGAACTCGAGGAGCGGCTGCGGTATCTGCGCGAGCTGGAGGAACGCCGGGCGACGGTGCTGGAATCCATTGCCGAGCAGGGCAAGCTGACTGATGAGCTTAAGAAGGCCGTGACCGAGGCGGATACCAAATCGCGGCTCGAAGACCTCTACCTTCCCTACAAGTCCAAGCGGCGGACCAAGGCGCAGATCGCCCGCGAGGCCGGTCTGGAACCGCTCGCCGACGGCCTGTTGCGGAACCCCAACCTGAATCCGGAAACCGAAGCGGCGAAGTACATGAACCCGGAGCACTCCATTGCCACCGCGGAAGATGCGCTTGCCGGAGCACGGTCCATCGTCGTCGAACGCGCCGGGCAGGACGTTGAGCTGGTGACCGAGCTGCGGGAGCGGTTGTGGAAGACCGGCCGGCTGCGCGCGCAGGTCCGCAGGGGCAAGGAGGCCGAGGGGCAGAAGTTCAAGGACTATTTCGACTTCGCCCAGCCGCCGCATTCACTGCCGTCGCACCGGGTCCTCGCCCTGTGGCGCGGCGAGAAGGAGGAAATGCTGGAGCTGGCCATCACAGAGGCCGACCCCGCGGACAAAGACGCCCTGGACGCCGCCCGCAAACGGTACGAAAACGCCGTCGCACATTCGCTGGGGATCGCCGACCGCGGACGTCCCGCCGACGCGTGGCTTCTCCAGACTGCACAGCTCGCCTGGCGCACCCGGGTGCTGGCGCGTCTGGTCACCGACCTGCGTGTCCGCCTGGTCCAGAATGCCGAAGAGGACGCCGTCAGGGTCTTCGCCGCGAACCTGCGCGATGTGTTGCTCGCCGCACCGGCCGGCAACCGCACCACGCTCGGGCTGGATCCCGGCCTGCGCACCGGGGTGAAGGTCGCTGTCGTCGATGGAACCGGCAAGTCTGTCGCGACGGACACCATCTACCCGCACGCGCCGGCGAACAAGTGGAATGAGTCCCTCACCAGCCTTGCCGCGCTGGTGAAGAAGTACGACGTCGAACTCGTCGCCATCGGCAATGGCACCGCGAGCCGCGAAACGGACAAGCTGGCCGCCGAACTGATCAAGTCCCTGCCGGAGAAGAAAATCGACAAACTGGTGGTTTCCGAAGCCGGCGCGTCGGTCTACTCCGCGTCCGCCTTGGCCTCGGCCGAACTGCCCGGCATGGATGTGTCCCTGCGCGGAGCGGTCTCGATAGCGCGTCGGTTGCAGGATCCGCTGGCCGAACTGGTCAAGATCGATCCGAAGGCGATCGGCGTCGGGCAGTACCAGCACGATGTGACGCCGGTGAAGCTGGAGCGTTCACTCGGTGCGGTGATCGAGGACTGCGTGAACTCCGTCGGCGTGGACGTGAACACCGCCTCGCCGGCGCTGCTGTCCCGGGTGGCCGGCGTCGGACCGCTGCTAAGCGAGAACATTGTGGCGCACCGCGACGAGCACGGCCGGTTCGGCAAGCGTTCGGACCTGAAGAAGGTGCCCCGGCTCGGGGCGAAGGCATTCGAGCAGTGTGCCGGTTTCCTGCGGATCAGCGGGGGAGCGGAGCCGCTCGATGCCTCCAGTGTGCACCCGGAAGCCTATGGCGTGGCGCGGAGGATCCTGACCGCAGCCGGCGCGAAGAAGGCCGACGCCGTCCGCGGCACCGGTGCGCTCGCCGCCTTGTCGCCGCAGGACTTTGTGGATGAGACCTTCGGTCTGCCGACCGTGCGGGACATCCTCGCTGAACTGGAAAAGCCCGGCCGCGACCCTCGCCCGGAGTTCAGCACAGCGTCCTTCGCCGAGGGGATCGAGAAGATTTCCGACCTGCGGCCAGGCATGGTTCTGGAGGGCACGGTCAGCAACGTCGCCGCGTTTGGAGCATTCGTGGACATCGGCGTGCACCAGGACGGACTGGTTCACATTTCGGCGATGTCCAATAAGTTTGTGCAGGACCCGCACGATGTCGTCCGCTCCGGTCAAGTAGTTCGGGTGAAGGTGCTCGAGGCTGATCCGGACCGCAAACGGATCGCACTGACCTTGCGGCTGGAAGACGATGCGCCGACGCCGGGCAGTGACGGAACCGGGAACGGCAAGAGCGGGAGCAAGAACGGCAAGCAGGGCGAGGACCGACCGCCGCGCCAAGGTGGAAAACCCAAGGGTGGACAGCCACACAATGACCCGAAGCGTCCGACGTCGGGTCAGCGGCCGTCGTTGGACCGGCGCCCACCGAAACCGCAGCAACCGGAAAGCGCCATGGCGCGAGCGCTGCGCGAGGCCGGGCTGGGGAAGTAAAAAGAACAGACGGCCCTGGGTAGGGGGTGCGGTGCGTGCAGGAGAAGTGGACTAGTGCCCTTGACTAGCTCCGGCATGCCCGCATGTCCCGCCCGCTGGCTGTGGATACCCCGAAAACTGTCCGAGACGGACGGTACGCTGTCGCTTACATCAAATGACGTGAGGAGTTAGCGATGGGCGGGCACGAGGAACCTTTGTCACGGCGTATCGAGGAAGTGCGGTCCCTGTACGAGCAGGGCGGGCCTCAACTTGAGGCTTATCTACGACAAGGAGCGATTGAATCGCTCGAAGCGGCTGTCTTTGAATTGGACGATGCGGCGCGGAACCTCAGCGGCGCCGTTGCGGAAGGCCAAACCCAAGGGTTGCCCCTGGAGGAAATCCGCACAATGATCGACAAGCTGGCCCTTGAAGCGCAGGTATATGGGCCGCAGTCACCGGACAGACTCGTCAAGGTTCACCTGTCGGTGCTGCCGGGGATCGACTCAGCGGACAAGCTCTGATTGTGGGATCCTTAATCGAGAACCCGACCGGCCGGACAATCCGCAAAATAAGGTCCCTGAAGCTGGCGCCTTCGCCACGGCCGCCAGACTTCCACGGCTATCCAGCGTTTTCTTCCGACCCGGTCCCAGCGCCCAATCGAGCGAAGCCAACCGGGCGCGTTCGAGTTTCCTGGGGATCGCGTCGATCCCTGTTCCACCGGCCCTGTCGGTGCTAGGCTGGTTCGCACCATTTCGGCCGAAATTCATCTTTGGCGGGAGTGGCCGAAGGACAAATTGTGCGCAAACTGAAGCTGCGTCTCGTATTCGCGATTGCCATTATTTTGCCGCTTGCCGGATGCCAGACGCCTGAGCCGCCACTCGAGACCACACAGACCACACCCGGTCCGCGAACCTCCAGTGGGGTATCTTCTTCGGAGGCCCCCGACGAACCTTCGCCGGAAGAATCGCTCGCACCGCGTGTGGAGGCGGTCGTCTCCTCGCACGAACTTGCCACCGCGGCCGGGGTCGAGATTCTCGCCGCTGGAGGTTCTGCGGCCGACGCCTCAGTGGCTGTCGCGGCCGTGCTCAGCGTCGTCGAACCGTTCTATTCAAGCGTGCTGGGCGGTGGCACCTGGGCTCTGTACTACGATGCGGACGGCCGGGCGGTGACCAGCATGAACGGGGTCGGGCCGGTCGGCAGCGAAGCGACTCTCTCCGATTACCGCCCCCGCGCCGGCATTCCGGGTATGCATCAGGCGATCGTGCCCGGTGCCTGGGACGGCTGGATGCTGTGGCTCGAAGCGTACGGGGAACTGGAACTCGGCGACGTCCTGGCACCCGCGATCGCCGTGGCCCGCGAGGGGTATCCGGTCAGCACGGAAATGTCCTTCTGGCTGACGAGGCAGGAGGACCGGATTCGAAACAGTCCGGTCATGGCGAGCATCTACCTCCCCGATGGTGACCTGCTGGCACCAGGTGAGACCGTCTACCAGACCGGCATGGCCGATACCTTTGAGTCGCTCGTGGCAGTGTACGACGACGCCGTCGCTGAAGGACATGCGGCGGGTATCGCGGCGGCCCGGGACTATTTCTACCGCGGCCCGATTGCCGATGCGATTGTCTCCTTCTCGGAGGAGAACGCCGGCTACCTGACCGAGCAGGACTTCGCTGAGTTTTCAGCCGAACTTGTCGAACCCATCTCCATTGAGTACGACGAACTCAGCGTGTACCAAAACCCGCCGAACAGCCAGGGCATCGCCATGCTTGAAGCGCTGAACATTCTTGAAGGCTTTGACTTCGCCGGCCAATCCGCCGGCGACGCCGCCGTCGTTCACCGCCAAGTGGAAGCGATTAAGCTGGTGGTTGGGCCCCCGCTAGCAGCCCAGTTGCTATGCGATAGCTAATTGGTTCTCTGCGGTCCAGCGTTCCCAGTGTCGTGA
>NZ_AZRX01000487.1 GCF_000520495.1 Arthrobacter sp. H14
GGCCATCGTTAGCTCCATAGAAACGGGCATAACCTGCAACAGCTGCCTACACCGTGAACCACGCCGCTACGCGGAGGTTTTCAATTGAGGCAACGTATGCAGTTACGCGGAGGTTTTCTATGAGTCAACGCGGCCCCTTGCGCAAACGGGTATATGTTTTGTAGTCTAATTTTTGGTTGAGCAGTTGGCCATGGACCTTTTCTTCTTTGATGGAGAACCCGTGGATCATAAACTGCGAGTCCTCGTGCGACTCGATATAGACAGCACCAGCGCCGTTGTGAACGTCACCGGCTGCCTCACCGGCAACAACTGCAAGGCCCTTTTCCCCGTTATCCGCCGCGCCGGCGCTTTCGCCGGCGGACTGGCCGTTGCGGTCGACTTATCCGAAGCCGAACATATCGACGGGCCCGGGCTGGAACGGTTGCGGCAATTCTGCACCGGCGAACTCAATGGTGAACCCGCACCGGAGGAAGTCGCAGTGATTGCGCCGGCCGGACTTCCTCAATGCCCGGCCCTGATGATCGGCGATCCTGCCATGGGGGTGGCAGCATGAGCTTCGCTCTTTCACCCCGGTTTTCTCTGCCGCGCGGCAGCGGCAACAGTGAAGCGGCCGATCTGTCGAGGATGTCCACTGATGGCTTACTCGCCCTCAGCAGCCGGCTCTATCGCCAGCTCGACTCCGACCGGATCGGCATTAACACCCTGGGGCGGTACTACGAACTCACCGCAGAAATTGAAGCACGGGAAGCCACCGGCAATGACCTCCCAAACCGAGGAGGATCCCGTGGCGATCGTTCAAAATGACCGCGCTGCGTCCCGGTTCAAAATATACGTCGACGGATCAGTGGCCGGATACATTCGATATGAAATGCACGGCAGGGACATCTGGTTCCTCAACACGGAGCTGAACCGAGGCTTTCAGGGACGGGGCCTGGACAGAATCCTTATCCGGGCGGCCCTGGCTGAAGTTCACCGGCGCCGTTTGGCGGTACTGCCGTTCTGCCCGCTATTGCGAACAATCATGGCCACCCACAACCAGTACCTTCAGCTCATACCGCAGACCCAACGGGCACGCTTCAAACTGCACCCGCAGCTGCGACAGCCCGCGACGCCATATCCGGCAATCAACGCCGCATGAGCGGACTGCCGGCAAATAGTTACCTCGAGACTGCTGATAAGGCCGGTGCCAGCGGCCCCATAGGCCGGCCCGCTGCGGGTGGAAATGACCGTCCCGTGAACAGAATCCACCCAGCCGACGCCGCAGATCCGATGCCCCCAAGCACCGACCGGCCCGAAGCGCCGGCCGGCGCAGAGCACCGCTTGCCTGCGGGGCGGACGCTCTGGATAGGCAGGCAGAATCTCGATACCATATAAACAGTAAGCTTACTTATTATTAGATCGGTGGTGTGCCATGCTCTCCAAAAAGCATGAGCGCGATTGGAAGGAATTGGCCGCGCGGCTTAAGGCCGAGGAGCCGGAGCTTGCGGCGGCGTTCTCCGTTCCCGAAACATCTGCTGCAGTCCGCATTGTCCGGGTCGTATTGATTGTGCTCGCAGCGGTTGCGGTCAGTGCCCTCGTCGTGGCGTTAATCGCGCTGGAGCTGATCTCTGTTTTGTTCCTGGTCGCCGGCATCGTTCTGCTGGCGCAGGGGTGGAAGTGGAGGGGGCGGACCACCCGGTAACAGTGGCGCCCTCCATGGTGGAGGAGTTGCGGCGTTCGCGGTTGGAACGCAACCCTCAATGTAGACAGCAGGCTTACTATTGGCGGCGTTCGCGCGTAGATTGAAAACCGATAACCATCACTGACCACTATGTCGAAAGTGGCTGGGAACCAGAACGTAAGTATGCGGATCCGTCCGGAGTGGGCGGATCGATCAATTGATGGGAGTTGACCATGATCAGAAAGTTAGTCATCCTTGGGGCCGCCGGCGCCGGTTATGTGCTCGGTGCACGTGCCGGTCGCCAGCGGTATGAGCAGATCCGTACGCAGGCGCAGCGCCTGTGGCGCAATCCCCGGTTGCAGCGGACGGTCAGCCAGGCAGGTGAAGCCGCGAAGGAGAAGGCTCCGTTGGTCAAGGAAAAAAGTGCTGAAGCCGCGCATAAAGCCACGGATAAAGTGACGGACGCGGTCAGGTCTTCAGGCAACGGGGATTCGGCAACAGTTGATCCGGTGACCGGCTTCCGGGCTCCGGATGAGAAGTCGACTTCCTGAAGGAGTAAGACGTGTCAACCAGCAACGAAGATGCGGCCAGCAAGGCCGGCTCGACCCCGCATCCGGAGGATGACCGCAAGCCGGACAGTCCCGCCAAGATTGAGAAGCCTGCCCGGAAGTACATCGTCAAGAAGACGATCCGCGAGTTCACCGCCGATCAGTGCACCGATCTGGCGGCGGCCCTGACCTACTACGCGGTGTTGTCCATTTTCCCTGCATTGCTGGCACTGGTCTCGCTGCTGGGCGTTACCGGACAGGCGCAGGCGACAACTGACGCTATGCTCTCGCTGATTGAGGGGGTTGCCCCGGGCTCCACCGACGCAGTGCGGCCGGTCATTACGAACCTCGTCAGCTCCCCGGCCGCAGGACTGACCCTGATCATCGGCCTTGCTGCTGCCCTCTGGTCCGCCTCGGGCTATGTGGGCGCATTCGGACGCGCGATGAACAAGGTGTATGAGGTTGATGAAGGCCGTCCGTTCTGGAAGCTGAAGCCGATGATGCTGTTGATTACCCTCGTGCTTTTGCTGCTGGTGGTGCTGATCGCCATCCTGCTGGTGGTTTCCGGACCCATCGCCCAGATGATCGGCGACGTCGTCGGGCTCGGTTCGGTGGCCGTACTGATCTGGAGTATCGCCAAGTGGCCGGTGCTGATCTTCTTTGCCGTGCTGATGATCGCGATCCTGTATTACGCGACCCCTAATGTGAAGCAACCCAAATTCAAGTGGATGAGCCTGGGCGCACTGTTCGCATTGCTGGTGCTGGCCGTAGCGTCGTTGGGCTTCTACTTCTATGTGAGCAACTTCGGCAGCTACAACGCCACCTATGGCGCCATCGGTGGCGTCATTGTGGCGCTGCTGTGGTTTTGGCTCGCGAACCTGTCCCTGCTCTTCGGCGCTGAACTCGATGCGGAGATGGAGCGCGGCCGCCAGTTGCAGGCCGGCTTTGAGGCCGAAGAAACCATCCAGCTGCCGCCCCGGGATACCCGCCAGAGCAAAAAGCTGCGGGACAAGGAACGCGAAGAGGTCCGGCAGGGACGTGAACTGCGCGAAGAGCCCGACCGGACGCACGGATCCAACCAGTAAACATGCTGTTCACTCCCACGAAAGGGTAGAGCCAGATGACACCTCAACCGAAAACGGATTCGCCCAAGACGGCGAGCAAATCCGCGAAGCGCCTGTATCAGCCCATCGGCATCACTTCGAGCATTATCGGCGGTCTGATCGCCGGACAGGTCTTCAAACAAGGGTGGAAACACGCCGCACCACAGGGCAACCAAAAAGCCCCAAAAGCGCTCGATACCGGCATTTCCTTTAAGGAAGTCCTGGTCGCCGCCCTGATTCAAGGTGCGGTGTTCGCCCTCGTCAAGGCACTCCTACACCGCGGCGGCGCGCGACTGTTTGAAAAAGTCACCGGCGAATGGCCCGGAAACTGACAACTCAACAACAAACGCACCAATGTCCGACCCTTTGGAAGAGGAACAATTATGAGTCATGCCCCCTTGGAACCGTCGAAAGCCTCAGAGACTCCAGTTTCTGAACTGGTCACGCGACTATCGGAACAGACAACACGATTAGTGCGCGACGAGCTGCGGCTGGCACAAGCCGAACTGAAAGACAAAGGTAAACACGCCGGAGTCGGCGCTGGTCTGTTCGGTGGCGCGGGGCTGATGGCCTTTTTCGGCGGCGCCACACTGATCACCACCATCATTCTAGCCTTGGCCCTGCTGATACCTGCCTGGCTCAGTGCCCTGATCGTCACCGTGGCACTGTTCATCATCGCCGGTATAGCCGCACTCATAGGCAAGAAGCAAGTCAAGAAGGCCGCTCCGCCGGCCCCGGAGGCAACCATGGAAAACGTCAAACGTGACGTCAAGGAAGTAAAGGAACACGGTCACCGATGAACAAACACACAACCCCGCATACGCCAGAACCAGGCAAGGACGCAGAGACCAGCGAAATACAGGCTGACATTGACGCCACCCGCGCCGAACTCGGCCACACGGTTGAACAGCTCTCCGAACGGCTCGACGTGAAAAAGCAGGCGAAACAGAAGGCCGACGCTTACAAGGCACACGCGGCCGAGGCCGTGGATTCAACCAAACGGCAGGCCCTCGGAATCTTCGCGGCGACGGGAGCGAAAACGCGGGAACTCACGGGCAGCCGCGAAGCCGACCCCGCAGCGGACCGCAGACGCGGTGGTATCACTCTTGGATCCGGAGCACTCCTTGTCTGTGCTCTCATTGCCGGAGTACTAATATGGCGACACCAGGCCAAAGCGCATAAAACATCACTGCCAACACGGTCCGACATCACCAAACAGATGCGCTCGGCGCGGAAAAACATGCCCGACCGGCGCCACAAAACCGGCCTAATGCCGCGGTGACCGTCAGCAGCTGCTGTCTGCGAGAGAGGTACGGGCTTTTTGGATCTGGCCAAGGGCTGAACAGGCACGCTGATGGATGCCGGCGAGGACCTGGTACGTGGTTTCCGCAGCTCACCTGCCGTGGAACGGGTCGTCTTTGGGATGACCTTGAGTTTTTCGGTGACGGTGGCAGCCTCACGGGTCCTCAACTACGTGCGTGAGCGCAGGCGGTTCATGCCGCGGGTTCGCAGTTTCGGTCGGACATTGGCAATGATCCCGTACAACAACAGGCTGCGGATCCACCACTTCGTGCCCGGCACCGCAATCGCTTTCACCGTCGGCTGCGTCGCACTTGTGCTGCATCCATCGCGGGCGAATCAATGGTGGAGCGTCCCGTTCGGTGCCGGAGTAGCCATGACCGTAGACGAGCTACCCGTTATGACGGGCCGCAACAACCCATATTGGGGCGAGGAACGCTACGCCCTGATGCTTTACGTCACCGGAACCGTCGCTGTGTCCGGTCTCTTGGCCGTCTTTCTGAGAC
>NZ_AZRX01000488.1 GCF_000520495.1 Arthrobacter sp. H14
CCTGCCGCAGCCGAGGCGTGGCGGGAACTAGACAATCATGGTGGATGTTCACCAGGGGAAACCAACAGTGGGTGATCCTTCCCGCTGCGTCGCTCGGTCTTCGTGAGCTCGGTTGAGAAGGGTGGCACCCGCGAGGCCACGAAGACCGAGCGATGGTACCTATAACTGGGCTGCGGCTAGCGCCGCACTGGCCAGTCCGAGGACAAAGTTCGCGCCGGTGAGCTTGTTGGGGCTGATCCAGGGGACGTCGAGGAGGGCGGCGACTCGGTCCAGCATCGGCGCTAAGTTGGGGACGGGGCCGGGTATCAAACATTACGTGCACGGCTCCTTCGTCGGGACCGGAGGGCGTAGATCAGGCCAGCGAGGGTGAGTATGCCGAGGGCGGCAGCCGCGAGGGTCGCCGGCCACCCGAAGTTCAGGCCGAAGGCGCCCAGGGCGAGGAAACTGACGGTGCCGGGCAGGATGCCGACCATGGTGCCCAAAAAGTAGGGCCACCACCCCAGCGCGGTGAGCCCGGCGGAGTAGTTAATGGCCGTGAACGGAAGGACAGGGACCAGGCGCACCCCGACGACGGCGATGAATCCGCGGTGGCTCAGGACCTCGTCGACTTTCTGAACCCGCGTTCCCGTGAACTTCTCGACAGCGTCCCGGCCGAGGTGGCGTCCGAGCCAGAACGCGGCGGACGCACCCAGCAGGGCCGCCCCATACACGAGCATCAGTCCGGGCCCGAAACCGAACAGGACTCCGGCGGCGATCGAGAGCACGTTCTTGGGCACCGGCGCCAGGGTCAGGGCCGCGTAGCCGAGGACGAATCCGACGGGGCCCCACCAGCCGGCACGTTCGACCCGTGCGCGCAGTTCCTCAACGTCGGGGATCGGTACCGTCAGGACGATGACGGTTGCGGCGACGATGATGATGCCGAGTATCAGAGCCCGCCGGAGCGGTGTCAGCAAAGGTTTGCGGTGGTTGGTGTGATGCTGCATGGTCTCCCGCCATAGATCGCCCGATTGCGGTCCGTCAGGGGCCGGACCCGCTTCGAAGAATACGTGAACTTACTCTATCGATCCCAGAAGGACCTATGAACCGCTCACCATCCTCCTTGCCCCGGTCCCACCCATGAGTTGTGCCTGTGATGGCCGCTGCCGCGGTTCTCGTGCTCAGCTCCTGCGCCAGGCGGACCCACCGAAACCCCCACCCCGTAAGGGTCCTTCGAGGACGTCCGCGCTGCGGAAGTCGCCGAAACACCGTTCACCGCGTTCGGGTCCCGGAAGAAGTCAGAGCGCGTCGCCGGCCGCCTAGGTCAAAGCATGGAACGCGAACCCGCACCCGCACCCCTTCATCTGGAATGGTCGGGATGCTCGTGACGTGGTAGCGCTCGACGAGATCATGTTGAGTGTCGATATCGATGCGGTAGCCCTCGAACAGCCCGGGATGGGTCGCGCTGAACTGCTCGAGGATGGGTTCGTGGGCCAGGCAGGGCGCGCAGCTGGCTTGCCAGAAGTCGAGAAGCACGAGTCCTGGGCGCGCGGGTGATGGTGTTCAACTGCGTGCTGTTGATCAGAGGAAAGCTGCTCATGGTCGTGTCCTGTTCTTGCCGCGTCTATTCGGTGTCGTCTCGAGTGGTGTTGGCGCGCCCGACGCTGCCGATGGCTTGGAAGAGGAGGGATGGGCGTCCGCCGATGCTGTTGATGAAGATCGTGGTGACGGACAGTGCCATCGCGACCATTGCCCAGACCGGGTAGACAAGGCCGGTGGTCGCCAAGGGGATGCCGACGCCGTTAAACAGGAATGCCAGGCCGACGTTCTGGCGTGTGCGGCGGTAGCTGGACCGGCTGATCTGCCGTGCGGTGATGACGGAGCGGAGGTCGTCGCGCACGATGATGACGTCGGCAGATTCCACGGCGATGTCGGTGCCGCCGCCCATCGCGACGCCCACGTCCGCTTGCATGAGTGCGGGGGCATCGTTGATGCCGTCTCCGACCATGACCACGCGGGTGCCGGCCGCTTGGAGCTTGCGGATGATGTCCGCTTTGTCTTCGGGCAGCGCGCCGGCGTGAACGTCGTCGATGCCCAACTGGCCAGCGACGTGGCGGGCTGCCCGTTCATTGTCGCCGGTGACCATCACTGGGGTGAGACCGGCGTCGCGCATCTGAGCCAGCGCTTCGATTGCGTCGGCGCGGATTTCGTCGCCCAGTGCGATGACACCCAGTGGTTCGGCGTCGGCGCTGACGGCCACGACGGTACGGCCAGCGGCCTCGAGCCGGTCGATTGCGGCGGTAAGCCGGCTCAGCTCCACGCCGCGCTCGACGAGGAACCCGGGGCGCCCGATGAGTATCCGGCGGCCGGCGACGCGGGCGCTGACCCCGAACCCGGTCACCGACTCGAAGTTCTCCGCAATCGGCAGGGAGAGGCCACGAACAGTGGCGGCATCGACGATTGCCCGGGCCAAAGGATGCTCCGAGGAGGACTCGGCCGCCGCAGCGACGACCACGAGCTCGTCCTCGTCCACCAGTGCTTCCACTTCGCGTACGGCAGGGTGACCCTCGGTCAGAGTTCCGGTCTTATCCAACACGATGCTTCGAACCTGTCCGAAGGTCTGGAATGCTTCGCCGGTTCGCATGATGATGCCCAGGTCCGCGGCTTCTCCCGCGGCTCGGACGATCGCCAGGGGCGCGGCGATCCCGACCGCGCAGGGGTACCCCATGACGAGTACGCCGAGCCCGGCGAACACGGCACGCCGTACATCCGGTTCTCCGGCGAAAATCCACGTGCCGAGCAGCCATCCGAGCAATGCGACGGCAGCGACGATCAGCACCGTTGGGGTGTAGACGCGGAGCACACGGTCGACCAGGTGCAGGATGCCCGGCTTGAGGGCGCGGGCGTCCTCTACGTGACGGACCACCTGCGCGAGGAAACTGTCGGTCCCGACCCGGGTCGCTTGCACGAGCAGCGTGCCGGAGGTATTGATCGATCCGCCGATGACATCATCGCCGATGCTGCGCTCGATCGGGACCGGTTCCCCGGTGACCAACGACTGGTCGATGGCGGAGTATCCGTCGATGACGCGACCATCCACCGGAATCCGTTCCCCGGGACGGACCCGCACGAGATTCCCGGAGGTGACCTGGGCGAGCGGCGCATCCTGCTCGATTCCATCGCTGACGACACGGGCGGTGTCGGGTTGTAGATCGAGGAGCTTCTTCACGGCCTGGCTAGAGCGCGTTTTCACCAGCAGGGACAGCCACTCCGAGAAGATGTGGTAATTCGCCACCAACACGGTCACGGCAAAGAATGGAGCCGTGGGATAGTCCGGTAACAGACCGGTCAAACCGATGGCGCCACCGAGGATGCCGGCGAACGCGCCAACTTCCAGCAGCACGTGCTGATTGAGGATGCGCCGCCGTCCGGCTTGGTACGCCATGCGCAGAATGTGCGGGGCGATTCCGAACACCACTACCAGTGCCAGGACCCCCGTGACCCATCCGGTGGCGACGCCGCCGAGCAACCCGGATTCCCGGGCTGCGTACGCGAGGGCAGACGGGGCAATTATGGCTACGGCGCCCAACGCGGCTCGAGTGCGTCCGGTCGGACGCAAGATCGCGTAGGACACCGGCACCATGAGGGCGATCACCGAAAGCGGAACCAGTATCGACCAGACCCCGGCAACTTCAAGGATCAGGGCGATCGCGGTCAGGCTCGCCGCACCCGCGAACAGCAGCCGTTTGCCCTCCCGGACGAGATCAGCCTCTTCCTCCTCGAACGGTCTCAGTTTGCGAGGGTCGTACAGGTCGTACCCGATATCGCGCAGCGTGCCGAGGATGCCTTCCGGGGAAATCGTGGCAGGGTCATAATCCACCAACGCTTGTTCATGGGTAAGGCTGACGGCGACCTGATCCACCCCCTCCATCCGACCGAGCGCCTTCTCGATCGTTCCCGTACACAACGAGCAATGCAGGCCGGCAATGCGCGCGCGAATACGGGCATGTCCCTCCAGATTGCTTGGTTCCTCAGCCCACAAGTCTTCGGTGCCCGACCGCGTTACAGCCTCCGTCACGGCGTTTCTTCCGTACCGACGACCTCGTAGCCAGCCACAACGACTCGTTCCTTCACCGCCGCCTCGTCGGTGGTGGACCCGTCGAAGCGCTCCCGCACCTCACCGGTCTCGTGGTTCGCCTGCGCCTCTCGCACCCCATCGAGACGGCGCAGGGCAACGCCCAGTCGTTGCTCACAACCCGTGCACGTCATGCCTTCCACCTGCAGCGTTGGATCATTCATGCGGATAACCTCGAATTTCTCTTCAACCGGACTGCCCATCGGCAATCCACCTATAACCCGCACGCTATACCTTCCACTCGGATGGAAGGTCAAGGGGAGTCAACGCGGCCTGTCAATGGTTCAGTCTGCACGGGGCGTTGTGGCGGTTGACCCTCCAGTGGCGGGAAGGTGCAGGCTGAATAGGGTCGGCAATCTGCCGGACCAAATCGAAAGGATCGAAATGTCACTCGTAGACGACCGAACCCAGCAACTCATCGACGTGCTCGCCACCTGCGTAGCGAAGTGTGAAGCGTGCACTCTGGAATGCGCTCGACAAGGCGACACGACCCTCGCTGACTGCATCTCGCTGTGCGCTGACTGTTCCACGCTATGTCAGGCCTGTATGACGCTTCTCGCTCGAGGAAGCCAATTCTCGAACGCTCTCTGCATCGTCTGTGCAGACGCGTGCGACGCCTGCGCGAAGGAATGCGAAAACAAGGGCATGACCGAATGCGCCGAAGCCTGCCGTGCTGCCGCGAAAGCATGCCGAGAAATGGCATCTGCCTGATCGGCCGGGCCACCGGCGTCTAGCTATTCATTGTGTGCGGGAAGCTTCTCCCGAACGTGGTCTATCAGTCGACAGCTAGTACCGGCCACCGGCGGCGGTAGGCGGTCTGCTTCCACCGACAGTGCCGAGAGTTGCTCTCGCAACTCGTTCAATTCACGGATCCGCTGATCGATGCTGCTCATCTGGGCGTCAAGCACGCCTCGCACGTATGAGCATGGAGCCTCACCCCGCTCTTGAAATCGCAGGATCTC
>NZ_AZRX01000489.1 GCF_000520495.1 Arthrobacter sp. H14
CCGCCGAGCACCCCACCAATGGAAAATTCTATAAGGAAATAACCTGGCTCGAGGAAGCCGGCATCACCACCGGGTACGACGACGACACCTTCCGCCCGCATGAGCCCATCAACCGTGACGCAATGGCAGCCTTCCTCTACCGGATGGCCGGAGAACCGGCATACAACCCGCCGAGCACCTCACCATTCGAGGACTACCCCACCAATGGAAAATTCTATAAGGAAATAGCCTGGCTCGAGGAAATGAACATCACCACAGGCTGGCCCGATGGCACCTACCGTCCGCTCGAACCCATCAACCGCGACGCCATGGTCACCTTCCTCTGGCGCTTCGATAAGCAGTTCTAACTTCCTGTCTGCCCTGCATGAGAATCCGGTCAGCACAACTACACATCCACCGATGAAAAGAACTCCGTTAAATCCAGCCCGACCACAGATAAGTATGTAAAGCCACCACCGTCCACCGCATCGGCAGCCGCGGCTGGTAAAGTCGACGGTGCCTCATACAAGCGAGAGATGAGCTGAGCTGCCTGCCCCCATCGGCAGCTCGGGCAGGGCCGGCAGGCACTTTAAGAGCGGATTCGACTCCTCCCCCCGGAACAGGACCGCTTTGGCCTGCCGGCTCTGTCCGCCAACTTGGGCACATACAGGCGTTGGCTGTGGCAGAGTCGCAGTGTGGTCAGTGCTCCCGGGACAACGGGACCCATGGCTTCAGCTGATGTTGTTTTTCCTGACGGGTACGCTCAGACTCTCGATGTGCTCAAGCGTCGGATCCGCGAGGCGTGTGTTCGGGCGCAACGGACGGTCAATGCTGAACTGATCGAGTTGTATTGGCACATCGGCCACGAGATCCTCGCCCAGCAGGGCCGTCAGGGCTGGGGGAAGCAAGGTGGTAAATCAGCTGCCTACCGATCTGAAGGAGTGCACTGGCCGAGGGGTAGTCCAATTCGAGGGGGTTGGAGCCTTGTCACTAAAGAGGCAGGTGATACAGTAAACAGTGTAAAAACTGTAAAGGACAGTAAATCCATGGCCGAGAACCCTTTCACCCCCACATTCGGCGTGACGCCGCCGCTGCTCGTTGCCCGCGAGGAAGAGTTGGAAGTATTTGTCGAGGGGCTCGAGGATGGTGTCGGTTCCCCAGGACGGGCCATGCTCATCACCGGCACCCGGGGCTCCGGCAAGACAGTGCTGCTGAACAGCATCGAGGACGCGGCACGGACCCGCGGGTGGCTCATCGTCTCTGCCACCACCGGGGTAGGCGTCGCAGAGGAACTGGCCACAACTCGCATCGCCGAGCTACTCCACAAGCACGACCCCGGGGCCCGTGCCTTCTCGCCGACCGGCGGTTCGGCTGGTGCCGTGGGTTTCACCGCGGGTACGCAGGGAGCCTACGAGAACCAAGTGCCTCTGCCAACACTCAACTTCCGCTCCGGCCTCGAGCGACTCGCCGACGTCGCCGATACACGCCTGGGGGCGGGTGTCCTCATCACCCTTGACGAGGTCCATACCTCCGCCATCGCCGATCTCCGCCAGATCACCCAAGCCCTCCAGCACAGCTTCCGTGAAGGCCGGCAGGTGGCGCTGGTAGCCGCGGGTCTGCCCAGTTCGGTCAGCGACCTCCTCTCCGACGACGTCACCTCGTTCCTACGCCGCGCTGAACGCTTTACACTTGGCCCGATACCGGCCGGAGCCGTCCGATCCGCTCTGGCCGACCCGATCACCCTGGCCGGGCGATCAATCGCTCCGATCGCTCCGGAGGCGCTGGAGCTGGCGGTGGAAGGCACTCGGGGTTACCCCTTCCTCATCCAGCTGGTCGGACACCGGTCCTGGAGAGTGCAGCCGAAGACACCGGAGATCACCCTTGAACACGCGCGGGCAGGCATCGACGGTGCGATCCGCCGTGCCGGCCGGATGATCCACGAGCCTGCTCTGCGGGATCTTTCCGACGTCGACCGGAGCTTTCTGGCTGCGATGGCCATTGACGAAGGGCCTTCACAGATCGCCGACATCGCCGAGCGCATGAGTGTCGATCTCAACTACGCCAACCAGTACCGCCGCCGGCTCCTGGCGGCCGAGATGATCGTCCCGGCCGGCCGCGGCAGGCTCTCGTTCACGTTGCCCTACCTACGGGACTACCTGAACGACCATGCCGTCACCGAAGCGCTCTCAGGTCCCGAAGCGCGACCCTAACCAGTCCGCACCGTCCGTCCGCTCGCGCACGGGTCGGTTCAGCAAAGGACAGTCCCAATTCCTGCGCAGGTAACGTCTGCTTCCTATTCGCAGGCGCTGCCGTCACCGTTTATCTGTAGTGCCTACAGCGATGTCTTCTGAATCAATCCAATTGGAAGCTCAGCCGACACTCCGATTAAGTTGACACTCTTATCCGTATGTCTTCTGTAATGTGCATCACGTGGTCACTGGTGTCCGCTATTTTCGTGCTCAACGAATTTCTCTACCTGATGGTCGTCGGTCTGCGACGGTGATCGGGCCGGATGGTGTTGCGGCTGCAGCCGAGGACTACCTCACCTACCTCGAGGCTTTGAACCGCTCGCCCCACACCATCCGCGCCTACGCCAGCGACATTGCGATCTGGTTCGATTTCCTGCACCGGCGGCACCGGAATTGGGATGCCGCCACGATGAACGATGTGACTGACTTCCAGAGCTATCTTCGGCGGACGAACCGGTCGAAGCCAGAGCCGGAAGCGATTGTGCTGCACCCATCAGAGCAGGCACGATCACAGGCAAGTGTCTTGCGGACCCTGACGGCCACTTATCAGTTCTACGAGCACCACAATCAGACCCCGGTTGCCAAGGCTTTGGAACGTCGGCGAAAGCTCACCGCGAGCCAGCCACGGCGAGGCGGCCGCCCGGTGAAGTCTCGACCATTCAGCCCGCCGGTGCCTGAAAAGCTCCCGCATGCCCTGACCGAAGATGAACTGGTAAACATCGTCGGGGCCGCCACCAGGCTGCGGGACCGACTGTTGTTTCTGCTCATGGCATTCAATGGCCTTCGCATCGGCGGCGCGCTGGGCCTGCGACACAGTGACATTGATGTCCGCAAGCGAACACTGACGGTCCGGCCACGGGAGGACAATCTCAATGAGGCACGAGCAAAGCGGAGAACTGACCTGGTCCTCCCCTTGCACGACGCCGTCGGCGAGGCGTACACGGATTACCTCGATCTGGAGTATGGCGACCTGGACTCAGACTACGTCTTCGTAAATCTGTGGGGAGGCGACCAGGGAGCACCGCTGACATACGACACGGTCAGAAAACTGATTGAACGAACGTGCCGCCGCGCCGGAGTGGTATTCACCGCCCATGACCTCCGGCATACTTTCGCGGTGCTGACCCGGCGCGGTGGTGCATCCCTTGAGTCGGTCAGTGAACTGCTTGGCCACGCCAGTGTTGCGAGCACACAGATCTACTCGAAACTGTCCGTGGAGGATCTGCGCCGGGATCTGGACAAAGCCGACGCCTACCGGAGGGCGGCCCGGCGTGACTAGCAGCGCGCTGCGGTTGATCCGGCGGACCGAGACCGAACCCTACGATCGCATCGCTGCTGCCCTGCGTCCTGAATTTCGCTCCGATACTTTCACTCCCAGGATGGGTGACCTGGCGTTGTGGGGGCGGCCTTGCTCGGTGGCGGAGTGTCAGGGCTGGGATGCACATGGAGCTCCGCCTCTCTGCGAGCAGCACAGGAAGCGGCTGCGCGCAAAGAGATTCCGGGACAGCGAGATGAGCCGTGAGACATTCATTGACTCGGGCGAATTACACGGTGGACCACTCGCTCACAATCACCCTCCATATGACTTTACCGACCTGCCGCCGGCTCTAAGTCTCGAGCTTCGTCTCCTCCTTCAGAGCCGGCTTGATGCGAATCGAACCATGCTGCGGCGGCACGAGTATCAACACATCCGGAAGCAGGCCCTCAATGCAAAAATGAACTCGCTGTTGGAGGGAACCGAGACGCTAACCGACTGCATCTACATGTCCAACACACCAGTGCCGCCTTGCTTCACCGCAAGCAGCAACGCTGTGAAAGCACACGTCCGATTCGCTATCGCCGTTGCAGCCGAAATCGGATGGCCGCTAGACCTCATGGATCGCGACCGATGGTACGAGCACGATTACGGCCGGGAAAACGCGCGAGTGAAGACCTTGTCCTTCGCTGGCTTCGAAAGCCACTGGGTCAAACAGTGGGCCAAGCAGTTTATCCACTACGAACTGACCATCGGTAAAGCGTGGTCGACCGCAATCAGCTATGGCTGCCGGTTCCTGCCGTTCGCGCGGTTCGTGGCGCGCAATCATCCGGAGATGCGGGGACCTCAGGACGTCAATCGAAAATTCCTCCTGGAGTACATCGGCTGGATCAATAGGCAGCCAAACGTGGCTGCTTCCCAGCGACAGGCGCTAGCGTCGGCCGTAAGGGTTCTGCTGGAGGAGCATCGCGTCAACGAGTGGACACCGCACATCCCAGAGACGGCGGTCATTAGGCAAGGCGAGTTGCCGAAAAGGGCTGAGGCTCTTCCCCGGCCCATTGACGAAAGGGTCTTGCGCCAGATTTTTAACCCGACCAATTTGATTCTGGCCAGTCCGCAACTTGGTCTCCTGCTTCACCTGCTCGATGCTCACGGCTTCCGCGCCGGAACAGTCGTGTCGCTCGAGATTGATTGCCTCACGGAAGATGCCGACGGATTTCCCGCATTACGGTATTGGAACCGTAAACGGACCAGGGAACGACTGCATCCAGTTAGAGATCCGCAGCTTCCAGATCTCATTCGCGAGCAACAGCACCGCGCCCGCACGCAGCATCCGAACACGACATATCTGTTTCCCAAAAAAGTTGCCAACGTCGCGGCGAATCAGCATTACCCCGTCTCGACCTTGCAAGTCGCTTTCGCCGCCTATCTGAAGCAGGCCGGCGTC
>NZ_AZRX01000490.1 GCF_000520495.1 Arthrobacter sp. H14
TGCGCCCTGACCCTGAAAGGTGCACCCGGCATTGATAAAAATCCGTTTCCCGAGGGTGATGTTTTTCCCGAAGTCAGAGTACAGCGGTGGGAAGACCGTGACAGATTCGTCGACGGGTTAACCGGTCAGCTGAGACAACAGTTGCCGCACCTGCGCCGGTTCGTGATAACCACCATTAAGCTCGCTGGTGATGCGCAGGGCATCCTGGCTTACTCTGTGCATCACCTCATGCAACGGTGAGTCCCCGGTGATGGTCTTACCGGCATTCAGCGCGTCGAGGAGATCGTTGAGTTCCATGATTCCTCTTGGAGAACTCGATGTGGATGTGTTCGAGGTGGGCGCGCGGGATGACCGCGGTGATAAAGACCCCGCGCCCAAGCTCTGCGCCGACGCCGTAGACAAACGGATCGGTGTCGATTTCAGCGCCGGGGATTTCACGGCCATCAATGCGCATGGCGATTGCATGATGCACGGATCGCTCATCGACCCTCGGCCTCGGTGTCTCCCATGGCTTGCCCCTATGACCGCTCGCTTCCCGGTACCTGTTCATCAGGACATGGTTGACGTGATCGACAAGCTCCTGCGGCAACGATACGCGCGTGGGCTCGTCCCGGTGCCATGTGGTCCGCACAGCCTCCCACAGCATCGGATACTTCATACGCTCCACTTGCTCGATCAACCACGGCGGCCGTGGCCAGGGCGGTTCCGTCTCGAGTGACGTTCTCATCGCCTCGTCGAGCTCTGCCAGGTTCACCGGATCGGAGCGGTCCGAAGGGTTGCGCCACAGGGTGTACGTAACACTGGCCGACATCTTGCTGTAACCGGCGGAATCTTCGGTGTAAACGGTGCCGATCGCGTCGGTGTCTTCCGCCGCGGGCTGCGGCGCCAACCCGATCATGGGGACAGGCATGAGCTTCAAGAGCTCAGCCTGCTCTATCCGGGGATCCGGCGCATCCTCGTGAGGAACTCCTGCGAATCTCATCGTCCGATTGTGAACGCACCATATTCCACGCGCAAGCGGGCGTGAACACCGCTTGATCAGACCTACGAAGGCGGAAGCTAGACAAGATCCCAGCCGATACGGTCAAACTCGCCAACCCGGAAGGTACGCATGGAGCAAAACTGCATCCTGCGCGCTTAGCCGCTAGCGCCCCAGCGCCGCTGGCGCGCCGTGGTGGTCGAAAATTTGGTCCTGTGTCTCCGGTGACTCTGGCGTGGATTTCGTTTCGGGGAGAGGATGGTGGTGTCTGTCGTGGTCGACGAACCCGCTGACCCGCCGAAAGGACACGCCTAGGTAATACACCCCGAAAGCGCGCTGACCAGCACAAACACCATCAAAACAGGTCAGCCTTCGGAAACTCCCGCTAGCGGCCCAGCGCCGCTGGCGCGCCGTGGTGGTCGAAAATTTGGTCCTGTGTCTCCGGTGACTCTAGCGTGGATTTCGTTTCGGGGAGAGGATGGTGGTGTCTGTCGTGGTCGACGCCGTTTCTTCCTTGGTGCTGCGGGTGAGCCTGTCCGCTAGCGTGGTGCGAGGGACTCCCACGGGAACCGTGGATTGTCGCCGTTGAGCACGAGTGTTAGATTCCTGCTATATCTCCCTGTCCCTCCCGCGGCAGACACTTCACTGATCACTATGAGGTGTAAGGAGAGTCATTATGGATATTGTGCACGACCGTGCGGTCGGGATCGATATCTCCAAACGCGACGCGAAGGTGTGCGTGCGTATACCCGGTCAGCGTGCGGGAACGTTTACCTCCACAGTCACGACCTGGGGTGCCACCACCGGGCAGATACTTGAACTGCGTGCTTTCCTTGAAGGTGAGCAGGTCACGACGGTGGTGATGGAGGCGACCAGCGATTACTGGAAGCCGTTCTATTATCTGATGGAAGAAACGCTGCCGGTGATGCTGGTCAACGCCAAGATGGCAAGGAATATCCCCGGCCGTAAGGACTCGCGACATAATAACTTAGGTTTTATGGTGTGTCGGCTCTAGGATTGTGTTATGGCCGTGGGTGAGCAGTTGGTGGAGTCAGCGACAGAGAGGTATACGGTGTTGCGTCCGCATTTGGACGAGCGGCAGCGCCGTTTGTTGTTGGGGGTGGAGGCAACCGGGCTGGGGCGTGGCGGGATCAAGGCGATGGCCATGGCGACCGGGGTCCATCCCGATACCATTGCCCGCGGAGTCCGAGAGATGGCGGGGAATCCCGGGCCGCAGTCGCGGGTGCGGGCACCTGGCGGCGGCCGGAAGAAGCTGGCCACCACTGATCCGTCGCTGGTTGCCGAGCTGGAGGCACTGGTGGACCCGGGAACGCGGGGAGACCCAATGTCGGCGCTGGTCTGGACGACCCGCTCGACCCGCAACCTGGCCGGTGCGCTGACCGAGGCCGGGCATCCGGTCTCAGACCGGACCGTGGCACGGATGCTGCGCGAGGCGGGCTATAGCCTGCAGTCCAACGCCAAAGTCACCGAAGGCTCCCAGCACGAAGACCGGGACGCCCAATTCACGTACCTGGCCGGGCAGGTCGGTGAACACATGGAGGCGGGCCAGCCGGTGGTCTCCGTCGACACAAAGAAAAAGGAGCTGGTCGGGGATTTCAAAAATGCCGGGCGCCAGTATGAGCACTCCGGGGCCCCCGAGCGGGTCAGCGTCCACGACTTCATGGACAAGGATCTGGGCAAGGCCATCCCCTACGGAATCTATGATGTCTCGGCCAATACCGGTTGGGTCTCGGTCGGAACGGATCATGACACCTCGGCCTTCGCCGTGGCCACGGAATTTGTCAAGGTGAATGAGGCCAGTGGGAATTAGGCTGCTGCTTTTGTGTCGTTTTTCTCGGCTGGTTTGTTGATCCAGGCGGTGTTGGGGATGGCGAGGATTTTGGGGTCGTTGTTGGTGGTGAATCGTTCGGGTGTTTTTGCCCGTGCGGCGGCCAAGATTTTGGCTCGTTCGAGGGCTTTGCTGGCGGCCAGTCCGTAGTGGACATCCGCCGGTGTGTTGAGGCCGATTCCGGTGTGGCAATGGGTGTGGTTGTACCCGTCGACAAAGAAGTCCATGAACGCTCTCGCATCGGGTAGGGAACCGAAGCGTTCGGGGAACGCGGGAGCGAACTTCAGCGACTTGAACCAGGCCTCACTGTACGGATTATCATTGCTGACCCGGGGACGGGAATGGGACCGGGTGACCTCCAGGTCCGAGAGCAGCGCCGCGACTGTTTTGGAGGTCATCGAGGTGCCACGGTCGGCGTGGACGATCTGCGGGATGCCGTGGATGCCGAAGATTTCCTTCATCATTTCCACGGCCAGTTCCCCGGACTCGTGGGCATGGACGTAGGCGCCGACGATGTAGCGGGAATAGATGTCGATCATGACGTAGCAGTCGTAGTATTTGCCCTTGATCGGGCCGGCGAGTTTGGTGATGTCCCAGGTGTAAACCTGTCCGGGTCCGGTCGCGACCAGCTCCGGCACGGCCCGCGCCGGGTGGCGTGCGATCCGTCGGCGTTCCTTGACCTGGCAGTTCTCCTCCAGGACGCGATAGAACGTGGAGATTGAGCACAAATAGACGCCTTCGTCCAGGAGCCGGGCATAGATCTGCACCGGCGGCAGGTCCACGAAATCCTTCGAATTCACGGTCGCCAGGATGTGGGCGCGCTCGGCCACTGAGAGCTTGTTTGCCGGCGCCGGGACCGGCGGAGGGTCTTCCACCGCGATGCGGGGTTTGCGGGTCGCTGTGGCCCTGGATACCCCTGCAATCACGGCCGCTTCCCGGGTAGAGATGTCCGCCAGGGTGAGGGCGGTGTAGGCGCTCATCAGGGTTTCTTGTACCAGGGCTGCTGCTCCGCGCTTTCGGAGATATCCTCCAAAAGCAGTCGTGCTTTTTCCATTATCGACAACGCAGCTGCAGTCCGTGCCAGCTTGCGTTCACTCACCTCCAGCTGCCGACGTAGACGCCCGATTTCTGCCTGTTCAGCAGTGGGCTTGCCGATCTTTTCCCCGGGTTTTTTGCCCTCGAGGACACCGGCGTCGCGGAGCTTACGCCACTCGGTGATCTGGGAGGAATACAGGCCCTCGCGGCGCAGGTAAGCCCCGCCGCCGGTGCCATCGTCACAGGCCTGCTGGTACGCATCCAAGTACGCCAATTTTTGTGCCGGAGTGAACGACCTACGAGGGGTCGGGCCTCCGGACCTGGGGCCAGGATTACTCATGGACCCATTCTCCCGCGGCGGGGAAATTGTGGAGATAGACATTAGTGGTGATCCTGGTTCTCGCCCTACGAATTAGACGAAGTTGCTACGAAGTACTGGCCTTGTGGCCCTGGATACCCCTGCAATCACGGCCGCTTCCCGGGTAGAGATGTCCGCCAGGGTGAGGGCGGTGTAGGCGCTCATCAGGGTTTCTTGTACCAGGGCTGCTGCTCCGCGCTTTCGGAGATATCCTCCAAAAGCAGTCGTGCTTTTTCCATTATCGACAACGCAGCTGCAGTCCGTGCCAGCTTGCGTTCACTCACCTCCAGCTGCCGACGTAGACGCCCGATTTCTGCCTGTTCAGCAGTGGGCTTGCCGATCTTTTCCCCGGGTTTTTTGCCCTCGAGGACACCGGCGTCGCGGAGCTTACGCCACTCGGTGATCTGGGAGGAATACAGGCCCTCGCGGCGCAGGTAAGCCCCGCCGCCGGTGCCATCGTCACAGGCCTGCTGGTACGCATCCAAGTACGCCAATTTTTGTGCCGGAGTGAACGACCTACGAGGGGTCGGGCCTCCGGACCTGGGGCCAGGATTACTCATGGACCCATTCTCCCGCGGCGGGGAAATTGTGGAGATAGACATTAGTGGTGATCCTGGTTCTCGCCCTACGAATTAGACGAAGTTGCTACGAAGTACTGGCCTCACCCAACCCTGACACGTAGGG
>NZ_KI914633.1:0-3160 GCF_000520495.1 Arthrobacter sp. H14
TCTGGAGAGCCGGCCACTTCCCGATATTCCCTCACTGACGGGCGGATCGGCCAGACCACCACCGCTATATCCTTTTTTGAGTTTCATCCCACCAGCATCACGCCACCACACGCTTCCGGAACCTCGGCACACGCCCAACCGCGCACCGACTTCTCCCATCGGAACTCCGGAACATATCAATCGGAAAAACTCATCCCTGAGCTGGATCGATTTTGGCCTACCTTTTGGCATCCCAACACTCCTCAATAATCAGAGCGTTGCATTGACCCTATGACTTTGCCCGGCTGTAAGCAGCACTTACTGCTGAGTGGATTGCGCCTGCGGACGCGATCCATCCCGGACGCGAGGTGCCTCCGCGTCAGGCGTACTTGTTGACCATCCGGACCGCTCCACCGTCGACACCTTTGGCGCCCTGGGTGTAGTCGGGTCCGTCAGTGCTCCGCGATGTGTCCGCTTTCTCCACGGTTCCCATCACCCAGGCAGGCATGCCGCGTTCGGTCAAGCGGGCGATGGCGGCATCCGCGCCGGAAGGATCGACGATGGCGACCATGCCGACGCCGAGATTCAGCGTGCGTTCCAAGTCCGCGAGGGGAACCTGGCCCAGTTCGGAAACCAGCTGGAAGATGGCGGGCAGCTGCCAGCTGGAGCGGTCCACGGTGGCCTCCAGCCCGGACGGCAGGACGCGCGCCAGATTAGCCGCCAGTCCGCCGCCTGTGATGTGGCTGAAACCATGCACGCCGGCGGCTTCATAGCGGGCGAGGTCCAGGCAGTCGGCTGCGTAGACGCGCGTTGGCTCCAGCAGTTCCTCGCCGAGGGTGCGGCCGAAGTCTGAAACCTGGCGGTCAAGAGTCCAGCCGGCAACGTTAATAACCCGGCGGACCAGCGAGTATCCGTTGGAGTGAAGTCCGGATGAGGCCAGCCCAATGACGACGTCGCCCGCCTTTACCCGCTCCGGTCCGAGCAATCGGTCGGCTTCCACCACACCGGTGGCGGCGCCGGCGACGTCGTATTCATTTTCCGCCAGCAGACCGGGGTGCTCCGCGGTCTCCCCGCCGACCAAGGCGGTCCCGGCGGTGGCGCAGGCGGCAGCGATACCGCGGACGATGCCGGCGATCCGCTCGGGAACCACCTTGCCGCAGGCGATGTAGTCCGTCATATACAGCGGTTCGGCACCGACCACGACGATGTCGTCGACGACCATGCCGACCAGGTCGAAGCCGATGGTGTCGTGCACGTCCATGGCCTGGGCGATGGCAACCTTGGTGCCGACGCCGTCGGTGGAAGTCGCCAGCAGCGGCTGCCGGTACGTGAGCAGTTTGGAAACGTCGTAGAGACCGGCAAATCCACCGACCCCACCGACAACCTGCGGGCCATGGGTGGCTTTGACCGCTTCCTTCATCAGTTCGACGGCCTTGTCACCGGCCTCGACGTCGACGCCGGAATCGGCATAGGTGATCGAGGCGGGTCGGGGGGACTCGGTCATACTCGCTCTTTCCGGTTCTTGTCCGTGTCCTCAAGGAGGGAGTTCATTTCCGAATCCGGTCCCGGCTCACAGCCGGGCTTGCCACGTTCCAGGACATTCTTGCCCAGACGCTCTTCCGGCGGGAGCTCGATCGGGTATTCGCCGGTGAAACACGCCGTGCACAACGATGCGCGGGGCTGCTGCGTGGCGTCGATCATGCCGTCGTCGGAGATATAGGCCAGGCTGTCCGCCCCGACCGACTTGGCGATTTCGTCGACGGCGGCACCATTGGCGATCAGCTCCGCGCGGGAGGCAAAGTCGATGCCGTAGAAGCATGGCCAGCGAATCGGCGGGGAGGAGATCTTCACATGCACCTCAGCGGCGCCGGCTTCACGCAGCATCCGCACGACGGCGCGCTGGGTGTTGCCGCGGACGATCGAGTCATCCACCACGATGATGCGCTTGCCGCGGATGACGGATTCGAGGGCGTTCAGCTTGAGCCGGATGCCGAGCTGACGCAACGTTTGGCTGGGCTGGATGAAGGTACGGCCGACGTAGGCGTTCTTCACGAAGCCGTGCGCAAACGGGATGCCTGATTCCTCGGCGAAACCAACGGCGGCCGGTGTACCGGACTCGGGAACGGGAATCACGACGTCGGCATCCACATGATTTTCCCGTGAGAGCTGGCGGCCCATTTCCACCCGGGATTCGTATACGGACTGGCCCGCGATCGTGGCGTCCGGCCGGGCCAGGTACACGTACTCAAAGACGCAACCAGCGGGGGTTTTCTCGGCGAAACGCTGCGTGCGGACGCCGTTCTCGTCGATGGCGATGAACTCGCCGGGCTCGATCTCGCGGATGAAGCTGGCGCCGACGGTGGCTAGGGCGGAGGACTCGGAGGCCACGACCCAGCCGCGGTCGAGCCGGCCGAGGACCAGGGGACGCACGCCGAACTGGTCGCGGGCCGCGTAGAGGGTCCCCTCGTCCATGAAGGTGAAGCAGAATGCGCCCTGCAGTTTGGGCAGAATCTCCAGCGCGGTGGCCTCAAGCGAACGGTCGTCGTCGCCGGCGAGCAGGGCAGTAACCAGTGCCGTATCGGAGGTGTTGCCCTGCGCCATTTCCCCGCTGCGCGGGGTTCCGTGGCGTTCGATCACCAGATCGTAAAGGTCCGCGGAGTTGGTGAGGTTTCCGTTATGCGCCAGGGCCACGGTGCCGGCCGCGGTTGCGCCGAGGGTCGGCTGCGCGTTGGCCCAGTTGGAAGAGCCCGTCGTCGAATAGCGGCAGTGCCCGATGGCGATGTGCCCCTGCAAGGTATTCAGCACCGTCTCGTTGAACACCTGCGAAACCAGGCCCATGTCCTTGTAGACATTGATCCGGGAGCCGTCGCTCGTCGCTATCCCGGCCGACTCCTGCCCGCGGTGCTGCAAGGCATAGAGGCCGTAGTAAGCCAGTTTTGCGACTTCTTCACCTGGTGCCCATACGCCAAAGACCCCGCATGCATCCTGGGGGCCTTTTTCACCGGGTAGTAAGTCGTGGGTAAGTTTTCCGTCTCCGCGCGCCACATTCCCAGTGTCTCACGATTTGGCATCAGCTTTCCAACCCTGTGAAGGCATTACGGGCGGTGGTGTTCGGGGCCAGGGGCGTCGTTGGTGCTTTCGCCGGGCAACCCTCGCTCATCTGTGGTGCTTTGTTGGCCCG
>NZ_KI914633.1:3260-11672 GCF_000520495.1 Arthrobacter sp. H14
CCCGCCAAGCCTGACTCGTCTTCGGCGGATTGGCTCGTCGAAACCTGCTCATCCCCGATGGGTTCTTCGTCGGCCGGTTGGCCGGCCGCAGCCTGTTCCTCCTCCCCGGTGCTTTCGACGACGGCGGTCCGGCTCCTGCGGACGCTGATCCAGTCGAAGAGCAGGGCGGCGAGGGCACCGAGGAGCAGACCAGGAATGAGCAGCAGGACGGAGAAGAATCCCAACACCGTTCCGCGGCTGAACTCCGTGCCTTCCGGGCCGGTGAAGGCGATGATTCCGGCCCCGATGAGTCCCAGAAGTGCTCCGATGACCAAAAACGGGATGACTTTCGGTGCCCGGCGGATTGTGACGTTGCGCCGTTCTGGTTCAGAACTCATGTCTTAAGGCTACCGGTTCAGGGTCGGGTTCAAGGGCGGTCCAGATTTACCTGCCCGCTCTCGAGCATGGACCCTTAAACAGTTCCCGAGGATGGACCCTTAATGCGAAAGCTGGGTAAAGAACCCCTGCCTGCGTATCAAAGGTTCGTCCTCGCGTTTAGGGTTCATCTTCGCGAACCAATCGAGCCGGGATCATGCAGCGGACCGGCCGGTGGAGATCAGGCGGCAAACCGAATTGGCCGGAGGTTCGAACCGAACTGGCCGGAGGTTAGAGGAGGGGCAGGTGCTCGCTGAGGTCGGCCCGTGAACCTGAGGCAGACAGCTTTGCCTGGCTCACGGCGTCCGCCCACTCCAAGGTTCCGCTCACCAGCCCAAGCCAGGTTCCGCCGTCGCACTCAATCACGTTTGGGGGAGTGCCGCGGGTGTGGCGGGGTCCTTCGACGCACTGGGCTACGCCGAAGGGAGGTACACGCACCTCCACGCTGTTGCCCGGTGCACGGGAAGTGAGTTCCTCGAGGCTGAAGCGCACCGCGGTGGCGATCGTGTTCCGGCTGGTATCGCCGTCCTTCCACGCCGCCAGCGCTGCCTCGCCGTCGGAAACCGGAACGCGTCGTCGTGGTGTTGCCATCAACCGGACGCCCAACGGGTGGCCAGTACCAACATGACCAGTCGCCGCGCGGCCAATCGCGGAATTATCCCACGATGCATGGTCAGCCCAGCAGTGCCGTGACGGCGGAGGAGAGGCGGACCCGGCCGACCGGTTCGCCGCGGCCATACGTGACCGGAACAACCTTTTCCAGCACCGGCGCCACCTTGTCCGGCTCGATTGCCCCGGCGGCGGCAAGCAGAGTCAGGGCGACCAGCGAGGTGGCCCGTTCGGCGCCGTCGAGCATTTTCACCGCGACGGACACGCCCTTATCGGTGCCCATCACCATCACGCCTTCGGCACCGGTCTTGGCGATGATGCCGAGCTGATCCATCACCACGGAGTTCGACTCACCGCGGCCGTGCACCGCCCATGGGTAGTCGAGCATCGCCGTCGCCACTGTCGCCGCCCGGGCATCGGATGACTTGCTGCCCGGGGCCTTTGCCAGTTTGGAAATCCCGCGGGCCAGGCCGGTCAGGGTCACCGCCGGCGCCGGGGCACCACAACCGTCGACGCCCAGATGGGCAATGCGCTCGCCGGTGTAGTCCTCAATGACCTCGACAACGCGCTTCTGCATCGGATGATCGTGGTCCAGATAGGACTCGAGGTCCCAGCCGTTCTCGACGCAGGCCCACAGGAATCCCGCGTGCTTGCCGGAGCAGTTCATCGCAGGACGGACCCGGCCGCGCTCGGTCCGGACCAGCCAGTTGCGTGCCTCTTCATCCTTGGGCCAGTCGGCCGGGCAGCGGAGGTAATCGGCGGTCAACCCGGCAGCTTTCAGCATCCCCTGGACCACATCCATGTGCTCGTGCGATCCGACGTGGCTGGCCGAAGCGAGCGCCACCTGGACGCCGCGCAACGGTACGCTGGACTGCAGCGTGGCGATGGTCTGGAACGGCTTGAGCGAGGACCGCGGGTAGACCGGAGCGTTGATATCGCCGAGTTCCGTGACCACGTTGCCGTCCGCAGCCATGACCACCGCGGAGCCAATATGGCGGGATTCGATGAAGCCGCTGCGTTCAACGACGGCAAGCTCGGCGGCGTTATTGGACGTGAAGGTCTCAGGCATCTGCTGCTTTCCTTAGCGGTGGGTATTGGTCCAGAGTACCGCGCCTGCCGCCGCCTCCCGGGTTGCACGGGCAGCCATGCTCAATATCTCCGCAATAAGTTCGGAGACGGGCGCCATAGACCGCTACGCTTGGTGCTGTGAAGGTTCTTGTCATCGGCCCCGGTGGCCGCGAACACGCCATTGTCCGTTCCCTTCTAGCCGACCCATATGTCCGTGAGGTCCACGCCGCCCCCGGTAACGCCGGGATCGCGGAGCTGGTTCCCACGCATGAGGTCGCAGCGGAGGATCCTGCCGCCGTCACGGAGCTTGCCCAGCGGCTCGGCTCCGACCTGGTGGTGATCGGTCCGGAAGCGCCGCTCGTTGCCGGTGTTTCCGATGCCCTGCGCGAGGCCGGTATCGCCGTCTTCGGCCCCAGCAAGGCAGCCGCCGAACTCGAAGGTTCCAAGGCGTTCGCCAAGCAGATCATGGCCGCAGCCAACGTTCCGACCGCCATGTGCCGGGTTGCCACGACGGCGGAAGAGGTGGCGGAGGCGCTGGACGCCTTCGGTGCTCCGTATGTGGTCAAGGACGACGGGCTCGCGGCCGGCAAGGGCGTCGTTGTGACCCCCGACCGCGATGAGGCGCTGTCCCATGCGCAGACTTGTTTCGATGCCGGCGGTTCGGTCGTCATCGAGGAGTTCCTGGAAGGCCCCGAGGTCTCCCTGTTCGTCATCTCCGACGGCCGCAGAGCCATCCCGCTGGTCCCGGCCCAGGACTTCAAAAGGATTTACGACGACGACGCCGGCCCCAATACCGGTGGCATGGGCGCCTACACGCCGCTCAACTGGGCGCCGCCCGGTCTGGTCGATGAAGTCATGGCCCGCGTCGCGCAGCCAACGATTGACGAAATGGCCGGCCGCGGCACGCCGTTCGTCGGCGTTCTCTTCTGCGGCCTGGCCTTGACCTCCCGCGGTGTGCGCGTGATCGAATTCAACGTCCGCTTCGGGGACCCGGAAACCCAGGCCGTCCTGGCCCGCCTGAAGACTCCGCTGGGCCGCCTGCTGCTGAACGCCGCCAAGGGCGAACTGGATACCGACGAACAGCTGACCTGGTCCTCCAAGAGCGCCGTCGCCGTCGTCGTCGCGGCTGAAAACTATCCCGAAAGCCCGCGCAAGGGTGACCCGATCGGCGGACTGGGTGAGGTGGACGCACTGGACGGAGTCCATGTCATCCATGCGGGCACGAAGCTCGAGGATGGCCGGATTGTCAGTGCCGGCGGACGCGTGTTGTCCGTGGTCGCTCTGGGCCGGAGTCTGGAGGAGGCCCGGGACAAGGCGTACGACGGCGTTGGCCGGATTTCGCTCGTAGGATCCCAGCACCGCACCGACATCGGGACCAAGGCCGCCCGCGGGGAGATCGTGGTGCCGCCGCTGCGCACCGGTGCCGTTCCCGTCGTCGGGGCACAGCCGTAATGGCGCTGGAACTGCCCGACTGGGACCACGTCTACTCCGGCAAGGTCCGCGATCTCTACGTGCCCACCCCCTCTCTGGACCGACTGGCCACTAATGGTGGTTCTGACCTGTCCAAAACAACCATTAGTGGCAACTCAACCGGCGGTGGACAATCAGCCGGAGGTGATTCGACGGTCGGCGATGACGGCTCAACCGTCCTGGTCGTCGCGAGCGACCGGATCAGCGCCTACGACCACGTGCTTGCGTCGGAGATCCCGGACAAGGGCCGCGTCCTGACGCAGCTGAGCCTCTGGTGGTTTGAGCAGCTCGACGGCATCGCCAACCACGTCGTCTCCGCCGGAGTGGCCGGGGGAGTTCCGGTTGAAGTCGAAGGCCGGGCGATGATCTGCAAAAAGCTGGACATGTTCCCGATTGAATGCATCGCCCGCGGGTACCTGACGGGATCCGGGTTGTTGGAGTACCGGCAGTCACAAACCGTCTGCGGCCTTCCGCTGCCGGCCGGACTGGTCGACGGGTCCAGGCTGGAGGAACCAATCTTCACGCCATCGGCCAAGGCGGAAGTCGGCGAGCACGACGAGAATATCGATTTTGAGTCCGTCGTTTCCACCGTCGGCGCGGACGCCGCGGCTGAATTGCGCTCACTGACCCTCGATATCTACCGCCGTGCCGAGGCCATCGCCCGCGAGCGTGGCATCATCCTTGCTGACACGAAGGTCGAATTTGGAACAGATCCGGCCTCGGGTGCGATCACACTGGGGGACGAAGTCTTGACCCCGGATTCCTCCCGCTTCTGGGACGCAACAACTTGGGAGCCGGGCAAGGCTCAGCCGAGTTTCGACAAGCAGTACGTCCGGGACTGGTTGACCTCATCTGCTTCGGGTTGGGACCGCTCGTCGGATAGTCCGCCACCGGCCCTCCCGGAGGACGTCGTCGAACGCACCCGTGCCCGCTACGTCGAGGCATATGAGCGCCTCACCGGACGCGCCTTCGCCTGACACACAGGGTCCCGTCCGGCAAATTAGCGCTGCAGTGCTTCCTCGATCGGCTTGGCCATATATGGCGCCATGGTTTTAACGTACGTCGACGTCAGATGTGAGGCATCGGAGTACGTGATGACTCCGCCGTTGACGGCGCGACAGCGATCCGGCGCACAGATCAAGTGGTCGAAACTCTGGTAGTCGACGTCTTTTCTGTCGATGTTCTTAATCGCCTGGACCAGGGGATCTGCGATCTTCCAGTCACTGGGGGATCCGGAGCAGACCGTATGGTCGTCCGGGTTTTTCGCCACACATTCTGGTATGTCGGTGCCCGGGAATGTCGGATCCTTGATCGCCAACACATTAGTGCCGGCGTCGGCCCAACGCTTCAGATAGCTTTCGTAGCCCTCGACGGCGGCAGGGCCGGAATCCTTGAGACTATGGCCCATTATCGGTGATGATTGGCGCTCAGAGGTGATGACCAGGTCGTACTTGTCGCCCTTGGTTTGTTCCTGTGCCCACTGGCCCCATTCGTAGCAGTCCTGCGACTTCTTTTCGGTGTCGAACTGCTGCTTGGCGTCCGTGGCCGTGCACCGGGAGATGATGTACGTGTCGATGGTCCAGTTCTTTTCTTCGGCCAATTCACGCAGCGCCGGCAGCCAATGCCGGGCATGCGAGTTGCCCACCAAAGCGACCTTCTTGTCTCCGGAACCGAAGGTGCAGGACATCTTCTCGTCGTAGCTTCGCTCAGGGAAACACCGTGCCTCGTCGATGTCGGCCTTGTCCTTCTTCGCCAGTTCGGGACCCGGAACCACCTTCGCGTCTTTGTCGACCGGGCATTCCGCCGATCCCTTCACCAGGGCAGCGGCTCCCAGGCAGGGGTTACCTTCCTCTTCCACGGCAGCCAGTTCCTCCGCAGCGATGTCCTTGCGCACCTCTGCCTCGGTCCACTGCAGCGAACCGAGGGCGACGACGACCATCATCCCGACGGCGGCGAACTGGAAGCTGGAACGCACCGGGGCATGCGGTTTTGCAAAGCGGAACCGGTCTTCGACATGGACCTTGCTGATGCCGGCCAACACCAAGGTGGCCACGATGATCACGGCTTTGTCCAGCATTCCGAGACTTCCATTGCTAACGAAGGGCACCAAAGCAATCAGCGGCCAGTGCCACAAATAAACGGAGTAGGAGACGTCCCCGAGCCACTGGACGTGTCGGTGCTTCAGAAATGCTGTTGGGGAGAGCGGATGACGGGTGTCAGCCAGGAGGATGACGGCGGTTCCAACGACGGGCAACAGCGCTGCTGCACCCGGAAACGGCGTCGAACCCGTGTACCAGTATGCAGCTGCGAACACCGCGGCAATCCCCGCCCACGCCAGAATCGCTGCCAACTTACTGTCCGGGTTGCGCGCTCCAACGGTGGTGAAGGTTGCGGCTAATCCACCGAGTCCCAGCTCCCAAATTCTTGTCGGTGTAATGAAATAGGCGGCGGACGGCTCGACGGCAGTCACCCAAATGGATATGGTCAGGGAGACGAGTACGACGGCGGCAATTACCGTGCGTGCCAAGCGAATGGTGGCGCGGTCGGCAGCCTCGCTGCTTGTGGAGATGCCACGGCGGCCGAGCCGCCTGGACACGAGCCAAGCAACGGTGAGTATCAGCAGCGGCCAGACCAGATAGAACTGTTCCTCGACCGAAAGTGACCAGAAGTGCTGGACGGGACTATCGACGGCATCTGCTGACATGTAATCGACGGACCCCGCGGCCAGCGCCCAGTTCTGAACGTACAAGGCAGAGGCAATGATCTGCTTGGCCGTCTCAGTCCACATGGTGCCAGGCGCGACCAGTCTTACGGCCACCGCCGTCACTGTCAGAACCACCAATGCGGCCGGCAACAACCGGCGGAGCCTGCGCGCCCAGAACTTCCATAGGTCCGGAGCCTTGCGGGGCGGCTTCTTCAACAAATGTGAAGTGATCAGGTATCCGGAGATCACCAGAAACACATCGACGCCGATGTATCCGCCACTGATCTTGCCTGGCCATAAGTGAAACAGCACGACCAAAGCTACGGCGAGTGCACGCAGCCCTTGAATGTCCTTCCGCAACGGTGTTTGGGAAGATTCCTGTTGCCGGACAGGTACTTCCGCACTGGCGGTCATGGGAGTGTAAGTCCTTCGGAATAGTTCGGGCGTTATCAAATCTCTCTCAACGTTACCTTAGCGTTATCAAACGATCGAAGTCGGCCAGCCCGTCAGAGGATGTGGGGCATTGTCACTGCCGGACGAAGGTGGCAATGTAAGTCCATGGCGATCGAGGTGCGGGTACGTCGGCACCCGTCAGCTCTTCGAACGGGCGGGATTTACTAAAGCGGCGGACACCGGTTCGGTGCTGAACGGCTTTCCCCGCGTCCTCATGCGGCTCTAGCTGGGCTGACGATGAGCAACATTCAAAGCATCCAGCGTCCGCGGATACCCTCGCCGTGGACGGATCGGAAATTCCGCATTACAGTAGCGCCATGAAGAATTCCTGCCTGTAACTCAAGCACGCCCACTTGGGACCGCTTTTACCTGCAAGGAACTTCCATGCCCGCTTCTGTGGCCATTTCCCGTCTTGACGCCTCTTTCGGCGCCCGTACTCTCTTTTCCGGCCTGGACCTGGTCCTCGCGCCCGGCGCCGTCGTCGCCGTCGTCGGTCCAAACGGTGCCGGCAAATCCACCCTGATGCGGATGATCGCCGGACAGGCGGCACCCGGCGAAGGGTCCATCCGTTTTGCCCCAACGGATGCAACTGTCGGCTACCTCCCCCAGAACCTGCCCGACGGCGATGAAACCTTGCTTGCGTACGCCCGGCGGCGTACCGGGGTGGCTGCCGCCGACGTCGAACTTGAACAGGCTACCCAGGCTCTCGCCGAGCAACAACGGGGCAGTGACGACCTGTGCTCGGATGCCTTCGCCAGGTGGCTCGCGCTTGGCGCAGCGGATCTGGAGGGCAGGTTGCCGGAGGTGGCGGCCAAGGCCGGTCTGCAGGTGGATCCGGCGCGTCCGCTCGGAACCCTCTCGGGCGGGCAGGCGGCCCGTGCCTCACTCGTGACGGTGCTGCTGAGCCAGTATGACGTGCTGCTCCTCGACGAGCCGACGAACAATCTCGATGCTGCCGGGTTGCTGCTGATGGAGGAGTTCATCCGCTCCTGCCAGGCTCCGGTCATGATCGCCAGCCACGACCGGGCGTTGCTCGACCTGGTCGCCACGTCGGTGCTCGAACTGGACATCAAGCAGCAGCGGGTCGGCCACTACACCGGCGGTTACAGCGACTATGTGGAGGCACGGAATCTGGACCGCCGCCATGCCTGGGAGGAGTACGGGCAGTACGCGCAGAACCGCGATGCCTTGCAGGAGCAGGTCCGGCGCCGCGCCGAGTGGGCAGCCAAAGGGGCAAGGGCTGCGGCCAAATCCAAGGAGCCCGACAAACACATCAAGCACCGTAAGAGCCAGCGCGCCGATGCTCAGGCAGGACGGGCGGCGAAGGCGCAACGGGCCGTTGAGCGCCTCGACCGTCCGGAGCAGCCACGGAAGGAATGGGAACTCAGGTATTCGATTGCCGAAGCTGCTCCGTCCGCGGATCTGGCGTTGGGCCTGAGCGGAGCCGTCGTCAAGAAGGGGCGCTTCATCCTGGGACCGGTCGATCTGGAGATCGGCTCCGGCGACCGGATTGCCCTGACCGGAAACAATGGCAGCGGCAAAACAACGCTGATCCAGGCGCTCCTTGGCGAGGTGGCGCTCGACGCCGGCCGCCGGGCTGTGGGCTCGAAGGTTTCCATGGGCGTCGTCGACCAGGAGCGCTCGCTGGTGTCCGGACGGCAGCCGCTTGCCGACGTCGTCAGCCGGCTTTTGTC
>NZ_KI914633.1:11772-20882 GCF_000520495.1 Arthrobacter sp. H14
TTGCCGACGTCGTCAGCCGGCTTTTGTCCGCAGGTGCGGACTCGCCGTCGCCGTCGCCGTCGCCGGAGCCCGCTGAGGTCAGGACGTTACTGGCAAAGTTCGGACTGGGCGAAGAACACGTCCGACGACCGTGCGACAGTCTGTCGATGGGGGAGCGGACAAGGGCGATGCTCGCCGTGCTGCAGGCCCGGGCCATCAACTTCCTGGTCCTCGACGAACCGACCAATCACCTCGACGTGGAGGCAATTGAGCAGCTCGAAAAGGCGCTCGCGGTCTTTGGCGGAACGTTACTGCTGGTCAGCCACGACCGGGCCTTGCTGGAAGGAGCGGGTGTCACCCGCTGGTGGGAAATGGAGGCCGGCCAGGTGAAACAACCATGACCTGGGTCAGGAGTACACGGCTTTCACCGCCAGCACCGGGCACGGTGCCTCGAGAAGGATTCGCTGCGACGTACTGCCCATAATCAGCTTGCCCACCGGCGTCCGCTTCCGCAAACCGAGGACAATGAGCTCCGCCTTGTGCTCCTCCGCCGCGTTGAGGACTTCCTCGGCGGCATCAACGTCGCCGTGCTTCTGCAGCAGGGTATGTTCGACGCCGCTGCTCTCCAGCTTCTCCTTGAGTGCGGCCGCGCCGCCGGCGTCGACGTGCTTCCGGTCCGGATAACCTCCACTTCGCGAGGAATTGACCACCACCAACTCCGTACTTTGCTCCCGGGCCTCCTCGATGGCACGCTCAAGTGCAGCGGTTCCTTCTGCTGTGGGGATGTAGCCGACGACAACGCTCATATTTCCTCCTGGTGTGGTTCGGGACGGCTTTAGTTCTGAATGTCTTTAATTCTGCATATCCTCAGGGTGACGGAAACGGGTCTTCTTGGCGCGGACGCCGCGGTTCCAGAACCAGGTCAACAGCCACAGCACGACGCCGAGAGCCAGCATAACGCCGGCAATCTGGTACTCGATCGGGTCCTGCGCCCACGGGCCAACCAGGAACGCGCAAGTAATCGCTCCGATGTAGGGCAGCACTGTCGGGGCCTTGAAATGATCGCGGTCGACCGGACGGCGCCGCAGTACGATGGCCGCGATGTTGACGACGGTGAAGACTCCGAGCAGCAGCAGCGCCGTCGTGCCGCCCAGTGCGCTCACGGTGTCCGCGCCCATGAAATTCGTGACGGTAATGATCAGGGCGAAGGCGATAAGCGTCGTGAAGATGATGGCCGTCCACGGTGAACGTCGTTCCTTCAGGACCTTGCCAAGCGATCGAGGGAGAACGTCCTGCCGCGCCATACCGTAGATCAGCCGGCTCGCCATCATCATGTTGATCAGGGCAGTATTTGCGACCGCAAACATGGACATGAACGGGTAGATGGCGTCGATCGGGATGTTCGGCGCGCCGACCTGGACGACCTCAAGCAACGGCGTCGGGCTTTCCGAAAGCCTGCCGATAGGAACGATGGCGACGGCGGCAATCGAGACCAAAACATACACCAGGGCGGTGATGCTCAGGCCGGTCAGCATGACCTTGGGGAAGGTCTTGACCGGGTTGTGGGTTTCCTCCGCCATGTTGACCGAGTCCTCGAAGCCGACCATCGAGAAGAATGCGAGGGATGTCGCTGCGGTGAGGGCGAGGAAAACGGACTTGTCCCCGGACGTCTCGAACACCATCACGCGGCTGAAGTCGACGTTGCCCTGGCTCATCGCCCAGAAACCGACCAGGATGACGATCAACAGGCCGGTCAACTCAATCAGAGTCAGTACGACGTTGACCTTCAGGCTCTCGCCCACTCCGCGGAGGTTAACGACCGCCAGCAGTGCGAGGAAAACGACAGCGATCAGCGTGACGCCGGTCTGGCCCCAGTCCAGGTTGAAGCCGATGATGAAGTTTTCCGCCAGGAATTTCGACGCCGTCGAGGCTGAGGTAATACCCGAGCTCAGCACGGCAAAGGTGACCAGGAAGGTCACGAAGTGAATGCCGAAAGCTTTGTGTGTATAGAGCGCGGCACCGGCGGCCTGGGGGTATTTGGTCACCAATTCCAGGTAGGAAAAGGCGGTCACTGTGGCCACGGCAAAAGCAAGCAGTACTGGAGCCCAGGCCGCGCCGCCAACCTCACCCGCGACGTCGCCGGTCAGCGCGTAAACGCCGGTGCCGAGGATGTCTCCGACAATGAACAGGAGGAGGAGCTTGAACCCCAGAACCTTCTTGAGCTCCGGCTGTTGTTCGGTCTCTGTGGAACTGCTCATCGAAGAACTCCGTCCAGCTATTTATTCCATGACAAACATGGCGCATGATCAGGGGGCGGCAATCAGGCTATCACCGACTGCTGCCATGATCAGCGGCGTCTCATCATGGCGTCAGACTACCACCGGTGAATCAGCAAGAACACGGTTCACTCTGTTCCGCGTTTTTGGCCGGAGCCGGCCTGGATATGCAAAAAGAGATGGCACCGATCTGACCGGTACCATCTCTTATCAGCTTTGCCCATCCACCGAACCGTGGTTCGAATAGAGCGGCTCTAGTCGGGGTGACAGGATTTGAACCTGCGACCTCGTCGTCCCGAACGACGCGCGCTACCAAGCTGCGCCACACCCCGATTTCGTTACCGTTACAGCAACCTCTCAAGAATAGCCGAGATTGCACGCAACTTAAAACTCACCTGCCGCCAGGCCCGCTGCGGCTACACCAGGGAGTCCTCCCATGCTTGGTTGAGGGCGGCGAACCGTCCTTCGCCGGCGATGAGTTCAGCCGGCGTACCGTCTTCGACAACCTTGCCGTCGTGGACGACCAGCACCCTGTCTGCAATCTTCACCGTAGTGAGCCGGTGGGCGATGATCAGGGCCGTGCGGCTGCCGAGCAACGTCTGCAACCCGCGCTGAACCAAACGTTCACTCGGGATATCCAACGAGGACGTGGCCTCGTCCAGAATCAGGACAGCCGGGTCGGCCAGGAACGCGCGCGCGAACGAAATCAGTTGCCGCTGTCCGGACGAGACGCGGCCGCCGCGCTTGTTCACGTCGCTGTAATAGCCGTCCGGAAGAGCCTCGATGAACTCGTGCGCTCCTACCGCTTTGGCGGCATTCTGGATTTGCTCCAGTGACGCGCCGGGATTGCCCAGGGCGATATTTTCGGCGACGGTTCCGCTGAAAAGGAACGCTTCCTGGGTAACCATGACGACGGCGCGCCGCAGGTCCTCGGAGGAGAGCTCCCGCAAATCAACACCGTCGAGGGTCAACCGACCGGCGGAAACATCGTAGAAGCGGGCGATCAGTTTGGCCAGCGTCGACTTGCCGGCGCCGGTCTGGCCCACCAGTGCGACCGTCTGCCCGGCGGGGATATCCAAGGTCATCTTTGGCAGTACGACCGGACCTGCTCCGTAACGGAACTCGACGTCGTCGAAATTGATGTTGCCCTTGGCCTCCTTCAGCGGGACCGGGGCCTTCGGCGCCCGCACGCTTGGCACTTCCTGCAGGAGTCCGGAAACCTTCTCGAGCGCCGCCGATGCTGACTGGAAGGAGTTGTAGAACATCGCCATCTGGTCGACAGGCTGGAAGAACCGTTTGGTGTAGAGCAGCAGGGCGAGCAGCGCACCCACTTCGAGGCCGCCGTCGAGCACCCTGAAGCCGCCGGCAAGCAGGACGCCGGCCAGCGTGACGTTGCCGATCAGCACCAGACCGGGCTGGAAGATTCCGTTCAGATTGATGCTGCGGACGGTGACCTTGCGATAGTCCTCGGCGAGTTCCTCGTAGCGGTCGGCGTTGACCTTTTCGCGCCGGAAGGCCTTGACTGCGCGGATGCCGGTCATGGTTTCGATGAAGTGCACGATCAGCTTGGCGGAGGCCACCCGCGAGGCGCGGTAGGCCAACTGGGAGCGCTTTTGGTACCAGCGGGTCAGGAACCACATTGGCACTGCGGCGAGGAGAATCAACAGGCCGGTTTGCCAGTCGAGCAGGAAAATCGAGATGGCGGTGAACGTCATGTACATCGCGCCGGAGGCCAGCGAGTTCACACCATTGTCCAGCAGCTCACGCAGCGCCTCGAGATCTGAAGTCTGCCGGGAAATGATGCGGCCTGAGGTGTACTTTTCGTGGAACTCCAGGCTGAGCCGCTGGGTATGCCGGAACACCCGGCGGCGAAGATCCAGCAGCATGGTCTGGCTGATCCGCGCTGTGGCATTGATGTAGCTGGCGGTCAGCACGCCGGTGGCGACGGCAGCCAGGGCATAGCCGGCACCGGCGAGGACGAGCGGAAGGTTGTCGCCCTGACGCAGGGCCGGCAGCGCGTGGTCAATCCCGAAGGCGATGATGGCCGGTCCGGCCACCCGGGCGGCCTGGGACGTGGCGACCAGCAGGATGGTGAGGATGAACTTCACCCGCACCGGGCGGATCATCGAACCAAGCAGCCGCAGAGACCGTTGCCGTACTTCCTTGCTGCGGGCTTTGCCGAGGTTGAAGTTGTCTTCGTCCTCGACGCCGGTGATAGCACTCATGAAAGCACCTCCTCCGGGCCAAGCCCGCTGCTTTCCTCTTCCTCGAGGCTGGTGATGATGTAGCGGTAATGCTCGTTGGTGGCCAGCAACTGTGCATGCGGTCCGACGGCGGTGATCGCCCCGTGCTGCAGGACGGCCACCCGGTCCGCCGACGCCACCGTCGAGGAGCGGTGGGCAACGACCAGCGTTGTGGTTCCCGCGAGCACGTCCCGCATCCGTTCCTCAACCAGCTCCTCGGTGCGCACATCCAGGGCGGACAACGGGTCGTCGAGCACGAGGACCTTCGGTTTCACGGCGATGGCACGGGCCAGTGCGATGCGCTGCCGCTGACCGCCCGACAGGCTCAGCCCTTCCTCCCCGATCAGTGTCTCCACGCCGTCGGGAAGGTCGTAGGCAAAGTGCGCCTGCGCGACGTCGATCGCCTCCGCCAAAGCTTCGTCGGTCTGTTCCGCCGCGCCGAGCAGAATGTTGTCCCGGACGGAGGAGGAAAAGAGCGTTGTATCTTCGAACGCGACGGCGACCTGTGTGCGGATGTCCTTAATGCTGAACTGGCGCAGGTCGGTGCCATCGAGTTTGATGCTGCCGCCGGTCACGTCGTAGAGCCGCGGGACCAGCTGCAGGAGTGTGCTCTTGCCCGAGCCGGTAATGCCGACCAGGGCCATGGTCTCTCCGGCTATCAACCGCAGATTGACGCCATTGAGCAGATCCATGCTGGCCGCCGGTGCGTCCGGATACTTGAAATGCACGTTGTCGAATTCGACGTCGCCGGTCAGATGCTTCACTGGCCGCGGATGTGCCGGATCGGTGATGCGGCTGGTCTCGTCCATGACCTCGAAATGCCGGTCGATGGCGGTCTTGGCCGTCAAGGTCATCGCCATCAGCGGCCCAAGACTCTCCACCGGTGCCGCCACGACTGCCGCCGTCGCGAAGAATGCCACCAAAGCACCGATGCTGAGCTGTTCGTTGGCCACGGACGTCACTCCGACGACGAGCGCCAGCCCGAGGGCGAGCTCAGGGATCATGCTGACCACCAGCGAGACGGTGGCGAGCGAGCGCGCCTTGCGGATCTCGGTGGCGCGCAGCTCCTCGGCCTGCTCGGTAAAGCTGTCCAAGGCGTGGCGTCCCCGGCCGAAGGCCTTCAGCACGCGGATACCGTGGACGGATTCTTCGACGGTGGTGGCGAGATCGCCGGCCTGATCCTGGCTCAACCTGGAAACAACCCGGTAGTGCGTCCGGAACCGGAAGCCGTACACCACGATGGGTATCGACGCGGCGAGGAAAATCAGTCCGAGCATCCAGCTGGTCACCAGCATCAAGGTGATGCCGATCAGGATGGTCAGCGCGACGACGACCAGCATGATCATGCCGAATGCCAGCCACCGGCGCATCAGGTTCAGGTCGGTCATTGCCCTCGACAGCAGCTGGCCGGAACCCCACCGGTCGTGGAACGCCACGGTCATGCTTTGCACATGGCGGTAGAGGGAGACCCGCATCTGGTTCTCGACCGTGGTGGCGGGCGCAATCACAAACTGCCGCCGCAACGCGATGAACACAGCTTCCAGAACTCCCAGGCCCACTACGACGGCGACCGCGGCCCAGACAGGGCCGCTCGCCCCATTGACCCGGAGCGATTCATTGACGAGAACGCGCAGTACCTGCGGGATGGCCAGGGCGACAATGCTGGCGCCAAGGGCGGATAGAAGCCCCCACATTAGCCGGGGGAGGATGGGTTTTGCGTGCGGGTAGAGCCGCCCGATGGATTCTGTTAACGATGTCTGCTGCTGCGGCATTTCATCTTTTCGCTGCTCGTGGTGGTCGCTGGCTACCCAGCATCCATCTTAGAGCACAGTGGTTGAGGACCACCGATCGCGCCAAGGTGAAAGGCGCACACCGCAGTTCGTTTATGCCGGGTTCAGCGTGATCAGCACAGCTTCGGGTCTGCAGGCGAACCGGACCGGAGCGTACTGCGAGGTGCCGATTCCAGCGGAGACGTTCAGCCACGAACTCTGCGTGCCGTTGAACCAGCGGCTCAGGCCGCGGGCGCGCCAGGTCGGGAGATCCGAGTTGCTCACCAGAGCGCCGTAGCCGGGAATCCGCAACTGCCCGCCGTGCGTATGTCCGGCCAGGATCAGCTGCGCGCCTCCGGCGGTGAAGTCGTCGAGCACGCGCTGATAGGGGGCGTGGGCAACACCGATTCGCACATGCGGAGCACCCTGCTGCGATATTGAGCCGCTGGGAAATCCGACGTACTGGTCGCGTCCCAGGTGCGGGTCATCCACGCCGCTGAAGTCCATCCGCATCCGGTCGAAAACCATCGACTGGTTACGGTTCGACAGGTTCACCCATCCTGCCTGTCCGAATGCCCGGTGCATGCGCTCGGTGGGCAGCGAGGCAGGAGCCCTGTTGTTTGATCCATTCGAGTTGCGGAAGAGGTACGCGGCCGGGTTCTTGAATGTGGGCGCGTAGTAGTCATTGGAGCCGGGAACAAAGACCCCGCGGAACTGCAGCAGGGGATCCAATGCCTCAAGCAGCGGGTCGAGACCGTTCTTGTGGCCCAGATTGTCGCCGGTATTGACTACCAGGTCCGGTTTGAGCTCAGCCAGTTCCTGCAGCCACTTGGTCTTTGCGCCCTGGTTCGGACCCATGTGGATGTCGGAGATATGGAGGATGCGCCGGGGCTGCTGCCCGGGACCCAGGATATTGACCGACTCTTCGCGGAGGGTAAACCAGTTCCGCTCGATGACGGACGCGTAGAAAAACGCACTTAGACCGGCAATACCTGCCAGCCCGGCTGCTGCCGCGGTCCCAAGGGCAACGCCCTTTCCAGCTTCTTCCATATCGGTCATCCTACTGGTCCGGATTTTCGGGACGTGTCGCTTCGCCGCCGCCTTGGCCCTGACCAGATTCGCCACCGGAGCCGCTGTTGCCTGGCTCGGGTTCAGGGGCTGGTGCCGGAGCAGGAGCCGGGGCCGGTGCGGGAGCTGGCGCCGGTGCTGGAGCAGGTGCCGGGGCAGGCACGGGAGCGGGTGCCGGTGCCGGTGCCGGTGCCGGTGCCGGAGCAGGCGCGGCGGCCTCGGCGCTGGCATCATCCGTGTCCACGCTGTCAGGCGAAATTTCCTGCTCAGTCTGCTGCTCGATCACGTCCTTCGGAGGATTCGGGAATTCCCCAGTCGGATACAGCGGAGCAACCTGCTTCATGTAGGCCTGCCAAGCCTCGCCGGCATAAGTAGCGCCGTCAACGTACTCGTGGGTCTTGCCTGTTCCCAGGAACTCCAGTCCGTCGAGGGACCGGTATTCGTCGGGGTTTCCGACCCAAGAGGCGGTGGAGATGCCGCGGGTGTAACCGACCGTCCAGGTCTGGACCGAATCGTCGGTCGTTCCCGTCTTCAGGGCAGCCGGAACGTCTGGGTTCAGATAGTAGCCGGAGCCTCGTTCAACGACTTGCTCCAACGCATAATTGACGCCCTGAGCAACTTCCTGCTCCACCGCGCGTTCACAGTCCTGCTGGGGGATATCCAGCTTTTCCCCATTGCGGTCGGTAATCGAAACGATCGCGTACGGCTGGCAGTAGATGCCGCCCGATGCAAAGGTCGCGAAGGATGCGGCCATGGACAGCGGGCTGATGGACTGGCTGCTGCCACCAATCAGGGAGGAGATCTTCAGGTTGTTGATGTCTTCCTGGGTCCTGCCATCGTGCAGACCGGTCGCGTTGGCAATCCCGCTGATGGAGCACAGATCCAGTTCGGACGCCGAGGCCATGGTGGCCGTGTTGATGGACTGTACGATGCCGTCCAGCACTGACATTTTCTCGTAGTATTCGTCGGAGAAGTTATTCAGGTCGGATGTGGGCTCGAACGGGTCGTTCGGGTCGTAATATCCGAACGCCTCATAGTCCTTGGGAGCGCAACTGCCGGCCTTCCACGGGAAGTCCCGCTCGTAGATGCGCTGGGAAGCGTCGACAACGTCGCCCAGTGACCTGCCATCCGCAAGCCATGCAGCCAAGGTGTAGGGCTTGTAGGTTGAACCCACCTGGTAGCCGCCGGTGCCTCCCATGTCGGCGTCGACATTGAAGTTGTAGGCGTTGCTCCACTGTCCCTCGGGCGCCACCAGTTCGGTGTTCTGCGCCATGGACAGGACCTTGCCGGTACCCGGCTCAACCGAGACCATCGAGGCGCCGATCTGGTCCGGGTTCTGCCCGGGCGGGGCGGTGTCATTGACTTCGGCCTGGGCAACCTTCTGCAGACGGGGATCGAGCGTCGTCTGGATGGTCAGGCCACCGCGGAGCAGCAGTTTTTCGCGGTCGTTGAAGTAGTTTTGCCGCGCGATCTGCATCTGCTCGGCCTTTTCAGGGTCGCTTTCAGTCAGATCCTGGGTGGGAGCCGGGGGAGCCCCGTGCGCGATGAAGGCGTGTTGGACGTAATCGCAGAAGTACTCTGCCATATTTGCGGCAACGCAGCCGCTGCTGACCGGGGTTACATTGAGTCCCAGGTCCGCGGAGGTGGCTTCCTCGTGCTCCGCTTCGGTGATCTTTCCCTGCCGGAGCATCGCGCTGAGAACCACATTGCGCCGCTCCTTCGCGATTTCCGGGTTGGCGGTCGGATCATAGAGGCTCGGTCCGCGGACCATGCCC
>NZ_KI914633.1:20982-31291 GCF_000520495.1 Arthrobacter sp. H14
GGACCATGCCCGCCAGCATGGCCGACTGCTGGAGATCCAGGTCGGAAGCGGGGATGCCGTAGAAGTACTGCGCGGCTGCTTCAATTCCAAAAGCGTTGGAGTTGAAGAAGACGATGTTGAGGTAGCCGGTGAGGATCTCCTCTTTGCTGAAGCGCTTTTCGACGGCGATGGCGAGTTTGGCTTCGCGCACCTTGTCGCCGAGATCCTTGTTGTCACCAATCAGCAGTTCCTCATTGCTTTCGGAACTCTTGATCGCATCGTTTAAAACGTTGTTGACGTATTGCTGGGTGATGGTGGAGGCACCCTGGCGTGAGCCGTTCATGATGTTGTTGGCCGCGGCACGCATGATGCCCTGGGCATCAACGCCGCCGTGCTGATAGAAACGGGAGTCCTCGATGGCGATGATCGCTTCTTCCATCACATCGGACACTTCATCGAGCTTCACCGGCTTGCGGTTCTCTGCGTAGATGCTCGCGATCTGCGTTCCGTCCTTGGCCAGCACGCGCGAAGGCTCGGAAAGGGGACCCACCTCCAATTCGGTGGGCAACTCGTCGAAGAACTCGAGGGACTGGCTCGCGGTAACTCCGGTGGCTGCTGCCATCGGGACCAGGAGGCCAGCCGCCAGCACCCCACACAAAGCACTGATCCCCAGAAAACCGAGGATCCGTCCTAGTGTGGAAGCTGTCTCAAAAACGGGAGATTTACGCGCTGCCATGTGTACCACTTTACAAGCCTCAGCTAGTGTTTAGATCATGGCTACATGGGAGTACGCGACAGTACCGCTAATCGTGCATGCAACTAAGCAGATTCTGGACCAATGGGGAGAGGACGGCTGGGAGCTCGTCCAAGTCGTTCCGGGGCCGGAAGGAAGCAATCTGGTTGCCTATATGAAGAGGGAGAAGGGCTGACATGACGCCTTCAAATCCCGACGCCGGATCACCGGTATCACAGGGAAGCAGCACTGCCGGGGTGACCTCCGCCGTCGAACGCCGGCTGCAGGATCTGGGCATCACACTGCCGGAGGTGCCAGCGCCTGTGGCTGCCTATGTTCCGGCCGTGGTCAGCGGAAACTATGTCTACACGTCCGGCCAATTGCCGTTCGTCAACGGCGAACTCGCAGCCACCGGGAAGGTCGGCGCCGACGTCGACCCGGAAACGGCCAAAAAGCTGGCCGCAACGTGCGCAGTGAACGCCCTTGCCGCGGTTAAAACGCAGATCGGAGACCTGGACAGGCTGCGGCGGGTCGTCAAGGTTGTGGGATTTGTCTCCTCCGATCCGGGATTCACGGGCCAGCCGGCCGTCATTAACGGTGCCTCCGAGCTTCTCGGCGAGGTGCTGGGGGATGCAGGCGTCCATGCACGATCGGCAGTCGGCGTAGCCGTGCTGCCCATGGATGCGCCAGTCGAGGTGGAATTGATTGCCGAGTACGACTAAACGCTATTTCCCGCTCGCCCCGGAACAGTACGGGGCGGCGCAAAGTTGGACGGAACAGGGCGAACGCACACCGCGCAAACCCCGGTTGGCCTCCTCGGTGGCCCTGCTACGCGACAGTGCGCAGGGTCTCGAAACCTACCTGAGCTACCGTTCCGGAAGTTCACCGCTCGGCACCATCGGATTTCCCGGCGGCAGCGTGGAACCAGGGGACGACGACGCCGTGGGCTGGCTGGGTCCGGCGCCGGCCAAGTGGGCGCAGATGATGGGTCTCGACGATCCGCAGCTGGACCGCCGGTATGTGGTGGCCGCCATCCGGGAGACCTTCGAAGAGAGCGGTGTCCTGCTGGCGGGACCCGATGCCGGAACCCTGGTGGAGGAAACCCGCGGGGATGACTGGATGCGCGACCGTGAAGCCGTCGCCAACCAGGAGCAGTCCTTCGCAGGGATCATGCGGCGCCGCGGGCTGTCACTGCGGACTGATCTGATCAAGCCGGTGGCGCATTGGCTGACCCCACCTTTCGCCCACCGGCGGTTCGACACCCATTACTTCACGGCCGTGGTGCCGGTCAACCAGACAACGTCCGTGCTCTCAAGCAAGGGTGTCTGGGGACAGTGGATGCCGGCGTCGCAAGTCATCGCCGAGCGGTTGGAAACGACATTGGGCGACGCCGTCGACGTCGAAAATACCCGGGGTCTCACGCTGGCTGAACTGACAGTGCCGGCGACCGAGGTGATCCTCGAAAAAATGGCAAAGGCGCGGGGATGCATCGCGTACCTCTCGCACAAACGCCCCATCCGCCTGTACCAGCCGGAGCTGGTGGTGCGGGACGGGGCGTTTATGCTCGAAGTCGATATGCCGTCGGCGATGGCCGAGGGCGCTCCGGCGAGGGAGCGTTAGCGGGAACGCTGGCGCAGGCGCTGGATGTCGAGAATGACGACGGCGCGTGCCTCAAGCCGCAGCCAGCCGCGCTGGACGAACTCGGCCAGGGCCTTGTTCACAGTCTCGCGTGAGGCGCCCACCAGTTGCGCCAGTTCTTCCTGGGTCAGCTCGTGCGCCACCAGGATTCCGTCGGTAGCGGGACGGCCAAACCTGTCGGCCAGGTCCAGCAGGGCCTTGGCCACGCGGCCCGGCACGTCGGAGAAGACCAGGTCGGCCAGCGACTCGTTGGTGCGGCGCAGGCGGCGGGCCAGAGCCTGAAGCAGCTGGGCCGAAACCTCCGGGCGGGACTCCAGCACGGTCCGCAGGTTCTCGTTCTTGAGGCCGGCCAGGCGCGTCTCGGAGACGGCGGTGGCGGTCGCGTTGCGCGGACTTGGATCGAAGAGCGCCATTTCACCGAACAGCTCGCCCGGGCCCAGGATGGCGATGAGGTTTTCGCGTCCGTCCGGGGCCGTGCGGCCGACCTTGATCTTGCCTGAGACGATGAAATAAAGCTGGTCGCCCTGGTCGCCTTCGCGGAAGACCGATGCTCCGCGGGAAAGGTCGACTTCGCTCAGTTCATCCGTCAGGGCAGCAAACACATCGTCGCTTAGGGAAGCGAACAACGGTGCCCGGCGCAGTACCTCGATATCCATGAAATCTCCTGTGTCAGTGTGATGGCTCTACCGCCAGTCTGCCGTATATCCGTCCTGAGTGGCACTTCCCACACGGATCACGTCTCTGTAATCGTGTCGATTCCGGGCGTCCACGTCAACAAATGACCGCGGCGGCGCTACTGCCCGGTGCTTCCGAGGGCCGGTCGGAGCCGGTCCGGAACCATGTGCCTGCCGTGGACGTTGGAAAAACTGTCAGCGTCGGAGAATACAATCAAGTTCAACACTTCGCCGTTGCTTTTCCTAACTGTCTGGAGATTAGTCCTTGCCCGGGTTCACCATCCTGGACGTCATCCTCGTCCTGATTTTAATCTCCTACCTGGTGTACGGATTCCGGGTCGGGTTCGTGGTGAGCCTCGGCGGCATTATCGGCTTTGCCGCAGGCGCGGTGGCTGCATTCCTCGCGATTCCACTGGTCAGCGGATGGGTTCCGGATGACGGCTGGCGGCTGACGGCGACCATTGCGGTGGCGGTGGTGTTGATCATTATCGGCAATGCGCTGGGCAGCGCCCTCGGCCACACGGTACGCCGCTGGCTCGATTTCCCGCCCCTGCGGGTGGTGGACCGACTCCTGGGCGGCATCGTGAATGTGGCCGTGGCAGCCCTGGTGATGTCGATGCTGGCCTTCAGTATCGGGTCCCTGGGCGCGCCGCTGATCTCCCAGCAGCTTGCATCCTCGACAGTCATCAGCACCATCGACAGGTACACGCCGGAACCGGTGAAAAGTGGAATGGCGCAGTTGCGCTCCATTGCCGTTCAGGACGGGATTCCGCGGATCGTCGAGAGCCTGCGTCCGGCGGAACCGGCACCGGTTCCGGACGCCAGTACAAACACGCCGGCCCTGAACCAGGCATCCCAATCGGTGCTGAAGATCTCCGGCACCGCCTTCCAATGCGGACAGAACCAGACTGGCTCCGGCTTTGTGGTGGCTCCGGAAAGGGTCATTACCAACGCCCACGTGGTGGCCGGTGTTCGCGAACCCGTGGTGCAGGTGCCTGATGGCGGAGTGCTGCCCGCCCGCGTTGTCCATTTCGACCCGGTCCGTGACCTGGCCGTGCTGGCTGTTGACGGTCTGGCTGCCGCTCCATTGCCACTCGGAACAAATCTGAGCGAGGGCGACTTTGCCGCCTTCGCGGGCTACCCATCCGGCGGCCCGCTGGTGACGCAACCTGCAACGGTGCAAAGTGTGTCGACGGTATTGGTGCAGAACATCTACGGCGCGGACCCGTCACCACTCGAGCTGTACCAGCTGGCGGCAAACGTCGAGCAGGGGAACTCCGGCGGTCCGCTGCTCGACAAGCAGGGCAGAGTGGTTGGGGTGGTCTTCGCCAAGTCGACGGCCGACATTCCGGTTGGCTACGCGCTGACCTTGAATGAGCTCCGGCCGGTGGTCGAGTCCGCGGCCGGGCTGACCGAAACCGTTTCGTCCGGGCAGTGCACGCGTAAGTAGGTGCAAACCCGGCCGGCAGCGGTGGATGGGAAAAGACTTCAGCCCAGCCACTGCAGGCTTTGTCCATGCGGACCGGTCAGGGCCAGCGGTTGACCGTCCAGCGCCAGTATGAAGCGGCCTTTCGCTTCAGACTTGAGATCCGCCAGCCGGCCCGCGACCTCCGGCAGGACGCCGCCGGCTTCATTCTGGGGCAGAACGCCGGATCCCTCATTGGAGATCCAGTGGCAGGGGAGCCGGTGCATGGCTTCAACGAACTGCTCGCGCGAGTGTTGGGGCATATAGGGCAGCACAGCTGAATGGAAAACGACGACGGCGCAATCCTCCGGGGCGCTTCGGACGAGGGCCTCGATGTGCTCGTTCACGTCCCCGGCGATCAGGCGCGGAGGATCGAGACGGGCCACCTCCAGTGCGGCACGGAGGCGCCGGCGGCGGAATTCCTGCTCCGGCCACACCAGGGCCTCCAGCCACGCTGCGTCTTCCGGACTCTTGACATCCAGCGGATTGAGGTCGATTCCGGAACGCCAGCCAATCTCCGGAATGGCGTGCGGAATCGGAACGTTTCCCGTCGTCGTACATTCCAGCACCGCAGCGCCAGGTCCACCGGCCGGATCCAGCCGCGGGCCGCCGTCGTACTGGTAGCTGAACTTGTCCGGGAAAAGGCACAACCCTGCGGAGGCTCCGGCCTCAATCAGCGCCAGCGGCTTGCCCTCGGCCTCAGCGATGGAGGCGAGAACGGGCAGCAGCGCCGCACAGCGGCCCGCCTCGTTGGTCTGCGTACTCCGGGCAAGCGCGATGTCCCGGATGCTGCTCCAATGTTGGAGGAGGAAACTGCGGAATCCGGCATAGGATCCGATCGGCGCGCCAAGCAACCGCGCAGCCGCGAGCACCAGGTTGGGCTGGCGTTTGGGCGCCGGAAGCGTGTCGATGAGCTCAAGCACCTGCGGGTCTTCGCTGATTCCCAGCGTCCACTCCGCGTAGCACGGCGAGGATCCCGGAGCCTCGACGAGCCCGAAATTCCGGTAGATCGCGGCCGTTCCCGGCGGAGTGCCGCTTGCAGACTGGCAGGTGTTCATCGCAGTAGGGTCACTGGGCGGATTCACAGTTGGTGCCTCAGCCCTGGACCGCCGGCGGAAGAAGTTTGGCGGCCAGCCAGTCGAGGGCCAGCGCGTAGCCCTGCGGCCCGGCGCCGGCGATGACCACGTCGGCCACGCCGGAAACGTAGGAGTGGTGGCGGAATTCTTCGCGCCGGTGGATATTGCTCAGATGCACCTCTGCCACCGGAAGCTCCACTCCCGAGAGCGCATCGCGGATGGCCACCGACGTGTGGCTGTAGGCGCCGGGATTGATCAGGATGGCGGCCGCCGTTCCCCGTGCGGCGTGGATGGCGTCGATCAGGACGCCCTCGTGGTTGCTCTGCAGGCACTGCACGGAAAGACCGTGCCGCTGGGCTGCTTCCGTGGCGAGCTGTTCGACGTCGGCCAGGGTGGCGGTGCCGTAGACCGCCGGCTCGCGGGTTCCGAGCAGGTTCAGGTTGGGGCCGTTGAGAACCAGGACTGTGCGGGCTGTGTCATTGGGGGAGGCAGTCATGGTCCAACTATGCCAAACCCCGCACAAGGTTGGCGGATTCGTGACGGTGGGACTCGTCCACCGATGAAGTTCCGCCCCGGCGCGGGGTCAGGCAGTACTGTGCAGGTCAGGCCGGCGACGACTCACATCGTCGTCGGTCGCGGCTGTTGAACTACTTCTTGAGACCCTGCGTGATCTGGTTCATGACACTGCTGTCCGCGAGGGTCGAGACGTCGCCCACCTCCCGGTTTTCGGCCACGTCCTTGAGCAGTCGGCGCATGATCTTACCCGAGCGGGTTTTTGGCAGCTCGGATACGACCAGGATCTGGCGCGGCTTGGCGATCGGGCCGATTTCCTTGCCGACGTGGTTCCGCAGCTCGGCGACAACCTCGGAGGTGTCCGCATCTTCGCCCTGCGCTGCAACCTTCTCGGCGGCTTCGCCCCGCAGAATAACAAACGCGACGACGGCCTGGCCCGTGGTCTCGTCGGTGGCGCCGACGACAGCAGATTCGGCCACAGACGGATGCGAAACAAGTGCCGACTCGATTTCCGTGGTGGAGAGCCGGTGACCGGAAATGTTCATCACATCGTCGACGCGGCCGAGCAGCCAGATGTCGCCATCCTCGTCCCGCTTGGCGCCGTCTCCGGCGAAGTACATGTCCTTGAAACGGGACCAGTAGGTTTCCTTATACCGTTCCGGATCGCCCCAGATGCCGCGCAGCATCGCCGGCCATGGCTCGCGCACCACCAGATAGCCGCCGGAACCGTTGGGGACCGACTCTCCGGACTCGTCAACGACGTCGACATTAATACCGGGCAGCGGTACCTGGGCGGCGCCTGGCTTGGCCGCGGTGACGCCGGGCAGCGGGGAGATCATGATGGCACCGGTTTCGGTCTGCCACCACGTGTCCACAATGGGTGTGGCGTCCGAACCGATCACCCGGCGGTACCACATCCAGGCCTCGGGGTTGATCGGCTCGCCGACCGACCCGAGGACGCGCAGCGAGGACAGGTTGTACTTCGCGGGGATATCCTCGCCCCACTTCATCATGGTGCGGATCGCCGTCGGAGCAGCGTAAAGGATGGAAACCTTGTACTTCTCAACGATCTCCCACCACCGGCCCTGATGCGGGGTATCAGGCGTACCTTCGTACATCACGATGCTGGCGCCGTTCAGGAGCGGCCCATAGGTGATGTAGCTGTGGCCGGTGACCCAGCCGATGTCGGCCGCACACCAGTAGACGTCCGTCTCCGGCTTTAGGTCGAAGACATTCTTGTGCGTGTAGGCGCACTGGGTCAGGTAGCCTCCAGTGGTGTGCAGGATGCCCTTCGGCTTGCCCGTGGTGCCGGAGGTGTAGAGGACGTATAGCGGGTGTTCGGAGTCGTGTCCGACGGCGGTGTGGTCCTTGCTTGCCGTAGCGACAGTTTTGTCCCACCACAGGTCGCGGCCCTCGGTCCATTCCACCGTTTCCTCATTGCGCTTGACCACCAGGACGTGCTCGACCGTCGAATTGCCATCGGCCAGTGCGTCGTCGACAGCGTTCTTGAGCGGACTCGGCTTGCCGCGGCGGTAAGTGCCGTCGGCCGTGATGACCAGCTTCGCTTCGGCGTCGTCGATCCTGTTGCGCAGTGCATCTGAGGAGAAGCCGCCGAAGACCACCGAGTGCACCGCGCCGATACGGGCGCAGGCGAGCATGGAAATGACCGCCTCAGGAATCATTGGAAGGTAGATCGCGACCCGGTCGCCCTTCTTGACCCCGAGGGATTCGATGGTGTTGGCCGCCTGCTTGACCTGATCGGTCAGCTCCGCGTAGGTGATCCTGCGGACATCGCCGGGTTCACCTTCGAAGTTGATTGCCACCCGGGAGCCGTTGCCTGCCTCCACGTGGCGGTCCAGCGCGTTGTAGGCCGCATTGACCTTGCCGCCGATGAACCATTTGGCGAAGGGCGCCTCGGACCAATCGAGCGTTTGGGTGAAATCCTGTTCCCAGCTCAGCAGTTCGCGGGCCTGGCGCGCCCAGAATTCCGTTCCCTCGGACGCGGCCTCGTCATAGACCGATGGTTTGGCCACCGCATTCGCGGCGAATTCGTCACTGGGCGGAAACTGGCGGCCCTCGTGCAGCAGGTTCTCCAGCGCATCCCCGTTTGACTGTGCCGACGTTGCGTTGTCTTGAGACATCTTTAACCTCTTCAAGGATCGGATCCATTACCAAGTACCGGCCCGCGGCTTCGTGGCCCGGTTCACTACTTTCCAGACTATCCCTACAACGACTGTGCGTGTGCCCCGTCACATGGGTGGACGCCAATAAGCGGTGTCATTTCTGCGGCGAACAACACATGAGCCCATGGGCGACACAGAACTTTCGAGCTAGAGATGCACCGTACGGTTTACTAGGCTGGACGTTGAGCAGAACAGGCACCATTATGGGTGCGCAGACGTACAAACCAGACGTACACAGAAGCACCGCGCTGGCTGGGACTGCCGCAGGCGACTCGGCGGTAACAAAGGAGACCAAGGTGACTGATAATCAAGTTGAGCAGACCGGGGATGCCGATAAGGCGTCAGAACACGGTGTGGAGGATGAGACGCCCGAGGTTGAGTCCTCGGCGGCGGGGTCCCCGGAGGCTGTGCCCGACGGCGGCACGCGTCCACAGGCATATCTCGGTCCGTTCACGCTCCGCGACGTTGTCGTCTTCGGCTCCGTGGCACTGATGTTCATCGGAAGCCTCATCCCAATGGCCATCGCTCCCGGTTTTTACAGCAATCTGTGGAATTCGACCTCGCTGTTCTTCCTGGGCCTGGGCATCCTGCTTCCGCTGATCGTGGCCGTGCTGTTTGCGGCGCGCCGGCTCTCGCCGGGAACCAAGATGCGGATCGGGTCCCTGTCCGTGGACCAGTTCGGCTCCGTCGTCGCGCTTTTCGCGGCCGCTTACTTCTTCATAGTCACCGTGGGCACTTTCGGCTTCGCGCCGCTGCTGGCGTTCATCGGCGCTCTAGGCCTGGTGGCGTCGACGACCCTGAGTCCGCACCTGACCATCTTCAAGCCGGAATTCGCCGACCGGACGGAATTCCCGGCACATATGATGGCCCGCGAAGCCGTGCAGCCCCAGCCGAAACCAGCAAAACCGGCCAAACCTGCCAAACCCGCCAAGCCGGAGAAACCGTCGAAGCAGTCCGCCGTCGAGGGGCAGGACGAGGCGCGTCGGGGGGTGTTTGGCGCACGTCCTGCCGACAACCAGGAGCAGCACGCCGGTGGTCGGGATGAAGACTACGATTACAGCGGCACGGGTGCGTACGGGGATGGCGGTACCGACGCATACGGGGATGCCGGCCGTGAGGAATGGCCCTCCACCGGCACGGCCGCGTTCCCCGCCGTCGGACACAATGAGCCGCGCAGCGACGCCTGGGACCCAACCGCGCAGGACGCCGGACAGGACAGCCGCGACGACGACGTCGATCACTATGCTGGCCGCGACGGCCGCGACGACGAGCCATCCTGGAATCAGGAGCAGCACCGTGCTCCGCAGTCCTTTGGAGCCACCCGGGAATCACATTCCGGCACCGACGAGGAGGACTACGAGGAGGAAGAAACCTACGACGCCTTCTGGTTCGCCGTGGGCCAGACGCGCGAGATCGTCGACGAGCAGACCGGCGCGCCGGTCTTCGCGATCGAACCCGGCGCCTGGGTGCTTGCCCTGCAGGACCGCGGGGACGAATTCCTGGTGCAGAACACTGATGGCAGGGTGGGCGTGCTCCGCGATCTATCCAATATCGAACGGGCCTGACGATGCCCGCCGTGCGTCCACGGAAGCGGGCTAACGCCGTCGAATCACCGCTCGCGCTTAAACGCAGGGCACGGAAAATCAACCGGGAACTTGCGGAGCAATACCCATATTCGGTGGCGGAGTTGGACTTCCGGAATGCGTACGAGCTGGTGGTCGCCACGGTACTGTCGGCACAGACGACCGACGTGCGGGTCAATATGACCACACCGGCGCTGTTCGAAAAATATCCGGACGCCACGGCCCTGGCCCAGGCCAACGAAGCGGAACTGCAGACAATGATCCGGGCCACCGGGTTCTACCGGGCCAAGTCGGCAAACCTGATCGCACTGGCCACCAGGATCGTGGATGAATACGACGGCGAGGTGCCCTCCCGGGTCGAGGACCTGGTGACCCTCGCCGGCGTCGGACGCAAAACCGCCAACGTGGTGCTTGGCAACGCCTTCGGTATTCCAGGCATCTCGGTGGACACGCACTTCGGCCGGC
>NZ_KI914633.1:31391-32646 GCF_000520495.1 Arthrobacter sp. H14
AGTCGGCGGACCCCGTCAAGGTCGAATCCGATGTCGCCGCCCTCTTCGAGCGCAGCGAATGGACAATGCTTTCACACCGGGTCATTTTCCACGGGCGGCGCGTCTGCCATGCCAAGAAACCGGCGTGCGGAGCCTGTGCGGTCGCCACCCTGTGTCCCTCGTATGGCGAAGGTGAAACCGACCCGGAAAAGGCCCGGAAGCTGCTCAAATACGAACTCGCGCCGGGCCGGGAAGAGCTGCTGTCCCGGATGCGGGCCGGCGATAACCGGGCGCAGCTGCGCGCCGCCGGGCACAGCCTGGCACCATGAACGACGGCGGACAGGAGCGCATGGCCAGCGCGCACGACGATCTCGTCGCGCTCGCCAGAGCCGCACGGCACGGGGAACTGCCACACATTGATCAGTCGTGGCGGCGCATGCAGCTGGATCCCGAATCAGCACGTCCGGCGGCCGTGCTGATACTTTTCGGCGTGCTGGACGATATTCCGGCCTCCGCCGCTTCGAACCGGGCAGGCCGGATTCCGGCCGACCTCGATGTCCTGCTGGTTGAACGCGCCGGCGGTCTGGAGGATCATCCCGGCCAGGTCTCCTTCCCGGGTGGCGGTATCGACGCTTCGGATTCCGGACCGGAGGCGGCGGCGCTGCGTGAGGCGGTCGAGGAAACCGGACTGGACGAGGGCGGCGTCGAAATCCTGGGGTCTTTGTCCGAGGTCGGCCTGCCGGTCAGTAATTTCCTGGTGACCCCTGTGCTGGCGTGGTGGGCATCGCCGTCGCCCGTCGACGTCGTGGACTATGGCGAATCCGCCCAGGTATTCCGGGTTCCCGTCCAGGATCTGCTGGATCCGGCCAACCGCCGCACAGCGACCGTCACCCGCAACTCGCAGACTTTCCGCAGCCCGTCCTTCACCGTCAACAATCTGGTGGTCTGGGGTTTCACCGCGATGGTGCTGAGTCAATTGTTTGAGCAGCTCGGCTGGACTCTTCCATGGGACCAGACTCTGGAGATCCCGGCACCTTTATAGGATTTTCGACGACGGCTGGCCGGTCCCCGGCGCGCAGCGGTGCTCACCGCGGTTGCGGAGCATTATTTAGCGTTGGCATAGGAATCGACGATGAGGGTCTGGACAGCGAAATCGATAGGAATCTGGCCGAACATAAGCTTCGTCGCTGCCTCGGCGGCCTCGGACACGTATCCGGCTGCCTCTTCCGCGCGGTCGGCGGGGGAGTGCACCACCACCTCATCATGCAGGAAAAAC
>NZ_KI914633.1:32746-38839 GCF_000520495.1 Arthrobacter sp. H14
CCAACTGCCCCGCCGACGTTCCACTGGCTTCAGCAGCGGAAGCCCGCAGCCGCCGTCGTAATTCCGCAAGCCAGCACATCGCCCACTCCGCCGCCGTCGATTGCACCACGAAGTTCCGCGTAAATCTGCCCCGGGTGCGGGCGATGGTGTCCGCGCGCCGTTGCTCCTCGGCACTGGCCGTGGACTGCGACTGACGCCAGCTTTCCGACGGCGGCGGGCTGCTGCGGCCGAGGAAGGAACTTACGGTCCCGCCCGCCTCTCCAGTCCGGGCCGCCTGCTCCACGAAGCCGACCGCGCGAGGATAGGTCTTCGCCAGCTGCGGCATCAGCCTCCCGGATTCGCCCGTCGTCGCCCCATACATTGCCCCCAGCACGGCAATTTTCGCGGTCGCCCGGTCACCGAAACCCTGCGCGGCGATTCCGGCGTAGAGATCTTTCCCCTGGGCAGCCTTGGCGAGCTGCGAGTCCTGCGCCAGTGCGGCCAGCACCCGCGGCTCCAGCTGAGCGGCATCGGCCACCACGAGCCGGTGGCCCGCATCAGGACGGGCAGCGTCGCGGATCACCTTCGGGATCTGCAACGCACCGCCGCCGCGCGAAGCCCAGCGCCCGGTCACCACACCGCCGACGACGTATTCCGGCCGGAACCGTCCGTCCTGGACCCAGGCATCCAGCCAACTCCAGCCATTCGCCGCCAGCAGCCGGGAGAGTTTCTTGTATTCCAGCAGCGGGCCGATCGCGGCATGTTTGTGCTGCTCCAGCTCCCAGGATCGGGTGCTCTTGACCTCAATTCCGGAACGGTGAAGAGTGCGGATCAGCTCCTGCGGGGAATCCGGGTTGAAGGACGGCGCGTTCAGTGCCTGCCGCAGTTGGACGGCAAGTTCCTCCAGTTTCCGCGGTCGCGCATCCACAGGCGGGCGCGGGCCGAGCGCCTCGGTGAGGATCTGTTCGTGGATATCGATCCGCCACGGGAGCCCGGCATGCTGCATTTCGGCGGCGATCAGCGCCCCTGCCGATTCGGCCGCGATCAATAACTGCGTTCGCCCTCGGTGGCTGGAGGTGCCGATGGCTTCGAGCTGGCCAGCCAGTTCCGCGGCCAGATCCTCCACCGCAGTTCCAGCACCCGCCGGCTCGTCGAAGAGCGCAAACTGGTCGGCTGATGCCGGCACCGGCTGAACCGCCCGCGGCAACTCCGGCTCTGTTCCCGGTCGTTTCGCCCTGTTTCGGACGGCGTAGTCCGAGGCCGATGTGAATTCCGACTGCGCCAGGATTGCACCGGAGAGGGAAAGATCATGGCAACGTTCGACGGCGGCGCCCTCACGCAGGAGCGCGGGGTACCAGTCCTGGGTGCGTTCAAACACCCAGCGCGGCCGGGCCGGTTCATGTTGACGGACGACGGCGGCAAGCTGGCTGCGCGGGAAACGGCTGGCTTCACCAGCGGGTGATCCGTCATCGTGCACGGGCAGCAGGAACGTATCGGCCCTCGCCGAGGGATCTGTGCCGTCCAAGGTGCTGCCCACAGTGTTCGAGGCCGTGCCGAGGACAAGATACATAACTCCATTCTGCCTTGATGGAGCCGGGCTCCTGACAGTCTCTTGTCCTCCACAGACCGCCTTTCAGCACCTAACCTCCACAATGAGCGGGCGGGGCATCGCGGCTGGCACTCCGGCACGGCACGGTTGAAAGATGCCAGATTCAATTCAACGTCCGTCCCGGCGCTCCGCCCGCCGGCGAACCGACATGTCATCGAACCAGGCCGACCGTGCGTGGCTGCCCGAACAACAGGTTCCCGGCGTCGCGCTCGTCACCGCCTCTGAGTTCCTTCGCGAGGAAATTTCCCGCATTGCGACGGCGGCCTCCACACCATTGCGTATCGCCGCCAGCTTCAGGGAGCTGGTGGGTCATTCCGATGCTGTGGGAACGGTCCTGGTCGGGAGCGATATATCGGAAATCCACGGCGGCAAGTGGGCCTCTTTGGTGCTAATCGGACTGGCAGGCGAGGGTGACGCGCTCTGGGAACAAGCGGCGGCGCTGGGAGCTCAGCGGGTAGCGGTCCTGCCGGAGGCGGCCGGCTGGCTCGCCGAGTTCCTGGCGAAGCTTGAAACTCCGGGAACGGCCTCCAACCACATTGTCGGTATCCTCGGCGGCTGCGGTGGCGCCGGAGCGTCGACGCTGGCCGTCTGGCTGGCTTGCGCCTCGGGCGCATCGGGCAGGCAAACGCTTTTGGTCGACGCTGACCCGCTGGGAGGCGGGCTCGACATGGCGATAGGTGCCGAAGGTAGCCGGCCTGGAGGCCGCGGAGCGGCACTGCGACAGTCTGGTTCTTGTGGTCCCGGCACGCGTTAGGGCAGCGGCGGCCGCACGGCTGCTCAGCAGACGTATCTGTCATCAACCGCTGTCCCTGGTCGTCCGGGGACCGCTGCTGGCTGGTGCCGATGCCCATTTGGTGGCGGAATCGGCGGGCTATCCGTTGACGGCGTATTGGAGGCCCGAACGAGGACTCCGGGCAGCGTCAGAGAACGGACAATTATTGAGCTATCGCACCAAAAAGAATGTGCGCCGCCTGACGGGTTCGCTGTTGCAGGCGCTGCCTGAGGATTTGGGGCGGACTGCAGCATGAGGCAGCCTCGTGAGACAACCGGCCGGCACCGCGGGAGCGGGTGGGATGGCGAAGCGACTTCGGAGCCGGTCCGGCAGCCGGCCTTCAAGAGGGCGGGCAACCGTTCCGGCGGTGGACCGGGGACGCCGGCGGTCCAGAGCGGATCTTTCAGGAATGACGAGTTGGTCAGCTCGGTCCGTAAGGCGGTGATGGCGGATTCCGGTCCTGTGACCTCATCCAGGGTCGCCGCAGCCGTGCAGTCGAGCGGGCAGTTGCTGGGCACAGCCGGAACCTTGGATGCGGTGGAACGTATCCGTGCCGAACTCAGCGGGCTTGGACCGCTGCAGCCTTTGGTCAAGGACCCGGCGGTGACGGACATCTTCGTCAATGGAACCGATTCAGTCTGGGTCGACAGCGGAGCGGGCCCGGAACAGAGCACTGTCCGTTTCGACAGCGAGTCACAGGTTAGGGCTTTGGCTACGCGTCTGGTGGCGGCGGGCGGGAGGCGCCTCGACGATGGGTCACCATGCGTGGATGTGAGGTTGGAAGGCGGCTACCGCATCCACGCTGTCCTGCCGCCAATTTCGACGGCCGGAACACTACTATCCGTACGGATCGGCCGGTCCGAAGTATTCACTCTTGACCAGTTGATCGCCGCAGGCACTTTGAGCGCTCCGATGGCGACGCTCCTGCAGCAACTCGTTGACGCGAGGGCGAATTTCCTTATCAGCGGCGCAACCGGTTCCGGCAAAACGACCCTGCTGTCCTCGCTGCTCAGCCTCTGCGACCCTGCAGACCGGTTGGTGCTAATAGAGGATGCCGCGGAACTGAATCCCCGCCACGGCCATATCGTCGGAATGCAGAGCCGGCATGGAAACCTTGAAGGCACCGGCGTCGTCGATCTGGCCGAACTCGTCCGGCAAGCGCTGCGGATGCGTCCCGATCGGCTCATCGTCGGCGAGTGCAGGGGCGCGGAGGTGCGTGAACTGCTGGCCGCGATGAACACCGGCCACTCCGGCGGGGGAGGCACGATCCACGCCAATACCGCCAGATCCGTGCCGGCGAGGTTGGCCGCTCTCGGAGCGCTGGCAGGCATGAGCCGGGATGCAGTCGCGCTTCAGACAGTCAGTGCTGTAGACGTGATAATCCACGTTGAGCGCTTCAGCACAGGCAGGCAGGTCAGCGAAATCGCCGTTCTGGAGGACACGGATGACGGCTCAGTCTCGGTCCGTCCGGCCGTCCGGACGGGGCCGGATTCCGAGCTGATCCGGCACGTCGGCTGGGAAACGCTGCGGGAGCGGATTGGTGAGGCGGACCGCTGATGGGCGCACTGCTGACGGCTCTTCTTTTGTTTATCGGCTGTTCACTGTTGCTGACAACAGGCGTCCGGGCAGGAGCGGGGCCGTACGATCCGGCTGCAGGATGGCGCCGCCTGGCATTGGGTAAAGCAGCCCGGGCGCAGCCTTCAACCGGTATCCGGCGGATGGTTAGCCGTATCCTGCCTGTGACCAGCCGCCGGAAGACACCGGATCCGTGGCTGATGCCACTGCTCGTCCATCAGCTGGCAGCTCTGCTCGAAGCGGGACGGTCGTCACAGATCATCTGGGCGGAAGCAGCCCGGTCCCATCTGCAGCGGCAGAACCGGGAATCCGCACCCGCATCAGCGGCTCGGATCAATGATGACGGACCTGATCAACTTCTGACCGTTCTCTATGCGGCCGACCGGGCTGCCGCTCTCGGACATAGCGTCGCCGAGGTACTGCGGCACCATGGGGCCGTAGTTCCATCCGGAAGGGCACGGGCGAGGACACGGCAGCGGACCACGTGCAGAATCTGGACCGATCTCGCCGCTTGCTGGGATGTCGCGGAGTTGAGCGGGGCCCCGCTATCGAAGCTTCTCGGCCGGTACGCCGTCCAGCTGGAAGCGGAGCTGGATGCCGAAGCGGCAAGGCAGTCTGCTCTGGCAGGTCCCCGGGCGACAGTGAAGCTGTTGGGCTGGCTTCCTTTCCTGGGGCTGGGACTCGGCCTGCTGATGGGCGTCGATCCGTTGGCGATGCTGGTTGGCACACCTGTTGGTCTGGCAGCGTTCGGAGTTGGGATAGCGCTGATGGCCGCCGGCAGGGTTTGGTCCAACAAGATGGTGGCGGCTGCCGAGAGGCCGTCCTGATGCCGGCGGGAGCCGGCGCCATGATGGGCGCGGTCCTGATCGTGCTGCTGCTCTCGGCAGCCATATTTTTGCTGCAACTTCAGGATCGAAGATGGTCAGCCGCAGACAGTGGAACCGCTGGCACAGAGCAACCCCGACCCGGCGGAACGTCCGGCCGCACGGACCTCCAGGCCCCGATCATGCTGGAACTTGCCGGTTCCATGCTGGAGGCAGGTTCGTCCCTTGAGCAGACCCTGACGGTGCTGAGCACCATAACTGGTGAACAGACGGGCCGGGGGTTGACGACCGTCGTGTCGGCGATGCGGCTCGGCGCTGGCTGGGAGCAATCGTGGGCGGCGGCGTCGAATAGTGAATCGGCTCCGGTACTGAAAGAACTGGAGGAAGGACTCGGCTTCGCAGCGGCGACTGGCGCGCCCTCGTCCGCGCTCCTATCAGCCCAGGCTCAACAGATGCGCCGCCGCAGCTACCGCGAAGCGGAACAACGGGCCGCAGCACTGGGGGTAAGGCTTGTGCTGCCCATGGGACTGTGCTCCTTGCCGGCCTTCGTCTGCATCGGAGTGCTGCCGGTACTGCTCGCCATGTTGCCGACGCTCGGCTAACCACCGTCGACGCATCCTCCACAGGTTGCCCCGCCCGGCACGTTATCCACTTAGAGCCACCGGTACCTTTCGTCCCCGTGACAGGGCCGCAAAGCTGTAATAACCGTTGATTTCAGCGGCGAACACAGGAGGAAAACCATGTCATTGTCATATCGCAAGGCCCGGACCACTGCCACGACGGCGGGTGCTGGGAGGGCCTATCAGCTCACTCGCGGCAACACAGGCCTGGCCGCCGAACAGATCAGCACCGAACCAGAACCCGGCACATTCGCCGCGGGCCAAGGCTATCCAGAGGCAGTCAGTACGGGTGGTGAGCGGGGGGCGCAAGACAACGTCGTCGAGCTGTTCCCCGGCGCCTCCGGTTCCCCCAGCGCTGGATGGCGTGCGAGGCTCCGGAATTCCGAGGCCGGCATGGCGACAGCTGAATATGCCATCGCAACGTTGGCTGCGGTGGGTTTTGCCGGTTTGCTGGTGGTGATCCTGCGCAGCGACGAGGTGCGCGGGTTTCTCATGACCATCATCGAGCAGGCATTGACGTTGGGCTAGACCAGAATGCGGATGAGCAAGCGCCGAACGCCCGAGAGAGGGTCGGTCACAGCAGAATTAGCCGTCACTCTTCCGGCGTTGACGGGGATTCTGGCGCTGCTGCTGGTCTGTGCAGTGATCGGAGTGACGCAGCTTCGATTGGAGGAAGCTGCGTGGGCAGGGGCCAGGGCAGCCGCGCGAGGTGAA
>NZ_KI914633.1:38939-53827 GCF_000520495.1 Arthrobacter sp. H14
CCGCTGCCTCCACCGCACGGCGGATAGCCGGACCGGCAGCCGAAGTGGATGTCGCCACCGAAGGCGACTGGTCCCGGGTACGGGTGAGCGCCCGCGTCGAGGGACCACTGTCCGGCCTGATCCAGTGGCCGATAGTCGCCGAAGCCATGGCCCAGCGGTCACCCTACAGCCCAGGGCCATCGTCGTTACCCATTACCCCAACAGAGATGACGGACGGCGCTGGGACGGGCTGGATCAGCGCACGTTGTTATCTCGAGGAGCCGCGCTGTGGACTCCGCGGCCAATAGGAAGGAGGAAGGTTCCGGGACCATCATGGGAGCGGGCCTGGCCTTGGTACTGATTACGCTGACGGTGGCGGTGCTGGTCGTCGTCCAGGCGGTTGTTGGTGCCGGCCGGGCTGCGTCTGCGGCGGATCTTGCCGCGCTTGCGGCGGCCGATGCGGCCCGCGGATTGACCAGCGGCCGACCGTGCGACGTCGCCGCGGCGGTGGCCGACCGTAATGACGTCGACCTGGACAGCTGCCAAGTGGTCGGCGGAGGCGTGATCGTTGATGTGACGACGAGCGTCGATCTGCCACGTCCATGGGGAGAAGCCACCGGGCGGTCGCGTGCCGGCCCGCCGCAGGACTGATGCCTGGTTAGAGAGGCCGGGCAGAGGTCAGCAGGACATCGAGGAGCTTCACCGCTCCATCCTTATCCAGCGGATTGTTCCGGTTGCCGCATTTGGGCGACTGGACGCAGGAGGGACAACCGGCGTCGCATTCGCAGGCGGCGATGGCGTCGCGGGTGGCCTGCAGCCAGACCTGCGCCGCTTCAAAACCCCGTTCGGCAAACCCGGCACCACCGGGATGGCCGTCGTAGACAAAGATCGTGGGTTTTTCGGTATCAGCATGCAGGGCCGTTGACACGCCGCCAATGTCCCATCGGTCGCTGGAAGCCACCAATGGCAGCAACCCGATGGCAGCGTGCTCGGCGGCATGCAATGACCCTGGAATATCGGGTTCGGCCACGCCGCCTTCGACCAAGGAGGACGAATCAGTAACAAACCATACGGCCTTGGTAAAGAGATCCCTGGCTTCAAGATCCAGCGGTTCTTCACCCAGAATCTCGTTCGATACCAGCGCCTTGCGCTGGAAGGACACGACCTGGGTAGTCACTTTTACGTCCCCGAAATGCACTTCAACGCCACCCCAGTTGGTGTGGATCAGCGATTCGACGACCTCGATCTGGGTAACGTCCCGTGCCGTCGTGTAGTAGTCGGGGTTGGCCCGGTGCACGACGGCGCAATGGTCCTGCTCGTTGAGCTCTTCCACTACGTAGGAGGCACCCTGATGAACATACACAGCGCCGGTATGGGCCTGGTACTGGCACTGCGGCGAATCCATCGTGCCGAGCACGGTGCCCGTACCGGATTCGACAATGTTGATTGGCCCGCCACCATCAGCCCTGAGGTTGACCATGGCGGCTGCACTCCGGCTGTGGGTCCAAAACCAGCCGGCCGGCCGGCGCCGGAGGAATCCGTCCGCCACCAGCTTGTCCAGGACCGTTCGCGCCGTCGTTCCGAACAAAGCAAGCTCTGCCGGCGTCAGGGGAAGTTCAGCAGCGGCAGCACAGAGATGCGGGCCCAGGACGTAGGGATTGGACGGATCGAAAACCGTCGCTTCCACGGCAAGGTCGAAGATCGCCTCGGGATGATGAACGAGGTACGTGTCCAGCGGATCGTCACTGGCAACGAAAGCCGCTACGGCGCTCTGCCCGGCCCGTCCTGCCCTGCCGATCTGCTGGAACAAGGACGCGCGCGTGCCGGGCCAACCAGCCACCAGGACCGCGTCAAGACCCGAAATATCGATACCCAGCTCAAGCGCCGAGGTGCTGGAGACGCCGAGCAACTCGCCGCTGCGCAAAGCTTGTTCCAGCAGCCGCCGTTCTTCCGGCAGATAGCCGGAACGGTACGCGGCCACGCGGCCCGGCAGGCTGGGATCGACATCGTCGAGCAGCCGCTTGGCAATGGTGGCAATGGTTTCGGCCCCGCGCCTCGACTTGATGAAAGCGATGGTGCGGACCTGTGCACTGACCAGATTGGCCAGCAGGTCCGAAGTTTCGGCGATCACGGATCTGCGTTCGCGCGCGCCGTTCTCCCCCTTCATCTCCGTCAGCACCGGCTCCCACATGGCGACCGTGGTGGAACCGTGCGGGGAGGTGTCCTCGGTGACCGCCGTGACGGCGTCGCCGATCAGCCGGCCGAAGGATTTCTGGGGATCCGAGGAGGTGGCAGACGCGCCAATGAACACTGGATCGGCGCCGTAGTACGAACAGATCCGCCGCAACCGGCGCAGCAGGTTGGCTACGTGGGAGCCGAAGACGCCGCGGTAGCTGTGGGCCTCGTCGATGATGACGAATTGGAGCCGGCGGAAGAACCGGGCCCAGCGGACATGATTGGGCAGAATGCCGAAATGCAGCATGTCGGGGTTGGCCAACACGAAATTGGCATGGTCCCGGATCCAACGGCGATCGGCCGTATCGGTATCACCGTCATAGGTGGCTGCCCTGATCGTGGGCAGCTGTAATGACTGCACGGCGGCAAGCTGGTCGGCGGCCAGCGCCTTGGTGGGAGAGAGGTAAAGGGAAACGGTTCCGGCTGGCGCGAGGGAGACCCGGTCTTCGAGTTCACCACGATGGATGGCATCGAGCGCCGGTAACTGGTAGGCGAGGGATTTGCCTGAGGCGGTTCCGGTGGCGACCACGGTGTGGCTGCCGTGGTGTGCCAGGTCGGCTGCCTCGATCTGGTGCTTCCATGGCTCGGGGACCCCCAGGCCGGCGTAAGCGGCCACTATGTCGGGATGCGCCCACCCGGGCCAGCCGGCCACCACGGCATCGCGGGCAGGAATTTCGTGCACCGACATGAGTTGCTCCGGCTCCGGGCCGGAACCCAGTAACGGAATAAGGGAGTCATGTAGTGCCACGCAGTTATTTTGTCATCCCCTGCCGTCAATTCCGCAGCCGGTACTGTTTTCGCAGGCAGGCAGGCAGGCAGGCAGGCAGGCAGGCAGGCAGGCAGGTCGCTCCGCGCCCGGTACCCTTAACAGGTGGCTTTACACCGGATTGTGCTCTTTTACGGCTTTACCCCAGTCGCCGACCCTGACGCGGTGCGGCTCTGGCAGCGTGCCCTCTGCGAAAAGCTGGGCCTGACCGGGCGGATCCTCATTTCCAGTGACGGCATCAACGCAACGATCGGTGGGGGACTAAACGCGGTCAAGCAGTATGTGAAGACGACCCGTGAATACAAGGGATTCCACGACATTGACGTGAAGTGGTCCGACGGATCAGCAGCGGATTTCCCCCGCCTCAGCGTCAAGGTCCGGGACGAGATCGTCAGCTTCGGCGCCCCCGGCGAACTCAAGGTCGATGAGAACGGCGTGGTCGGAGGCGGTGCGCCACTCGATCCGGCCGCGCTTCATCAGCTGGTTGCAGAACGTGGTGACGACGTGGTCTTCTTCGATGGGAGGAATGCTTTCGAGACGCAGATCGGCAAATTCAGGAATGCCGTCGTGCCCGACGTCGCCACCACCCGGGACTTCGTTGCCGAGCTGGATTCGGGTAAATACGACGACCTGAAAAACCGGCCTGTCGTCACATACTGCACCGGCGGAATCCGCTGCGAGGTCCTGTCATCCCTGATGCTCAACCGTGGCTTTGAAGAGGTGTACCAGCTGGACGGCGGCATCGTCCGTTATGGCGAAACGTACAAGGACGAGGGTCTTTGGGAAGGCTCGCTGTACGTGTTCGACCGGCGCATGCACGTCGAATTCAGCGACCATGCGAAGACGCTGGGCGAGTGCGTGCGTTGCCAGGCGCCGACGTCGAAGTTTGAAAACTGCTCAAACCAGGCGTGCCGGAACCTGCAGCTTTTCTGCACCGGCTGTGCGGAAACCTCCGCGGCCAGGACCTGCCCGGACGGCTGCTCGACCTAGGTCGTGCGCTCGAAGATCTTGTAGGCGTACAGGTGGATACCATCCGGCGCGGTGAATTCGAGCTGCATCCCGTCCGTCTCGAGTTCGACGGCGACCGTTGATGATTGCGAGCATGTCACCGTCTGCTCGGTGGGCTGGGCGTCGTCGGGAGCATCCCCGCCCTCACTGATAACGACGTCGACTTCCCCGTCTCCCTGGCAGGCCAGGGTGACGCCGTAGGAACCGGACGGAATGGGAGCCTGTGCGGTGTGGGTAGCGGCGCCGCCCATCCAGCCATGACCGTAGTACATGCCCTTTTCGCGGCCGAGGGTCTCGGTAGCCCATACTTCCACGCCTCCGGCTTCGGGGGCCTCACCCGGCGCCGGTGCGGTCGGCTCCGCAGTGGGCGATGGCGTCGGGCTGGGCTCGGCGCTTTGGGTCGGCGTGCTGGACGGCTGCGCTGACGGGCTGGAGGATTCCGGCTCTGGCCCCGGGCTGTCGTTGGTGCAGGCTGATACTCCCAGCGCCAACAGACCGGCGACGGCGGCGGCAGCGAAACGCGTGCTGCGGGGCTGTCTGGACATGACTGTTTGAGGCATCCGGTGACTGTAACAAGTGATTCTGGACGAATCCTCCAAGTACCGGCAGGCTAGTTCAGCTCGTCGAGGTGTTCCCAGAACGAGGCCCGCAAGGCCTTGCGGACGTCCTGGATGTCCGTTTTCGCTTCGCCGATCCGGCTGGCGCAGTCCTTAATCAGGACCCGGTCCACCTCGAGCGGAAGCAGCGGACGCTCCTCGCGGAGGTGGTTGACGTCACCTTGCGTCACGGTGGCAAGCCAATTCTCCGCGACCCGGGCGCCGACGTCGGCTGCAATCTGGAGGATGGTCGGCCAAGGCACTGAGGCGGAGTCCGAGGTGTGCAGGATTTCCGGTTGCGCCGCCGGGGCGTTCCTCGGCAGCACCCGGGGGAGCGTCGTCGTCGGCGGTGCAGGTTTGGGAGTCTGCGGAACGCTTTGCTGCTTCGGGACGGTCTGAGTCCGTCTGAAAGCACCGGTCAACAGCGAATCGTCCAGGAACTCAATGCTGTCCACCCGCAACGCGAGGTCCTCGGACACAGAGTCCACGCCGAGCCTGTTTTCCTTCTTCGGCAGCGCGAGCAACACCACCTGCATGCCCAGATCCTGCGCCTGTTCCACCGCCTCGCCCAGGTCATCGTCACCCGACATCAAAAACGCCACCGACGCCGCGCGGTTTCTGGCCAGTCCCACCAGATCGAGGCCGAGCTTCAGGTCCACGCCCTTCTGGTCCCCATTGACTGAGATCCGTCCGAGCCGCAGTTTCACCCCTGAGGTGCCGGCCACGGTCTTGTGGTCATTCGTCGGGAGCCCGTCCTTGGCGGCGTCGTACCAGTACATCCGCAGCGGATCCAGGCCGCGCAACGCATCGCAGGCCTTGAACAGCCCCTCGATCAGCTGGCGGTAATCCACGGTCACGGCCGACCGCAGCGATGTGCCGACGGTGCGTTGGCCGCCGATTGCGAGCAGGAAGCCGGCGTCGATGAAAATTGCGCTCTTATCCATGCTCATGCTGGTGCCCGCTTCCGCCTCGGTGGTGCTGCCTTTACCTTAGACCGGCCCCTGATCGAATGCACGAGTGGACCGCGGGCAGGCGCCTAAACTGGAGCGCATGAGTGATGGCACCCGACCCGACCTTCCGGTTTTATCCGACCCGATTCTGCTGGAGGGGCTGGCGGCGGATCTGGAGGAACTGGATTACACCGTCGACGGCGTCGCGGAGCTGATGGGGGCGGCGGCCAATGACGCCCTGGACCGCGGCCAACCCGTGCCGGCGCTGCTGCGGACCCGGGAACTGCTGGACGACGGCACCAACCCGCTTGCCGCCGTCGTCCATCTGTGGTTGCTGGGGCAGACGGTGGATGCGGAACAGTTGACCGCGGCCTGGCCGCGTACCGGAGTGGCGGGAGCGGCGGAGCTGGGGCTGGTGGAGGAGTACGACGGCGGGTGGCGGGCTGCCGTGGACCTGCGGCCGTACAGCGCCGACGACGACGCCGGGCTGTGGATCGCCAGTGACCTTGGTTCGGATCAGCGGCCGGGCGTGCTGCGCCGCGACCACGTGCTGGGCGTCGGAGAGGCATCGCTGAGCCTGGCGCAGTCGATCGTGCGCAGGGACGTGGACCGGTGCCTGGACCTCGGCACCGGCTGTGGCATCCAGATCTTCCATCTGCTGCGGCACGTGCGGCACATCGTCGCCACCGATATTTCCGAGCGGGCGCTCGCATTCGCCAGATTCAACCTGATCCTCAACGCCGCCGCGCTGGGGCTCGATCCGCACCGGTTGGAGGACCGGGTCGACCTGCGGCTGGGCAGCCTGCTGGAGCCCGTCGGGGACGAGCAGTTCGACCTGGTGGTGTCCAACCCGCCCTTCGTGATTACGCCACGGCGCGACGCCGAAAGCGCGGGCGACCAATTCGTCTACCGTGACGGCGGCCTGCCAGGGGACGACATCGTCTCGACGCTGGTCCGCGACCTGCCCGGTGTGCTGAAACCCGGCGGAGTCTTACAAATGCTGGGCAACTGGGAGATCCAGGACGACGCGGCCTGGCACACCCGGATCGAGTCCTGGTTGTCCAACGGCACGGACGCCTGGTTCATTCAGCGCGAGGAGATTGCGCCGGAAGAGTACGCGGAAACATGGCTCCGGGACGCATCTGAAGACCGCGAAGAGGAGGCCTACCTCCAGTCCTACACCGATTACCTGACCGATTTTGCCTCCCGGGATGTGGCCGCCATCGGCTTCGGTTTTGTCTGGCTGCGCCGCGGGACCGGCCTGGATAATTCCGGCCCCGACGGGAAACTGCGCCGTTTTGAGGAGATAACCCACCAGATCGAGCAGCCCGTTGCCCCTGCCATCGCCGCTGGAATCGACCGGTATGACTGGCTGGCTGCCCAGAGCGACGACGACCTGCTGCAGGAGCACCTCGAGGTGGCAGAAGACGTAACCGAAGAACGCCACCAGCGGCCCGGGGCACAGGATCCAGGCGTCATCCTGCTCCGCCAGGGCGCCGGACTGCGCCGTACCACCCTATTAAGCAGCGAACTGGCCGGCTTCGTCTCGGTATGCGACGGCGAACTCGCGGCCGGACAAATCATTACCGCCCTTGGCGCCCTGCTGGAACGCGAGGACCAGGAATTCGGCGACCAACTCCTGGCCGATGTGCGAAATCTGATCGCCGATGGATTTCTCCTTCCTGCGGCGGCCTAGAGAGTTCCCGCCACGGCACAGAGGGCCGTGTTGCCGCTCACAACCGGGCTCCCGGCTCTACAGGATGACCAAAAGTGTGGTGAACTAGGCATGTTTGCGCTTGGGAAGCACCGCAGAACAGTGAAGAAGTAGTAAGGTCTGCCCAACACAACAGACGCGCAGTTCATAACGTTCTAAGTAGGAGTACCGTGCCGAGCAAGGCCACATCGAAAGCGGACAAGAAAACCGGCAAGAAGCTGGTCATTGTCGAGTCCCCGGCCAAGAGCAAGACCATCGCCGGGTATCTTGGCGCGGGTTTTGAGGTCGAAGCCTCGATGGGGCATATCCGCGACCTCCCGCAGCCCTCGGAACTGCCTGACGACCTGAAGAAGACCTCGCTGGGCAAGTTCGCCGTCGACGTCGATAACGACTTTGAACCCTATTACGTCGTCTCCGGTGACAAGAAGAAAAAGGTCGCTGAGCTGAAGAAGGCGCTCAAGGACGCCGACGAACTCTACCTCGCCACTGACGGTGACCGTGAAGGCGAGGCCATCGCCTGGCACCTGCTCGAGGTGCTCAAGCCGAAGGTCCCGGTGCACCGTCTGACGTTCCCCGAAATCACCCGCGAAGCCATCCAGCGCGCCATGGAACAGGTGCGCGACGTCGATATCGCCCTGGTCGATGCGCAGGAGACCCGCCGCATCCTGGACCGTTTGTATGGTTACGAAATCTCACCCGTGCTGTGGCGCAAGGTCTCCCGCGGCCTGTCCGCCGGCCGAGTCCAATCGGTCGCGACCCGGCTCGTGGTGGAGCGGGAACGCGAGCGGATGGCCTTCCGCGCCGCCTCGTACTGGGATCTGGCCGGTAAATTTGCCCCTGGAGCACAGGGCACCGCAGCGGCCGGAGATAAAGAAGGATTCTCGGCCAAGCTGGTGTCCGTCGACGGCGCCAAAGTTGCGACCGGCCGGGACTTCAACGACCTCGGTGAACTCAAGCCGAAGAACGCCGTGCACCTGGACGAGGCCACCGCGACCGGTCTGGTCACGGCCCTCGAAAACGCCGATTTCGCCGTCCGGTCGGTCGAAACCAAGCCCTACACCCGTCGTCCGGCCGCGCCGTTCACCACCTCCACCGTGCAGCAGGAAGCGGCTCGCAAGCTCCGCTTCTCTGCCCGTGTCACCATGCGGGTGGCCCAGAGCCTGTATGAAAACGGCTACATCACCTATATGCGTACGGATTCGCCGTCGCTCAGTGACGAGGCCATCAACGCGGCCCGCCGCCAGGCCTCCGAACTTTACGGGCCCGAGTACGTCCCGGATGCCCGACGGATTTACAAGGGCAAGTCGAAGAACGCCCAGGAAGCGCACGAGGCCATCCGCCCCGCCGGTGACTCCTTCCGCACCCCGGCCCAGGTTGCCAAGGAACTCAGCGGCGACCAGTTCAGGCTCTACGAACTCATCTGGAAGCGCACCGTCGCCTCGCAGATGGCGGATGCCAAGGGTTCGACGGCGTCGGTCCGGCTCGGTGCCACCGCTGCCGACGGGCGCGACACCGAATTCGCCGCGTCCGGCACAGTCATCACCTTCCGCGGCTTTATGGCCGCCTATGAAGAAGGCAAGGATGCGGTCCGCGGGGACGACGACGGCGATGCCACCGAGGGCGGGCGGCTGCCCAACCTCTCGGAGGAGGATCCGCTGACTGCCAGCGGAATCGACGCCGTCGGGCACGAAACATCGCCGCCGCCGCGCTACACGGAAGCATCACTGGTCAAGACCCTGGAAGAGCGGGGGATCGGCCGTCCGTCAACGTACGCGGCGACCATCTCCACCATTATGGATCGCGGCTACGTCCGCACCCGGGGCTCCGCCCTGGTGCCCAGCTGGGTGGCGTTTTCCGTGATCCGGCTGCTGGAGGAACACTTCAGCAACTATGTGGATTACGACTTCACCGCTGCGATGGAAGACGACCTCGACCGGATTGCCAGCGGAGAGCGTGCCCGCGTGGACTGGTTAAACAACTTCTACTACGGCGACCGCAAGGTAACTGGGCTGCACACTATCGTCCACGACCTGGGCGAAATCGATGCCCGCCGGGTGAACTCCATCGAAATCGCCGAAGGCATCACCCTGCGGGTCGGCAAGTTCGGCCCCTACCTGGAGAAGCCGGTGCCTGCGGGTTCGCCCGAAGGCACCGAGCCCGAGCGCGCTAATGTGCCCGAGGATCTGGCTCCGGATGAACTGACCGCCGAAAAGGCCATCGACTTGATGGAAAATGCCGGACCGGACGAGCGGGAGCTCGGAGTGGACCCGGAGACGGGCCGCACCATTATCGCGAAGAACGGCCGGTACGGTCCCTTCGTAACGGAGGTTATCCGCGAACTCACCGACGAGGAAGTGGCGAACCAACCGGTCGAGTACTACAAGAACGGCAAGCCGAAGCCGCCGAAGAAACCACAGAAGGTCAAGCCGCGCACCGGTTCGCTGTTCAAGTCCATGAGCGTGGAAACCGTGACGCTGGAAGACGCCCTGGCGTTGCTGTCCCTCCCGCGGGTCCTCGGACAGGACGCCGAAGGCAACGAGATTACGGTACAGAACGGCCGATTCGGTCCCTATCTGAAAAAGGGCACGGATTCGCGTTCAATCACCTCCGAGGAACAGATCTTCACGATCACCCTCGAAGAGGCACTGGAGATCTACTCGCAGCCGAAACAGCGCGGCGGGCGGACGGCTGCGGCTCCGTTGCGTGAACTCGGGAACGATCCTGTGTCGGAGAAGGCCATCGTGGTCAAGGACGGCCGGTTCGGGCCATACATTACCGACGGCGACACCAACATCACGGTGCCGCGCTCCGAATCGATCGAGTCACTTACGCACGAGCGGGCGGTGGAACTGCTGGCCGAAAAGCGTGCCAAGGGTCCGGTCAAGAAAACCGCAACCAAGAATACCGGCAGAAAAACAGCGGCCAAGGCAAAATAGAACCATGCGGCTTGGAGTTCTCGATATTGGTTCCAATACGGTTCACCTGCTGCTCGTGGATGCCCATCCCGGCGCAAGGCCGGTGGCTTTCGCCTCACATAAGCGTCCGCTCCAACTTGTCTCGTTCCTCGATGAGGCCGGTAATATCAGCGATGCGGGCCAGCACGAACTGATCGAGTTCGTCCTCGAAGCGTGGGAGTTCGCCGCCAGCCACAAGGCCCAGGATCTGCTGGCGTTCGCGACGTCGGCCATCCGCGAGGCCACCAACGGCGTGCAGGTGCTGGAGCGGGTGCAGCAGGAGACAACTGTAACCCTGACCGAGCTCAGCGGCGCCGAAGAGGCGGCCATGACTTTCACCGCAGTGAGGCGCTGGTACGGCTGGGGCGCCGGAACCATCCTGGATCTGGATATCGGCGGCGGCTCCTTCGAAATGGCCATCGGCGCCGACGAACTGCCGGCGGTGGCGAACTCCGTTCCGCTCGGCGCCGGAAGGCTTACCCGGGAATGGCTGCAGGAGGATCCGCCGTCGGCCAAAAGCGTTAAGGACCTGCGCCGCCATATCCGGTCCACGCTCCGTGATGCCGTCAAGGAGGTCGGCAAAGCCGGCAAGCCCAACCTTGTCACCGGGACATCGAAGACGTTCCGCTCGCTGGCCCGGATCGCCGGTGCTGCACCGAGTGCTGCAGGACCCTTCGTGCGCCGTGAACTGCGGCTGACGGATCTGTCCTTGTGGACGCAGCGGCTGGCGGCGATGTCGGTCGAGGACCGGTCCCACCTGCCCGGAGTTTCAGAGTTGCGCGCCCCGCAGATTTTGGCAGGGGCGCTGGTGGCTGAAGCGGCGCTGGAGTTGTACGGAGAACAGACGATGGAAATCTGCCCCTGGGCGCTGCGTGAGGGACTCATCCTGCGCCGGTTCGACCAGCTGGTGGCAGAAGGTTCCGTCGCGGCGGTTTGAGCAGCGTGACGCAAGGTTCGTTGCGCCGGTAAAGGCTCAGCCTCATCGCGGGTGGGTCAGCTGAGAGGCGGTTAAATGAGAATGGTGCCGGCGACTCGCAGGAGCGGTTGGGGGAAACGCTCCTCATTCGCCGGCACCGGGATCAATCTGGGGGAAGACTGATCCGTAATCACTCGCACCTTTATGAGGTACTACAGACAATAACCATCGATTTTGGGATATCACCCTTAACAGCCTGTTAAAAGTCTGTGAGTGTAGACATGACAGACTTGGGGTATGAGTACTGAAACTTCTGCACGTATTGTTTTTCTCGGCTGCGGCTCCATGAATGAAGCGATCCTGGGTGGATTGCTGGCCGGTGGATTGCCGCCCGCCAATGTCACAGCAACAGTCCGCCGGCCGGAGCGCGCCAAGGAGCTCGCCGACCGCCACGGCGTCACCACGTTGTCCAACAATGAGAATCCCCGGGCGAACGTCGAAGCAGTGGCGGACGCCGACATCGTGATCATGGGAGTGAAGCCGGTCGGGATCCAGAGTCTCGCCGCGGAGATCGCCCCGAATTTGAAGCCGGACACCGTGGTGATCAGTGTGGCCGCCGCCGTTTCCATCCCGATGATGGAAGCCGAACTGCCCGACGGCCAGCCCGTCATCCGCACCATGCCCAACACACCGTCCAAGGTGGGACGCGGCGTCGTCGCACTGGCCGCTGGAACACACGCAACGGACGCCATCATGGCGAAGGCCAAAGAGATCTTCACCGCTTCCGGCACCGTCGTCGTCGTTCCTGAGGACCAGATCGATGCCGTTTCAGCAGTGAGCGGTTCCGGACCGGCCTATGCGTTCTATCTTGCCGAAGCCATGGCTGCCGCCGGCGAAAAACTTGGGCTCGACGCCGAAACATCCCGTGTGCTGGCCCGCGACACGGTTGCCGGGGCAGGCGCGCTGCTGTCGGAGCCCGATGCCGACGCTGAAGCGCTCCGGATTGCCGTGACCAGCCCGGGCGGCACGACTGCTGCCGCGTTGGAGACCTTCACCGCCAAGGGACTGCCGGACGTCATCGAAGCCGGGGCACGCGCAGCCGCCGCCCGCGCCGCCGAGATCACCGCCGAACTGCAGAAGTAGAAACTACGGCCGGGAGGCGAACCGCTCAATCAGATCCACGTGGCCGGAGACGATTAACAAGTCCCTGCTGGAGACTTTGGTCTCTCCGGTCGCGTAGGTGAAGTCCTCGCCCGGCGTCTTCACGCCCACGATGGTCACACCGTATTTGCTGCGGACGGACGCCTCGCGGATGGTGAACCCCTGCGTTTCCTTCGGCGGGAACATTTTGACGATGGCGAAACCGTCGTCGAACTCGATGAAGTCCAGCAGCCGCCCGGACACCAGGTGCGCCACCCGGGCACCGGCGTCGGCCTCCGGGTAGATAACGTGGTTGGCGCCGATGCGGGTCAGGATCTTGCCGTGCGAGGCGGTAATGGCTTTCACCCAGAGATGCTCGATGCCCAGGTCCACCAGGTTCACCGTGATCAGCACGCTCGACTCAATCGAGGTTCCGACGCCGACGACGGCGGAGGAGAACTCCTGCGCCCCGAGCTGGCGGAGCGCGTCAATATTGGTGGCATCGGCTTCGACCACATGTGTCAGCACGCTGGACCACTTCTGGACCAGACCGGGGTCGCGTTCGATGCCGAGGACCTCGCGGCCCTGCCGGACCAGTTGCTCCGCCGTCGCTGAACCGAAGCGGCCCAGTCCGACGACGAGCACGGGTTGATGATGAGCTGGTCTGTCAGCCAATGATCGGCCTTTCTTCCGGGTAGTGGAACAGCTGGCGGCGCTGGCGCAGAGCCAGCGCCGACGCCAAGGTGATGGTGCCGACACGGCCGGCGAACATCAGCACCGAGAGCACGTACTTGCCCTCTGGTGGCAATTCAGCGCTCAGTCCGACACTGAGACCGCAGGTTGCGAAGGCCGAGAGGACTTCGAACAGTACCCTGTCCAGGCTCTGTCCGCTGATCGGCAGCAGCAGGCCGCAACCGACCAGGACCAGCGTTGCACCCAGCATAATGACGCTGATCGCCACGCGCATTGTGCCCTCGGGAATTTTGCGGTGGTGGATCTTCACATCCCGGTCACCACGGGCTTCGGCCACGATGGCGAGGAACATGATGGCGATAGTGGTGACTTTGATACCGCCGGCCGTTGAGGCGGACCCGCCACCGGCGAACATCAGCGCGTCCGTCATCAAGCGGGTTGCGGGTTCAATGGCGTTCATGTCCACCAGGTTGAAGCCGCCGGATCTGGGCATGATGGAGGCGAAGACCGAATGTATGATCTTGTCGCCGACACTCAGATCGGCGATCGTGGCTTCGTTGCTCCACTCCAGGGCCGCCCATCCGATGGCTCCGGCCGCCACCAGAATGAGCGAAACTTCAATCGTGAGTTTGGTGTGCAGATTCCAGTTCTTGTAGCGGAAACCGCCACGCAGCAGCACCATCAGCACCGGAAAGCCCAGGCTTCCCAGAAACACCCCTACCATGACCGGCATCGTGATCCATAGATCCGTCTCATAGGGAATCAGCCCGTCAGTGTGCGGGGTGAACCCGGCGTTGTTGAACGAGGAGACCGCGTAGAAGACTCCGTGCCAAATGGCATTCGGAATGGATTCGCCGATAATGATGAAACGCGGGGCCAGGGCCAGGAACAGTGCCGCTTCGATCACCAATGAGGTCAGCACGACAATACGCAGCAGCGTGCCGACTTCTCCGAGGCGACCTGAACTTCCGCCGCTGCCGCCCATCGACTGTTCGGCAATGAGCTTGCCGCGTACTCCGAGGCGTCGGCTGACGGCAAGCGCCATCAGCGACGCCATGGTGAGGATACCCAGTCCACCGACTTGCATGCCGATCAAGATCACCAGCTGGCCGAAAAACGACCAATGCAGCGCCGTCGAGACGGTGGTCAGCCCGGTAACGCAAACGGCCGATACCGCCGTGAACAAGGCGTCATGCAACGGCGTGACGATTCCCGCGGCGGATGAAATGGGAAGGGAAAGCAGCCCGGTGAACACGAGGATGACCAGCGCAAAGACGATCAGCGCAAGGCGGGCAGGGGAACTTTTCGCCACCTGGTCCACAAAGTCCCGCACGGCAGAAAAAAGCCAGAAGCGGCCGCGGGTGCGGTCCTGAAGCCACGCGGGCTGACTTTTGGCCATGGAATCTCTCTGACGGGGGATAACAGTTACGGGTACTCCCTCGTAGTAAACCATTTATAGGCCTCCGCCGTGGCGGGACTTTCCGGCAATGGCGGTAGCCTGTCTTTGATGTCTAACCACAGTTCCGGCGGCGCTGCCCCTCCCACCCAAATCGTGTGGGACGAATCCATGGCCGCGTACTCCTTCGGCGACCACCACCCGATGCAGCCTGCGCGGCTGGAGCTGACCGCGCGGTTATCCCGCGAGCTCGGGCTCTTCGACCGCCCATCGGTGGAGATCACAGGATCCGCCGTCGCCACCGATGAGCAGCTGTCCACCGTCCACAGCCGCCAGTACATCGACGCCGTCCGGCACATCAGCGACAATCCGGATGACTGCGATCCGCAATGGGGTCTGGGCACGGAGGACACGCCTGCATTCAGGGGAATCCACGAAGCCAGTGCGAGGATGGCGGGCGCGTCGCTGATTGCGGCCGAGTCGCTGCTTAGCGGGCGGGCCCTTCACGCGGTGAATTTCGCCGGCGGGCTGCATCACGCCC
>NZ_KI914633.1:53927-82228 GCF_000520495.1 Arthrobacter sp. H14
CCAGCGCTTGCTCGACGGCGGCCTCAGCAGAGTGCTTTATATCGACGTCGATGCCCATCACGGCGATGGCACCGAGAGTATCTTCTGGGATGACCCACGGGTAATAACCATCTCGCTGCACGAGACAGGCATGCGGCTGTTTCCCGGGACCGGTTTCGCCAATGAGATCGGCGGACCGGACGCGCAGGGAACGGCGGTGAATGTGGCACTGCCGGCCTCCACCGGCGCCCGCCGGGACCGTGCCAGCGGCTTCTGTATCTACAATGACGCCGCCGCCGCAATCCAGCGCTTGCTCGACGGCGGCCTCAGCAGAGTGCTTTATATCGACGTCGATGCCCATCACGGCGATGGCACCGAGAGTATCTTCTGGGATGACCCACGGGTAATAACCATCTCGCTGCACGAGACAGGCATGCGGCTGTTTCCCGGGACCGGTTTCGCCAATGAGATCGGCGGACCGGACGCGCAGGGAACGGCGGTGAATGTGGCACTGCCGGCCTCCACCGGCGACGGCGGGTGGCTGCGCGCCTTCCACGCCGTCGTGCCGCAGCTCGCCGAAGCGTTCGCCCCGGAAGCGATTGTCAGCCAGCACGGCTGTGACGGTCATTTCCTTGACCCGCTCAGTCATTTAGGCATCAGCGTGGATGCGCAGCGGCAGGCAGCCATCAGCATCCGCGGCCTTGCGGAACAGTATTGCGAAGGCCGCTGGCTGGCCACCGGGGGAGGAGGGTACAGCCTCACGAATGTCGTTCCCCGCGCCTGGAGCCATCTGGTCGCAGTTGCCACCGGTGCCCCGGTTTCATTGGCTGCTCCTGTGCCGGAGGCGTGGCGCGAGTATGTGGAGGCTCGTTACGGCGTCACTGCCCCACTGCTGATGGGCGACGACGTCGACCTCTGGTGGCGTTCCTGGGAGGTCGGTTACGACCCTAACGACGACGTGGACCGGACGGTCATGGCAACCCGTAAGGAAGTCTTTCCGCTCTACGGACTCGACCCGTGGTTCGATTGAGCGGCGCCGCTATGAATAACGATTGGGGAGATATTCCGTCTTTGTTCCGCCGTGGAGGGATGCCATGGCGGTTATATATGGCTAGGGTAATGGAATGGTGATTGATGATGTCTTTGCCGTCATCGCCGAATCAACGCGCCGCGGGATTCTGACGTCGCTGCGCACCGGTGATAAGGCAGTCGGGGAACTCGTGGAGGAAATGGGCGTTAGTCAACCCACTGTTTCCAAGCACTTAAAAGTCTTGCGCGACGCCGGTCTGGTCAGCATGCGCGCCGAGGGTCAAAAGCGGTATTACGCTTTGGAGCCCGGCCCGTTGGCCACGGTCGCCACGTGGCTGGCCTGGTTCGACGTCGCGCCTTCCGGGGGAGCAGCCGCACCAGCCGCACCAGCCTCTTCCAATGGTGCGTCAGCGGAACAACCCGCCGTACCGACTGCCGTTGCCGCAGATTACGTATCTGCCGACGGGCACGCGCCCCAACCATTCCAGCGCAGCGTCGGCCGGGCTGCCGGTCGCGCCGCGGACTTGTTTTCCAGCCTTCCCAAGCTTCGCCGCCGTAAAGATGGCTGACGCAGGGCGGCCGTAACGAATAAAGTCACCGGACGGCGCTGGCCCTATAGTTGCAATAGTTTGAACTGAACCTACCGGTCCTGGAGGGCCGCAGCGTACCTAGCAGGAGGCGAAAATGGATACACGGTTGGAAAGTGTGCGGGAGATTGTGCTGGAGCGCAATCCCGGAGAGAACGAATTCCACCAGGCCGTCGCCGAGGTTTTCTCGAGCCTCGTTCCCGTGCTCGACAAGCACCCGGAATTCGCCGACGCATCCATCCTGGAACGGATCTGCGAGCCTGAACGTCAAATCATTTTCCGGGTTCCGTGGGTCGATGACTCAGGCCAGGTGCAAATCAACCGCGGCTTCCGCGTGGAGTTCAACTCGGCGCTTGGCCCGTACAAGGGCGGCCTGCGCTTCCACCCATCGGTCTACCTCGGCATCATTAAGTTCCTTGGGTTCGAGCAGATTTTCAAGAATGCCCTGACCGGGATGCCGATCGGCGGAGGCAAGGGCGGCGCCGACTTTGATCCGCGCGGCCGCAGCGACGGCGAGATCATGCGTTTCTGCCAGTCCTTTATGACGGAGCTGTACCGCCACATCGGCGAATACACCGACGTGCCGGCAGGCGATATCGGCGTCGGGGGCCGTGAGATCGGCTACCTGTTTGGCCAGTACAAGCGGATTACCAATCGTTACGAGTCCGGTGTGCTGACCGGCAAAGGCGTTACGTGGGGTGGTTCCCTGGTCCGGCCGGAGGCCACTGGCTACGGCACGGTCCTCTTCACGCAGGAAATGCTGCGGACCCGGAACCAGACCTTTGACGGCCAGCGGGTTGCTGTGTCAGGGGCGGGTAATGTGGCCATTCACGCCATCGCAAAGTCCCAGGCGCTTGGTGCGTCGGTAGTCACTTGTTCCGACTCGTCCGGCTACGTGGTCGACGAGGACGGAATCGACGTCGAACTCCTGCAGCAGATCAAGGAAGTTGAGCGCGGCCGTATTAGTGACTACGCGGAACGCCGTGGTGGCTCCGTAAAGTTTGTTGAGGGCGGCTCCGTCTGGGATGTCGACGTCACAGTGGCACTGCCCTGCGCTACCCAAAACGAGCTTGACGAGGCGGATGCCGCCAAGCTGGTCAAGTCCGGACTGGTCGCGGTCGCAGAGGGGGCGAACATGCCCTGCACCAGCAAGGCAGCGGACATCTTCCACGACGCCGGCGTGCTGTTTGGACCTGGTAAGGCGGCAAATGCGGGCGGTGTGGCGACATCTGCACTTGAGATGCAGCAGAACGCCAGCCGGGACGCATGGACGTTCGAATACACCGAGGAGCGCCTGACGGATATCATGGTTGGCATCCACGACCGGTGCGCTGCGACAGCTGATGAGTACGGTAAGCCGGGAAATTACGTGGTCGGCGCGAATATCAGCGGGTTCGTGAAAGTCGCGGACGCGATGCTGGCCCAAGGCGTCATCTAAGTCCGGCCGGGTGGTATTACTCACTACGTCCTACCTCTAGCCGCGGTACACTGCGGGTGGTACAAACCACCCGACTTTCGCTTATTCACGAGTAACCTCTAGAGTGTGTGTTTACGACACGGTGAACGCACGGATCTCGTATGCGGTGTCCGAGGAATCATTTTGGAGCAAAGGACTAACGGAGATGGCAGAGGAGCAAAACTTCTCAGACGTGCGATTCTTGACTGTATCGGAAGTAGCCCAGCTTATGCGGGTGTCCAAGATGACCGTCTACCGTCTCGTTCATTCCGGTGAAATGCCGGCTGTTCAGTTCGGCCGCTCCTACCGGGTGCCCGAGTCGGCCGTCACCGACTATGTCAAGGAAGCCCGGGTCGAGGGACAGTCAGACACGGCGTAGCAATCCGGACCGCAGGCGAAGGAACTGTGCTCCCACGGCACAGGAAATTGCTACGTTCTGCTGCACCCGCTGGGACGCGGTACCCTGTTAAAGAACGTTTTACGTCATCGTAGGAATCTCGTGGCATAGTGCCGCGAGTACAGAACGAAAAGTTTGTGAGGACTCATGGGTTCAGTCATTAAGAAGCGCCGCAAGCGTATGGCAAAGAAGAAGCACCGCAAGCTGCTTCGCAAGACCCGCCACCAGCGCCGCAACAAAAAGTAGGCGCCCGAGGGCCAGCCGCCCGCCATTTCGATGGCGGGCGTTGTTGCTTAACGCCGCCGGTATTTATCCAGGCTCTTCCATGCCCCGTAGACGATACCCGCGCCGGTCGCGGTCCGCAGGCCAAGTGTGGCGGCCCTCCGGCCACTGCGGAAGTCATAAACCGGCCAATTGTTGTCCCGGGCGTGCCGGCGCAACCTGGTGTCCGGGTTGATGGCCACCGGATGGCCCACGACCGACAGTAGCGGGATGTCATTGAACGAGTCGCTGTAGGCCCAGCAGTCCTCCAGATTGAGGCCTTCAACGTCCGCCAGGGCCGTCACTGCCACGGCCTTGGCGGGACCGTGCAGGAAGTCGCCGACCAGTTTTCCGGTGTAAAGACCGTCGGTGATTTCTCCGACTGTTCCCAGCGCGCCGGTCAGGCCGAGTCGCTGCGCAATGACACGGGCCACCTCGATCGGCGTGCCCGTCACCAACCACACCTTGCGGCCGGCTTTGACATGCTGGCCGGCCAAAGCGCGGGTCCCCGGCCAAATCCGGGAGACGATCATCTCGTCGTAGACTTCCTCGCCCAGGATCTCGATATCCTTGGCGGCAATCCCGGTTGCGAAGGCCAGGGCGGACTCCCTGATGGAGTGAACATCATTCATGTTCTCGCCGCGGACGCTGAACATGATCTGTTTCCATGCGAAACCCGCGACGTCCCGCATCCGGAAGGCCCTGCGTTGATACATCTTCCGTGCGACGTGGAAGAGGCTTGCGCCGCGCATCATGGTGTTGTCGACGTCGAAAAAAGCAGCCCCGGCCTGCTGTGCGGAGGGAGCCGGGTTTTCCGCGGCATTCTCCAAGGCTGATTCGGGCATACCCACGAGTCTAATCACTGCCGCGGGTGCGTGCCGCGGCCGCTATGAGCGTTTCCAGTGTTTCCGCAATAGCCGGTAGTTTGGGCATATGCCCGAATCCAAGCACCGGTTATCACTTTTGACCAGGCCTCAGTGCCACCTGTGCGACGCGGCACGCGATACGGTCCGCCGGGTGGCAGCGGATCTGGAGGTGGACTGGGAGGAAGTCTCCATCGCGGGAGACGAAACCTTGTCAGAGCAGTACGGCGAGGAAATCCCGGTGTTGCTGATCGATGGCGTGCAGCGGGACTTCTGGCAGATCGACGAGGTCCGGCTGCGCAGGCTTCTGAGCAGCTAATGGAGCATGCTTCCGGATAACGCCATGCGAAGTCCCGACTTTGTGGCAGGTCAGCCGCGGCCTAAAGTGGAAATACCTGCCGCGCATATCAACCGTGGCAGGGGCAGGCGCCTCAACCGGGTGCCGGCGACATGAGCTATGGAGCGATACCGGTGACTTCGCAGGACACATCTTCACGGCCGCGGCCTGAACCCGTCCCGGTTCCCGCACGCGAAATCCCGCCTGCTTCACTCGCCCGGCTGACCCTGTATCTCCGGGCACTTAACAACCTGCTGGCCGACGGCGTCGAACGGGTTTCTTCTGAAGAGCTGGCCGGAGCGGCGGGTGTAAATTCCTCCATCCTGCGCAAGGACCTGTCGTATCTGGGCTCCTATGGCACCAGGGGCGTGGGCTACGACGTGCAATACCTATACCGGCAGATTTCCGCAGCGCTGGGGCTGAACCAGGATTGGCGGGTCGCGATTGTCGGTGCAGGTAACCTCGGCCGCGCCCTCGCCGGTTACACCGGGTTTGAGTCCCGGGGGTTCGAAGTCGTAGCCCTGTTCGATGCGGATCAGATGGTGGTCGGCAGTGAGGTCGGGTGGCTGCGGGTCAGCCACGCCAACGACCTGGAAGCGGTTATCCGGCGGACCCGGGCCAACATGGTAGTGCTGGCCGTGCCGGCCTCGGTGGCGCAGGAATTATGCGACCGCGTGGTGGCGTCGGGCGTTAGCAGCATTCTGAATTTCGCGCCGGTTGTACTTCAGGTTCCGGATAACGTCCAGGTCCGGAAAGTGGACATGGCCACTGAACTGCAGATTCTGGCCTACCACGCACAACGGGCGCAGCATCCGGAAATCGAACCCGGATCCTCCGCCCGCACTGCGAACTAATCCACTGAGGAGCTACTGGCCGTAACCGCTGTACTTTTGAGCCTTGACGGCATTGAAGTAGTTGCTGGACGCCGGCATGAACAGCAGTACGACGGCGGCAATGCCCAGGAGCACGGCAATCCACGTCAGGACTCCGGATCCGATGAGGGTCAGCACAGACAGCGCCGCGAGCACAGTGGCCGTGATCCGTGCCCAGTTTTTGCCCTTGCGCACCATGAAGGCGATGAGCAGATAGAGCCCAATGCCGATCAGCGCGAAAACAACCGTCAGGGTGCCGACGAGGCCGACCAAGGCTTCAGTGTCGATCGGGACTTCGCCGCCCTGCTGACCCATGATGGATTCGAACTGGTCCATCGTCTCCGGCGATCCCAGAGTGGTCAGACTGACTATTGCGCTGATGGCCGTCACGATTGCGGCACCAATGATCAGCCAGAAAGCCAGGTCGACTTCCTTGGGCCGCGACACCGGCCCGGGCTGCTGGAACTGTGCCTGACCGCCCGGATAGCCGTAACCACTTGGCTGGGCTGACTGGTAACCGTATGGGGACTGCGGCTGGCCCGCCGGGTTCTGGTGTTCCAGCGGCGGCTGTGAACCTGCGACGGACTGGCCCGGCCGTGGCTGGCCGTAACCGGGAGCGTTCTCGCCATACTGCGGCTGGTTGTGCTGCGGACGGTCCCATGGCGACTGCTGCGGATCACCCGTGGGCTGTCCGGAGCCGTAATCCGGGGCGGCCGGCTGCTGTGGATCCGGATCCTGTCCCTGCCGGCCCTGATCGCCGTACGGATCTTTGTCCGGGTCCCGCGGTTGGTTCGGGTCCTGCGGAGGGTTGCTCATGGTTTCGTCCTATCGTCTGAGACTGTTTTTAGAAGCACCTTGCCAGGTAGTGCCCAGGCCACGGCAAGGTCTGGTTCAACCCTACCGCTCAGCCGTGCGGTACCGGCAGATATCCGGCGCAAGGTGCCCCGATCCGCCCGCCGGCCCCACGGCGGAGTCAGCGACGCACGGGTGGGTAGCGGTTGAACCACGGGCGGGCGTTGCGGGACCACATCAGGATGGTCGCGATCACGGCAATGATTGGTCCGAGGAGGTTGAAGCCGAAGTTCCCGCTTAACATGTTGACGACGATGCCCGCGGCAGACAGGCTCGCCAATACCGTCAGGACCATGCGCGCCCATGCAGCGCCCTCTTTCATTCTCAGGGCGAAGTATATGTACAGACCCGCGAAGAGAAGGGCGAACAGCAACCCAATGATGCCGACCCCCAAGGGGGTGGACGGGCTGATGAGGATAAAAGCCGCCGCGACGATGGACAGGAACGCGCCGATCACCCACAGCAGGTACGACATCTTGACGTCCTGGGGGATGCCCTCGGTATTGACCAGCCGTTGCGTCAGGCTGGGTTTCGGGTTGTCTGAAGTGCTCATACCTAAAACTCTAGCCCGGCAGAGGCGTCGTTAATAGATGAAAGCGGCCGCCCGGCCCGGATCCGAAAGGAAACAGGCCGGACGGCCGCTCAACGCGCCGTAGCGGTGATTACTCGCTGGGAGCCACGAAGGCAACATCGAGGTTGATGGTCACCTTGTCGCCGACGAGGACGCCGCCCGTTTCGAGGGCAGCATTCCAGGTCAGACCGAAGTCCTTGCGGTTGATAACGGTGCTGCCGGAGAAGCCTGCACGGGTTGCGCCGAAGGGGTCCACGGCAACGCCGTTGAACTCGGTCTCAAAAATAACGGGCTTGGTAGTGTCCCGAATGGTGAGGTCACCGGTGACCTTGTAGGTCTCGCCGGAGCCTGAGACGTCGGTGGCGACGAAGGTCATCTCCGGGTACTTCTCGGCGTCAAAGAAGTCCTCGCCCTTGACGTGGGCATCGCGGTTGGCGTCTTTGGAGCTGAAGCTCGCAATCTTCGCGGTGGCCTTGATCCGCGAGCGGTCAAGAGTCTCGCCGACCTCAAGGAAGGCGTCGACGTCGTCGAAGTGTCCACGGACCTTGCTGATGCCGGCGTGGCGGACGGTGAAGCCAACCTCGCTGTGCGATCCATCGAGGGTCCAGGTTCCTGTGGTCAGACCGGTGGGGACAGACATAGTTTTCTCCTTTTGAAGCTGCATATTTTTCAAGGTGGGCGATGATGGCCAAGCGGTGCGCCGGCGTCGTTCTCATTGCCTTCACAGGGTAAAAGCATGCATTTGCATCTTTTATTCCACCTTGCCTGAATTATTTATCGTCGAAGTTGGTGATTAGTTCGACATCTGAAGGTGGCACAGCGCCTGCGGTTCGTGAATAGGTGCGAACTTTGAGAAACTGGAAGGCATGTCCCGCGCCATCGTTCACATGCTCCGCCACGGCGAAGTCCACAACCCCGACCGGTTGCTGTACGGACGCCTTCCCGAGTTCCACCTTTCCGAGTTGGGCCGCAAGATGGCCGAACGCGCCGCGGACGAGTTCAAGAAGCGCGCTGATGCCGGCTCCGACATCGTTTACATCGTTTCGTCCCCATTGACCCGTGCGCAGGAAACGGCGGCGCCGACGGCGGAGATGCTCGGCCTGGGCGTGGTGACCGACGACCGTATTATCGAAGCGAAGAACCGGTTCGAAGGCATCGCGGTCACCCGGGCGGAACTGCGCCACACCAAACATTGGCGGCACCTGGTCAATCCGATGAAACCGTCCTGGGGCGAGCCCTATAAGGACCAGGTTGAACGAGTGATGGAAGCTGTTGAGGAAGCGCGCGCCCGCGCGGTTGAACTTGGCGGCGACGGCGCCGAAGCGGTGATGGTCAGCCACCAGCTTCCGATCTGGGTGACCCGCCGGGCTGCGGAAAAGCGCAGGCTGTGGCACGATCCGCGGCGCCGCACGTGCGCGCTGGCGTCCATAACGTCGTTGACTTTCGACGACGAAACAATTGTCGACGTCGACTACAGTGAGCCGGCGGCCGACCTCCTCCCAGGTGCTGCAAATATTCCGGGAGCATAATGCTTGTACTACGCGTTGTAGAATTGACAGCACTGCAGCGATGAAAGCGACGAAAGACGCCGTGAGAATGCCTGATCCACAGCACAAACGCCCGGGTAAGGGCCGCCTTGCCGCGCGCCTGGCCGCCGTCGTCCTGGCGCTTTCCCTGCCGTTGACCGCCTGCACTGCGGAGGACCCGCTGGCCCAGCAGGCCGCGGCCGGGGACAACAAGAACTACATAGCCGGCGACGGGTCCGTTACCGAATACGCACCGGAAACGCGGGGTGAACCAGTCGAGCTGGAGGCCGAGCTGTATAACGGCACCAAGGTCAACTCGAACGACTGGAAGGGCGAGGTCACCGTCCTGAACTTCTGGTACGCCGCATGTGCGCCATGCCGGCTGGAAGCGCCGGACTTGAAGGCCCTGTACAAAAAACACAAGGACGACGGCGCGCAGTTCTTCGGCGTCAACCTCCGTGACAGCAAGGCCACCGCTCAGGCATTCGAGCGGAACTTCGGCATCAAATACCCCAGCATCAACGACCAGGATGGGGGAGTGCTGCTGGCGATGACCGAATATGTGCCGCCGCAGGCCGTGCCCACAACGATCGTGCTGGACAAGCAGGGCCGGGTTGCCGCCAGGATTCTTGGCGTTGCCGACAAGAGCACTCTGGACACCCTGATCACTGACGCGTTGGCTGCCTAAGAGTGAATCCGGCCACCCTCTCTGCTGCCCTGACCGGTATATCGGTTCCTGCGGCGGCCAATCCGTTCGCCGAGACCGTGCTCGGCGGATCAATGCTCCTCGCCGTTCCGGTGGCGTTGCTGGCGGGTCTTGTCTCCTTTGCCTCGCCCTGTGTGCTGCCGCTTGTGCCCGGTTACCTGGGCTACGTCAGCGGGCTGACCGGCGTCGACCTTGAGCAGCAGAAACGTGGACGGATGCTGGCCGGAATCGGGCTGTTTGTCCTTGGCTTCTCCGCCGTGTTCGTGTTGATCGGCGCCATTTTCGGGCAGCTTGGGGCCTGGCTGCAGAGTTCAGACCAGGCGTGGGTTACGCAGGTGCTCGGTGTGCTGGTCATCCTGATGGGCGTCGTTTTCATGGGCGGTCTGTCCTGGTTCCAGCAGGAGGCAAAAGTCCGTTCCAAGGCACCGGCCGGCCTGTGGGGTGCCCCGCTGCTGGGTATCACCTTTGGACTTGGCTGGGCGCCGTGTATTGGGCCGACACTCTCCGCCGTCCAGGCACTCGCTTTCTCGGATGGTGCCGGTGCCGCCCGGGGCGCCTTCCTGACCTTTATCTACTGCCTCGGGCTGGGCGTGCCGTTCCTGCTGATTGCACTGGGTGTGCGCCGCGGGATGGGCGCCTTGGACTTCTTCCGTCGGCACCGGCTCACCTTGCAGCGCTTCGGCGGCGGGCTGCTGATTGTCCTCGGTCTCCTGATGGTGACCGGGTTGTGGGGGGCCTGGGTCTCGCAGCTGCAGGACTGGTTTGCCAATGAAGTAAGGTTGCCGATCTGATGAGCAAGTCTGTTCAGGACGAAGAGATGAAGAGCGGTGCCCACGCCGCCGGCGCCGAAGGTGCAGGCAGCAACGGCGGTGGCGGTTCCGCCGGCGGTGGCAAGGGCCGCGGCAACGGCGGAGGTAAAGGCGGCAATAACGACGTCGTCCTTCCTGCTCTTGGTTTCTTCGGCACGATCCGTTTTGTCTGGCGTCAGCTGACGAGCATGCGCACGGCCCTGTTCCTGCTCCTGCTGCTGGCGGTGGCCGCGGTCCCGGGTTCCCTCTTCCCGCAGCGGCCGGCCAACCCCTCCGTCGTTACCCAGTACATCGAAGACAACCCCGTATCCGGTCCGTGGCTGGACCGTTTCCAGCTGTTCGATGTGTATTCCTCCGTCTGGTTCTCGGCAATTTACTTGCTGCTGTTCATCTCGTTGATCGGCTGCGTGATTCCGCGCACGGCGCAGCATGCGAAGGCGATGCGTTCGCAGCCGCCGCGCACCCCGCGGAGGCTCTCCAGGCTGCCGCACTACGGAGCGCTGGCCATTCCAGCGGATGCCGGGGTCACGGCGTCGTCCGCTGTTCAAGACGCTGCGGCGATACTGAAGAAGCGCGGTTACCGGGTCGATACGCGGGATCTCGGCGGCGGCCGGCCGTCCGTCGGTGCCGAGCGGGGCTTCATGAAGGAAGTCGGGAACCTGCTCTTCCACACCGCGCTGATCGGGGTGCTGCTCTCGGTCGCGATCGGCGGGCTGTTTGGATACAGCGGGCAGAAGATCATCGTCGAGGGCGAGACCTTCGTTAATACCTTGGTCGGTTATGACTCGTTCGAACCGGGTGCGAATTTCGATAAGGGGCAGCTGGACCCGTACTCGCTCCGGCTCGACGATTTCAACGTCGAGTTCGAGCGGCAGTCGGAGGCTAACTACGGCCAGCCGCTGAGTTTTACGGCGAAGATGACCACTACGCCCGCTCCCGGCGCCGAGCCGGAGAAGCAGGTCCTCAAGGTCAATGAACCGCTCACCGTCGGCGGCACCAGCGTCTACCTCGTCGGCAATGGTTACGCCCCGGTCGTCACCGTGCGCGGTGGGAATGGCAATATCGCTTACCAGGGTCCGGTGGTCTCGGTTCCCAGCGACGGCGCATACACCTCCAGCATCGTGATCAAGGCGCCGGATGCGAAGCCCTCGCAGCTGGGCTTCGTCGGGCTGTTCCTCCCGACCGCCGTCGTCGGCGAGGACGGACGAACCATCGCGAGCGATCCTGATCCGCTCAACCCGCAGCTGCTGCTCGACTCCTACTACGGCGATCTCGGCCTCGACGGCGGGGACCCGAAGAACGTTTACGCGCTGGATGTGTCGGAGCTCAATCAGCTCAACGGCCGGCAGCTCGACTCGGGCGGGATCGTCCTGCGGGCCAACGAAACGTACGAGCTGCCCGAAGGCAAGGGCTCGATTTCCTTCGACGGGCTGAAGCGGTACGTCGCCCTGGATATTCATCATGACCCGGCCAAGCTTGCCGCTCTGATCACCTCATCGCTGGCGCTGCTCGGCCTGATCATGTCGTTGTTCATTGGACGCCGGCGTGCCTGGGTCCGCGCTGGTACCCACGAGGATGGGCGCACAATGGTGGAATACGGTCTGCTGGCCCGCGGTGAGGATTACAGGCTCGAGGGCGAGCAAAAAACGCTGCGGAGCCAGTTCGATAAGAAGTGGCTGGCTCAGACCATACCGGAGAGTACCGGCGAACCGGCTGGAAATGTCGGGCGACAACACGATGTACGTGAGGAAAAGTAATGGGAATCAACGAAGCCCTCGGCGAATACAGCGATCTGTTCATGCTGTTGGCTGCGCTGACTTACCTGGTCGCGTTCCTTGGATTCGCGTGGGACATGGCGAGCAGCAGCAAGACGCTCAAGGCCATTGACCAGCGTGCGGCCGCCCAACGTGCCGCTGCGGGATCCGGTGACGCCACGGCTGCCGGCAATGCTCAGGAAGGCACGACGGCGAAGGTTCCCGCCATGGCCGCTGGTTCAGGCGATAGCGAGCCCCGGTACGAGGGACTGACCGGACCGGCCGACCGCCTGGCGCGGATCGGATCCGGCAGGGGAGCTGGAGTAACCGACACGGTGGCCGGCGACTCGATGGAATATACCAAGGAACGCCGCATCGGCGCCCGGATCGGCGTTGCCGTCACGATCCTCGCGTTCGTGGTGCATCTGGCCGCCGTCCTCAGCCGCGGAATAGCTGCAGGCCGGGTGCCTTGGGGCAACATGTACGAGTTCTGCACGACCGGTGCATTGGTGGTGGCGGGGATCTTCCTGCTGACGCTGACCCGCCGGGATCTGCGGTTCCTGGGAACGTTCGTGCTCGGCCTGGTGCTGATCATGCTTTGTGCCGCGACCATCGGTTTCCCCACCCCTGTCGGGAACCTCGTTCCGGCACTGCAGAGTTACTGGCTGATCATTCACGTTTCGGTGGCGGTCACTGCTTCCGCGCTGTTTACGCTGACCTTCTCGATGTCCGTTCTGCAGCTGATGCAGGCCCGCCGTGAAGCCGCCCTGGCCGCCGGGGAAACACCCGGAATGGATTTCATGCGGCGCGTCCCGGCGTCGCTGAGCCTGGAAAACCTTGCCTACCGGATCAATGCCGTGGCATTCGTGCTGTGGACGTTCACGCTCATGGCGGGAGCTATCTGGGCCGAAGAGGCCTGGGGGCGGTACTGGGGCTGGGACACCAAGGAAGTATGGACGTTTGTCATTTGGGTGGTCTTCGCCGGGTACCTGCACGCGCGGGCAACGCGGGGCTGGACCGGTACGCGTGCGGCATGGCTGTGCATCGTCGGCTACCTGTGCATCATCTTCAACTTCGCCATCGTCAACGTATTCTTCTCCGGGCTGCACTCCTACTCCGGAATCTAGCGCCGCGCGGTCTGTGACCGCGCTGGTAGCCCGTGATAGCTCCTGGTCGGTCTGACAGCCCTGCCCCCGCCTCATCGAACTATTTAGGACTGAGTGGGCCCCAATGGTTGTTCTGATGCCGCAAAACAACCATTAGTGTCCATTCAATTGACGTTGGTGGCCAATCATCCTGGTAGGCCGGGATTTCATTTGCGCTAGGCCGCCGGGTGCTGCACCCAGCCGCGGTCCAGCAATGCCCTGCGGGTTTTCGTCACTGCTGATGGTTCACCGTTCCCGAGAGGCTTCAGGTCGAGTTGGCTGTACTTCAGAACGAGCCAATCGAGTTCTGCGGCCCGATCATCCCGCAGAATGTCGGATCTGCGCTGCATTTCTGTGATGTGATGGCCGCCATCGTACTGCATGGCTATCCTCAGACTCTGGTAGCTCATGTCCGGATCCTGTACCCACTCACCCCGTTCATCCAGAATCGCCACATTGATGGACGGTTCCGGCAATCCCGCTCGGACCAGGAGCAGCCGCAGTTCGGTCTCTTTCGCGGAGTCGGTGCGGTGGCGAATCCATCCAAGCGCCGCACGGGAGGACACTATGCCTTTGCGGTCTCCCCATATGTCCGACCTGGTTCCTTAAGGCGTCCATGGTGCTGAGCGGATTCCGCCGGCGGACGAGGTAATCTCCGGCAATGATCAACTCGTCCAAGGTGAGCAAGGACGCAAGATCGACCCACGTCCGCTCCGGCGAGGTGGCCGTAAACAACCGTCCCTGTACGGTATCGCCAGGCCTTAGCTGTACCCGGTGGCCCTGGGCACCGCGACGCCTGCAACCTCGGCTTCCGTCGCCGAAGCTGAGATGGATGACGTCATCCTGCTCGATGCTCAAGGGCAACGGGCCCCCCAGAGCAGGGCCGCTGTCGTATGGCTTACGACGGCGTTCGGCGCCGCAATAGCGTAGGCATGCGCTCTCGATTTCACATCTTCGGCAACGCCAATCGGAAGGCGGACCCCATTCGTGGGATTGAGGAGGTCATCGGCCCTGGTTCTCTGGCGCTGGACACCGAGTCGCGCGGCCTCGGCAGTGGAAAATGGCCCGAAGACGAGTCCGCGGATCAGGCAAAGGGCCGAGGGGAAGGGAACGCTATTTGGTGTCTTTACCGTCTTCGTCGAAGCGCGTCTCGCGGTTCTTCAGTTCCGTTTCGCGGGCCTTCAGCTCGGCTTCCTTCTGCTGCTGCCGACGTCGGGTTTCCAGATTGCGGAGGAAGTTCGGGTCGTCATCGGGCGCAGTGGGGTGGCGCCGGGCTTGTTCGGGCGGCGAATAGTGTTTGGGCCGGCCGAGGAAGAACCAGAGCAGGGCCCCGAGCAACGGCAGCAGAATGATGATGGCGATCCACGCGGACTTGGGTACACCGCGGACATGTTTGGAATCCGCCGTGATGCAGTCGATCGCGGCATAGACGATCAGTGCGATCAGAAAGATGGCTAGTATTACGCGCGGCATGTACCCATTCTAATCGAGATGTGAGCTCCCACGTACGCTTCTACCGTGTAGGTCCGGAGGAGCCGAAGCGGCTAAACTTGAGGCGTGGCATTCTTCAAGTACACCGCAGTCCGGCTCGGAATTACCGCAGCAGTGCTGGTCCTGTGTCTATGGCTGGGACTCGGCTGGATTTTCTCCGCAATAGTCGCGGTGATCATTGCGTTCTGCATCAGCTTCCTGTTCCTGACCAAGATGCGCGATGAGGCGGCCGCGTCCATCCAATACCGGTTCAGCGGGAGCGCCCCGCCCATCCGGACGGCGACGGAACGCAAGGATGCTGAGGCCGAGGATTCGTTTTCGGCGGCCAACCCTGTTTACCGTCCCGAAGCCCCGCCCCGCAGGCGGGACCAGGACTCCAGCACCAGCGCGTAGCGGCTGCCGGAACGCGCCCGGGCGCCGGGACGCCGTGAGCAGGACTCAGACACCCGGAGTCAGGCGAGCACTACTGACAGCACCAGCCCAAGGCTGAACAGCGCGCTGTAGGCGAGGTTGATCATTCCGGTCTGCTTGAGCACTGGAATCAGGCTCTTGCGCCGCTTGCCCTTGAGCATCAGCCAGCTCGGCATCAAGCAGATCGGTCCGGCCAGCAGCACGATCAGAATCCACGGATGGTCTTCCACCAGCACCAATGGCAGGAAGATCGCCAACGCCAGCATCATCACGTAACTGATGCGGGCGGCGTCGTCACCCAACCGGACGGCAAGGGTGCGTTTGCCGGCCTCGATATCGGTGGGAATGTCGCGCACGTTATTAGCCATCAGCAGCGCCGTCGCGATCACCCCGGTGCCGACCGCACCGATGAATGACGGCAGGCTTACCTGTCCCGCCTGGGTATACGTGGTTCCGAGGGTGGCCACCAGACCGAAGAAGACGAAAACGAAGACGTCGCCCAGGCCGAGATAGCCGTACGGATTGGCGCCGCCGGTATAGCCCCATCCGGCGAGCACGCAGGCCACGCCAACCAGCAGCAGCCACCAGGCCTGCGAGAGCACGATCAGGATCAGGCCGGCGACCAGTGCTGCACCGAAACAGGCGAAGGCGGCGGTCTTGACCGCCTTGGCGCTCGCCGTGCCGGAGGCGGTCAGCCGCAGCGGCCCAACCCGGTGGTCGTCGGTTCCGCGGATGCCGTCGGAGTAGTCGTTGGCATAGTTCACGCCGACCTGCATGAGCACGCCGACGAGCAGGGCCAGGATGGCGTTCAGCAGCAGGAAGGATCCCAGCTCGAACGCCGCCGCACTGCCGATCATCACCGGCGCTACCGCCATCGGCAGTGTGCGAAGCCGTGCTCCTTCAATCCATTGACCGGCAGTGGCCACAGTTCATCTCCTCATCCGATCGGCGGAACGACGTTCTATTCTCCCCTATGACCGCGTGCTGATTCCTCCAACATGCGGATCAGCTGCTGCCGATCGGGTTTGCCCGTTGGCAGGGTGGGCAGTTCGGCCACGAATTCGATGACCTTGGGCACAGCTTCGGCTGCGACGTCGCGGCGCACCGCAGCGGAAACGGCGTCCTGATTTGCCGGTGAAGCAACGACGGCGGCAGCCACGACGTGCCCCCATTCGGCACTTTCTATCCCGGCAACGAAAGCAGATTCGACGCCGTCGACCGCTTCAATTGCTTCGCGGACCGAGTTGGCGGAGATTTTCAGCCCACCGGTGATGACGACGTCGTCCATCCGGCCGAGGACCCGCAGCTTGCCGTCGTCGTAAAACTCGCCAAGGTCGTCGGTGATGTACCAGCGGGTCCCGTCTTCCTCACGGAAGTGTGCCCGGGTAAGTTCAGGCTGGTTGAGATAGCCGCTGGCCACAACGTCGCCGCCGAGCCGGATCCGGCCGTCCTCGAGCCTGAGTTTCACCCCGTCAATCGGACGGCCGTTGTAGATGCAGCCGCCGCAGGTTTCGCTCATCCCGTAAGTTGTCACCACCTTGAGGCCTTCGCCGGCCGCGCCCCCGAGCAGATCCGGGCTGGCAGGGCCACCGCCGAGCAGGATGGCGTTGAACCGGCGGAGCGCCGACATCGTGGATGGATCCGGCGAGTCGAGCAGGCGGTGCAGCTGGGTGGGCACGAGGGAAACGTAGCGGTGGTGATCGGTCATTTCCTCGGCCGCATAGGTGAAGGCATCCGTATCGAAGCCGCCGGACATGTCCATCACTGCGGGCTTGGTGCCGGCGTAGAGCGAACGGACCAGGACCTGCAGGCCCGCAACATAATGTACCGGCAGCGCCGACAACCATTGGCCTTCCCCCCGCAGGGTGAAAGCGGTGGCCATTGAGGACGCGGCGAGTGACTCGACGGACAGCATGGTCTGCTTCGGCTGGCCGGTGGAACCGGAAGTGCTGATGATGACGGCGGTGTTCGATGGCGCTCCCGCCGGCTCCTGCCTGGTTTCCGGGGTGGACCCGTTGCTGGAGGTGGGAGCTGATCCGTTGCTGGAACTGTCCGAGAGAGCGGATAACAGGTTGGCCGGCGGCTCGTCCGTGGCGTAGGGGGCGACGACGGGTCCCTCGCCGGCGAGCACCGCGGCCAGCGGCTTGAGCAGGTCGAGCGGATTGAATCCGGCGGGGGTATGGATCGGAAGGATATCCATGTGCGTCGTCCCTGCTTTCTCGGAGATTTAGAAGTAGTGCGGGAAGCGGGACCAGTCCGGGTCCCGCTTTTCCAGGAAGGCTTCCTTGCCCTCAACGGCTTCGTCGGTCATGTATGCCAGCCGGGTCGCCTCTCCGGCGAAGACTTGCTGGCCGGCCAGGCCGTCGTCGGGCAGGTTGAAGGCGAATTTGAGCATCCGGATGGCCTGCGGGGACTGCTTTGCGATATCCGCCGCGTATTCGAGGGCGACCGCCTCGAGGCGTGCGTGTTCGACGACTTCGTTGACCGCGCCCATCCGGTGCATGTCGTCCGCGGAATATTCCCGGGCCAGGAAGAAAATCTCCCGGGCGGCTTTCTGCCCGATCTGCCGCGCGAGCAGGGCCGACCCATACCCCGCGTCGAATGAACCCACGGTGGCGTCGGTCTGCTTGAACTTGCCATATTCCCTGGAGGCGATACTCAGGTCGGCGACTACGTGCAGACTGTGGCCTCCGCCCGCTGCCCAACCATTGACGACGGCGATAACCACCTTGGGCATGGTGCGGATCAGCCGCTGGACTTCCAGAATGTGCAGCCGGCCGGCGCGTGCAGGATCAACCGTTTCCTGCGTCTCGCCCTCCGCGTAGCGGTAGCCGTCACGGCCGCGGATCCGCTGGTCGCCGCCGGAGCAAAATGCCCAGCCGCCGTCCTTGGCACTCGGACCGTTTCCGGTGAGCAGAATCGTGCCGACGTCGGGGGTCATCCTGGCGTGATCGAGTGCCCGATAGAGTTCATCGACTGTCCCGGGCCGGAAGGCGTTACGCACCTCAGGGCGGTTGAAGGCGATGCGGACGGTCGGGAGATCCCGCACGCCGGAAGACATGCCGCCGTCGGACCCGCTGCGTCCGGACCCGCTGCCGTCGGACCCGCCGTCGGCACTCCCGGCTGTTGCCTCCGCAGGGGCTGAGCGGTGGACCTGGCGGTGATAGGTGATGTCCTGGAAGTCCTCAAAGCCGGAAACCACCCGCCAACGCTGCGGATCGAAGATATCTGAAACCTGGGTGGGAAGTTCTGCAGTCACCCGTCGAGTGTATCTGTGCCGGGAAGGAGTTTGTCGGCGCTCCGGCTCAGCCGATGCAGAACTCGTTGCCCTCCGGATCTTTCATCGTGTACCACACATGCGGTCCCTGATTCGCCTGGTACAGGAACGTCGCACCGCGTTGTTCGAGGCCGGCACGCAGTGCGTCCTTGTCCTCGCCGTCGAGGTTAATGTCCAAGTGGATTCTGTTCTTCACCGTCTTGGTCTCCGGGACCGGTTGGAACAGGATCCGCTGCCGGGGCTTCATGCCGACCTGGTCTGTGGGGCAGATGGCCGCGCCGTCCTTCCACACGAGGTGGTCGTTGTGCACCGTGGTGTCCGCCTCCGTTGCGTAGCCCTGCTCGATCATGGACCGGATAAAGGCCTCATCGCTCGGTTCGACCGTCCAACCGAGCGTTTCCGCCCACCAATCGGCCTGGCCATGCGGGTCCACGCAATCCACTGCGACTTGAATGTTGTATGTCATGAATCGAGACTAGAACCGCACGGTGGCCGGGACCAGAGCAATGAGGTCAGTTTCTGTCCTTAGTCGCCCCGGCTGAATAACGCCGGATACCCGTAACCCACATCACGGCGGCGGCGCCGGCTCCAAGGACGATGAGGATCCAGGTCAAGATGGACTTGTCCGGTGCCTGGATCAGGCTGAAGATGATTCCAGTCACGAAGCCGGCGCCGATCAGAGGGCCATAGCGCCAGAACCAGCCGTTGCTGCGCGGTGATTTCGGACGATCGGGTGGTGTGGTCACCGTTACAGCCTATCGGCCGCAGCGGTTTGGGCGGCTGCGCCGGGTGTGGAATTCTGTGCCTAAGTGTTCCAGTTGACCGGGCCGCGCCTGCGTGGGATTCTTTATAGAACGAACGGTCAGTAATATTACGACGCGTTGCGGATGCTCCGCGTCAATCTTTTCCCGGATACGGAGAGTTCGCATGCCTGAGGCTTTTCTGGTTGGTGGGGTTCGTACCCCTGTTGGTCGCTATGGTGGAGCGCTGTCGAGCGTGCGCCCGGATGATTTGGCGGCGTTGGTGCTGAAGGAAGCCGTCTCGCGTGCCGGCGTCGATCCTGGGTTGATCGAGGAGGTCATCCTCGGTAATGCCAATGGTGCCGGTGAGGAGAACCGGAATGTGGCGCGGATGGCGACGCTGCTGGCCGGGTTCCCTGATTCGATTCCCGGTATTACGGTCAACCGGCTCTGCGCCTCGGGTTTGTCGGCGATCATTATGGCCTCGCACATGGTGAAGTCGGGTGCGGCGGATATTGTCGTTGCCGGTGGTGTGGAGTCGATGAGCCGGGCGCCGTGGGTGATGGCGAAGCCGGAGAAAGCCTTTGCGAAGCCGGGGGAGGTGTATGACACCTCGATTGGCTGGCGGTTCACGAACCCGGTGTTCCAGTCCCGGGACAAGACGACGTTCGCGATGCCGGAGACGGCCGAGGAGGTCGCTGAGGTCGAGGGCATCACCCGCGAGGACGCGGATGCGTTTGCGCTGCGGTCACATCAGCGTGCCGTTGACGCGATCGACGCCGGACGCCTCGCTCCGGAGATTGTTGGGGTTCAGACGAAGAAGGGCCTGGTCGAGGTCGATGAGGGCCCGCGCCGGGATACTTCGATGGAGACACTGGCGAAGCTGCGGTCTGTGGTTAAACCCGGCGGTATTGTCACGGCCGGTAACGCCAGTTCGTTGAATGACGGTGCGTCGGCGATCATTATTGCCAGCGGGGCCGCCGTCGAAAAACTTGGTTTGAAGGCCCGCGCCCGGATCCTCGATGGTGCTTCGGCTGGGGTTGCGCCGGAGGTTATGGGGCTGGGCCCGGTTCCGGCGACGGAGAAGGTCCTGTCCCGGACCGGCAAGTCGGTCGATGACCTTGGCGCGGTGGAGTTGAATGAGGCTTTCGCGACCCAGTCGCTGGGTGTGATCCGCCGGCTTGGCCTGGATGAGGAGATCGTCAACCGCGACGGCGGTGCGATCGCGACCGGCCACCCGCTGGGTTCATCGGGTTCACGGATCGCGATTACGTTGTTGGGCCGGATGGAGCGTGAGAACGCGAAGACCGGTCTGGCCACGCTGTGTGTCGGAGTCGGACAGGGTACTTCGATGCTGATCGAGCGCGTCTAGTGGCGGCCGGCACGGAAGATTCCCCCACAGCACCTGCGGCGCCAGCACCAGCATCAGCAGCGTTCGACGGCGGCGCTTTCCAGACGTTGCTGGTCGAGGAGCGCCCGGACCGGGTCCACGTTCAGCTGAACCGGCCCGGGGTCCGTAACGCGATTGATCAGACGATGATCGATGAGCTGCACGCGGTCTGCGCGGTGTTGGAGGCGGATCCGAAGACGCTGATCCTGTCCGGCGCTAATGGTGTTTTTGCTTCCGGCGCGGATATCGCCCAGTTGCGGGAACGACGACGGGATGATGCCTTGGCGGGCATTAACTCCACGTTGTTTGCCCGGATCGCGGAGCTGCCGATGCCGGTCATCGCCGCCCTGGACGGCTACGCCCTGGGCGGGGGAGCGGAGCTCGCCTACGCCGCGGACTTCCGCATCGGGACGCCGTCGGTGAAGATCGGCAACCCCGAGACCGGCCTCGGCATCCTCGCCGCGGCCGGAGCATCGTGGCGGTTGAAGGAACTGGTCGGCGAACCCGTGGCCAAGGAAATCCTGCTCGCCGGGCGGATCCTCACCGCCGAGGAAGCCCTCGCGGTGCATTTGATCACCTCAATCCATGAACCGGACGGCCTCATCGACGCCGCGAATGCTCTGGCGGACCGGATTGGCAAGCAGGACCGGCTCGCGACGAGGATCACCAAGTCGGTGTTCTCCGCTCCGGCGGAGTCGCACCCGGTGATCGATCAGCTGGCCCAGGCCGTGCTCTTCGAGTCCGAGGCCAAGTTCGACCGCATGCAGAAATTTCTGGACAGGAAGAAGAAGTAATGACGCACCCCGTTTCCGGCACCACCGGCCACACCGTTCCCGAACACGTCGGCGTGCTCGGCGGTGGACGCATGGGCGCCGGCATTGCCCACGCGTTCTGCACGGCCGGCTCGACCGTCGTCGTCGTCGAACGCGATCAAGCAGCAGCCGACGCCGCCACCGAGCGCCTGAATGGCTCGCTGGCGAAGAGCGTGGACAAGGGAACGACGACGGAATCCCTCGACGATCTCAAGGCCCGGATCTCCGTCTCGACCGACTACGCGTCCTTCGCCGCGGCCGGTTTGGTCGTCGAAGCCGTGCCGGAAGACTTCGACCTCAAAACCGAGTCGCTGACGCGGGTCGAGGCGCAGCTGTCACCCGGGGCGTACCTGGCCACGAACACCTCGTCCCTGTCGGTGGACAAACTGGCCGGCAAGCTCGAACGCCCGGACCGGTTCTGCGGCCTGCACTTCTTCAACCCGGTCCCGGCCTCACTGCTCGTCGAAGTCGTGTTGGGGAAACAGACCTCGCCGGAACTCGCCGAGGCCTCCACCGTGTGGATTGAAGCGCTGAAGAAGACCCCCGTCGTCGTCAATGACGCCCCCGGATTCGCCTCCTCCCGCCTCGGCGTCGCCATCGCACTGGAGGCCATGCGGATGGTCGAAGACGGCGTCGCCTCACCCGAGGACATCGACGCCGCCATGACACTGGGCTACAAACACCCCGTCGGACCCCTGAAAACCACCGACATCGTCGGACTCGACGTGCGGCTCGGTATCGCCGAATACCTCGCCTCCACCCTCGGGGACCGTTTCACCCCACCGCAGATCCTCCGCGACAAAGTCGCCAACGGCCACCTCGGCCGCAAAACCGGACAAGGCTTCTTCACCTGGGAGAGTTGAGGGTTCCTATTCCTCGAGCACGAGCGTGATCCACTCGAGGACCTTTTCGTCGGCGAGTTGAAGCATCGTCGCCTCCGCGAGCGTCACCCAGGCGACGTCGTCGTGCTCCTCCGGGACCGTATTGGTGGCGGTGCCTTCCCAGGCCCGTATAATCCACGCTGAAAGTTCCACATCCTCGCCGGTCATGCTGAAGTCCGGTTCGCTGGTGTGAACGGTGGCCGAAATGGCGAGCTCTTCCCACAGCTCCCGGATCAGCGCCTCCTGGCCGGTCTCGCCCTTCTCGATATGTCCGCCGGGGAAGTCCCAAACGTTCGGAATCCACCTACGGGCGGGGGAGCGGTGGCACAGCAGAACGCGCCCGTCGCGGACCAGGATTCCAAGCGCGATTCGATGCATCATACGGCGCCGCCTACGCTTCAGTGCCTAAGGCGTGGAGCGCCCGCTTCATGGAGCCGCCGAGTCCGTGTTCTTCGGCAAAACGTTCGACGTCGGCCAGCCGGTCTGCGGGCAGCGGGCGGATCTGCGCGTCGAACGAACCAAAGTCGAGATCCCGTACGACGCCCACCACGGTCGGCGCCACCTTGAGGTAGTCCTCGGCGGCGGTGATCTTTGCACGGACCGACCTGGAGAGCTCGGGCGAGTGTTCCTCCGCTGCGGCGATGATCCGGGCGAGACTGCCATGTTCCTGCAGCAGGCCGGCGGCTGTCTTGTCGCCCACTCCTGCGACGCCCGGGAGCCCGTCCGAATTGTCTCCCCGCAAGGCGGCGAAATCGGCGTACTGGTGCGCGGCCACGCCGTACTTTGATTTCACGACGTCGTTGGTCAGGACTTCCAGCCGGCTCATCCCCCGGGCGGTGTACATGATGCGGACGTCGGCGTCGTCGTCGACCAGTTGGAACAGGTCCCGGTCACCGGTAACGACGTCGACCGGCATCTGAGCCTGGCTGGCGAGGCTGCCGATAACGTCATCAGCCTCATGCTGCCCCGCACCGAGTACCGTCACGCCGAGCTTGTCCAGCATCTCGCGAATGAGCGGAATCTGCGCGACGAGTTCGTCCGGGGTCTCCTCAACGTCCACGCCGCCCGGCACGACTTCCTTGACGCGGTGCTCCTTGTAGCTCGGGATCAAATCCACCCGCCACTGCGGCCGCCAGTCATCGTCCCAGCATGCGACCAGATGCGTCGGCTCAAAATCGGTTACCAGCTTGGCGATGATGTCCAGCAGCCCGCGCGCGGCGTTGACCGGTGTCCCGTCGGGCGCCTGCACTTTCGTGGGCACGCCGTAGAACGAGCGGAAGTACAAGGACGCTGTGTCGAGGAGCATTAAGCGTTCGGCCATGTTTAGATCATGGCATGTATCCTCGGCAATTTTCCGGCTATTTGTATGAGTGGGACTTCTTCTGAATCTTGTTGAGCTGCACCTCGCTCTTGAAGGTCTTGAAGTATCCCTTCTTGTATCCCTCGGCCGTGGGGTGGAGGGCCGCGTCAGCGCCGACGCCATGGATCCAAGGGTCGGGTGCACCGATCCCATGATTGCGGAACTCCTTAGTGACGTCCACGTATTGGAATCCAGCCTCATCCGCTGCAGATTCAATGACATCGTTGAGAACCGTGGTCGCTTCATTCATCGCTTTTGCTGCTGCAGTATTTGGGCCGAGACGTCCAAACTGGGGTGAGAAAAGATGCGGATAACCCATTACGACCACGTGGGCATCCGACTGTTGCTGAATGCCAGCAAAGACGGTTTGCAGATCCCAAGCCAATTGATTTTCAGCATATTGGCGGGCGGTCCGGAGCGAAGCAGTGCAATCGCCCGGGGTAAAACCGAGACAGGTCGCCACAACAGTGGAGTACTGGAGGTCGTTACCGCCAACCGTGATGGTGACCAGATCGGTATCGTCGGTGAGAGCGACCGCCTGTACAGGGATGTGCGCTGTAATGGCGCCGCTGCATGACGCGTTAGCTACGAGGTTTACGGATTTCCTCGCATCGATTCGGTCAGGAAAACTGCCGGGCGTCTTGAGGCACGGGAAATCATTGGTTGATCCAGCGCCAAGTCCTGCCGAGTAGGAGTCGCCCAGAGCGACATAGTCGATGGTCTCTTTGGGATGCGCAGAAGCAGGTGCGGCGACGGCGCCGGCAACGAGCCCAGCGGTCATGACGGAGGCCGCGGCCAGGCGAGCCAGCACGGCGAGGTTGAAGTTCGGCGGAGTGATCATGAGGACAAGATACGCCGGTTGGCCGCCGAACGGTATAGGTCCTGAGACTCGTTTTCCCATCCTTCGGGGCCCCCATGTTCCGGGAGCGCTTGTTGTGCCAAATGGCATCATAGGTCCATGCCCTTCGACGTCCCGCTTCCTCTGGAACTGCATACGGGTGCGCTGACGTTGCGTGCCCTGTCCGAGGACGACTGGACGTTGGAGTACATCCTGAGCCGGATTCCCGATGTTCCGCAGTGGACGTATTACCCCGCGGAGATGGATGAAGCTGCCGCCCGCCGTCGGATCCGGCGGACCCGGGAACGGCAAGAGCAGCGGATCGCCGCACGTTACGTCGTGATTCTCGACGGCGAGACCCTGGGAACAGTTGGCATGGGGCTGTCCGACAACCCCGAACCGGAGATTTTCTATGTCCTGTTACCCGAAGCGCGAGGGCGGGGAGTTGCGACGCGGGCGGCACAAGTTTTGTGCGATTGGCTGTTCAGCCACGGCTTCGACCAAGTCGCGCTGGAAACGGTCAGCGGTAATACTCCGAGTGAACGGGTTGCGGAACGGGCTGGATTTATACACGTGTCAACCCACCAAGGTGAGCACCGCGGCAGGACGGTCCAGCTGAAGCGCTGGATCAGGTCCCGTCCGGACGGAAGCTAAACCTTCTCCCCGGGCTTCGGCCGGTCGAGGATGAGATTGGTGATCCGCATCGAACACAACCGCCGCTCGTCCTCGTCGTAGATGACCACCTCATGCGACGTCGTCGTACGCCCCAAATGAATAGCAGTGGCGACGCCGGTGACCAGTCCGGAGCGAGCAGAGCGGTGGTGGGTGGCTGAGACGTCGACGCCGACGGCGGAGCGCCCGGGTCCCGCGTGGATGACGGCGGCCCAAGAGCCGATTGCTTCGCCGAAGGACAGGGAGGCGCCGCCGTGCAACAGGCCGAATGACTGTCGGTTTCCCTCGACTGGCATGGTGGCAACGACGCGCTCGGCGGATTCCTCCAGGACCTTCACGCCCATTTTTTCGTCGAGCTCACCCAGGACGATCTTCCACGGTTCGGGCGATTGCGGGGACTCGGGTTCCATTAATGCTCCTGGCGGTTATCGTTGCTGTGAGCGCGTAACTGGAAGCACTCCAGTGCGGCGTTTAAGCTAGTGTGGACATATTACCGAACGAGCGGTCAGTTTACCGATACTGGCCGGCGTTGCACCCAGTTCATTGAAGAGCACTTCGTTGGAAGGATCCGTCAACGATGACTACATTTGCCCCCGAGGCGACCGAAACGGCCGTCGAAACCGTCCCCAGTTTTGTCGAGGATGCCTGGTGGACTCCGGAAGACGACGTCGCGGCAGCCGGGGCTGAAGTCCGGGATGCGAGTACCGGCGACCTGCTCGCCAAGGTAAGCACCGAGGGACTGGACCTCGCCGCAGCCGTTCACTACGGCCGGACCGTTGGACAGACTTCCCTCGGTGAGCTCACCTTCCACCAGCGGGCGCTGAAGCTGAAGGAGCTGGCGAAGCACCTCAACGACCAGCGCGACTACTTTTACCGGCTTTCGGCCCAGACCGGTGCCACCAAGGTCGACTCGCTGGTGGATATCGACGGCGGTATCGGCGTCCTCTTCACATTCGGCTCGAAGGGCCGGCGTGAACTGCCGAATTCGCAGGTCGTCATTGACGGCCCGGCTGAGCAGCTCTCCAAGGACGGTTCGTTCTTCGGGGAGCACATCTACACCCGCATTCCCGGCGTCGCAGTACAGATCAACGCCTTCAACTTCCCGGTTTGGGGCATGCTCGAAAAGCTCGCTCCGGCCTTCCTCGCCGGAGTGCCAACCATCGTCAAACCGGCGACGCCGACGGGTTACCTGACTGCCGCCGTCGTGAAGTCGATTGTCGAATCCAACATCCTTCCGGCCGGTTCACTGCAACTGATTTCCGGCAGCGCGCGGACGATCATCGATCATCTTGATTACCGCGACATGGTCTCGTTCACCGGCTCCGCCGGAACCGCCAACCATCTGAAGAGCCACGACAATGTCGTCTTCGGCGGCGTGCGCTTCACCTCCGAAACCGACTCGCTGAACGCCGCCATCCTCGGTCCGGACGCCGTCCGCGGCACGCCCGAATTTGATGCATTTATTAAGTCGCTGGTCACAGAGATGACCGTCAAGGCCGGGCAGAAGTGCACCAGCATCCGCCGTGCCATCGTGCCGCGGAGCCTGATGGACGACGTCGTCCAGGCCACCCGGGAGCGGATCGAACAGCGCGTGATACTTGGCGACCCGCGCGCCGAAGGCGTCACGATGGGTGCGCTGGCCTCCCTGGAGCAACTGGCCGAGGTGCGTAAGAGCGTCGAGATGCTGGTTACCGCCGGTGGGCACATTGCTTTGGGCAGCATGGACGAGCCGCAGATCACGAACGCGGACGGTTCCGTATCCGTGTCCCGCGAGGGTGCCTTCTTCCCGCCGATGCTGCTGACCTTCGACGACGCCGAAACCCCCGAGGTCCATAACGTTGAGGCATTCGGGCCGGTCTCCTCGGTGATCGGGTACGACGACGTCGACGAGGCCATCCGGCTGGCAGCAATGGGCAATGGCTCCCTGGTCGCGACCGTGGCGACGAACGACGCCGAAACCGCGCGCAAAATCGTGACCGGCATCGCCGCCCACCACGGCCGCGTGTTGGTACTCAACCGCGAGGATGCGAAGACCTCGACCGGTCACGGTTCACCCGTTCCGCACTTGGTACACGGCGGTCCCGGACGCGCCGGCGGTGGTGAGGAGCTGGGCGGCATCCGTTCGGTTTACCACCACATGCAGCGTACGGCGATCCAAGGCTCGCCGAACATGCTGACCGCTGTTACCCAGGTCTGGCACCAGGGCGCGGACAGGAATATCGGCGATCATCCGTTCCGCAAGAACCTCGCCACACTCAATCTTGGCGACACTGTTGCCTCGGAGCTGAGGGAGGTCACGCTCGAGGACATCACAGCCTTCGCCAACACCACCGGCGACACGTTCTACGCCCACACAAACGAGGAAGCCGCCGCGGCGAATCCATTCTTCCCCGGGATCGTCGCACATGGCTATCTGCTGCTGTCCTGGGCTGCCGGTCTGTTCGTCGAGCCGGCGCCGGGTCCGGTCCTGGCCAACTATGGACTGGAGAACCTGCGGTTCATCACCCCGCTGGCGGCCGGTGATTCCTTCCGGGTGACGCTGACGGCCAAGCAGATTACGCCGCGTGAGGATGAGGAGTACGGCGAGGTCCGTTGGGATGCCATTCTGCACAACCAACATGACGAAATCGTCGCCACCTACGACGTGCTGACGCTCGTCGAGAAGTAGGCTGTTTGGTCCTCTGCGCCCTCTAGAGCAGACCGCTGTAGGGCGCAGAGGCTTTCGGGGCGGGCGCCAATGCCGTCCGCCAGGCGCGGTAGCCTCTAACAGCGAAGATGACGACGGCCGCGTGAAGAATGACCATGATCAGCGGAGTACTCAGTCCCTGCAGGGCCGGCACCGTCGCTGTGTTGCCGAGGCCTAACAGCGCGGAGGCCAGGTACAAAGCGCTCTCGATCAGCATCAGCCACCAGCTTTCCAGGATCCCTAATGCGAACCCAGCTCCAGGACAGCCGGCGGGCAGCCAGTATTGCAAAGAGAACCATCAGGGCTATGGACACGGGCAACGTCCAACTCCAGATGGGGTTGAGCAGTAAGGTCCCAAACAGGATTTCCCATAGTGCGTCCACGTGCTACCCCCTTGTAGGACCCTCGGATGTGGTTCAGCCTAACGCACCGCAATGTTTACTTCTGAGCGATGATTGCGTTGCAGTCACTTCCTGGCGGATTCTAGGGGTCGTTGCAACGCCGGTGGTTAGTTGGTTGTCAGTAAATCACGAAGTCGTTCGGCAGGGGTATCCCAGCCCAGCGTCTTGCGGGGTCTGCTGTTGAGTTCCTGGGCGACG
>NZ_AZRX01000491.1 GCF_000520495.1 Arthrobacter sp. H14
TGACGGTGTCCTGCACCGGCTTCTTCGCGCCGGGGCCCGATTACAAGGTGGTGCGCGCGCTTGACCTTGCACCATCGGTGCAGCGCTACCACCTCGGCTTCATGGGCTGCTACGCCGCGTTCCCTGCGCTTCGCTCGGCGAAGGCCTTCTGCGAGGCCGACCCCGACGCCGTCGTGCTCGTGATCAGCGCCGAGCTGTGCTCGCTGCACGTGCGGTCCTCCAACAATCCGGACACCATCGTCGGTTCATCGCTCTTCGCCGATGGAGCAGCTGCCGCGATCGTTACCGCGCGCGATCTTCCCCTCAACGGCCCCGCCCTCAGCCTCGATTACTTCGAAACTGTCCTTACCCCGGTGGGCGAGGAGTCGATGGCCTGGGACATCGGCGATGAGGGCTTTGAGCTGGTCCTCGGCACCTACGTTCCCCACATTATCGACGAGCACATCGTCGGCGCGCTGGCACCGCTCCTTGCCCACGATGAAACCCTCAAAGGAATCGCATACCGCGACATCGAGCACTGGGGAATCCATCCGGGCGGGCGGAGCATCCTCGACAAGGTTGAAGCGAAACTGGACCTGACCCAGGAGCAGCTTGTGCCTGCCCGCGAAACACTTCGGCAGTTCGGCAACATGAGCAGCGCCACCGTGATGTTCGTGCTGAAACACATCCTGGAGCAACCATCGTCGAGCGGCAACGGGCGCATCTGCTCCATGGCCTTCGGCCCCGGCCTCACGGTGGAGACGGCGCTTTTCACCAAAGTAGACGCATGAGCCCTTCCGGCTTCCTGCCGGCGGGACGCAGCCGCCGTCGAGGAAATGGCCAAACCCGACTGCGATCGACAGGGAGGCTCTACAGAACCTCCCTGTCGCATACGGGCTCACCGAAACGGCCGCCCGTGCCTGGGGTCATTGCCGGTCAATGCCCTGCTCTTCCAAGCACTTTCTTAGGCGGATCAAGCCGTCGCGGATCCTTGTTTTCACCGTTGGGGGTTTTACATCAAGCTCTGCAGCCACGTCGGTATAGGTGAGTCCGCCGTAATAGGCAAGGCGATTCGTACTGCAGGGTCGTCAATGACCCCAGGCACCGGCCGATGGCTTCGGCTGCTGCCAGCCGGTCGACAAGCGCCGGCACAGGATCGTACTCATGGAACCTGGAGAGCATTTCATATTTGAGATTACGGCCGATGAACCGCTGCTCACTGCGGACCCTGTCCACGGCCCGACGATGAGCGATCATCAGAAGCCACGTCATGGGACTTCCGGCATCAGGATTGTACTTATAGGCATTGAACCAGACTTGGACATATACGTCCTGAGCGGCATCCTCGCTTAACGCCCGGTCCAGGAGCACTCTCCGGATCACACCATAAACGCGGGTAACCGTTCGAGCGTATAATTCCTCAAACGCCTCCACCTCGCCTTGGGCCACACGCGCAACCAGGCCCCCCAGATCAGGGGTACCACTCGCTTGATCAGCCAACTCATCCGATCTTCCCTCGGCGTGGAGGCCTGGCAGGACTCATTCATTAGCTTCACACATAACCGACCGATCCCGCAGCCAGAGCCATTAAGTTACACAACCGAAACCAATACCCGGGATCACGCAACCATTGAATGTTCAACCGTGATGTCACTTCCGCGAACGGCTTCATTGCGAACACCGTGACCGGTGTCTTAACCTCCGGGAAAACGCGGCCGTAACCCAGTCGGTTGAAGTCATCCTTGGTGATCGGCGCGGTCGTGGCGACGAACCGCGCTTAGATTCACCGTTGTATGACCCCGGGCCCCGCGGAGTCGAGCTCACCCCTCCCCCGCCGCCACAGCGACCAATCCAGTCAGCTGTTCCCCTCGAATGTTAGGTAGAGGTGGTCGAGGGGTGAAGCAGCTGCCCTGAGGCCACAGGAAATGGGGGAACCCATGAAGCATATATTGTCGTGCGTGAAGCAGCGCCGGCGGGCCCTCTGATGGATAAGGAATTTCACCCGGTCCAGCTGTTGACGGTGGCTGAAGTCGCTGCCGCATTACGCGTGTCCAAAATGACCGTTTACCGCAAGGTGCACTCGGGCGAACTGCCCTCCATCCAGTTCGGCCGCTCATTCCGGGTCCCGGTCGCCGCCATTGAGGCCTACCTGCCCAAAACAACAGGCGCACACCCAGACGGGCTCACGGATTGACTGCGGCACACAGTGACAGCGCACGTGCCGGAGAGGCCGGCTTTGCCGCGCCGCGGACTGCTCTAGCCCAACCCTCAAGGAACAAGTGTGGCACCCACCCCAACCCGGGGCGGGTGCCACACCCATATCCGGGGCCTTCGCGGCTCCGGAAAGATGCCACCTCCGGGCTGGAAACAGCGGAGGTCCAGCCGTTCGCATGCGGTGTTCAGCGTCGGGTCCGCCAGATCGATTGACCGGGTGGAAATGACTTGCATTGGATCCTCGCCCAGCCCCTCATCCCTGCGCCGCAGCCAGTATGCGTAGCACCTGCCACCGAGTTTGCTGTTGGAGGTTATCCCGGCCGGACGTGGTCCATCATCGAGTACCAATGAGCCCTACCCATCCGCCCAATGCGCGTGGTCATTTCCCCGTCGGGGCATGGATCTCTGCGAGGCTGACCGAGTCGATTCCGGTGCCGGCGGCGAGTTCGAATGGAGCACCGGGACGTCCTCGATGAGGTCGTAGGATTCGAGCAGAGTGAAAAGCGCACCCTGGTGTCCCTCTGCTTCCGGCGGTTCTGTCTCGCCGGGGGCCGGGGTGGAGCCGGGTCCCGGCTGCGGCTCCTGCAATGATCCGGCTCACAACCCAAGCCTAGCGGGAGGTATGTTTCCTGCCCGAACTGTGCCCGCGGAGGGCTCACCGTTATAGAATCGTTGTTTGGGCATACAGCATCACCACTGTTGGGGAAACCACATAGTGGCGTTGCCGCCAGGAAAGCGGCTTTAGTCATAGAGCACTTATTTTTTCAGGGGGATCATGCAATGAACAACGCAGCAGGCACGGATGCCCCCGCTCTAACGGACAATGACTCACGCGCCGGCAAGGCCGTGCCAGCGGGCGCGCCGGAGACACTGCTCGGCGGGAGGTACCGGCTCGGTACCCTGATCGGGCGGGGCGGCATGGCCGCGGTGTACAGGGGCCGGGATGAACTCCTGGGCAGGAATGTGGCGGTTAAACTCTTCCGTTCCGCTCCGGACGGCGGTGAGGAAGCAGGCAGGATCGGCAATGAAGTCAAGGTCCTGGCCGGACTAAGCCACCGCAACCTGGTCACCGTCTTTGATGCAGGTGTCGAGACCGCCGCTCCGGGGCGGGCGTATCTGGTGATGGAACTGATCGAGGGCGCCGATCTGCACCGGGCACGCCGCCAGGGCCCCTTAAGCGGGCAGGGCCGGTTCAGCGGCGCAGAGACGAGCGCTATCGGTGCCGGTATCGCCGCGGCGCTGGCTTATATCCACGGCCGTGGGATCGTCCACCGTGATGTGAAACCTGCCAATATCCTTATCGGTGCGCCCGGCAGCCGGCACCGGATGGCTCATCCCAAACTCGCCGACTTCGGCATCGCCGGGCTCCTTCAGGACCGGCAGCTGGCCGCGGCCGGCCAGTCCATGGGCACTGCAACGTATTTCAGTCCCGAACAGTCCGGCGGGCTGGTCATCACCGCTGCCACAGACATCTACTCTTTGGGGCTGGTCCTGCTCGAATGCCTCACTGGCAAGGTCGCTTTCCCCGGTGAGGCGGTTGCCTCCGCCGCGGCGCGTCTGTACAGGGAACCGCGCATCCCCTCCGGGCTGGGGCCCGGCTGGGTCCAATTACTGACGGCCATGACCGCCCGCGGGCCCGAATCCCGTCCCGCCGCAGCCGATGTGGCAGCCACCCTACGCTCCCTGCCCACAGCCGGGAATGAGAGCACCACCGAAGCGGCTGAACACCCGGCTCCAACAGGGCCGTCCCGGCCGTTTGCCGATACCGGCTCCCCGGAAACGGCGATCCTGTCTTCGGAAGGCCCCTCCCCCGAGACATCGCCCATGCCCGCCGTCTCCGGCCCCGGCACACCGCAGCCCCAACGCCTCCGAAACACTTCGGCACTGTATCTTCCCGACGAGGAGGAGAGCCCTCCCCACCGGCCCGCACGCACTCCCCGGAAACGGCTGGGCCCCGGCCAATGGGCTGTGGCGGTTTTGGTTCTGGCCATTACCGTCCTGACGGTGGCCGCGGCCATGATGCTGATTCCGGCGACCGGTACCGGCCCGCCCCCGGTCGATTATCCGTCCGTACCCGAAGAACTGGGGAAGCGTCTGGATGACCTGCAGAAAAGCGTTGCCGGATCATGAAACAGAACAGCAGAATCCGGATCTTTTTGACCGCCGCGGTGTTGAGTATCCCCCTCCTCAGCGGATGCTCGCCTGCACCGGACTATGACCCGGCAACGGCGGCCAGGCTTCAGGGCGGCGTATTGACCGTCACGGAACTGGCCGCCGATGGTGACTACGCCCAGGCATTGAAAGCGCTGGAAAAACTCAGCGCCAGCGTGGACTCGGCAGCAACAAACGGAGCCATCGGATCCGACCGGACCAAACGCATAGAAAAGGCCATCACCACCGTACAGAGGGAACTCGAAACCAAAACCGCAGAACAAAAACAGCCCCGCACCAAACCCGAGCCCAAACCCGAACCACCAGCACCGGCACCAGCACCGGCACCAGCACCGGATCCACAACCACCAGCACCCGCACCGAATCCGCCTGCCCCCGCACCAGCGGTACCAGCGCCAACCGGGACCACGACCCCGCCCGGCCCGGAACCCGAACCGACAGAACCTGCGCCCCCGCTACCGGAACCCAGCGGATCCAC
>NZ_AZRX01000492.1 GCF_000520495.1 Arthrobacter sp. H14
ATCATGCAGCGAGACTATCCAAGGGAATCGATCACTCTTGATGACATTGCCACGGACCAATTCATCGAGTGCTGTCCCAAGGGGACCCATGTCGTCGATGCAAACTGCAATAGATCGCACCTCTCGGACTCCGGACAAATCGAGCCAGGTTTTATCTTCGAGCCAGAGCCCACCGTTGGTGCGAATCAGTCCCTCGAGACGGAGCGCTTGATCGGTGGCCTCGCCCACCGTGGATCGGAGGTCTCCAGTCAGGCGCTGCACGTGCCCACCTCGCGCTTGATGCGACACGCTTCGCCCTTTGACCTCGACACAGATCGCGACGTCCTCAATGACGAACAGCGCATCCGCCTCAGTCTGCTCGGCTATGGACGTGATTTCGACCGCGGTCGAGGCTAACTGCGATGAGTCAACTCCAGGATTCGACCTGAAATACTTGAGGTTCACATGGGTGGCGTCTGCTCCAAGCAGCTTCGTCAGATACTCGACGGAAAGCTGCTCGCTTACCGTCACGCGACGCTTCTCATACCGCCGCCACCGGGCGGAGTTGCCTTGAGCCCCGCCTCAATAACCTGCCGGAAACAATCCGTCCCGATGGGCACGTTCATGGTCACATAATTGCCGGCACCGTCAGCGATAAGCGACGCATTCCGGAACGGATTGTCGCCTGCCAGGAAGGATTCGACTGCGGCGACAGGTTCGCCCTCGACTCCGAATGAGACGCGGAACCGCTCAAGTATTCGCCCTACGCGGTCTTCTGGCACTGATGATGCATCGGCGATCTCTCTCGCGGTGAAACTCGCACGCTTTCCTGGAAAGAACATGAGATCGTAAAGGGCGGCTCTACCTTGCTCAACGCCTCAGGCGACTGGTCGTTTCGACCGTCTGTCTCCCACTCCTGCGCTACATCACCGAGTATGTCTCTCGCCGCAAAAAAGCGGTCCAAATAGATCGATCTGATGGCTTCGCGAATAGCCAAAAAATCCTCGTACGTAAAACCAAGCGCTTCAAGCAGAATAGTGCCGAGGTGCTTACTGCTGAACAGTGCTTCGTTTAGCCCATCATGGACGTGAGCATATTGCTTGAACTTCACGTTGAGCTCGTGGCCTACATAAGTCGCCGCCAGGGTTGTCAGCGGACCGAATTTCTCTGCCTGGCCGTCCGACAGAAGCATGAACTGCCCCACACTGAGTAGTACTCCCGCGCGTTCGTGAGGTCGGGGACTACTTTGGCGGGGTTTGCTGCCCTCGGGTCGGCGTCTGGCAGACCGCGCACTCCTCGCGCTAACAGGATTAATGCAACCAACTCGACCGCCGCGGGCCGCTGATCGGCGAGACTCTCTCGGTAGCCCTCGAGCACCATCGGGGTCTCGCGAAGCCGCATCAGTTCGATGACATCAAACGCGTCAGCTTTCCGGATCGCCTTAGCAATAGCTTCGACATGCTCGCGAATCACTTCGGGACCGCGAGCTACGAAGTCAAGAAGTGTTTCCCCGGGTCGGAGGCTGGCGAGGGTCGTCGCCATGCTCTGAAAGGCAGAATCCATACTTTCGTCGTCGGCAGCGATAATCCGTCCGTCAGGCAGCCTCTTCGCGTTCCTTGGCAAGTCAGCTCTCTTTCGCTAGTTGAACATCACATCGCGCATCGGGTCCGTTGACTGGAATGGCTTGGGAAACCATGTAGCTTGGGTGGCGGCTGTCGGCAGCGGGACCGCGGTAATCGAGGAGTACACCTACGCCACCCGAGCAGGTTGTGGCACCCGTGTTGTCGCCACCTCAGCATCCAAGTACATCCACTTCAGAGACTAGCAACGCTTCCCACGCACATCGACCAAGCAATGGCCGAAGGGCTTTCTTTACATAAGGTAGGTAGTGGGTGAACGGTTAGCTCAGGTCATGTCTTGCGTTTCGGCCATTTTCTGTGATTTGGCGGTAGGTAGTCGGCGGCTGCCGACTGCCAAGACCGAGGAGAGTCTGGAACGCAGCCATGGGCGTGCTGCGTCTGTTGTAGCGGAACGTGAATTCGTCGAGGTAAACCTGTAGTTGTTCATTGCTGACAGATCGGTGTGTCCCTCGCAGCCACGTCTTGAAATTGCTGATCGCACGATGCACTCGAGGCATGACCGGGTCTGCGTCGTCGGCTCTCTTGGCGGCCCTTTGTGACCGTGGCCGGTAGTCGTAATCTTTCTTGGCCAATGGCGCGTAACCCATCCAGCCATCGGTATGCACGATCGCACCGGGAGCGACGGTGTCGGTGATGAATCCGGTCAGCGTGTCGCCGGAGGCATCAGCGATCACTTTCATCCGCACACGCCCTGAACCCTGGCCCCGATGTTCCACCGCAACGACCACCTGCGCCGCTTTGGCGGTGAGATTCCTGCCGCCGCGACGTCCGGTCTCGCGGCCGCCGACCTGGCACTCATCGACGTCGACCTCGCCTGTCAGTAGAGAGCGTTCAGGGTTGACCATGGCCCGACGCAGCTTGTGCAGCATGGTCCAGGCCGTTTGATGTCGGGTGAGGCCAAGTTGACGCTGCAACTGCCTGGCAGAAATTCCAGTTGTTCCCGTGGACATCAGGTAAGCAGCCCAGAACCACAAATGCAGCGCGGTATGGGTCTTGTGCAGGACTGTACCGGCCGTCAGAGACACCTGATAGGCGCAGCCACCGCACTGCCATAGTCGTCGTGCTGCTATCGGCCACGCCGTTGTGCCGCCACACCGCGGACAGACGAAACCCTCAGGCCACCGGCACTGGAACAGATAGTCCAGACACGCCTGCTCATCGCCGAATCTGGCCTGGAAATCCAATATCGTCCGCGGAAAATCTGGCTTGGCCATGAATAAACCCTACCTGAGCTAACCGTTCACCCACTAGATCCGTTTTGTGAAGGCTCTGCAGGATGGGGGCAATACAGTCGCCATGACCGGTGACGGTGTCAATGATGCCCCGGCTCTGAAACAGGCGGACATCGGTATCGCTATGGGTATCACGGGGACGGACGTGTCCAAGGGCGCGGCGAAAATGATCCTGACCGACGATAATTTCGCGACCATCGTTTCAGCGGTCAAGGAAGGCCGAGGGGTTTACGCGAACATCATCAAATTCGTGAAGTTTCAGTTGACGACAGCGTGGGGCTTTGTGCTGATTTTTCTTGTGTGCGGGGGTGCTGGGCCTGGCTGGCGGTGCACCATTCACGGCACTGCAGATCCTCTGGGTGAACATCATCATGGACGGTCCACCCGCCCTGGCGCTCGGAGTAGACCCGGCCAGTCCGGACATCATGAAGGAAAAGCCACGGCCCGCGAATGAACCGCTGCTGACCCGTAACCGTTTACTACGGATTCTCGTTCTCGGCGCTGTCATGGCTACAGGCACCATCGCCATCCTCGCGCTGTCACCGGTCCTTTTCCCTGAAAGCTCTACGGATCCAGACCTCGCCACAACCCTGGCATTTACGACCTTCGTTTTTTATCAAGTGTTTAACCTGCTTAACGTTCGCTCTGAACCCGGGTCCGTGTTCTCGGCGCAAACCTTCACTAACCGCAGCATCTGGGTGGCGTTAGCCGCCGTGGTAGTGCTCCAGGTGCTAGTGGTGAATCTACAGCTGCTGCAGGGCTTCTTTGACACCACAGCACTCACCTCCACCCAATGGGCGCTAGCCCTTCTGGTCGGATCCTCGGTCCTGTGGATCGAGGAAATCCGCAAAGCATTTGCGCGAAACCTGCCACACCTGGGCAAATCTTCTAACACTGCAACCCACAGCGCTCTGACCAACCCACACTCTTAGCCCATGACGCATGTATAGGTTAATGGCATGACACCTCCAGCTCACGCTGCTTCGTTCCTCGCGCTTCATCACGGCCCTACGCCGCTGCTGCTCGCCAATGCCTGGAGCATTGTCTTGGCACGGTTGTTCGCCTCGATGGGGTTCCATGCGCTTGCCACAACCAGCGGTGGGTACGCTGCGTCGCTGGGCCGTCTCGATGGTCAGCTGACGCGCGACGATGCCCTCGAGTATGCAGCGGAGCTCGTGTAGGCGACGCCCCTGCCCGTCAACGCCGACTTGGAAAGTGGTTTCGGGGATGATCCGGCGGTTGTCGCTGAGACGTTCGGCCTTGCGGCCCGGAC
>NZ_AZRX01000493.1 GCF_000520495.1 Arthrobacter sp. H14
CGACCTGGGAGCGGAGAGTTGCCGGGTGGTACCTGTAGCCTTCGATGGTGAGAGGCTGTCGCTTGGTGTAGCGCATCGATCTGACAATACGCCGAGGTTCAAAGACGGTATATTGCGTTGGGACTTTGCGGCTCTCTGGTCGACGGTCACTGACGGTCTTGGGAAACTTGCGAACGGTGACGTGCCGATCAGCTCTGTCGGTGTCGATAGCTGGGGCGTCGACTACGGGCTGTTGAGTGGAGATGGCAGTCTCGTCGATGACCCGACCTGTTACCGTGATGCGCGGAATATTCCGCAACTGGCCCGTGCGCTCGATCTATTAGGTGCCAGGGAAATTTATGGCGCTACAGGCACCCAAATTCTCGAAATTAATGGCATCTTCGCCCTCATGGATGACGCCCAGAATCGCCCTGAGCGGCTTAGGCGCGCGGAAACCCTGCTCATGATGCCCGATCTCTTCCACCATGAATTGGCCGGAACGAAAGTCACTGAATTTACAGCAGCATCGACATCCGGTCTTTACGATATGGTCGATGATCGCTGGGCCACTTCTCTGATGGATCAATTGGGTATCCCCACGCATATGCTGCCGGAAGTGGTCCCGGCGGGCACTGACGTGGGCGTTGTGAGGGGAGATCTGAACAGCGGCATGCTTAGCAACATGCGGGTTATCCTTCCACCCGGCCACGATACCGCCAGCGCAGTGGTGGCTGTGCCATTCGAGGGCCCGCACGAGGCGTATATTTCATCCGGCACATGGTCGCTTGTTGGAGTGATGGCTAAGAAGCCGTACATAACGGAAGCGTCGCAGCAAGCAAACTTGACCAACGAAGGCGGGTACCGCGGCGATATCCGCTTGCTACGCAATGTGATGGGCCTTTGGATCGTACAAGCGTGCAGAAAACAGTGGGCTGCCGAAGGGCAGGACCTTACGTACACTGAGATCGCCGCCATGACGAAATCAGAAACGCCGTTGCGGAGCGTTATCAATCCCGACGCTCTCGACTTCCTCGCCCCTGGGGACATGCCGGCAAAGATCCGCCAGTACTGTGCCCGCAATGGAATACCGGTTCCGCAAACGATCGGACAGACCGCCCGATGCGTCGTCGATTCTTTGGCCTTGAGCTACCGGCTAATCCTCGAAGACGTGGCGGCCGTCAACGGATGTGCTCCAACAGCAATCAACGTTGTCGGAGGTGGATCGAACCACAAGCTGCTTCAACAGGCGACGGCTGACGCGACCGGCCTCTCGGTCCGTTGTGGTTCCGTAGAGGCCACGGCCCTGGGAAACGCTACGTCGCAATTGATCGCGCTCGGGGAATTCACTGATGCGGACATTCCCGACCTTTTGCATTCAAGTACTAATGTGCGCACCTACCTTCCGGCGCCCGGAGCCGACTGGGACAATGCGGCCGGGAAGCTCCGGTCGCTGATCACGATTGACCTGCACCGGCGGGGATTATGACCCTGCCATTACTGATCCTGGAGGACCATTGACTACTATTTGGGATCCATCTCTTGTATCCGAGGAACTCCTCGGACTGACCCGTTCCCTCGGTCGTCCGCAGCGTGAGATGGCAATTCTGGCCGAGGGCAATACATCGCAGTGGCTTGGTGAAGGTCGATTCACCGTAAAGGCATCGGGCTCCAACATGGCATCGGCGACCGCAAATGATTTTGTGGTGGCTGAAGTAGAGCCGCTCATCCAAGTTCTTGAGAATCGCAGTTCCACGCAAGACGACCTCACCGAAGCTCTGGACGCCGGAGTGCACAACTCAACCCGGCGGAGAGGCTCCATCGAAGCCTCTATCCATGCTGCCGTGCACGCAGTCGACCCAACCGGTTTTGTGGCACATACACACCCCACCGCCGTCGTCTCAGTGCTTGCCAGTATCCATGCTGCAGAGGCATACGAATATGCCGTCTACTCCGATGAGGCCGTTGTTGTAGGTGCACCGTTGTTTGTTCCGTATGCGCAGCCCGGGATTGATCTGGGGCGCCTGTTCTACCGCCGGCTACGCGAGTATTCCGACCATAATGGGCAACTGCCCTCGTTGATACTCCTTCAAAACCATGGAATCGCTGCGCTTGGTCCCTCTGTGAGTGGAGTGGAGGCCGTCTCCGAAATGGCGGTCAAGGGCGCGCAGGTAAGAATAGCCGCCTATTCTATGGGAGGTGTTTCGCCGATCCCTGCCGAATCGATGAAATCCTTCTTCGCCCGTACAGACATTACGGAACGGCGGCAGCATCTGTCTGGTGTTTTCAATCCTGAGACCGAATCACCGATTGGCACCCATACGCGAAATCTGCAAACCGGTTCCGGCAACCATGGTTAACCATCCGCGAAGTATCGCCATCGGGATCGATCTCGCCACGGCCAACGCGAGAGCGGCGGCGGTCTGCATGGAGACTGGAGACGTCCTGGCCGAACAGGCGGCATCGCTCAGCCCCGTGATGGAACCCCGTCCAGGATGGGCGGTACAAAGGCCAGCCTATGCGCGAACGGTTGCTGGACTAATCGGTGGGATCACTTCGATATTGGGGCCCAGGAGCACAGAGATTGGAGCGTTATCGGTTACGGGAACCTCGGGAAGCTTTGTTCCGAGCGACTCTCAAGGCAGGCCGCTGGGCAACGCCGTACTGTATAGCGACCAGCGTGATACCCGGCAGACTCCGGCTGTCGCAGAATCTGCGACGAGCAGCCCCACATCGGCTCTCAACCGTATCCGGTGGCTCGAGGAGCATTACGGGAACGCACGATACCTATCGACTCCTGATGTCGTGATCGCTGACTTGGCAGGGGCGATCCTCCCCTCGGATACCTCGCATTTCCTGAAGACTGGTATCGACGTCGTGAACGCTCGTTGGCCGGACGGATTTCTTGAACAAGTCGGGCTGAAACCGGAGTCGGCCCCGGATCTGGTTCATCCTGGAACGGTCGTTGGAATCGTAGGATCACGGGCCGCAGCGGTGACAGGTTTACCCGATCACGTCCGGATTGTAGCTGGAATGAGCGATGGGTGCACAGCCCAAATCGCCTCCGGCGCTATCTGTCCAGGCGATGTCGCAGGGGTGCTGGGCACGACTCTGGTGCTCAAATCTGTGGCGCCAACCAGTCTGGCTTCGACGGATAAGACCGTTTATTCCCACCGGAGTCCTGAGGGGTCGTTTTGGCCCGGAGGCGCATCGAACGTCGGTGCGGCAATGCTTGCTTCCAATTATGGCTCTAACACGCATGCGCTTGAGCGCTGGTCCGCCCAAGCGCGAGACTATGGGGCTGCGACAGCTGTCTGCTATCCATTGGCGGGGACCGGCGAAAGGTTTCCCTTTGCCTCGCGGACTGCGAAAGGGTTTTTCGCCGGTGGAGATTCAGGAGACAGGCTGGACTATTTTCGAGCCATTCTGGAAGGAGTGGCTTTTATCGAGCGGCTCGGCCTCGAACGGCTGCGCGCGATGGGAATAGAATTCAGCCGCTATGTCGTAACCGGGGGAGCAAGTGCCAACACTCTATGGAACCGGATCCGAGCCACCGTCTTGGAGACTCCCGTATTCCGGCCGCTCGCGCACAATTCCGCCTATGGGGCGGCTCTCCTTGCCGGCTCATCGGTGATAGACGAGACCCTGTCTGCTGCATCAGCACGGCTGGTCAGAATTGACGGTCAGTTTGATCCCCTGGAGTCACAAGCAACACCGGTAATGGACAACTATGCGCAGTTCAAAGATGAACTCGCCAGGCGGGGATACATCGAGGGTATGGCGACTGGCACCGGTTTCACACATCTATAGAAACGGAGATCCAAGTAATGGAACAGGAAAAATCGCCGGCAGCAGTGCAGGAGCTGCTTGCTCGTTCGAATCGTATGGGAGCCAACCCCAAGGTGACGAACTATGGTGGCGGCAACACATCGACTAAAACCTCACTATTGAATCCGTCGACCGGGCAGCAGTCAGAAGTTCTCTACGTCAAGGGTTCAGGAGGGGATTTAGGAACTTTGGAGATTTCCGGTCTGGCGGTCCTCGAGCTAGCACGCATCACCGGGCTGGACGAGGTATATCGCGGACTTGAACATGAAGACGAAATGGTGACCTTGTTCGACTACTGCCGGTTTGGCACGGGTGG
>NZ_AZRX01000494.1 GCF_000520495.1 Arthrobacter sp. H14
GGAGCTGTACGCATGCCCCAATTATCCCACCCGACCGTAAAACTATTTCAGCGACACGCCACTAGTGGTCCACGGTGAAAAGGACCCGGTATTCCCGCTGCCACACGGTAAGGCGCTGCGCGACCAGATCCCCGGTGCCGAGCTGCTGATCATGGAGAACGCCGGGCACGAGGTGCCGAAGCCGCTCTGGGACGTATTCACCACCGCGCTGATCAAACACACCGCCGGCGACGAGTAGCCGGTCGCTGATCCCCTGACGCGCGGCTACGCCGTACCGAGCGCGCGGTGGTCACGCCGCAAGGGGATCTCCAAACGATAATCCGCCGATGTCAGCTGAAGTTCGCTAACCAAACGGCAGGCTGCTTGAGCTGCTAGTCAGCGTTTGATTGCCCAGGGCTTGCGATCTGTTCTGCGATATAGGCGGCATCGTGCTTGACGAAACCCAACAGTGCGGAGCCGGTCGTGTGTTGCCAGGGCAGGCCGAGAACATACAGACCCGGGGAGGGAGTGACGCCACGGCGCTGCCTCAGCTCTCCATCGGTGTTCATGGCCTCGGGCACATCGATCCAGGAATGGTCCTGACGGAACCCGGTGGCCCACACAATCCCATCCACATCCAGGTAAGTGTTATCGCAGAATTCGACAGTCCGGCTCCTGGCTCCGGTGAGGCGGGGCCGGAACCGCACACCGCGTTTGCGTAACTGCTTGGGGGAGAGCCCAATGACGGTTCCCTCACCCTGTTGCATCCGGCGGCCAAACCGCGAGTCCGCCTTGACTCTGATCAGTCCGGTGACCGACTGCCACCAGAACAGGTCCCTGCCCAACGGGCGCTGTGGATCCGCCGCGTTACGCCGGCCAATGGCAAGATCGACGGACCTCCTCTCGGTAAGTTCGACAGCGATTTGGAAGCCGGAGTTGCCGCCACCGACGACCAGGATCTGCCCGTACGGTAAATCCGCGGGACGCTGATACTCCGAGCTATGCAGCTGAACGACCTCCGGACTCAGATGCTTAGCAACGCTAGGAATATTCGCGGTTTGGAAGGGGCCGGTTGCTATCACGACCTGCCGGGCGTGGATATTGCCGGCGTCACTGGCGAGTACGTACCCCTGACGGTCACGTCTCACCTTGGTGATACCGGTATTCAGACGGATCGGCAGCCCATGATGATGCGCGTAAGCAGCTAAATAGCGGGCAACCGCAGTCTTGTCGGGGTAACTGTCCTCTGCGCCGGGGAACGGCGTCCCCGGCAATCCGGAATACCGCGCCGGGGTGAACAGCCGCAGTGAGTCCCACCGACCCGCCCAAGACCACCCAATGGCGCTGCCTGCATCAACAATGAGAAACCGTGAACCCCGCTGTTGCAGGTAATAACCAATAGCGAGCCCCGCTTGACCCGCGCCAACAACCACTACGTCGTAACGAACCTGCGCCGACAGCTCAGAACGCGCCATGGCACCAACGCTATCGCTTGAGCAATTCATCGTCCCGCAAGGGGATCCCTGAACGGACATTTTCGTTTCGGGTCATTCTTCGTCCTGTGCTCAGAAGCGGAAAGGTCTCGGCGGCCTATAGTCCTGATTCGGAAGAAGTGGTGCCGCGTCAGTCAGGGCGCCTGATCTTCGGCCTGTCTCCTATGATCGGGGTTGTAAAAGTATCCGGCGGGAGTGGTGGGAGAAAAGGGGGTTATGGCAGTTGTGAAGCACTTGCCAGAGATTCCCGACGCCGTGCCAGTGACGTTCGGATCGGGCGATGTAACGCTCGGCGGATACACGTGGTGGGGCGATGGTATAGCTCCAGCGTTTCTGCTGTTGCATGGATGGGGTGAAGACGCTTCGACTCTGGCGCCGGTCGCCCGTCAGATCCGTGCGCGTTCCTGGCATGCCATCAGTATCTCCATGCGTGGATGGCTAGGTTCCAGTGGGGTCGATGACTACGGGCTCAGTGCCGCGAAGGACATTGGTTACGTTGTTGCCTGGATTCGACAACAGCAGCATGTCTCATCAGTGGTGCTGCTCGGGTTTTCGATGGGCGGCCTCATGGCAGGTTTGGCTGCTGCGGAACAAAAGGAGCTCACTGGGCTGATAGCAGTTAGTTCCCCCAGTGATCTTGCCTCGTTTTACAGCGACACCTCCTATGGGGGAGTCCGGCGATACCTCGACGCCACGCTGCAACCTAATCAGTGGCGAGATTCGTCTCCCTTAGCTCACGCTCACAAACTGGTACATCCCATGCTGGTTGTGACTGGGACGTTGGATCTGATGGCACCACCGTCGCAAGGAAAGCGGTTGGCGATGGCAGTTCCTAACGGGAAGCTTTTAGAGCTCAACCAGATGGGCCATCACCCTTCGCCGGAGGACTGGAATCGAATCCTGGCCGAAGCCTCACTTACGTTCGAACTATGACTCTCACACTATGAAACACGTTTCACCACGCCGTTCCTAGCTGATTCTTCGGTGCAATTTCTGTCCCGTGAACGATCGGCCACTGGTCCCAGTCGACGGTTTGCTCGTGTTTGAGTGGAGACATGCCGACAAACATCGAGATCAAAGCGCGAGTGGACAGCATCGAACGACTCCTGCCGGTGATCGTCTCGCTGGCTGACGGGGAACCAGAGCACGTCATACAAGACGACACGTTCTTCTCCTGCCCGGACGGTCGGCTCAAGCTCAGGTCCCTCAGTGACGACCACGGGGTGCTGATCTACTACCGCAGGACAGATCAACCCGGGCCGAAGCCCTCGTTCTACGTTCATTCCGAGACCTCCGACCCTGACGGACTCCGCTCAGTTCTGGTTCAGGCATACGGCGAGCACGGGCGAGTCCGGAAGCGCCGCGCAATCTTTCGAATCGGCCAGACCCGGGTCCACCTCGACGAGGTCGACGGACTGGGCGAGTTCCTGGAGTTGGAAGTCCCGATTGCAGACGGGATTGAATCTGACACCGCAGCGAATGAAGCACACCGCCTCATAGCCGAGTTCGGAATTGAGGACAGTGCCCGCATAGATGGTGCCTACCTGGATCTCCTAAGAGCCGCCAATGACACACCGCCGAAACCGTAGGACCTGGGCATTACGACTGTGTGCCCGCGGGGCCTGCAAAATGTGTCCCGCACGCCGATCAGCTTTCGGACGAGAGATGGAACGGTCAACCGTCCGCGGCATTATGCTCAACTTATGAAACGAGTAGGCGCAGGGCTTATGGTCCTCTGCGCAGTAGCTGCTGTCACAGCACTTGCTCAGTGGCTCGGTGGGAGCGCGGTCGCCGGAACTGTATTACTGGTCATCGGAATATTCCTAGGCGGCTATTTCGGAGCCGGTTGGGGAGGTAAACAAGCCACGAAGACAGAGGAATACCGTAGAGAGTGGCTCGGAAAGCGATCCAAAAGCAGTGGAAAGTCGGAAGACGAAGGCAGTACTGGCGATCTATAGAGCATGTCCGCGTAGGGATCCTCTTAAGGAACGCCGTTTTCCGCATCCCCAGTTTTAGAAGGCGGATATTCTAGAAGGATGCGTCACTCTATCCTTTCTCCAGAGCGGGACAGCGACGTTTCCGCTCTTTGGCAACTTGTAGCCGCGGATGCGGAGTTCAGCGCGCTGACTCATGGACGTGAACCTAGAGAGTCCGATGCTGTAGTCATTCTGACAGCACGTCCCCCGCGCACACTGTCGCGAGATAAACAGGTAGTTGGATTTTGGGACGACGAGCGACTTGTTGCCATCGCCGACATTATTAGGGGTCACCCGTCAGAAGGCATAGCCTACATCGGCCTCCTCCAAGTGGACGTACGGATTCGGGGAGGCGGAGTTGGGGTCAGAGCGTTTAGCCCGGATTTTTCATCGGATCTCTGATCGGCTGGTCTGGTCGTAATC
>NZ_AZRX01000495.1 GCF_000520495.1 Arthrobacter sp. H14
ATGCGCAGATATCAGGAGGAACACCGATGGCGAAGGCAGGTCTCTGGGCTGTTACTGACGCTGAGGAGCGAAAGCATGGGGAGCGAACAGGATTAGATACCCTGGTAGTCCATGCCGTAAACGTTGGGCACTAGGTGTGGGGGACATTCCACGTTTTCCGCGCCGTAGCTAACGCATTAAGTGCCCCGCCTGGGGAGTACGGCCGCAAGGCTAAAACTCAAAGGAATTGACGGGGGCCCGCACAAGCGGCGGAGCATGCGGATTAATTCGATGCAACGCGAAGAACCTTACCAAGGCTTGACATGTACTGGTAACGCCTGGAAACAGGTGCCCCCTTTTGGGCCGGTATACAGGTGGTGCATGGTTGTCGTCAGCTCGTGTCGTGAGATGTTGGGTTAAGTCCCGCAACGAGCGCAACCCTCGTTCTATGTTGCCAGCGCGTTATGGCGGGGACTCATAGGAGACTGCCGGGGTCAACTCGGAGGAAGGTGGGGACGACGTCAAATCATCATGCCCCTTATGTCTTGGGCTTCACGCATGCTACAATGGCCGGTACAAAGGGTTGCGATACTGTGAGGTGGAGCTAATCCCAAAAAGCCGGTCTCAGTTCGGATTGAGGTCTGCAACTCGACCTCATGAAGTCGGAGTCGCTAGTAATCGCAGATCAGCAACGCTGCGGTGAATACGTTCCCGGGCCTTGTACACACCGCCCGTCAAGTCACGAAAGTTGGTAACACCCGAAGCCGGTGGCCTAACCCCCTTGTGGGGAGGGAGCCGTCGAAGGTGGGACCGGCGATTGGGACTAAGTCGTAACAAGGTAGCCGTACCGGAAGGTGCGGCTGGATCACCTCCCGTACCGGAAGGTGCGGCTGGATCACCTCCTTTCTAAGGAGCACCTTCAACGCACCGCATTGGAGTTAGCCCATTGCGCAGGCGTTTGTTCTGCGGTGGGTGCTCATGGGTGGAATATCAGCAAATAGCGGCCGCCGGTTTCGTTCCGGCATTTAGTACGGATGTGCTTCCTTTTTCCTCTTTGGAGGGGTGGGGGGTGTGTTGTGGAACGGTGCGGGGAGGGTATGGGCGGTTTTGTGTGTGGCACACTGTTGGGTCCTGAAATAACAGGGGCTTTGGTTCTTGGTGTTTCTGGTTGTGTTTTCCTGCGCAGGTGGGTGTGTTGTCCCTTTGTGGGGTGGTGTGCCTGGTGTTTGTGGGTTGTTGTTTGAGAACTGCATAGTGGACGCGAGCATCTTAAAAATAAGAAGCAATTTCCAAGATTTATGAACCTGGATCTGATCGTCATTGGTTGGCATGTGTGTGGTCCCGCATTTTGTGTGGGGTTCATGTGTGTGTGGGCTTGTGGTGGTTGGTTTTTGTGGTTCTCTCGAAGAAGTATGTTTTGTGATCTTTGTGGTCAAGTTTTTAAGAGCACACGGTGGATGCCTTGGCATTAGGAGCCGAAGAAGGACGTGGGAATCTGCGATAAGCCTGGGGGAGTTGATAACCGAACTTTGATCCCAGGATGTCCGAATGGGGAAACCCCGCCGGGGGCGCCTTTGGTGTCACCCGGTGACCCGCATCTGAACACATAGGGTGCGTGGAGGGAACGCGGGGAAGTGAAACATCTCAGTACCCGCAGGAAGAGAAAACAACAGTGATTCCGTCAGTAGTGGCGAGCGAACGCGGATCAGGCTAAACCGGTCCATGTGTGATAGCCGGCGGGCGTTGCATGGCCGGGGTTGTGGGACTTCCCGTATCTGTTCTGCCGGACTGGTGCAGTGAGTGTATGCGTATAGTTGAACGGTTTTGAAAGGCCGGCCGTAGAGGGTGTTAGTCCCGTAAACGAAATACGTGGTGCCGCTGGGGGAGTATCCCAAGTAGTACGGGGCCCGAGAAATCCCGTGCGAATCTGTCAGGACCACCTGATAAGCCTAAATACTACCTAAGTTGATAACCGAACTTTGATCCCAGGATGTCCGAATGGGGAAACCCCGCTCAGCCAGCGATGGACTGGGTGACCCGCATCTGAACACATAGGGTGTGTGGGGGGAACGTGGGGAAGTGAAACATCTCAGTACCCACAGGAAGAGAAAACAACAGTGATTCCGTTAGTAGTGGCGAGCGAACGCGGATGAGGCTAAACCAGTGGTGTGTGATAGCCGGCGGGCGTTGCATCACTGGGGTTGTGGGACTTTCCGTATCTGTTCTGCCGGACAGGTGAAATGTGTGCGGGCGTATAGGTGAACGGGTTTGAAGGCCCGACCGGAGTGGGTGAGAGTCCCGTAACCGTAATGCGTTCCGCCGTTTGGAGAGTATCCCAAGTAGTACGGGGCCCGAGAAATCCCGTGCGAATCTGTCAGGACCACCTGATAAGCCTAAATACTACCTAATGACCGATAGCGGACAAGTACCGTGAGGGAAAGGTGAAAAGTACCCCGGGAGGGGAGTGAAACAGTACCTGAAACCGTGTGCTTACAATCCGTCGGAGCCAGTCTGATTCTGGTGACGGCGTGCCTTTTGAAGAATGAGCCTGCGAGTTAGTGTTACGTCGCGAGGTTAACCCGTGTGGGGAAGCCGTAGCGAAAGCGAGTCTGAATAGGGCGACGCAGTGGCGTGATCTAGACCCGAAGCGGAGTGATCTACCCATGGCCAGGTTGAAGCGACGGTAAGACGTCGTGGAGGACCGAACCCACTTCAGTTGAAAATGGAGGGGATGAGCTGTGGGTAGGGGTGAAAGGCCAATCAAACTCCGTGATAGCTGGTTCTCCCCGAAATGCATTTAGGTGCAGCGTTGCGTGTTTCTTGCCGGAGGTAGAGCTACTGGATGGCCGATGGGCCCTACAAGGTTACTGACGTCAGCCAAACTCCGAATGCCGGTAAGTGAGAGCGCAGCAGTGAGACTGTGGGGGATAAGCTTCATAGTCGAGAGGGAAACAGCCCAGACCACCAACTAAGGCCCCTAAGCGTGTGCTAAGTGGGAAAGGATGTGGAGTTGCGAAGACAACCAGGAGGTTGGCTTAGAAGCAGCCATCCTTGAAAGAGTGCGTAATAGCTCACTGGTCAAGTGAATGGGCCCTACAAGGTTACTGACGTCAGCCAAACTCCGAATGCCGGTAAGTGAGAGCGCAGCAGTGAGACTGTGGGGGATAAGCTTCATAGTCGAGAGGGAAACAGCCCAGACCACCAACTAAGGCCCCTAAGCGTGTGCTAAGTGGGAAAGGATGTGGAGTTGCGAAGACAACCAGGAGGTTGGCTTAGAAGCAGCCATCCTTGAAAGAGTGCGTAATAGCTCACTGGTCAAGTGATTCCGCGCCGACAATGTAGCGGGGCTCAAGTACACCGCCGAAGTTGTGGCATTCACATAATACCCAAGCCGGAGACTTGTTCTTTTGGTTCAGGGGTGTGGATGGGTAGGGGAGCGTCGTGTGGGCAGTGAAGCCGCGGTGGAAACCAGCGGTGGAGCCCACACGAGTGAGAATGCAGGCATGAGTAGCGAAAGACGGGTGAGAAACCCGTCCGCCGAATGATCAAGGGTTCCAGGGTCAAGCTAATCTGCCCTGGGTAAGTCGGGACCTAAGGCGAGGCCGACAGGCGTAGTCGATGGACAACGGGTTGATATTCCCGTACCGGCGAAGAACCGCCCATACTGAACGGGGGATACTAACCACCCGAACCATGACCGACCGCCCTTGTGGTGGAAGGTTTTTTGGGGAGCGTGGGATCTGATCCCGGGAGGTAAGCGTATTAACAGGTGTGACGCAGGAAGGTAGCCGGGCCGGGCGATGGTTGTCCTGGTCCAAGGATGTAGGGCGAA
>NZ_AZRX01000496.1 GCF_000520495.1 Arthrobacter sp. H14
TAATACGAAAGTAAGGTGACTTAGGCTGCGGCGGCCGGAGCGATGGTGACGTTGTAGCCGAGGCTGTTGAGCTTTTTGATAGCGCTGTTCTTGGCCTTGATCGGGTCAAGCCGGGCGAAGTGGTCGCCACCGGGGTCGGCGTAGCATTCGCCGTCGGCGAGCATATGCCAGACAGCCGTCAGGATTGAATGCTCCAAGGCGACGATGGCTTTCATCGGGCCGCGGCGGGAAGCGATGCGCCGGTATTTGACGGACAGGTACGTGTTTTTGCTTCGGGATGCCGACATCGCTGCGGTGCCGAGCGCAGCTTTGAGGTACTTGTTGCCGGGCAGGATGTTTGAGGACTTGATCCGGCCGGCTGATTCGTTGGATCCGGGACAGACGCCGGCCCATGAGGCGAGCCGTGTTAGCGGCAACTTTAGACTGACCGGAGACGGCAATTTAGATTGACCGTTCGCGGCAGTGGTTTTGACCAGTGGCTGCAAGTGTTTTGACCAGTTGTTCGCCGCCGGTGTGCGGCTGGGTGTGCTGGGATTCCCTTGTCCATCCCTCGTGTCGTTACGAGGAGAGCCCCTCCCTTCCGGGGTGAAATGACGATGCCAATCGTTTCGATTTCACCCCGGAAGGGAAGGAAGGGGCTTGTTGTGAAGTCTCCAGGAGAGTTCATGGAAATTTTAGCTGCTTATGATTTGACCCGGTCATTCCGGGATACCGCCGCCGTTTGCGGCGTGTCGCATAACACGGTCCGGTCTTATGTGAAGGCCCGCGATGAGGGCCAGCAGGCGCCGGTGGCCCGTCAGCGCGGCCGGATCACGGACCCGTTCCTGCCCCAGATGAAGTCCTGGGTGGAGGCCTCCCGCGGCAAGATCCGCGGCGATGTCGTGCATGAGAAACTTATCGCTTTGGGATACGGCGGTTCGATCCGTACTACCCGGTACGTGCTGTCCGAGTTGAAATCCGAGTACCGGTCCAAGAACACCCGTGTTCACCGGCCCTGGACGGTCGAGCCTGGTCTCTGGCTGCAGTGGGACTATGGAGACGGCCCGGCCGTTGACGGGGTGAAAACGGTGTTGTTCGTGGCCTGGCTGGCGTTTTCACGGTTCCGCATCGTGATCGCTTTGCGGGATAAGACGATGCCGAGTGTTTTCGCTGCCCTGGACCGGTCGTTCCGGCTGATCGGCGGAGTCCCGACCTATGTGCTCACTGATAACGAGAAGACCGTCACGATCGAGCATGTGGCCGGGGTGCCGGTACGCAATCCGCAGATCGTCGCGTTTGCCCGGCATTACTCCACCGCCATCCACACGTGCATGCCGGCAGATCCTGCTTCGAAGGGCGGGGTGGAGAACGCGGTCAAGATCGCCAAGGCCGACCTGGTCCCCAAAGACACGAATCTGCGCCCGGAATACGGTTCGTTTGCGGAGCTGGAAACCGCGTGCGAGGCGTTCATGGAGGACGTCAATTCACGGGTGCACCGGGCCACGCTGGAGATCCCCAACGAGATGCTCACATCCATTGAGCGGCACCGGCTGCACCAGGTTCCGGTGAGCCCGGTGACGGCCAGTTTCGGTCAGGTGCGGCAGGTGCCGCCGAACACGCCGATGGTCACGTACGACCATGGCCGTTACTCCGTCCCACACCCGCTCATGGGCCAAGGGGTCTGGGTCCGGGCCACCGGGCAGGATGTGATCATCGTCCACGTCGGCGCGGAAGGACCGGTCGAGGTCGCCCGGCATAAAGTCACCCGGCCCGGGGTGCCGGCGATCCTTGACGCGCATTTCCCTGCCGCTTCTGCCGGGGCACTGGAGCGGGTGATCCGCGCCTCCAATCGGGGCGAGGAAGAGTTCCTGGCCCTGGGCGCCGGGGCCGCGCTTTGGCTCAAGGAAGCGGCCGCCGCCGGAACTGCACGGATCCGCCACAAAATGGAACGCGCCGTGACCCTGGCGAAGGTTCTGGGCATCGCCGAGGTTGATCAGGGACTCGGAGCCGCGGCAGTGCATCAGCGCTTCACCCACGAGGATCTGCTCTCCATCATCAACAGCACCGCCAGCGGTGGGGCGAGCAGCATAAGCCACACCGTCACCGATCAGGGCCAGTGGTTGAGCCAGGGAACCAGCAGCTGGGCCGGCTTCGGCGCCGCCGTATCCGGGCCGCCGGCAGCCGATCCCACACCCGCCGAAGCTGCCGCGCCCGCCAGTGAAGATGACCTTGAAGGAGCCCCCGAATGAGCACAACAACCGTTGCCCCAACGACCATGACCGAGCCCGCCGTTCAGAACGTGATCGCGTTGATGCGCACCACCCGGATGCCACACGCCCGCGCCGTGGTCGCGGAGGTCCTCGCGACCGCCAAAGCCCAACGCTGGGACCCCACCGAAGTCGTCCGGGTGCTGCTCGAAGCCGAAGCCACCGGACGGAACCGTTCCATGCTCGCCACCCGGCGCAAGCGCGCCGGGTTTCCCACCGGGAAAACCTTCGATGTCTGGGACGAAGCACTCTCCACCCTGCCGGCCGCAACAACATCGTTCCTGCGCACCCTCGAATGGGTCAGAAGGAAGGAAAACCTGATCGCGTGCGGGCCCTCCGGCACCGGCAAAACCCTGCTGCTCGAATCCCTGGGCCAGCAAGCCATCGACGAGGGCCTGTCCGTGTCCTGGCTGGCCTTGGAAGACCTCGGCGCCCTCGTGCGCCGGCACCGGATCGATGACAGCGTCAACAAAGCCATTACCCGGACCACCAACGTGGACCTCATCTGCATCGACGATATTGGACTTTTACCGGTTTCCGCCGACGCGGCCGAAGGCTTCTACCGCGTGGTGGAGGCCTCTTACGAGAAGCGGTCCCTGGCGATCAGTTCCAACATCCATCCTTCCGGCTTTGATGAGCTCATGCCCAAAACCATCGCCACCGCGACCGTGGACCGGCTCCTGCACCACGCTCACCTATGCCAAACCAGTGGCGAGTCCGTCCGGCTCATGCAAGCCCAAAGCGGAAAAGGAACCCACCCCATGGCCTAACCCTGCAAGATCCGGTCAGGCGCCACCATCCCCAGCACACCCAGGCGCCTGACCCAGCTTTGAGGTATTTGTTGCCGGGCAGGATGTGCGCGGACTTGATCCGTCCGGCGGATTCGTTGGAGCCGGGACAGACACCGGCCCAGGAGGCAAGCCGGCCCGGTGTTTCGAAGACACTCATGTCCGCACCGGTTTCAGCGATGATCACGTCGGCGACCTTCAACGAGACTCCGGGGATAGTGGCCAGGAACTCTCTGGCCGCGCGAAAGGGCGCCATCGCCTCCTCAATCCGCTGAGTCAGGGAATCAATGATGCAGCTTTGTGAATCGATCTGGTCCAGATGCAGCCGGGCCATGAACGCATGGTGTTCCTTGAACCGACCGGTAAGCGCATCGACCAGCTCGGGGACCTTGGATCGGAGCGTGCCTTTAGCCAGAGCGGCCAGTACCTGCGGATCCCGTTCGCCTTCAATGAGCGCTTCAAGCATCGCCCTGGAGGAGACACCGGTCAGGTCCGAAACCACGGAGGAGAGTTTGATGCCCGAGCCTTCCAAAAACTTCTCCAACCGTTGGATTTCCCGGGTCCGGTCACGGGTGGCAATGGAGCGGGTCCGCGTCAGGTCCCGCAGTTCCCGGATCGGTTCCGGTGGGATGAACGAGGCGCGCAGCAGCCCGTGGGCGGCCAGTTGGGCCAGCCATGTGGCGTCGGAGACGTCGGTTTTACGCCCGGGGATATTCCGGGCGTCTTTGGCATTGACCAGCACCACCGGCAGGGTCTCTTCCATCAGATAAAAGA
>NZ_AZRX01000497.1 GCF_000520495.1 Arthrobacter sp. H14
CAATCGCTTTCACCGTCGGCTGCGTCGCACTTGTGCTGCATCCATCGCGGGCGAATCAATGGTGGAGCGTCCCGTTCGGTGCCGGAGTAGCCATGACCGTAGACGAGCTACCCGTTATGACGGGCCGCAACAACCCATATTGGGGCGAGGAACGCTACGCCCTGATGCTTTACGTCACCGGAACCGTCGCTGTGTCCGGTCTCTTGGCCGTCTTTCTGAGACGTGGCCGCCATATCCGGCGCGGCGGCCATTCCGCTATGGCCTTCATCCAAGACTCTGGAACGAACGGCGACGAGTCCATCAGTAGGGGGCATTCATCCGGCGGCGCGCCACAAGGGGCGCCGATCTGGCTATCCGATGACCAGATCATGCTCCGACTGCATGGCACACGCAGTGAAGAAGTGTTGCTATGGACTCATTCACGCGATGACTCCGTGGCCAGGCTGCCGAACCCTCTCGATGGTGAGGAAGAGGTAGAAGTCAGACGTGAACTCGAATTATTTCGGCTGCTCTCGGTGAAAACATCGCTGGATCGGCAATGGGAACTGACCGAGGCAGGAACACGAATCGCAGGCAAAATCGCGGTGGCCGTTGACGACGAACGCGGACATCGGCACCGTCGCCTGCGCATTGCGGTGCACCAACGAATCCAGAAAAGGAAACAGCCTCGCTCCGGTTTCGTCCAGGGCAATATCGGACGCCTTCCGCCGACAACCCAAAAGTTCACCCAGCTTGCCGAAAGGATCTGCTCGCGAAATTCAATTCTATAGAGGCATCCCTGTCCTTCAGGCAGTTGACATATGCGCCCGTTATCGGCGTTTACATCCGACCAAAACTACAGCGTTTGCGTGTCAATCTAAGCGATTTCTCCGCGTGACGGGCGCTCGGGCCACAGGTTGAAAGATTGGAGGTACTCGGTTGATTCAGCGTGCTCACGGAACTCGAGCAGGTTTCCGACCTTCTCCGTTAATACCTCTCGCACTTCGGCGGGGCTGGCGAAGAAGAACTCCTTACGGGAATTAGCCCGGTTGAGGGCCCTGGCCGCGAAGTGTTTGTGTAGCTCGTTCTCGAGTGTGACGGCGTCTTCTGAGAAGAACAGCGTATGGATGTCGAAACGGAATGGGACGGCCGCGCCGCTGAGCTCGCTTACACGTTCTGCGGGTTCGAGGCGCCGAGTCAGGCCGATCTTCACCACGTCTTCTCCGAATGCACCGCGATTGGAGATCACGTAGATGTAACCCGCGCGGATGTTCGCGGTCCTGAAGTCGTTTTGGGTGATCGCTTCGTCGATAGCAACGAGTCGCAGCTCCAGATCGGAATCTGCCTTGCCCGAGGCTCGTATTGCCTCGAGCGCGTTCAGGATGTGGCTGCGTTCCTTATCGAGCCTGGCGCGGTCCTCGGCGAGTTCGCGTTCGACGCGCTTTTCTTCGCGCAGCCGAGCTCTTTCTTCCCGCTCGGCTTCCTTCTCTTCCTGCTTTTTCATCAGCCAATCGGCGGTGAGCTCGATCTCCTGGAGGCGCAGTTGGTGGAACTCGTCGCTGATATGCATCTCCATGAGGCTGCCTAGCTTGGCGATAGCAGCGCGGGACGCTTCGAGTCGACGCTTCGCGGTCGCAACGTTGCCGACCCTGAGCGATCTGATGCTGTTGTCAGCCTCGGCGTTGTAGGCCCGGAGCATGAGTTTGGCGAGGTCATCGGACATCCGGCGGCCCTTGGCCAATGAATTGTCGAAGGTGAACAGATTCGATTTCACAATCGCCCTGCTCGCCTTCACAAGCTCCGCTACCTGCGACTCAATCTTCTCCAGACGGTCCCGGAAGGCCGTAGCGTTCTCCAACGGATGGTGATACCGGTAGATCCCGACTTCCTGCAGCACCTTCCCATCATCGAGCTCAACGTATTGGCCAGAGGCCGCGTTCGCCTCGGACAATTGATGTCTCAGCGATGCGTTCTCGGCCTCCAGAAATGAGAGACGGGCTTCATCTGGGGGTGCGGTAGCAGCGGAGTGCTCGGGCGGTGCCTTCGTTTCGGGCACCGGGGCCACCGCGGGCGATGGGGCTGTCTCGTCTGCGGGTCCGCATCCTTCGGCTGGTAGCCAAAGTTGCCAACCCTCAGGCGGCGATGGCCACATGGGGTCTGGCTGCCACCCGGCAGGCGGTCGCCATCCGGGCGGCGGTTGAGGCCAACCCGGAGGGGGGTTGAAGATCGGTGCTTGTCGGTCTGCTGTCATCAGGATCGGCGTATGCCTGAACCACTAGCTGGAACCAGACCCAGCGGGTTCTTCGAGACTGCAGCACCGAGATGCTCGAGTGTTGCCGACGGCGTGACGGCGGCGAGTTCGAGTTCGGAGAACGAATCACGGGGTGCCCCTACGGCCACGAACGGGATATAGGTTTCATTTCCAGTGGCGGGGTTGATGGTCTCGGTGCCGACTTCAAGGGCGATGCTTTGAACCAGTCCCCGCCTGTCGGCCTCAAAAACTTCGTGCAAAGTACGGAGCGCTACCTGGTGAACGATGCCGGCGTAGCGATCCTTCGAATCTTTCTGGGAGAGCGCCACTGGCGTGATCTCATCGCTAGCCTTCACATACCGGTATGACTTGATCGTAGGAACGTTGTCGGGACCTGGTATCAGTACCCGTATCGATAGTTCAGCGGTGTCGGGGTCGAACTCAGCCTGGTGATCGACGTCGAAGTCCTCAGGGTAGACGGAGTTCGCCAGAACGATGCCGATGTATTCCTGTACGGCATCGACCACTCCGTAACTGAGATTTGCGATCAGCTGGTCCACCGAAGCGTTGTGCTCGGCGATCTCCTGGTCGCGTTGAGCGCATGCATCTTTGTAGCGTGTCACTGCTTGTTCTAGCGCTTGCTGGCGTAGCTGTTCTTGTGCAGCGTATTGTTCTTCCAACCTGCGGCGCCTCTCGGGAAGCCTTTGCATCTCGTGCTCCCACTGAGCGTGTGCTTGGTTGAACGCCTCCTCCGCCTGGGCTTGGGCCTCCGTCAGTTTTTTCTTTCGCCCGAAGAGCCCACTCGGCGCGCGTGGTGGTTGAAACACCGGCCGTTCGGGCTCAGGAGGCAGCGCCGGTGGGGGAGTTGGGTTACGCTAGTCCTGACGATCAAAGGGAGGGTGCTCGACAGTTCGGCGCAAATCCTCCAACTCTACGTAATCATCAACGCGCAACGTAGCGTCGAGAAGGGTGTCAACACTGTCATACGTGGCGGCAAGCTCGGCATTCAGCTGTTCGACCTCCGCTTGCATGGAAGCAACGTGCGCCGCGGCCGCTTCCTTCTCGAATTGCTTGCGCTCGGCCTCCGAAGCGCGCTGTGCCGCATGGAGCGCGCGTTGTTCAGCTCTCTGCGCCTGCTCATACCGGCGGACAGCCGTCGCCTGTCCCCGTACCGCAGCACGCTGACGTTGCTCAGCAAGCCTGTTCTGATGCTGAATCTCAGCAAGAAATCCTCGTCGACGTGCCACAATTTACCCCCAGAGCTTTTTGGACCACACTACCAACGAACGAAATTAGGATGAAGCTCCCGGAAAGCGACATGTCGAACCACCGACCGACACGGCGGCGCCAAGATCCAGTCCACATATGCGCTGTTATCGGGGTTAGCTCTTGCTGAACGTGTCAGAGTCGCGTTGCCCAGCTGTCGTGACGGTCGATATAAACTCCGGCCAGTGGCACATGATGAGCGTGACTGTTCCGACCTAGCGAACGACTCGGAGACTCGGCCGGCTGTCTTGAGCTCCAATTATTTCGCGCACTCTTGCCGCTGGCCATTGAAGTTCATTGGCTAGATCTA
>NZ_AZRX01000498.1 GCF_000520495.1 Arthrobacter sp. H14
GCCGCCGCGCCGGATATGGCGGCCACGTCGAAGAAAGACGGCCAGGAGACCGGACACAGCGACGGTTCCGGTGACGTAGAGCATCAGGGCGTAGCGTTCCTCGCCCCAATATGGGTTGTTGCGGCCCGTCATAATGGGTAGCTCGTCTACGGTCATGGCCACTCCGGCACCGAACGGGACGCTCCACCATTGATTCGCCCGCGATGGATGCAGCACAAGTGCGACGCAGCCGGCGGTGAAAGCGATTGCGGTGCCGGGCACGAAGTGGTGGATCCGCAGCCTGTTGTCGGACGGGATCATTGCCAATGTCCGACCGAAACTGCGAACCCGCGGCATGAACCGTCTGCGCTCACGCACGTAGTTGAGGGCCCGTGAGGCTGCCACCGTCACCGAAAAACTCAAGGTCATCCCAAAGACGACCCGTTCCACGGCAGGTGAGCTGCGGAAACCACGTACCAGATCCTCGCCGGCATCCATCAGCGTGCCTGTTCAGCCCTTGGTCGGATCCCAAAAGCCCGTACCTCTCTCGCAGACGGCAGCTGCTGCCGGGGTGCTGGTCGCCGTGTTCGGGGTCATCCCGTGGGCGCAGGATAAGGCCGCTAAACAGGATCTGGTGTCGGTGCGCACTGCCGAGGGCGTGGCTAATTCCAAGGATGGCGGATTCGAGGATATGGATGGCCTGACGGGGGCCAGTTATCTTCCCGCCGGCCTTCAGACCCTGTCCGTCGACGCCAACGACGCCGGCACCTGCTATCTGGGGGTGTCCAAATCAAAGTCCGGAAAAGTGTTCTACTCCACCGACAAGCTGAATCAGCCGCGTGAAATGACACCATCCACGGCGTCCACGGGTGACCGGCTGCCGACCCCATGCGTGGACGGGACAAAAGTCCAGGATCTCGTCGATGACACCGGCGGCTATGACGAGGATGTCCACCAGCCCGTCGGCGACGGAGGCGGAACCGCGGATGACCCCGGGGTGGCAGCGAAACTCAATGACGGCACAACGGAATCCGGCGTGGCGCCCAATCCGAGTATCAACACCGGTACTGTCACCGTGGTCGAACGTACCGCCACCGTGGGATTCGAAAACACCTCAGCTGAGCCGGAGACCGTCCGGTACTCCGGACGGGCCACCTGCTAGGACCCGGCCCGCGGAACCTCCACCGTCGAGAAAATTGACGGCTACTTCGACCTGAACTCAAATATCTTCGCCGACATGACCCTCATCGCCTGCACGCCCGGCACCACCCTGGTCGATTTTCAGTTCCGGCCGTTCGACGCCACCTACGGCCCCGGCGGTGATGGATCCGGCGGTACCTTGTATCACTGGCGCAGCTCCGTGGAATATCCGCAGATGACCTGGGTGACCGGCGGGCTCACAGCCAACTACAACGGCAACTGGTGCATCGAAAACCGCGGCAACGCGAATGCAGCCGGCAACCCCGTCGACCTCGCCAAGTGCGCCAACGAGGACGCGCAGCGCTGGCAGTGGAACGGTGACGGCGAACTGCGCCAGTCCTCCCTCGACCACAAGTGCCTGGCCACATCCGGCAACGACCTGGTCCTGGGCGACTGCCTCGCCTCCCCCGGTGAACGGTTCACCGCGGAAATTTTCCAGGGAGACAACGAGACCGGCGGACTGGTCCAGATCGTCCATGCCCCCACCGGCCTGTGCATCGACGTGCCCTGAGGCGTACTCGCCAACGTGCAGCTCGGCCTGGCAGCCTGCAATGGCGCCAGCACACAATCCTGGTTCATGCCCGGGCTGGCCGGCACCCTCGACCCCGAGCTGCAACAGCCCGAGACGGCACCTTCAGATGCGCCTCCTGCGGACTACAACGCGGCCAGCGCCACAATCTACATGGACGCCTACTACGACCAATGGTGGGATGACGACACCGTTATGGACGCCGCCACCAACAAGGGCGCATGGTTCGGATTCGATATAAAGGATTCCGGCACGCGGGTAACCTCGCAGGACAACCACGAGGTTGTGTTCTCCGCGTCCGGAGACGACATCGGAGTCAATACCACCACTACGCTCTTCAGCACCAGCAATGGTGGAACGTGGTACACGACGGTCACTGCGAAGGAGGGTGGATTCACCGAAGGCACGGCGAATATCACCGCTAAGGTGACAAACCTGACCACTAATGAAGTCTCCTACAAGACATGAAAACTTACCGTTGTCCCCCACGAAGGTATGACAGCGGACAGCTACCGTAAGTCTGACTTCACAGATAAGAGCGCTCAAGCGCTGACTTCACAGACCACCGCAATCTTTGGGTTTGAGATTTCAGGTGCCGCTCATACCGACTACGACGTGACATTTACCGGAGGCGAGAGCGTTGGCGGGGCTGGCACATACACAGTGACCAAGTACACCGGTAATGGGTCAGACGACTGGTACGGACACATCAAGCCTGTCGATGGTGGCTTCACCGAGGGTGTCGCGACCATCACCGCAACGGCCACTCACAAGCTGACGGGGAAGGTATTCACGAAAACCTACCAGTTGACGGTCACGCCCCACGAAGGCATAACAGCGGACAGCTACTATGACCACCACTTCACAGATAAGAGTGCTCTAAGTCTTGGTTCCGGTGCCACCGCAATTTTCGGATTCGAAATTTGGGCTGCTGCGGTGATTTCGGACAGCGGATTTGATGGTTTTTCTTACGCTGCCATGGGTGGCTGTTGGTAACTGTAGTGGACTTCGTCTGGTCGGCGGTAATCAAGTCCGGAGTGCCGGCGGCGGCTGTTGTAGAAGCCTTCGATATAGCTCATGACGTCCCGTTTGGCGCGGATTTTTGTGGCATATACGGTGCGGTGGACTCGCTCGTTTTTCAGGGCTGAGAAGAAACTTTCGGCCATGCTGCTATCCCAACAGACGCCGGTCCTGCCCATCGATGAGCGCATGCCCAAATCAGCAATCAGGGCCCGGAAACCGGCGGAGGTGTATTGACTCCCGCGGTCTGAGTGCCAGATCGCATCCGGGCCGATGTGCGTGGTCGCGGCGGCGTTTTTCAACGCGGTGGCGACCAGTTCGGTGCGCATGTGATCGGCGATGGAGAAGCCAACGACTTTCTTCGAATAGCAGTCAATGACCGTGGCCAGATAGACGAACCCTTCCCAGGTATGGATGTAAGTGATGTCGCCGACGAACTTGGTTCCCGGCGCCTGCGCGGTGAAGTCCTGGTGCGTTCAGGTCGGCGTGGATCCGACGGTATCCGTAGGTGCTGTCGGAGTCGTCGAAGAAGTTTCGCACACGCACTGCGAGGGCTTCTCTGCGGGCGGCGGTGGCGGACTGCGGCCGGGAGAGCCAGTTATAGAAACCGGACGTCGATACGGACAGCCACAGGCACATTTTCCAGACCGGACTCGTCCCGGCTGGGTCGTTTTTCCGGGAGTCGATGTATTCGTATTTGCTCACTACCGCTGCTCCCTCGCGAAGTAAGCGCTGGCTTTTTTAGGAACACCGTTTCAGCCCTCAGCTCCTGGTTTTCCCGCTCCAGCTCCTTCAACCGGGCCCGCTCCGACAGGCTCAGATCGGATTCGGTACCGCCGTTGGTTTCCCGGTGTTTGATCAGCCACCGGCGCAGGCTCTCTGCTCCGACGCCGTAGGACTTGGCGACGTCCGCTATTGGCTTGGATGTGTCGATAACTTCCCGGCACAGCTCATCCTTAAAATCCTGGCTGAACCGGCGACGTGCTGCAGACATACTCTTGATCTCGCTTTCAGTAACACCTCAGTTTAAGAGGTCCCACTGTCCGAAATCCCTAGGCTCACCAATTCG
>NZ_AZRX01000499.1 GCF_000520495.1 Arthrobacter sp. H14
AGGCGGCTGCGGCCTCGGCAAGGAGCCGGCGGTATCCCGCCAAGTCGGTCACGACGTCGGCCGCGGTTTCGCCATTCCGGGTCAAGCCTGCAGCCTGTCCGGCATAGACCGGAGCCATCTCTGTATCGCCTGACTTACGTGCCTGGCGCATTCGTTCCGTTATCCCGCTGGAGGACAAGCTCTTCTGCAACTCGTCGGGGCGGTCCGCCCACTCATCGGTGAACGAATTGGAGACGGCACGCCCTCCATATTGAGGCGGCCAGTCCAGCTTCTGCGCGATGTCGAAGGACCGGGTATAGACGGTGTTATCCATTGTTGCCCGCTCGATGGCAGCTTTGGCTGTTCCGGGCATCGAAGACTCCTGAACAGTCGTAAACCTTGTGCCGATCCATGCGCCGGCGGCGCCGGCCGCCAGTACCGCAGCAACTCCATTAGCTGTGGCAATGCCGCCCGCCGCGAGTACTGGCTTTGAAGTGTTCTGCACTGCAAGCTGCAGGAGCGGCAGCGTGCCGACGTCGTTTCTGCCATGCCCTCCACCTTCAGCTCCGCGCACCACGATGATGTCGGCGTCGTACTCAAGCGCCTGGTTAAGTTCAGTCTGACTGCCAACCTGCATGGCACTGACCGCTCCTGCCTCCTTCACCATGTCGAGGGCGGGGCGTGGATCACCGAAACTGATGGAAACCAGCGCCGGACCGTGATGCAAGGCGCGGTGCAGGGGAGCAAGATCGTCCTTCAGCGTCCACGCCATAAGGCCGACGCCCCAGGGCCGTCCGGATTCTCCGGCGATGGCCAGTTCACGGTCGATCCATTCCGGGGAGGCATCACCGCCGAAGCCAACCATGCCCAAGCCGCCGGCCGAGGAGACCGCTGCGGCGAGCCGTCCGCCGGCAGCTCCAGCCATCGGGGCGTTGAGGATGGGATACGTTGTGGAGAATGTTTCCGCGAGGTAGGTGCTGTCCATATCGACACTCCTGTCCATATCGACACTCTATGTGGGCCGGCGGTTAGACTCGACGGATGAGCGATATCTTTTCGCACGCGCCCGAAGAACCGAGGGAAGAGAGCGGCCCGCTGCCGCCGATCGAGATTGCCCGGACCGTAGCTGCCGAGCCTGAGCAGGCCTTCCTCGGCTGGACTGAGCATATCCACCTTTGGTGGCCGATGGCCGAATACAGCGTCTCTGGCGAGGACGCGTTTATCGACTTCGAAGGCGGCGAACTGGTGGAGACGTCAGCAGGTGACCAGATGATCAGTTGGGGCACCGTCCTGTCTTCCGACCCGCCGTCGTACCTGTCTTTTAGCTGGCATCCGGGAGCAAACCCGCTGCAGGCCACTGAGGTGCAACTCACGTTCAAGCCTTCGCGCAGTACGGAGCCGGCGGCGCCGGAGGCGGATGCACCGGCGTCATCCGGAACTGAGCTGACGCTCACGCACACCGGATGGGGAAACCTGCCGGAGGCCACCGCTGCAAGGACCAAATACCTGGCTGGATGGCCCGGCATTCTGGATCGCTATGTCCGGTTTATGGGCGGCCCTGCCTAGGCCGCTAAACTAGGTGAGGCGCACTTCTGCGTCCCACAAACTTAAACCTCCATAGGGTCGAGCAGCTGAGACTGTGTCAGGTAGTCAGCTCACAAAGAGAGGAGACTGGCATGGCGGAAAACAACCGACGAGGCTCGGACGGACGGGGTGGCCGCGGAGCCAATGGCCCGACTGGAGGCAGCGGGCGGCCCGGCGGTTCCGGCCGGGGAAAGCCTGACGGCGCCCGCAGCGGGCGGACCGGACAGCCCGGCAGGGACGGACGAACGGAGCGCGCGGAACGACCGGCGTCGACGCATAATGCCCGGGACCTGCGGAGCTCGAACCGGGATGACCGGCCGCGCTCCCCGGACATCGACCCCGACGTCACAGGCCAAGAGCTGGACCGGGTTACCAGGGCGCAACTGCGCAATCTGGAAGAGCAGAATGCTGAATGGGTGTCGAAACACCTGGTGATGGCCGGCCGGCTCATCGACGAAGATCCGGAGCTTGCCTTCGAACATGCCCTCGCCGCCAGCAGGCGGGGTGGGCGAATGGCGCTGGTCCGCGAGGCTGTCGGGCTGACGGCTTATGCGGCAGGGCGGTACGGCGACGCACTCAGGGAGTTCCGCACGTTCCGCCGTATTACCGGGTCCAACGAGCATCTGCCCGTTATGGCTGACTGCGAACGCGGTCTGGGCCGCCCCGACCGGGCTCTGGAGATGGCGCGCTCGGAGGAAGCCAACGAGCTGAACACCGCGGGGAAGGTGGAGCTCGCCATAGTCGCCTCGGGCGCACGGGCCGACCTGGAACAGTACGACGCCGCCGTGACGGCACTGGAAATTCCTCAATTGGACCGCAATCGTGCGTTCTCGTTCAGCCCGCGGCTGTTCCGGGCATACGCTGACGCCTTGGATGCCGTCCGGAAACCGGATGACGCGGAGAAGTGGCGCCGGCAGGCATTCGTCGCCGAAGACGCGCTGGGCGTGGGTGATTTTGAAGACCCGGACATTATCGACTTAAGTGGCGACGACGATGAGGAACCGGTGGATACACGTCCAGCAGGCAGGCCTACCGGAGATTCCGCACAACGATGACGGGGCGGGCGCTGATCAGCAATTACGACGCATTGCTGGCGGATCTTGACGGCGTGGTCTATGCCGGTCCGGCCGCCATTGGTGGGGCGGTTGAGTCGCTCAAACGGCTGGCGGACTTCGACGTCGAACTCGGCTATATCACCAACAACGCTTCGCGTTCACCGGCGACGGTCGCTGAGCACCTGAGTTCGTTGGGTGCTCCGGCAACCGAGGAACAGGTCATCACCTCCGCGCAGGCCGGCGCCCGGCTGCTTGCTGAAAAGCTGAAGCCGGGCAGTACAGTACTGGTCGCCGGCAGCAAGGCGCTTGCAGCCGAGGTCGAGCTGGTTGGGATGTCCGTCGTATGGTCCGCCGAGGAGCAACCCGACGCCGTCGTGCAAGGGTTTGATCCCGGTATCGGATGGACAGCGCTGGCCGAGGCCTCTTTCGCGGTGGCCGGCGGCGCCTTATGGGTGGCGACCAACACCGACATGACTGTTCCTAATGAGCGCGGAATTGCCCCGGGAAACGGGTCGTTGGTCGCTGCCGTCCAGGCCGCCACCGGTCAGGTACCCGATGTGGCGGGCAAGCCCCGGGCACCGCTTTTCAGCGCTGCGGTGGAGCGGCTCCAGGCTAAGCATGCGCTCATTGTCGGCGACCGGTTGGACACCGATATTCTGGGCGGCAACAACTCCGGCATCGATACCGCCGTAGTCCTCACCGGTGTGGATACGCTTGAGACGATTCTTGCGGCATGTGCCGCAGAACGGCCACGGTACATACTGGCTGACCTGCGGGGTCTGTTCGAGCCGTATCCGGAAATAGAAGTCTCCGGCGGGAAGCACAACTGCGGCGGCTCAAGCGCTTATGTACAGGGGTCGAAAGTGCAGGTGACGGGTTCTCTTGATGACCTGGACACGTGGCGCGCAGCGTGTTCGGCATGGTGGGCAGTAAATCCGGACGCGAAGGAGGCCGTTTCACCGACCCCCTGTTGCCTCATTGCAATACCTCCGGGAAGAATAATACGTTGCCTCATTTGAGAACCTCCGGATAGCGGGTTTCGTTGCCTCATAGGAAAACCTCCGGGAGGGTTAGGCGTTCCAGGCCCGGTTGACGGGTTTGATTGGCGCGGCTTTCTTCGCGAGTGCGAGTGTTTCCAGCT
>NZ_KI914634.1:0-2118 GCF_000520495.1 Arthrobacter sp. H14
CAGTGTTCAGGATCCCTGCCTGCCGGGTCGTCGACGGTCCGCCCGGTAGCAACGGCGCATAAAATCCGCGTTTGGCGGCCCAATCATTGCCCCGCAGGTTCGCTCCGGCATCCTCAAAGGGCGCCCACTCCCCCGCCTCATCACCAGCACTACCGGACCCGGTATCAGGCTGCCCGGCCGGTTGCGTGGCCGGTTTGGTGATGCTGGTTTTAGACCGCCGACGGTGGCGGCTGCTCTGCTGTGTTGCGTCGTCAATCGTGGTCATCGTGAGGCGCTCACTTTCTCTTCGTTTCCGGCACGGCCGGCCAGGCGGTCCATGGCCTTGGACCCGATGGATTTCTTCGCCGGGGCCAACCCGCGGAAGATCGGCCACGTCGTACCCGAGGCGGCCGCCTGGAACGTGTCCATCCACTCGAGCCGGCCGATACCGGCCTGATTCGCGCACGTCTCGGCCAACCGCCGGCTGGCGCGGTGCAGCTCTTCTCTGCTCCTGGCGGTCACGGTGACGTAACCAACCCAGTTCGCACCATGGATGCCCGTACCGGGCGCCAGATCGGCACGGCGGATCTGAGCCGCCCGCCGGCCGGCCGTGGTGTGTTGATCGGCCAGCTTGCCTTCGTCTGCTTTAGCCTCCTGATCGGAGATGTCTTTGACCAGGTCACGTCCCGCCTGCACGGCCGCTTCGGCGGCCGGGATCAGCTCGTTCTTGAACGAGACCGTGCGGATCCCGGCACCGGCGCCGATGAGCAGCGACAACAGCCAGAATTGGGAGCGTTCACCGGTCTGCATCTGCTCGGCGGTGATCGCCGCCGTGCGGTGCCACCACGCCACCGCCTCGCCCGTGGCCGGGTCGACCGACTCGACCACGTGTGCGGCCCACTCGTCCCTGGAGGCGATGCCGAAACCGGTGACATCGACATCGCGGACAGACTGGATAGGCCGGGATGGATTCTGCTGGTGCAGGATCACTGCCACCGTTTGCCGGGCCGTCAACGCCGCCGGGTGCCGGTAATGTGCCCGGGACAGTTCCCGGGTGACCGTGGCGATCTCTTGATCCATCAGCGCACGCCACCCGGACCTGCCGTGCCCGTACCGGGCGGCTTCGGCCTTAAACGCGGCAGCGAGATTCCACCGGACCACTACATAATGGCGCTGAACGAACGCGCCCTCACCGGTGCGGGCCAGCACCTGCTCATAGGAGGCGACCGCAGCTGCCGGGGCAGCGGGGTCCATGTGTTGCTGCGCCCACCATTCATTCAGGGCCAGATCCGGTGGCAGGATCCGTGTCATGGTCTCGATACCCGAGACCAGCATCGAGTCCGGGGCGAATCCGGCCAGCAGCCGGTCAAAACCCGTCAGGGCTTCGTCCTGCTCTCTGGCCGAGGCCAAACCCCGTAACTGTCCATCGACGGAGAACGCCACCGACAGGTAAGGGTCTTCCCCCACCGGCAGGTGCCAGCCAATGCCGGCGGTGCGGCGGGTTGAGCGCAGCCAACCCATGCCGTCGGCGCCGTCCGGGCGGGAACGGACCGCATTGAGGATCCGGTTCCGCGCGTTCTTCGTACCTGCGGCCCCGGCCCGGTTCTTCGCCTCATCCATCGCCAGGCCGGTATAGGGCACGAACACGTCCGTGCCGGAACTTTTGCGGTGGTTCCACCGGCGGCGCTTGACCCACCTCTGCAGCACCGAGCCCCGGTGCGTGCCCATCGTCACCAGATACACCAGCAGGCAACCGGCGACACCGGTGATCAGACCGGGCACGCCGTTGAACATCATGACGAACACACCGATACCGGCCATCACCAGTAAACCCACCGTGCGGGGACCGCCACGGTTTCCGCCGAAGAAGCTCCGGTGCCCGGCCTCACCACCAATAAAGCGACCCATCACTTGAGCCTCCTAATCATCATCGCCGGGTCGGGCATCGGGCATATCGGAGGCATTGGCGTCCATCGCATCCGCCGACATATGCGCGCCGGACTCCGCCGCATCGGCCCCCTTCTTCAACGCCATCACGCCCACCGCCGCGGCGCCGCCAGCCACCGAGGCAGCACCGGCAGAGGCCCCGGCCCCCGAAGCGGAAGGCGCAGCGGCACCCGATCCGGCGGCACCGGCCGG